>CAJUBP010000027.1:22979-60259 GCA_910584585.1 uncultured Lachnospiraceae bacterium | reverse complement strand
AAAGTTAAAAAGTCAATATGGGGAGGGCTGGAAATTGATGCGTTTATCCTAAAATCGTCACGGATGTTTTCCGAATCAAGTTGATTTCGGCAGAACGATATAGTATAATATGCCCTGAGACGCTGTAAAGAGAATACAGGTTTTTAACTTTTTAAAGAAATTCTGCAAAGGAGAAGTCATGGAAAGGAATACTTTATTAATCGTTGACGACGTTGACATAAATCGCGAGATGCTGAAGTTTATTTTTGAAGAGCAGTTCGAGATTTTGGAAGCCGAAGATGGTGACATGGCCATTCAGATCATTGAGGAAAAGAATGAGCAGATTGCATTGATGTTTCTGGATGTTATCATGCCGGGCAAATCCGGGCTGGATGTGTTGGAATTCATGGTAGAGAAGAAATATATGGATTACATACCGGTAATCATTATTACCGGAGATGCTTCTGTGGACACAGAATTAAAAGCATATGAATACGGCGCTTCTGATATTGTATACAAGCCTTTTACCCCCAAGGTGGTAATGCGGCGCGCAATGAATATTATTGAGCTGTTTTCCCACCGGATAGATATCGAGAAGAAACTGGAGAAACGGACCAGGCAGCTGCGGGAGAGCAGAGAGAAACTAAAGAAAAATAATGATTTTCTGGTAAATGCGTTAAGTTCCGTTGTGGAATTCAGAAGCCTGGAATCTGGGGAACATATTCAGCGTGTAAAGTACTATACCGGCGTGCTTTTGAAGTATCTGGTTAAGCAGTATCCGGAATATGAGCTGACAGAGGAAGATATGGAATTGATCGTCAATGCTTCCGCGCTGCATGATCTGGGCAAGATTGCCATTCCCGACAGCATTTTGCTGAAACCGGGCAAACTTACTAATGATGAATTTGAGGAAATTAAGAAGCATACGATTTATGGCTGCGAGCTGTTGGAGAATTTTAAGCAGGAGGAAGACGATTTCTACCGCTACTGCTATGAGATCTGCCGCTATCACCATGAACGGTACGACGGAAAGGGATATCCGGACAAATTGTCAGGAGACGCAATTCCCATTTGGGCACAGGTGGTGTCTGTTGCGGATGTCTATGACGCCTTGGTCAGCAAACGGGTTTACAAAGATCCTTATACCGTGATGGAAGCGGCGCGGATGATTGTTGACGGTGAGTGCGGAACATTTTCCCCACAGATTTTGGATTGCTTCGGATTGGCCAAGGAAGAATTTTTCCATGCGACAGAGACGAAGCTGTCCTTTGCAGATGCAGAAAGTGTGAATTAGAAGCTGAGGCGCGTCGGGAAGCGGTTTTGCGGCGCGCTCGGGTATACCATTTCATAAACAGTCGAGCGTTTCGTGTATGAGTATTTATGGAATGGAGCGCCAGAATTGAGAACCTTCGGGAATAGAGTTGTTTCCGGGGGTTTTTGCGTATTTATGAATCTATCCTGCTGTTTTCTATAGGGCTGTGTATCTGTTTCTATAGAATGAAAACGGAAAAGTTTGGTCTCTTCAAAACTTGCCAAATCCCTGAATATATCATATAATAAAGCGAGTATGCTTTTAGAGCGCGTTTGAAAAGAGGTTATTGTATGGAGAAATTAAATAAATTACTGGAACGTCTGGAATATACTCTGGTACAGGGGAGGCCTGAAGCGGAAATCACAGAGGTGGCGTACGATTCCAGAAAAGTGACAGAAGGCTGCCTGTTCGTATGCATCAAAGGCGCAGTGTCCGACGGCCACGCCTACGCAAAAGAAGCGGCAGAGAAAGGCGCGGCGGCTCTCTTGGTGCAGGAAGAGGTGGAAGCGCCGGAATCTGTTACTGTGATAAGGGTGGAAGATACCAGATACGGACTGGCGTTGGTTTCTGCCGCCTGGTTCCATTATCCGGCGGAAAAGTTAAAGGTTATCGGAGTGACCGGGACGAAAGGGAAAACCACCACTACTTATATGGTGAAGTCCATTTTGGAGCAGGCAGGCTATCAGGTGGGATTAATCGGCACCATAGAAGCGTTGATCGGAGATCAGGCAATTCCGGCAAAGAATACCACGCCGGAGTCTTATATCGTACAGGAGTATTTTCATCAGATGGTGGAAGGAGGATGTCAGTGCGCTGTGATGGAAGTGTCCTCTCAGGGGCTGATGATGCATCGGACTGCCGGAATTTTGTTTGATATGGGGATATTTACCAATATTGAGCCGGATCATATCGGTCCAAACGAACATGCTTCCTTTGAAGAATATCTGGCATGCAAGGGGATGCTGTTCCGTCAGTGCAAAACAGGAATTGTCAATGTGGACGACGCTCATTGGAAACAAGTGACAGAAGGGCATACCTGTGAACTGGAGACCTTTGGATTTGCGCCGGAAGCGGATCTGCGGGCGGAACAGGTTCAGTTGGTGAAGCGGCCGGGATATCTGGGCGTGGCCTATCAGGCAAAGGGCCTTGTGGATATGGAAGTGGAGATTGATGTGCCGGGGCGGTTCAGTGTGTACAATTCTCTGACTGCCATTGCCATCTGCCGTCATTTTCAGGTGACAGAGGAAAATATGAAGCAGGCGCTGAAGGCAGCCCGGGTGAAAGGAAGAATTGAGATGATCCCGGTGTCGGATGAATTTACGCTGATGATTGACTATGCCCACAACGCCATGAGCCTGGAGAGTTTGCTTGGAACCTTAAAGGAGTATCATCCAAGACGTCTGGTGTGCTTATTCGGATGCGGCGGAAACCGCTCCAAGCTGCGCCGCTACGAGATGGGAGAGGTGTCGGGCAGATTAGCGGATTTGACAATTATTACTTCTGACAATCCAAGATTTGAGGAACCTCAGGATATTATAGATGATATTAAAACAGGGATTAATAAAACAACTGGAAAATATGTGGAGATCCCTGACCGCAAAGAGGCCATCCGGTATGCCATAGCAAATGGGGAACCGGGCGATGTTATCGTGCTTGCGGGAAAGGGCCATGAAGATTATCAGGAAATCAAAGGCCAGAAGTACCCCATGGATGAACGTGTGCTGATTCAGGAAGTGTTGGAAGAACTGGCACAGGAAAAAGAAAACAGGTGATGTAGCAATGGCGGAATATGCCAATATAATTATTGATATTTCTCATGAAAAACTGGATAAGACGTTCCAGTACAAAGTGCCGGGGCATCTTAAGGAAAGCCTTGCCGTAGGAATGCAGGTGGAGATTCCTTTTGGGAACAGCCGGCGCAAGACCACCGGCTATGTGGTGGAACTGACCGATAAGCCGGAATACGATGTGGAGAAGTTAAAAGAGATTCAGGCTGTGGTCAGGGACAGCGTTCCCATTGAATCTCAATTGATTGCTCTTGCAGGCTGGATGCGGAAAAATTACGGCGGAACTATGAACCATGCCCTGAAAACCGTGCTTCCAATCAAACAGAAAACAAAAGAAAAAAAACAGCGCTTTGTAAAACTGGAATTAAAGGAAGAAAAGGCGAAAGAGCAGCTTGCCCTTTTTGAAAAAAAGAACCATAAGGCCAGGGCCAGGCTGTTAGAGGCTCTGATGGAGCAAAACCCTCTGCCTTATGAGATGGCAACAGGCAAATTGAATATCACTGCTTCCGTGGTGAAGGCCATGAAGGAGATGGGAATTTTAAGCGTGGAAGAACGGCGGCTGTACCGCAGTCCTTTCGGAGAAGAGCTTCCAAAAGAAAAGAAGCGGATTGTGTTAAATCCCAAACAGCAGGAAGTTGTGGAAGAAATCTGGCAGGAATTTGCCAGGGGAAATCATCATACCTGGCTGCTTCACGGGGTGACGGGAAGCGGTAAGACGGCAGTGTACATAGAATTGATTGAGCGGGCAGTGAAAGCGGGAAAACAGGCCATTGTGCTGATTCCGGAGATTGCCCTGACCTACCAGACCGTGGTGCGCTTTTATCAGCGTTTTGGAGATCGAGTCTCTGTATTGAATTCCAAAATGTCTGCCGGAGAGCGGTACGATCAGTTTGAGCGGGCAAAAGCCGGAGAGCTGGATGTAATGATCGGCCCCCGCTCCGCATTGTTCACGCCATTTTCAAATCTTGGAATTATAATCATAGACGAGGAGCACGAAACCAGCTATAAAAGCGAGACGCTGCCCAGGTATCATGCCAGAGAGACCGCAATTCACCGGGCGGAAATGGCGGGAGCGAGCGTAGTGCTGGGATCGGCCACGCCTTCTTTGGACAGCTATTATCAAGCCAAAAAGGGAGTGTACCGTCTGCTGGAAATGACGGAGCGAATTGAGGAAAAACCGCTGCCAGCGTGTGAGATTGTGGATTTGCGGGAAGAATTAAAGCAGGGGAACCGTTCGATTCTAAGCGGACGTCTCCAGGAGTTAATGGAGGAACGGCTGAAGAACCGCCAGCAGATTATGCTGTTTATCAACCGCCGGGGCATGGCCGGATTTGTTTCCTGCCGCTCCTGCGGCCATGTGCTGAAATGTCCCCACTGTGACGTTTCTTTAAGCCAGCATAACAACGGCAGAATGATGTGCCATTACTGCGGCCATGAAGAGCCGGTTCCTCAGAACTGTCCGGAGTGCGGATCCAAATATATCAGCGGGTTTAAGGCCGGCACCCAGAAAATAGAAGAGATTGTCAAGAAAAAATTTCCGGAAGCCAGAGTGCTTCGGATGGATTTTGACACCACGAGAAATAAATCAGGATATGAGAAAATCCTTTCATCCTTTGCCAATCAGGAGGCGGATATTTTAATCGGCACCCAGATGATTGTTAAAGGCCATGACTTTCCAAATGTCACGCTGGTGGGTGTGCTGGCGGCGGATTTGTCCTTGTTTGTCAGCGATTTTCATGGGGCGGAACGGACATTTCAGCTTCTGACCCAGGCAGCCGGCCGGGCCGGCCGGGGGCGGCTGCCCGGAGAAGTGGTAATACAGACCTATCATCCGGAGCATTACTGCGTTAAACTGGCCGGAAAGCAGGATTATGCCGGGTTTTATGAGACGGAGATTGCCAGCCGGAAGCTGATGAATTATCCGCCCTGCGGGCATATGATGGCAATGCTTGTGGCTTCCAAAGATGAGATGACAGCCATGCTGAGCGCAGAGCTTTTGGCAAAAAAAGTATGCCAGGCCAGGGAAAAAGGAAAGCTGGCGGGACTGACTGTGGTGGGGCCGGCCAATGCCGCTGTGGCCAGGGTGAAAGACATATATAAAAAGGTGATTTATTTTAAGCATGAAGACTATGGGGAACTGGTAAAAATAAAAGATGTACTGGAGGGATTTATCAGCAGCCACCGGGAATTTGCCAGTGTTATGATACAGTTTGATTTTAATCCCATGAATGGTTTTTAAAGACAGCATGTTAGTGTTTGATGAAGGAGGAAGAGGAATATGGCGCTGCGGAATATTCGCCAGTTGGGTGACGACATTTTAAAGAAAAAGTGCCGGGAGGTAAAAGAGGTAACTCCCAAGATCAAAGAGTTGATTGAGGATATGTTAGAGACTATGTACGATGGAAACGGCGTAGGCCTTGCCGCGCCCCAGGTGGGAATTTTAAAACGGCTGACAGTGATTGATATCGGGGACGGCCCCATTGTTCTGATCAATCCCCGGGTGATTGCAAGCCGCGGAGAGCAGACGGGAGATGAAGGCTGTTTAAGCCTGCCGGGAAAGGCGGGAGTGGTGACCAGGCCTTACTATGTGAAAATCGAAGCCTGGGATGAGAATATGGAACGGTTTGAGATGGAAGGGGAGGAGCTTTTGGCCCGGGCCTTCTGCCATGAAATCGATCATCTGGACGGCCACATGTACGTGGAGAAGATTGAAGGTCCCCTGCATGACGCGGTCTACGAGGATGAGGAGGAAGAATAAGGGAATGAAAATTATTTTTATGGGAACGCCGGATTTTTCCGTGGGAACGTTAGAAGCGCTGATTCAGGCCGGGCATGAGATTTCCCTGGTGGTGACTCAGCCGGATAAGCCCAAAGGCCGGGGGAAAAACATGCAGTTTTCGCCGGTAAAAGAAGCGGCTTTGACCCACGGGCTGGAGGTTTATCAGCCGAAACGGATCCGGGATCCGGAATGTGTGGAATATTTAAGGAAGCAGGAAGCGGATATTATGGTGGTGGTGGCTTTCGGCCAGATACTTTCCAAAGAAATTCTGGAAATGCCCAGGTTCGGCTGTGTGAATGTTCATGCTTCCCTGCTGCCAAAATACCGGGGAGCGGCCCCCATTCAGTGGGCAGTCATCCATGGAGAAAAGGTAACGGGAGTGACCACCATGCGGATGGATGAAGGCATAGATACCGGCGATATGATTCTGAAAGAGGAAGTAAAGCTGCGGGAGGACGAGACAGGAGGAAGCCTGTTTGATCGTCTGGCCGAGACAGGGGCTGAGCTCTGCGTCAGGACTTTGGAGGAAATCGCAAAGGGCACGGCGAAGTATATGCCTCAGAATCAGGAAGAGGCAACTCACACCTCTATGATCAGGAAGCAATTGGGCGAAATTGACTGGAAGAAACCTGCCCGGGAGCTGGAATGCCTGATCCGGGGGCTGAATCCCTGGCCCAGCGCATACACTTTCCTGGATGGGAAAACCCTGAAAATCTGGAAGGCAGAGGTAAGGGACAATGAGCAGGAAAAAGCCATTGAATCAGGAAATGCTTCGGTTACCGGAGAAGCCTTGGAGCCGGGAACTATTATAAGAGTTATGAAAGATGCCATAGAAGTGCAGACCGGCCAGGGAATTCTGATATTGAAAGAACTGCAGTTAGAAGGCAAGAAACGGCTCAGCGCCGATGCGTTTTTGCGGGGATTTTCCGTGGAAGCCGGAAAAAAACTGGGGAAACGGTAATTATGCAAAGATAAGAAAAGGAGTGTTTGTATGCCGTATTATTATTATTTTGATCCAACGTATATTCTGGTGATTATCGGGGCAGTCATCTGTCTGATTGCGTCGGCAAGAGTAAAAACTACATTTAACAAATTTGATAAAGTCCGCAGCATGTCGGGAATGACAGGAGCCCAGGCCGCAGAACGCATTCTGCACGCGGCGGGAATCTACGACGTGACGGTTCAGCATGTTTCCGGGAACCTCACCGACCATTACGATCCGAGAAATAAGACCTTAAGGCTTTCCGACAGCGTATACGGCTCTGCTTCTGTGGCGGCGGTAGGCGTTGCGGCCCACGAGTGCGGCCATGCAATCCAGCACCAGCAGTCCTATGCGCCCTTAACCATCCGCAGCGCCATCGTTCCGGTGGCAAACTTCGGCTCATTTATTGCGTGGCCTCTGATCGTTATTGGATTTTTCATAACCAGCAGCACCGGAAGCCTGCTGATCAACATTGGAATCCTCTGTTTTTCCCTGACTGTATTATTTCAGCTTGTAACCCTTCCGGTGGAATTTAATGCCTCCAACCGGGCAGTGCGGATTCTGGGGGAAACCGGAATTCTGGGCGAAGAAGAGCTGCGGGGAACCAGGAAAGTTCTGGGCGCGGCAGCCTTAACCTACGTAGCAGGCGCAGCCTCCGCCATTCTGCAGTTACTGAGACTTCTGATTCTCTCCGGCGGAAGAGACGACTGACAACTTCGCCCTTGCCTGACAATTGTATTTGTGAGTTTTTTTATGTCAATACACAGGAAATTCAGGAGGATTTATGAGCAGTAACGCTATAAACAGCAGAGAACTGATATTGGATGTTTTGCTGGCAGTGACCCGTGACGGCGTGTACAGCCACATCGCCATCCGGAATACGCTGGACAAATACCGGTATCTTCCTAAGCAGGAACGGAGCTTTATCAAGCGGGTCTGTGAAGGCACGCTGGAGCATATGATTTGGATCGATTATGTGCTGAATCAATGTTCCAGCGTGAAAGTAAATAAAATGAAGCCAGTGATCCGCTGCATCTTAAGGAGCGGCGTCTATGAACTGAAATATATGGACGCCGTTCCGGCTTCCGCTGCCTGCAATGAGGCGGTGAAGCTGGCGCAGAAGCGGGGATTCCGGAATCTGAAGGGCTTTGTCAACGGCGTATTGCGCAGTGTCAGCCGAAATCTTGACTTTCTTCCCATGCCGGACAAAGAGAAGGAACCTTTGGAGTATCTTTCCATTGCCGGCTCTATGCCGATGTGGATTCTAAAGTTGTGGCGGCAATCTTATTCTCTGGAGCAAATCGAAGGATTTCTGGAAGCGTTTCTGACAGAGACGCCCGCTGCTATTGTGGTGAATCCCTTAAAAACAACGAGAGAAGAATTGAAAAAAGAATTAGAGGAAGCTCAGATTCAGGTGGAAGAATCTGAGCTGGAAAACGTTTTACGGATTAAAAATTATGATTTTTTGGAGAAAATTCCGGCTTTTCGGGAGGGCAAATTCCATGTGCAGGACTTAAGTTCCGTGAGAGCAGGCCTGTGGGCCGCGCCGAAAGAACACAGTTTTGTGGTGGATGTCTGTGCGGCTCCCGGAGGCAAGAGCATCCATGCGGCGGAACTGATGCATGGAACCGGAATGGTGGAGGCCAGGGATTTAAGTTCTGGCAAAGTTGCTCTGATTCAGGAGAACATTGACCGCTGCCAGCTTTCCAATATTCGCGCTTTGCAGGCAGATGCCCGGATACCGGATCCGGAATTAATAGGACAGGCCGATGTTGTCATTGCGGATCTGCCCTGTTCCGGTCTTGGAGTTCTGGGGAAAAAAGCCGACATTAAATATAAAGTGACGCAAGAAGCATGCAAAGAGCTGGCGTCTCTTCAGCGGGAAATACTGAATACCGTATGCCAGTATGTGAAAAAGGGCGGGACGCTGCTTTACAGCACCTGCACCATCAACCCTGGTGAGAATCAGGAGAATACGGCATGGTTCTTAGAGGAACATCCGGAATTTTCTCTGGAAAAGCAGCAGCAGATTTTACCGGAAAAAGGAATCTGCGACGGATTCTTTTTGGCAAAATTTGTGAGAAATTGTAACAGTGAAGGTATCTGGACTGTTACAGAAAATTGATAGAGGAAGCTATGGAAAAAGCAGATATAAAGTCATGGAATCAAAAGGAACTGGGCGGATTTCTGGCCTCCCTGGGGGAGAAGCCCTTTCGGGCGAAGCAGATCTATCCCTGGCTGCATGTGAAGCATGCGGAAACATTTGAGGAAATGACGGATATTTCAAAGAAATTAAAGGAAAAATTAATAAATACATGTGAATTGACTGTGCTGCGGCAGGAAGATGTGCAGTGTTCTGAAATAGATGGAACCAGAAAATATCTCTTTGCCCTGCCCGACGGCAATGTGGTGGAAAGCGTCTGGATGAAATATCATCATGGAAACAGTGTGTGTATTTCCTCCCAGGCAGGTTGCCGGATGGGATGCAGATTCTGCGCTTCCGCCCTGGGCGGTTTCGTGAGAAATCTTACCCCGGCGGAGATGTTGGATCAGGTTTATCAGATACAGAAAGATACCGGGGAGCGGGTATCTCATGTGGTAGTCATGGGAACAGGAGAGCCTTTGGACAATTATGAGAATCTTCTGAAATTTATCCGGCTGATATCAGATGAAAACGGAATAAATATCAGCCAGCGGAATCTTACGGTTTCCACCTGCGGCATTGTGCCGGCCATGTACCGGCTGGCGGAGGAAAAACTTCAGATTACTCTGGCATTGTCTCTTCACGCGTCTTCCCAGGAAAAGCGCATGGAACTGATGCCGGTGGCAAAAAAATATGAGATTCATCAAGTGGTGAAAGCCTGCAGAGATTATTTTGCGAAGACAGGGCGGCGGATTACTTTTGAATACAGCCTGGTGGAAGGCGTCAACGACAGCAATGAGGACGCCGGGCGGCTTGGAGCGCTGATCCGGGGAATCAACTGCCACGTAAATCTGATCCCGGTGAATCCCATAAAAGAGCGGGATTACCGGCAGCCAAACTCCGAGACTATTTTGAATTTCAAAAATAAACTTGAAAAATATGGAATAAATGTTACTATAAGAAGGGAAATGGGCAGAGATATTGACGGGGCCTGTGGACAATTGCGAAAGAAATTTTCAGAAAGGCAGGGGAAGATATGAAGACTTTTTCCAAAACGGATACAGGGAGAAGACGGGATATGAATCAGGACTATAAGTATACTTCAGAGACTCCGGTTGGAAATCTGCCGAATCTGTTTATTTTAGCGGACGGGATGGGCGGCCACAATGCCGGAGACTATGCCTCCAGGTATACGGTGGAGGTAATTGTGGATTCTGTGCGGAAAAACAGTGACACAATGCCGGTTGCTGTGATCCGCCAGGCAATCGGCGAGGCCAATCGGGCCGTGATGGAAAGGGCCCAGACAGATATTGATCTGGAAGGGATGGGAACTACTGTGGTGGCGGCGACTATACGGGATCGGGAGTTGTGCGTGGCCAATGTAGGCGACAGCCGGCTGTATTTGGCCGGAAGGGATTCTTTTACCCAGATTACCAGAGATCATTCCTATGTGCAGGAGATGGTGCGCAGGGGAGAGATTTCCCCGGAAGCGGCCAGGCTGCATCCGGATCGGAATATCATAACCAGGGCCGTAGGCGGAGGATACGGGATAGAGGTGGACTTTTTTGAAGTGGAGCTGAAAGAAGGAGACCAGATTCTGATGTGCTCTGACGGCCTGACGGATATGCTGGAAGATGAGGAAATTTTTGAGATTATAAAGGAAAAGCAGAAGATAGAGGACGCCGTGGAAGAGCTGATCGAAGCAGCCAATGATTACGGCGGAAATGATAATATTACAGTGATTTTGACAGAACCATTTTCAGGTGAGGTGAAAATATGTTAAAAGAAGGAGTCTATCTGGCAGACAGATATGAAATCGTAGGAAAAGCAGGAAGCGGCGGAATGTCCGATGTGTATAAAGCCAAAGATCATACCCTGGGGCGTTATGTGGGAATTAAGGTTCTGAAACAGGAATTTTCCGATGATGTGAATTTTGTGACCAAGTTCCGCACGGAAGCCCAGTCTGCGGCAGGTCTGGAACATCCGAATATCGTAAATATTTACGACGTGGGAAGCGAGAATTCCATCCATTATATCGTGATGGAATATGTAGAAGGGATTACCCTGAAAACGTATATTGAGAAAAAAGGGCAGCTTTCCTTTAAGGAGGCCGTCAGCATTGCCATTCAGGTAGGCAGAGGAATTGAAGCGGCGCATAACAAGCATATTATTCACCGTGACATCAAGCCGCAGAATATTATTATTTCTACCGAGGGAAAGGTCAAGGTAACGGACTTCGGGATCGCCAAAGCAGCGACGAATAATACCATCAGTTCCGACGTGATGGGCTCCGTGCATTACGCTTCTCCCGAGCAGGCCAGAAACGGGTTTGTGGATGGAAAAACCGATATTTATTCCCTTGGAATTGTGATGTATGAGATGGTAACAGGCCGGGTGCCCTTTGACGGGGAGTCCACAGTGGCGGTGGCTATTCAGCATCTGCAGGAGGAAATGGTGGCGCCGAGCGCCTTTGCCCCCAATCTTCCCATCAGCATGGAAAAAATCATTTTAAAATGCACCCAGAAAAGTCCGGACAGGCGCTATGACAGCATCAGCGATTTGCTGATCGATTTGAAGAAAGCGTTAATCAGCCCGGATGAAGATTTTGTGGTGATGGTGCCCCTTGGACAGCAGGACAAGACGCGGGTCATGAAGTCGGAGGAAGTGGAAAGCATCAAGCAGCAGACCAGAAATATTTATTATCAGGAAGAGATGGAAGACGAGGATGAGGAAGAAGAGGACGAGGATGAGGACGACGAAGGGTTTCTGAATCCGAAAATGGAGAAAGCCGTTACGATTATGGGAATTGTGGCGGCAGTGGTGATTGTTGCCATTATCATCTATATCGGCGGAAGCTTCCTGGGGCTGTTTAAGTTCGGAGGCGGAGAGAAAGAGAAAAAAGAGCCGGAGATCAAGACAGAGACAGAGAAGGAAGATGAGGAAAAGGAAGAAGAATCCGAGAAAGTGGAGATGATCGATTTAAGAGGCTATACCTTTGATGAGGCAAAAGACGCGCTGAATCAGATGAAGCTTGGAATTGACAGGGATGGAGAGGAATCCTCCGAAGAATATCCGGAAGGACAGATTATATCCCAGAGCGAAGAAAAGGGAGCCATGGTGGAGAAAAACACCACAATCCGGGTTATCATCAGCAGCGGCCCGGGAGAATTTGATGTGCCCGATGTCAAAGGCAAGACCAAAGGAGACGCGGAAACCACATTGCGCAATGCCAGTCTGGTGCCGGTGTTCGATTACCAGTCTGACAACTCGATTCCCAATGATCAGGTGATTTCCCAAAGTCCGGAGGCAGGAGCTAAAGTGAAAAAGGGAGACACTGTCACAGTGATATTAAGCAAAGGAAGAGAAACGGTGAATATGCCGGATGTATGGAATAAGCCAGAGGCGGAGGCCAGGGCGGAAATGGAAGCGGCAGGGATTACAGTTGCGAGCACTTCTTCCGATTACAGCGACGAGATACCGGAAGGAAATGTAATGGGACAGAGCATTGCTCCCGGCAAAGTGGTGGAACAGGGAACCCAGGTGACATTGACCATCAGTCTGGGCAAAAAGATCACAACTCAGTATTATTCTCTGAATAATTATAATATTGATCTTCCCAGAAGTATTCCCGAAGACGCGATCCGTGTAGAGGCCAATATCACCCTCTACAAATCAGAAGGAAACGACGTCATCAGCTCCTGGACCGCAACCTCATTCCCCTTTACGGTAAATGCGTCCAATATTGAAAACTGCAGCCAGGGATATTTTGTCATTGACTGGGAATGGGTTTATCGGGACGAAGATGACGCGGAGATCACAGAAACCGATCAGACAACCATTGACGGCGTTGCGTTTACCCAGAATTAAGAAGAGCCATGGGAAGTGAAAGATGCAGGGAAAAATTGTGAAAGGGATTGCCGGCTTCTACTATGTGCATACAGCAGAAGCCGGAATCTTTGAATGCAAGGCAAAAGGAATTTTCAGAAAAGAGAAAATAAAACCTCTGGTGGGGGACAATGTAGAGATGGAACCTATCAGCATGGAAGAAAAGACCGGCAATATTGTCAGAATCCGAAAGCGGGAAAATGCCCTGATCCGCCCTGCAGTGGCAAATGTGGATCAGGCTCTTGTGATTTTTGCGGCGGACAAACCAAAGCCTAATTTCAACCTGCTGGATCGGTTTTTGATTATGATGGAACAGCAGCAGGTAAAAACAGTGATCTGTTTTAACAAGCGGGATCTGGTGAGAGAAGAGGAATTGCTGAACCTGCGGGAAATATACGGAAGCTGCGGCTACGAAGTTCTCTTTGTCAGCGCCCAAAAAGAGCAGGGAATCGGAGAGCTTCTCCAGATCTTAGAGAAAAAAACCACAACCGTGGCAGGCCCCTCCGGGGTAGGAAAATCCTCTCTGATTAATCTGCTGCAGCCCAAGGCGCAGATGGAAACTGGAGATATCAGCGGGAAAATTGAACGTGGCAGGCACACCACCCGTCATTCCCAGCTTATCCGTATCCAGGATCAGACCTACATTATGGATACCCCAGGCTTTAGTTCCATCTATCTGACCGGAATCGGGCATCAGGACTTGCAGTCGTATTTCCGGGAATTCAGGAAATATGAGCCTTTGTGCAGATTTCAGGGCTGCAGCCATATTCACGAGCCGGACTGCCGTGTGAAACAGGCCTTGGAAGAAGGAGCCATCAGTCCTTTCCGGTATGAAAATTATGTAATGCTGTACGAAGAATTGAAAAGTACCAGGAAATATTAAAACATTGTTCAAATGTAAAAGGAGAAAATCATGAATTACTTATCGCCGTCCATTTTATCAGCAGATTTTTCAAAGTTAGGGGAACAGCTCCGG
The DNA here is from genome assembly GCA_910584585.1 of uncultured Lachnospiraceae bacterium. Lineage (GTDB taxonomy): Bacteria > Bacillota > Clostridia > Lachnospirales > Lachnospiraceae > Petralouisia. Next base: position 46,416 of record CAJUBP010000027.1, on the reverse strand, counting down.
ATTATGGATGAAGCAGGAGCGGAATATGTGCATATCGATGTGATGGACGGGGCCTTTGTACCCAGTATTTCTTTTGGAATGCCGCTGATTCGCTCCATCCGTCCCTGCACCGGCAAAGTCTTTGATGTGCATTTAATGGTGGAAGAGCCAGTCCGTTATATTCAGGAGTTCGCAGACTGCGGAGCGGATATTATTACCGTCCATGCAGAAGCATGCGCGCATCTGGATCGGACAGTGGAAGCCATCCGGGAACGGGGCGTCCGTCCGGCGGTGGCGTTAAATCCGGCAACCAGCCTGAATGTTTTGGAATATATTCTGCCTAAGCTGGATATGGTGCTGCTCATGACAGTGAATCCAGGATTCGGCGGACAGAAATTTATTCCCTATTCCCTTGAAAAAATCCGCAGATTAAAGGATATCATAGAAGAAAAGGGGCTGAATACGGACATTGAGGTGGACGGCGGAGTGACTTTGTCTAATGTGGAAGAAGTTTTACAGGCCGGAGCCAATGTGATTGTGTCAGGCAGCGCAGTTTTTCGGGGAGATATTTCTGAAAATGTGCGAAAATTCAAGGAATTGATGAAATAGTTTCAAGAGGCGGGGGCAAAGCGTTTGGGAACGGAGGAAGAGATGGAAGCATTGATTATCAGCGGCGGACGCCTGGGAGACGTATTCGCGGCCTCCTATATGGCGGAACGCCATTTTGACATTACCATTGCAGTAGACGCCGGAGTGGGATTTTTCTACCGGAAGGCTCTGACGCCGGATGTTATTGTAGGAGATTTCGATTCTGTAAATCCGAAGATTCTGCGGAAGTTTACAGAGATGGAGAAGGGCAGGCCGAAGATTCTGCGCTTTCAGCCGGAAAAGGATGAAACGGACACGGAACTTGCAGTGCGCACTGCCATAGAAGAGGGATGTGAGAAAATACATATTCTGGGAGCCACCGGCAGCAGAATGGATCATGTCATGGGGAATATCCATCTTCTTGGCGTGGCTATGGAACATGGCGTGGAAGCGGTTATCGCGGACGCCAACAACCGCATCCGCATGGTGAACCGGGGGCTTGTGCTCCGCAAGGCGGAGCAGTATGGGGATTACGTGTCCCTGATTCCCTTTACGCCCCAGGTGACAGGCCTTACTTTGAAAGGATTTAAATATCAGGTGGAAGATTTTACTCTGAAATGTTATCATTCCCGTGGAGTCAGCAATGAGATCGTGGAAGAGCAGGCTGAGATTGCGTTTCGGGACGGAGTGCTGCTGGTGATGGAATCTAAGGATTGATCGTCTGGCGATACCGTCATGTATAATCATCAAAAGGAAATGAATCTTTGGTAATAGTTATATGCATCGAAAAATGCTGCGTCAGCGGAAGCAGCCCAGCCAAAACCATAATTGGAAGAGACGTCAACAGCGCTGCTTTTTATAATACACCAAAAATAAAGCATTTTGTTATTTATGAGTTCCGGTTCCGGGGTTATTTGTAAAATATAATCAGACAAAAGAATCACCTCAGTGAATAGTATGTAAAATAGGGGAAGAAATATGCAAGGAGGGAGAAAATGCTATCTGAAAAATATCAAAAAGAGTTAGACAAGCTCATAAACATTGCTCAAAAATACAGGGATGGGACATTAAGTAACTCGCTGTTTATAGACGTGTTGTCCTCTCAGCAGAATTTTCAGGAAAATATTGAATTATGCAGGGAATATTTAAAAGAGAACGATGTATTAGTGGTTGGGGATGATGAAGTGGAAGAGATGGCAGATGAAACCAACTACACAGAATTGATTAAGCCGTATGATACAACACAGATTGATATTTCACCTAAACCGTTATCGCTGGATATGATAATTGCAAGATTAGAAAACGAGGAAATTGATTTGATGCCTGATTTTCAAAGAAAGGCTGGATTGTGGAGTCAGGAACAAAAGAGTCAGCTGATTGAGTCTCTGCTATTAAGGATACCATTGCCAGCATTTTATTTTGATGGGAGTAATAACAGCAAATGGGTAGTGATTGATGGATTGCAGAGATTGACAGCATTAAAAGAGTTTTTTGTAGATGAGGAATCCAAGCTCAGATTGTCGGGCTTAGAGTTTTTGAAGGAGTTAAACGGGGCTACCATTGATGATATGCCGCGGGCTTATGTGCGCAGAATGAAGGAAACGCAGGTCATTACTTATATTATAAATCCTGGCGCACCTGTCAATTTGAAATTTAATATTTTTAAACGTATCAATACAGGCGGATTAGAGCTGGAGCCGCAGGAAATCAGACATGCATTGTATCAGGGGTTTGCTGCAAGATATTTAAAGGATCTCGCGAATTTGGAAGAATTCAAACAAGCGACAGGATATTCTGTAAAAACAGATCGTATGCTGGATCGAGAATTTGTTCTTCGATTTCTGACTTTTTATGGCTTAGGCGTAATGGAATATCGAGGAGCTATAGATTTATTTCTGAACTCAGGGATGGAGATGCTGAATCGTAAAGAATTTGAAGAGACAGATTCAGGCCCTATGAAAGAACGATTTGTTAGGGTTTTGAATGTAAGTAAGGAAATTTTTGGTAAATTTGCCTTTAGGCGTATGCCTGATTTGTGCAAGAGACGGCCAATCAGCAAAGCTTTGTTTGAGACATGGACTTGTATTCTGGCGGAATGCACGGAGAATGAATTGCAAATTTTGCTGGAGCGCAAAGAGAATTTGGTAGAAAAGTACCGTGTAATGTGTTCAGAAGATTGGGAATTTATGGATTCCATTGGCAGCGGCAAAGTGTCATCTGTGAAAAGACGGTTTGAAAAGATTGAAAATCTGGTAAAGGAGATGGCAAAGTAATGCTGGAAAAAATAGTGATCAAAAATTTTAAGTGTTTTGAGTCTCTTGTATTGCCATTAAGTTCGCTTAATGTGTTTTCTGGTTTAAATGGAATGGGCAAATCCACGGTTATTCAGTCGCTGTTGGTGCTGAAACAGTCAGAACAGAGTAATTATCTGCCGAACCGTATTTGTCTCAACGGCAATTTTGTAAATGTTGGAATGGCCCAGGATGTTTTATATGAATATGCGGAAAATGAATTCATGGAATTGCAGCTTCAGGAAAGAGAGGGAAGTTATCATGTAAAAGTACATTACAAAAAAGACGCTGATGTACTGGAAGCAGAAAGTACAGGAAATTATCATGATATATTGTTCTTTCAAGAGAATTTTGAATATCTGAATGCAGAGAGAAAATCACCTCAGGTGATTTATCCAAAATCCAGTTTCCATATAGATTCTCAGGATCAGTTGGGAGTAAATGGAGAATATACGGTTCACTATCTATGCAGGTATCAAGATAAAAGTGTCGTATGGGACAAGGACAAATCTTTGAAAGAAGCAGTGCAGTTTTGGTTGGATATGATTTCTCCCGAGGTGAAAGTTGATGTTTCGGAGATTGAAAATACGGACTTGGCGAAGCTTGGGTTTTACTATATGGATAAGACAAAGAGCAGATTATTTCGGCCAACGAATGTCGGCTTTGGCATTTCGTATGTTTTACCGGTTATTGTAGCGCTGCTGAAAGCAGAGAAGGGAAGCACCCTGATTTTGGAAAATCCCGAGGCGCATTTACATCCTAAGGGACAAAGAAAAATGGGGGAACTAATTGCTTTGTGCGCAGCAAATGGCATTCAAATATTTATGGAAACGCATAGTGATCATATTCTGAATGGCATTAGGATTGCTGTAAAGCAGAAAATTTTAAACGGAAAGGACGCAAAATTATTTTATTTCTCCAGAAAAGAGTCTAAGGGGAAAATGGTACATACCGTTGAATGTCCGCAAATCTATGACAGCGGCAAATTAAGTTACTGGCCGGACGGCTTTTTTGATGAATGGGAAAAAGCTTTGGATGAGATTCTTTGAAAGGCATCGAATGGCAGAAGGCTGAGTATGAGGGGAGTTTATTATGCAAATGATATTAAATGAACTTTCTTTGGGCACAGGGGAAGTGCATCAAAGTGAGGCTGTGCGGATATTGGAACAGTTTATCAATACTTACAGCAAGGCTGTAAAAGGAACCAATGGTTTTGGACGTGCGGTTTTAACTCCTGTAGATTTAAATTCATTGGAGTTAACCAAAGGATATTATGTATCGCAATGGAGAAATAATACGCAGGATAGGGACATGCTTCGGCGTTTTGTAAATATGTGTGACAGGCAGGAGATACTGAAAGTCAATCAGGATGAAGCGGAAGTAACATGTGAAAAGGGGAATGGGAAAGGGTTGCTTGCAGCATATGAGAACGAGTCTTTTTGTATCAGTTTTGTTTTTGAACCTTATTGGAGTATGTTTGAAATACCATGTAATTATTATTCTTTAGAGAGAGATCAGACATTTCCTGTTTGTGTGTATAATTTGTCAAATGAAGCGCAAATTGAGGAGTATTCCAGCCAAATTTCCGAGATAAGGGAAAGGCAGATTTTGGGCATCAGTACGCCTCGGCAATTATTGGAATGTTTGGAGGAACTTTTCCCGTCACTTATATTTCATCAGGTTGCGCGGAATCAATTAGAGGAGCAGGTACAGGTATGCCATGTTGGAGCAATATGCAATAAATTAATGAGTTTGGAAAGATATTTTTCAAAATGGGATGGAGAAAGATTTGAGGAAGAGGCGTTTCCTTCTAAAAGTGTTTCGCCGCAGTCAAAGAGGACTTTAGAAAGATTTAAAAAGGAGCATACATTTGAATTTCCGGAGGAACAAGTAACGGTGAGTTATCATATGAGATATACAGGAAATATTCCCGGAAGAATTTATTTTCATCCGGCAAATAAATTAAAAAAAGCTTACATTTGCAGCTTAACAACTAAATTGCCAACAGTATCTGAACCGAAAAAACATATTTGAAATTTTAAAATATAAGAAAAGCAAAAGGAGATTGAGATAAAATGAAACTAGGAATCGTAGGCTTGCCCAACGTGGGAAAAAGCACATTGTTCAATTCACTGACAAAGGCCGGCGCAGAGTCAGCTAACTACCCCTTCTGTACCATCGACCCCAATGTGGGCGTCGTGACAGTGCCCGATGAGCGGTTAAAGAAGCTGGGAGATTTGTACCAGTCCAGGAAAGTGACGCCGGCGGTGATTGAATTTGTTGATATTGCCGGGCTGGTAAAAGGAGCAAGCAAAGGAGAGGGGCTGGGCAACCAGTTTCTGTCCAATATCCGTGAGGTGGACGCCATTGTCCATGTGGTGCGCTGTTTTGAAGACAGCAATATCGTCCATGTGGACGGAAGCATCAATCCGGTGCGGGATATTGAAACCATCAATCTGGAACTGATTTTTTCCGATATTGAGATTCTGGAACGGCGGATTGCCAAGACCAGTAAAGGGGCCAGAATGGACAAGACCCTTGCCAAAGAACTGAAGCTTCTGGAACGGGTGAAAGCCCATTTGGAGGACGGGAAGCTGGCAAAGACCTTTGCGTTGGATGATGAGGATGAAGAACTTTGGTTCTCGGGCTATAACCTCCTGACGGCAAAGCCGGTGATTTACGCGGCCAATGTGGCGGAAGAAGATCTGGCCAATGACGGCGCGGAGAACTCCTTTGTGCAGGAAGTAAGGGCAAATGCAGCGGAAGAGAGCTGTGAGGTTTTTGTGATCTGCGCCCAGATTGAGCAGGAGATTGCGGAACTGGATGAGGAAGAAAAGGCAATGTTTTTAGAGGAACTGGGCTTAAAAGAGTCCGGTTTGGAAAAATTAATTAAAGCAAGCTACAGCCTGCTTGGGTTAATCAGCTATCTGACTTCAGGAGAAGATGAAACAAGGGCGTGGACCATCAAAAAGGGCACTAAGGCGCCTCAGGCGGCAGGAAAGATCCATTCAGATTTTGAACGGGGATTTATCCGTGCGGAAGTCGTGAACTATCAGGATCTTTTGGACTGCGGTTCTCTTTCCGCAGCAAAAGAGAAAGGATTGGTAGGCCTGGAAGGGAAGGAATATGTGGTAAAAGACGGAGATGTGATTCTCTTCCGGTTTAATGTCTGATCTTTACCTGGCAGAGCCTTTGAAGAAGTTCTGAGCAGAAAGTTCCCTGAAGTTTTCGGAATTTATTACTGAAGTTCTGAGCAGGAAATTCCCTGAAGTTTTCGGAATTTATTACTGAAGTTCTGAGCAGGAAATTCCTTGAAGTTTTCGGAATTTCTCGAAATATTTTAGAACATTCCGAATGCTTTGGGGATTTTTTTTCTGCAAAAGCGCTGAATTTGGAAAGGAATGAAAGAAATGAATGCAGAAAGCAAAAGATTTTACCGGGCTCTTGCGTCTTTGGTGATCCCGATAACGATTCAGAATTTTATCACCAATGCAGTGAATTCTGCAGATGTATTTATGCTGGGCTACGTGGGTCAGACGGAATTGTCGGCAGTGTCTTTGGCAAATCAGTTCCAGTTTCTGCTGTCGGGAGTGTTTTTCGGCATTTCCTCCGGCGTTACTATGCTGGCCTCTCAATATTGGGGGAAAAAGGATACCAATTCCATTCAGGCGGTTATGGGAATTGCCATGAAAATCGCGGCCGTGATCACAGTGATTCTTGCCATAGGCGCAGTGGCTGCGCCGGATGCGCTGATGAGGATTTATACCAATGACGAGACGTTGATTTCCATTGGAGCCGGATATCTGAGGGTAATCGGCGTTTCTTATGTGTGCATGAGCTTTTCTCAGGTGTATCTCTGCGCACTGCGGAGTATGGAGCGGGCCCAGCTAAGCACTGTAATCAGTACCGCGGCCCTTCTTATGAATATTGTGCTGAATGCCGTTTTTATTTTCGGGATTGGCGGCGCGCCCAAGCTGGGGGTTCTGGGAGTGGCCATAGGAACAGTGACGGCCCGGATAATGGAACTGCTTTTATGTTTTGCGGACGCCCTTCGGGGAAAAGTATTCCGGATCGATCTGAAAGTGATGTTCGGAAGCCACCGGCTGCTGTTTCAGGATTTTGTGAAATATGCAGTTCCTGCCCTGATTAATGACTGTGCCTGGACGGTGGCGTTTTCTATGTATTCCGCCATTATGGGGCGGCTGAATGCAGATGTGGTGGCGGCAAGTTCCGTGGCCTCCACGGTGCGCAATCTCTGTACCATCCTTTGCTTTGCCTTAGGGGCAGGCGCTTCGGTGCTTTTGGGCATTGAGATCGGCGAGGGGAAGCTGGAACTGGCAAAGCGGGACGCCAGAAGATCCTGTTATGTGACATTGGCGATAGGGGTTTTGACCGGGCTGTTCCTGCTGCTGATCCGTCCTTTTGTATTTTACTTTTTCCACCTGTCGGAGCGGGCCGAAGGATATCTGAACATTATGCTGCTTATCAGCTCTTATTATGTGGTGGGGCAGGCCATGAATACCCTTTTGATTGCCGGAGTTTTCCGGGCGGGCGGGGATTCCAGGTTCGGAATGATCTGCGATATTGTCGACATGTGGTTTGTCAGCGTGCCGCTTGGAATACTGGCGGCCTTTGTGCTGAAACTGCCGCCGATGGCTGTGTATTTTGTCCTGTGCCTGGATGAATTCTGGAAAATTCCTGTGGTGTACCGCCATTATAAGAGTTTCCGGTGGCTGAAGGATATTACAAGGGAGTATGACAGGCAGCAGTGAAGGGAGAAAATTGTACTTTACACTCCCGGAATTATTTGTTACAATAAGAACATAAATTTGTCTTTTAAGACACGCTCTAGTACCGATCAGAAATTACAGAACATAAGAGATTAATGATGGAAGAGTAAAGAATCCAGGAGGTAAGGTGAGGTTATGAAAGGCGCATTAGGAGATCCGGAAGCACGGAGGATTTTGAATACAGGGCAGAGGGAGACGAAGAAAGAAACAGCCCTCAGGATGATAAGAGACGGAGAGCTGCCGGTGGAAAAGATTGCGGAATATGCAGGGCTTAAGGTGGAAGAAGTAAAGCAGCTTGCAGAACTGCAGAATATATAAATTGTTTTCGTGCTTGATTTTCAGGAATTTTTGTGATACACTGACTGTCGTAATCTGCTGAAAGACACATAACTTTAGTTGATTTATGATGACAAATAGATAAATAGAAAGGGGTGGAGAGATGTTTCACGTTTCTTGCAGATAAGAACAGAATACGCGCCAGCGCTTTGACAGCTCCCGGCTGTGAATTTGCTGCGCCTGTTGCAGGAAAGTGATAAGTCTCTCAAACTCTATCCCGTATTGCCGTTTTTATTTTAAGCGACGGCATGTTTATGCGTATTGAGCTGCAGGAATTGACTTTCCTGCAGCTTTTTTCGTTGGCTGCGGCACACAGATCATATGCTGGCCCGCATTTTGATCCGCCAGTTTTGCCCGTGTCCAAACAGAAAAAATTTGCTCTGAGAAAGGAGAAGGAAAATTATGTCATTAATTCAAATAGAAAACCTCACATTCTCTTACCCTTCAAGTTATGACAACATCTTTGAACACGTCAGCTTCCAGATTGACACAGACTGGAAACTGGGCTTCGTGGGAAGAAATGGAAGAGGGAAAACGACGTTTTTAAATTTATTGCAGGGAAAGTACGAATACAGCGGAAAAATCACCAGTTCAGTGCAGTTTGATTATTTTCCCAGAGAGATAAAAGACGAAGACCGCTGGACCGGGGATATCCTTCGGGAAATCTGTCCCGAATCCCAGGAATGGGAATTGCTGAGGGAGTTGTCGTATCTTTCTGTGCCGGAGGATGTGCTGTGGCGGCCTTATCAGACGCTGTCCAAGGGAGAGCAGACCAAGGCGCAGCTGGCGGCATGCTTTTTGAGAGAGGGGAAGTTCCTGTTGATTGACGAGCCTACCAATCATCTGGATATAGAGGGCAGACAGCTGGCGGCGGCGTATCTGAAAAAGAAAAAGGGATTTATTCTGGTATCCCACGATCGGCGTTTCTTGGACGGCTGCGTGGATCATATCCTTTCCCTAAATCGGGCGGACATAGAAGTGCAAAGCGGAAATTTTTCCTCCTGGATGGAGAATTTCAACCGGCAGCAGGAGTTTGAACGGCTGAAAAAGGAACGTCTGCAAAAGGATATCCGCCGTCTGGAAAAGTCCGCAAAGCGCGCCGGAGGCTGGTCTGATCAAGTGGAAAAATCCAAAAAAGGAACCAGGAACTCCGGGTTAAGACCCGATCGGGGATTTATCGGACATAAATCAGCGAAAATGATGAAACGCTCCAAAGTCATTGAGGCCAGGCAGCATCAGGCCATAGAAGAGAAATCAGGCCTTTTGAAAAACATGGAGACAGCGGAAAACCTAAAGCTTTCACCCTTGACGTATCATACAGACAGACTGGCGTCTTTTTCAGAGGTTGCGGTGCGTTATGGAGAAAAGGAGATATGCAGCCCTCTGTCCTTTGAGATAAGACGGGGAGAGCGGATTGCCTTAGAGGGCGGAAACGGCAGCGGCAAGAGCAGCCTGCTGAAAATTTTGATGGAAGAGGTTTCCGGTCAAAATCATCAAATAAGCCATACCGGGACAGTAACCGTCGGCTCCGGTCTTGTGGTTTCTTATGTGCCTCAGGACACTTCCCATCTGAAAGGAAGTCTGTCGGAGTTTGCCGAAGAAGCCGGTATTGAGGAAAGCCTGTTTAAAGCGGTCCTGCGGAAAATGGATTTTGAACGGGTGCAGTTTGAGAAGGATATGTCGGAGTTTTCCGGCGGCCAGAAGAAAAAAGTATTGCTTGCCAGAAGCCTCTGTGAGAGGGCCCATCTGTATGTGTGGGATGAACCGCTGAATTTCGTGGATATTTATTCCCGGATGCAGATCGAAGCGTTGATTCAGGAATTCGGTCCCGCCATGATCTTTGTGGAGCATGATGCGGCATTCCGTGATATGGTGGCTGACAGGGTGATAAAAGTGACCTCATACTGATGAGGGGCATGGCATATTTCAATGAGAACATTACCAGTTATAGTTATGAATTGTCAGCTTATAAAATGGCAAAACGCATATACAACAGGGAAGATAACGTTTACGGCAAGAAAGTAATTACAAAACAGTTGATTATAAGCATCTCCCGATTTGGAAACGTCACTATTTAAACCAATCGTACAAAAATTACGAGTGGTTATATCACGATCACACAGAGCTGCATAATCGCAACTTCCTGTGAAATGTCCTAAAATATCTTTCCCCCACAAGCTGGGGAAAACAGCGTTACCAAAACGGGAGACACCTTGTTTGCCGCAGTGGTAATTTTTGAAAATATTTACCACTATTCTATTGACATCATGATAGTGATAAAGAGGGGCCCGCAGAAGCCCCTTATTATTGTGTTCTATTTCCCCGCCCCGTGAAAAGTAACAAGCTGCCGTTTTTTTCAAAAAGGCATATTCGGTCTGCCTTGCATTTTATAAAAATCTATGGTAATATAGTCTAAAAGGGGACTAAAATATGAAAGAGCTTGACAGACCGAAAAACCTAAAACGATTTTACCTTGCATGGCAAAGGCTGAATCATGTGTATGAGGAATTTGCAAAGAAACAGGACTTAACCTATATCTCCATGTTTATCTTGCAGTTGATAGATGACGGGACGACACAGAAAGAATTATGCGATACCCTGTATTTTCCAAAGCAGACAGTTAACAAAGTAATCCTCTCCTTTGAAAAAAAGGGATATATCACATTAGCCCCTAATCCGCGGGATAAGCGTTCCCGTTCCATTATGATGACGAAAAAGGGACGGGAATTTCAAAGCGCAGTCATTCCGGCGATTGAGCGCGCAGAGTTGGAAACTTTTGCGTCCCTGTCAGAGCAGGAACAGCAGATTATGACAGACCTTTGGGAGAAATACACCGATACGTGTATCAGTAAACTAAACAACGCAATGCAGGTTCAGAATGGAGGAAAAGACAGATGAAGAAATTAGGATTTGGTCTTATGCGTCTGCCGTTACAAAACGGTGAATTTGACCGCATAGACAAAGAAGCATTATGCAGTATGGTTGACCTTTATTTGAGCAAGGGCTTTCAGTATTTTGATACGGCATGGTTTTACCATAACGGGCAGTCAGAAGCCGCTGTAAAAGAGTGCCTTGTCAGCCGCTATCCCCGTTCCTCATTCTTCCTTGCGGATAAAATGCCGCTTGTTCTCATTTGCAAGGAACAGGAACTTGAGGAATACTTTCAGACGCAACGTGAACGTTGTGGTGTAGATTATTTTGACTACTACCTTGTTCACGATATGGCGGGGGAACGACGGGAAACGGCAGAGAAAACCCACGTTTTTGAGTTCCTTGCAGAAAAGAAAGCCGCCGGGTTTGTGAAGCATATCGGATTTTCTTTCCATGATACAGCCGATATACTGGAGCAGATTTTGACAGAACACACAGAAGTTGATTTTGTCCAGTTACAGCTTAACTATCTGGACTGGGAAAATGAGATCATTCAATCGCGCAAATGCTATGAAACGGCAAAGCGGCATGGGAAGCCCGTCATTGTTATGGAGCCTGTCAAGGGAGGGACGCTTGCAAAGGTTCCCGCAGACGCGGAAAGCCTGTTGAAAGAAGCCGCCCCGGATATGTCAGTGGCTTCATGGGCGATCCGCTTTGCGGCAAGCCATGATAATGTAATGCTGGTACTTAGCGGCATGAGCGACATGGAGCAGCTTAGGGACAATCTTTCCTACATGGAAAACTTCAATCCGTTCACAGAATCCGAATTTACGTTAGTACAGAAAGCCGCAGAAATTATCAATAGGAGCGTCACAATCCCCTGCACCGGCTGCTCCTACTGTACCAATAACTGCCCTATGAACATTGCCATTCCAAAATATTTTTCTCTCTATAACGCGGATATGCAGGAACTTGAAACAAAGGCATGGACAGCACAGACCATGCTGTACGGACATTTTGCGGAGCAGTTCGGAAAAGCAAGCGCTTGCGTCGATTGCGGTCAATGTGAAAAAATGTGTCCCCAGCATCTCCCTGTCAGGGAGTGGCTGAAACAAGTAGCAGAAAGATTTGAGGGAAGCATATCCTAAACGGCTTGGGATTTGGCGGTATCAAATGCTTAAAAGCATTGGGGATTCATTCGTAATGATCCGTTCAAAAGTTTCAGGATGGACATTCTGAGACATTAGATCGTTTCAGTAATGTGATTTCAAACATCAACAGGAGATTATGCAGGCGGTGAAATAGAGTTCTCAAACAATTTGAGGCATAAAAAATGCCGAACCCCTTATTTTCCAAGAAATTCAGCCTCTAAAGGAACTGCCGGCAGCGGGACTTGAACCCGCACGTGGTTGCCCACAACAGATTTTGAGTCTGCCTCGTCTGCCATTCCGACACGCCGGCATATTGTTCACCCGAACAAAATGTATATTACCATAGATAGGAAAAAAAAGCAAGCATTTTTTTCAATGTTTCTGCATTGAATGAATTTCAGGAACGTGGTAGAATAAGAGCGGTGAAAAATTACAGGAAAGGAAGAACAGAAGTGACAGCAGAGAGAATAGAAGCGCTCAGAGCAGAGATGCGAAAGAGAAAGATCGATATGTATATTGTGCCCACCTCTGATTTTCATGAATCGGAATATGTGGGAGATTATTTTAAAGCCAGAAAATATATCACAGGATTTACCGGATCCGCTGGAACCGCTGTGATTACGGAGACGGAGGCAGGACTCTGGACAGACGGAAGATATTTTATTCAGGCAGAGGGCCAGCTGGCGGGAACGCCGGTGACCTTGTACCGGATGGGGGAAGAAGGGGTTCCCACTGTGAAAGAATATGTGGAGAAGAATCTTCCCGAGCATGGCTGCCTGGGCTTTGACGGCCGGGTGATCAATGCCAAAGACGGAGAAGATTATGAGAAAGCAGCCAAAGACAAGCAGGGAAGCGTCTGCGTATCGGAAGATCTGGTGGGGATCATCTGGACTGAACGGCCGGAGTTTCCCAAGAATCCGGTGTTTGTGCTGGAAGAGACCTACGCAGGAGAATCTGCGGCGGACAAATTGAAGCGGGTGCGGGAGAAAATGGCGGAAAAAGAAGCCGGCGTCCACATCCTGACTTCTCTTTATGATATTGCCTGGCTCTTTAATATCCGGGGCGGCGATATCTCCCATGTGCCGGTGGTGCTGTCTTTTGCGGCGGTGACGGAAAAAGAATGTTACTGGTTTATCCACGAGGAAGTTCTGGATGAAAAACTTCACGTTTACTGCAGGGACAACCAGATTATACTGAAACCGTACGAAGAGATTTACGCCTATGCCAGGCAGATTCCGGTAGATGAAACTGTTTTGCTGGATAAAAATATTGTAAATTACCGTATTTTCCATAATCTGAATGATAAAGTAAAAGTAGTGCAGGACGCCAATCCCACCGAACTGATGAAAGCAGTGAAAAACGAAACAGAGCTTTCGAATATCCGCAATGCCCATGTAAAAGACGGAGTGGCTTTTACCAAATTTATGTACTGGTTAAAGACGAATATCGGAAAAGAGAAGATCACAGAGATTTCTGCTTCAGATTATCTGGAAGAGAGAAGAAAAGAGCAGGAACTGTTTGTGGATTTAAGCTTTGACACCATCAGCGCCTATGGGGCAAATGCGGCCATGATGCATTATACGGCTACGCCGGAGACGGATGCGGAACTGAAACCGGAGGGATTTTTGCTGGTGGATTCCGGCGGGCATTATCTGGACGGGAGCACGGATATTACCAGAACGATGGCGCTGGGAACTTTGACGCAGGAGGAGAAGTTCCATTTTACCACGGTCTGCCGTTCCAATCTGAATCTTGCCGCGGCAAAGTTCCTGTATGGCTGCAGGGGGCTGAATCTGGATATTCTCTCCAGAGGTCCCCTGTGGAATCTGGGGCTGGATTACAAGTGTGGAACAGGCCATGGCATCGGCTATCTGCTGAATGTCCATGAAGGGCCCAACGGATTCCGCTGGAAAATCGTGCCGGAACGGGGAGACAGCTGCGTGCTGGAAGAAGGCATGGTTACCACGGATGAGCCGGGAGTTTATCTGGAAGGAAAATACGGCATCCGGACAGAAAATGAGCTGATCTGCAGGAAAGCTGAGAAAAATGAATACGGACAGTTTATGGAATTTGAAACTGTGACTTACGCTCCCATTGATTTGGACGCGATTCTTCCGGAGGAAATGACGGCTTCTGAGCGGAAATTATTAAATGATTACCATGCGATGGTTTATGAAAAGATTGCGCCATTTCTGACAGAGGAAGAACAGGAATGGCTGAAAATTTACACCAGAGCCATCTGACAAGGAGGCGGAATGTGGCCGAAATCCATTTCTTCTGAGATAGAGCTGCAAGGAGGAACGCGCCAGAAATCCATTCTTTCTGAGACAGAACTGTAAGGAGGAACGCGCCAGAAATTCATTCTTTCTGAGACAGGGCTGTAAGGCAGAACGCGCCAGAAATTCATTCTATCTGAGTTTCAGGCGTGTTTTTCTATGGCGGATTTTTATGGCGGAGTGGGCTGCCGCAGGCTGCAGGCAGCAATATTTTTCGTTATTTTTCTAAATTTTTGCTATTTCCTAAATTAATAACTTTTAAATCCGGGTCATTTGGTGTAAAATAGAAATGACTATGGGCAAAAGCGGAGAATTTTATTATTTCGTATAGAAGGAATCAGTGTATGAGTAAGAAAATAGTTTTGATTGACGGACACAGTATTCTGAACCGGGCGTTTTTCGGGATACCGGATCTGACCAACGCCGAAGGGCTCCATACCAATGCCGTGTATGGATTTTTGAATATTTTGTTCCGGATACTGGAAGAGGAAAAGCCGGATTATTTAACAGTGGCTTTTGATGTGCACGCCCCCACATTCCGGCATAAAATGTATGAGGCGTATAAAGGGACCAGAAAACCCATGGCGGAGGAGCTGCGGCAGCAGGTTCCCGTGATTAAGGAAGTGCTGAAAGCCATGGGCATTGTGACGGTGGAGCAGGAAGGCTATGAAGCCGACGACATTCTGGGGACTCTCGCCCTGCGGTGTGAAAAAGAGGGGCTTGCGGTTTCCCTGGTGTCAGGAGATCGGGATTTGCTGCAGCTTGCCAGTGAGCAGATCAAGATCCGCATTCCCAAGACCAAACGCGCCGGGACGGAAATTGAGGATTATTACGCAGCGGATGTGAAAGAAAAATATCAGGTGACTCCGAAGGAATTTATTGACGTCAAGGCGTTGATGGGGGACACTGCGGATAATATTCCCGGGGTGCCGGGCATTGGCGAAAAGACTGCCACAGCGCTGATTGTTTCTTATGGAAGCATTGAAAATGCCTATGCTCATGTGGATGAAGTGAAGCCTCCCAGGGCCCAGAACAATCTGCGGGAGCATTATGAACTGGCCCAGATGAGCAAGACGCTGGCCACCATTGAAGTGAACGCGCCCATTGAGTATCAGTTAGAACAGGCGGCGCTGGGAGATTTATTTACGCCGGAAGCCTATGTGTGGATGAAGAAGCTGGAATTTAAAAATATGCTTGGCCGGTTTCAGATGGAGGCGCCGCCGGTATCTATGGAACAATATTTTCAGGAGATAACAGAATTATCGGAGGCCAAAAAAGTTTTTCAGGAAGCTGAAAGCGCAGAACGGATCGGATTTTGGCTTCTGGCGGACGCCCAGGGCGCAGAGCCGGAAGGGCAGATGACGCTGGAACATTTTTTGCAGGAGAAGGGAGAAGTAAAAAGCGGGAATTGCCCGGATTTGAACGGTGGGGCGGACAGCTTCCAGCAGGAGGAAGAAGAGGAAAAGAGTGGGAGAACAGAAGGAATTTTAGGCCTTTCTCTTGCATTTGGGACGGAAAAAATCTTTTATCTGCGGACCGGTGAGCAATTGAAGGGAGGTTGGCTGGCAAAACAGTTTTCCCTGCTTCTGCAGAAAGTGAAAGAGGCAGTTACCTTCGATTTAAAATCCCAGCTGCCCTGGCTGTCCATCCCTGAAAAGATTCGCAGTAAGATTTCAGATGTTTTAATCAGCGCCTATCTGATCAATCCTCTGAAAAATGACTATGCCTGCGAGGATATCGCCAAAGAATATCTGGATTTGATGATTCCGTCACGGGCGGATTTATTGGGCAAGCTGTCTTTTTCCCAGGCATATAGAGAAAAGGGAGATGAACTGTTTCAGTATGCGGCTTTTCAGGCGGCAGTGCCTTTTCAGGCAGCAAAAGCGTTGGAACAGAAACTGAAAGATACCGGCATGCAGCAGCTTTATCAGGAGATAGAAATGCCGCTGGTATACACCCTGTATGAGATGGAGCGGGAAGGGGTGCAGGTCAACGGAGAAGCTCTGAAGTCCTACGGAGAAAACCTTTCTGAGAAAATTTCGGAGCTGGAGCAGGAGATCTACCGGGAGGCAGGAGAAACGTTTAATATCAATTCCCCGAAGCAGCTGGGAGTAATCTTGTTTGATAAATTAAAGATGCCCTATGGCAAGAAGACCAAAACAGGGTATTCCACGGCGGCGGATGTGTTGGACAAGCTGGCAGGAGATTATCCGCTGGTTTCTAAGATTCTGGAATACCGTCAATTGACGAAATTAAAGTCCACCTATGCAGAAGGGCTTGCCAATTATATCCAGGAGGACGGGAGAATCCGCTCTACTTTTCATCAGACCATTACGGCGACGGGAAGGCTCAGCAGCGCGGAGCCCAACCTGCAGAATATTCCCATCCGGATGGAACTGGGGCGGCAAATTCGGAAAGTATTTATTCCAAGAGAAGGATGCGTGCTGATTGACGCGGATTATTCCCAGATTGAGCTTAGGGTGCTTGCCCACATGTCAGGGGATGAGAATTTGATCGGCGCCTACCGGGAGGCTCAGGATATTCACAGAATGACTGCGTCCCAGGTGTTTCACGTACCCTTTGAAGAAGTGACTTCCCTGCAGCGGCGCAATGCCAAGGCCGTAAATTTCGGAATTGTATACGGCATCAGTTCCTTTGGCTTAAGCCAGGATTTGAGTATTACCAAAAAGGAAGCGGCCGGATATATCGAGTCTTATTTTGAAACTTATCCGGGAGTGAAGCAGTTTTTGGATCAACTGGTGAAGGACGCAAAGGAACGGGGATATGTGGCGACTTTGTTTGGCAGGAGAAGGCCGGTGCCGGAATTGTCCTCCAGCAATTTCATGCAGCGTTCTTTCGGAGAGCGGGTGGCAATGAACGCGCCGATTCAGGGAACAGCGGCGGATATTATTAAAATAGCTATGATAAGGGTCAATGAATCCCTGAAAAGGCAGGGACTCCGTTCCCGGCTGATTCTGCAGGTCCATGATGAACTGCTGATTGAAGCCTGGGAAGAGGAAGTGGATCAGGTAAAGGCAATTTTACAGCGGGAAATGGAAAACGCCGCGGATCTTTCGGTGTCATTGGAAATTGATATGAAACAGGGAAGCGACTGGTATGAAGCACATTAATAAATAATAAAGGAGTTTTGACGTATGCAGGTAATAGGAATTACTGGTGGAGTTGGAGCAGGGAAATCTTCCATCCTGGAGTATTTGGAGCAGAATTACAGAGTGAAAAATCTCATTGCGGACAAAATAGCCAAACGGCTGATGGAACCGGGAAGCGAATGTTACCGGAAATTACTGAAATTCCTGCCGGTAGAGGTATATAATGACGATGAAACCATCAACCGGGGAGCTTTGTCAGCGGCTATTTTCAGTTCAGATGAACTGCGCAGGCGGGTCAACGAAGTGATGCATCCGGCCGTGAAAGAATATATTATCGGACAAATTGCAGAGCAGGAGCGCATGGGCATTCTGGATTATGTGGTTGTGGAAGCGGCCCTTTTGATTGAAGAGAATTACGGAGAAATCTGTGATGAATTGTGGTATGTCCGGACCTCTGAGGAAATCAGGAAGAAGAGAATTATGCGTTCCAGGGGCTATACCGAGGAACAGGTGGAAAATATGTTCCGAAGCCAGCTTTCCGACAGCGAATACCGCAAGCACTGCCAGGTGATTATTGAAAACAACGGAACCAGAGAAGAAACCTTTTATCAGGTGGCCCAGGCCATTAAGCAAAAGGGAGAACTGAATAAGATGGAACAGCAGTTAAATGGAGTCCCGCTGGTATTCGGATTGGATATCGGCACCAGAAATGTGGTAGGCACGGTTGGGTACAAAGACGAGGATGATTTCTATGTCATTGCCCAATATATGAAGGAACATGAGACACGTTCCATGTTAGACGGACAGATTCACGATATCGGACGGGTAGGGCGGACCATCAACGCGGTAAAAAAGGCATTGGAAGAGCAGAGCCATTTCTCTTTGAGCGAGGTGTGTATTGCAGCTGCGGGACGTGTGCTGAAAACAGTTACCACCACAGTGGAGTACAGTTTTGAGGAAGAAGTGGTAGTGACCGGGGAAGATGTGCATACCCTGGATTTGCTGGGAATTGAGAAAGCCCAGCAGATCTTGAATGAGAATAACGATACGAATTTTAAATTTTACTGTGTGGGATATTCCGTGGTGAAATATTATTTGAACGGGGATATTTTTTCCAATCTGGAAGGGCATAAGGCAGAGGTGGTCAGCGCCGATATTATTGTGACTTTCCTGCCGGAAGATGTGGTGGATGGTTTGTATTCCGCAGTTGGGTTGGCAGGGCTTAAGGTGGCCAGCCTTACTTTAGAGCCTATTGCAGCCATCAATGTGGCGATTCCTGAAACTTTCCGTATGCTGAATATCGCGTTGGTGGACGTGGGAGCGGGCACCAGCGATATTTCTGTCACAAGGGACGGCAGCATTATCGCCTACGGCATGATTCCCTGCGCCGGAGATGAGATCACAGAGCTTTTAGTGCAGCACTATCTGGTGGATTTCAAGACAGCAGAGCATATCAAGTTAAGCTCCACTACCGACAAAGAAATTGAATATCAGGATATTATGATGATCAAGCACACCATAACGGCAGAAGAAGTATGGGATTTGATTGAACCGCTGGTATTCCGCCTGACCGAGGATATCGCTGCCAAAATCAAAGAATTAAACGGCGGAGAGACAGTAAGCGCTACCTTTGTGGTAGGCGGAGGCGGCAAGGTGCATGGATTTGTGGAGCATCTGGCTTCCGAACTGGAGCTTCCTTTAGAGCGGGTGGCCCTAAGAGGCGAAGAAGTGCTGCAGGAAATTCACTTTGAACAGGAAGAGATTAAAAAGGATCCCCTTTTGGTGACGCCTATCGGTATTTGCATCAGCTATTATGATCAGAAGAATAATTTTGTGTTTGTGCGGTTTAACGGCGAAAGGATTAAATTGTACGATAACAACAAGCTGACGATTGTAGATGCTGCGCTGCGGGCGGGATTCCCCAATGATCAGCTTTTCCCGAGAAGAGGGAAAGAAATTAATTTCTATGTAAACGGAAGGAAACGGATTGTCCGCGGGGAGCCGGGAGAATCTGCGGTGGTGCGGGTCAACGGCCGGGTTACCAGCATTAATGCTGTTTTAGAGCCCAACAGCGATATTGTGATTGAGCCGTCCACTGTGGGAGAGGCAGCCGTGTGCCGGTTAGAGGAACTGGAGGAATACGGAAGAGTTGTCATTACCTTTGAAGTTAACGGCAGAATGATTACCTGCCCGAAATTTGCAGAAGTCAACGGCAGCCTGGAGCCGCCTTACTATGAGATTCAGGAAAATGACTGGGTGGAAATGCGCGGGTTCTATACCGTTGCCCAGATTATGGAATTTATGGATGTGGAAATTGATCTGGACGGCGAGATCCTGGTGAACAACAAGCCGGCGGATTTGGATACCCAGGTGTATGAGAATTTCTCAGTGGAGTGGGAAGTGATTACCTACCGGACGCCTTTGGCGGAAATTGAAAATGTATATGGCAGGCCTTTAGAAGAGACAGTGCTGCCGGAGGAAATTGCTGAAACAGAAGAAAAATCGGAACTGCCGGCGGAACAGGCAGAGGCTGCGGTGAAACAGGCAGTGTCTGCGGCAGAAGCTGTGCAGGAGTTGGAAGCAGCAGGGCAGGCAGAGGCGGAAGTTACGGCGAAACGGACAGAGCCTGCGCAGGAATCGGAGGCAGCCGCGAGACAAACAAGGCCGGCGCAGGAATCGGAGGCAGCCGCGAGACGGACAGGGTCCGCGCAGGAATCAGAGGCAGCCATGAGACGGACAGGGTCTGCGCAGGAATCAGAAGTAACTATGAGACAGACAGAGGCTGTGCAGGAATTGGAAGTTACGGTGAGACAGACGGAAACCATACAGGAGCCGGAAGTTACAGCAGCAAAACAGGCGGAAACGGAACAGGAGCCGGAAAGCGCAGTGAAACAGACAGAAACTGCACAAGCCAAAAGTGTTACGGCGGAGCAGGCAGGGACCGGGCAGACTCAGGAAATTTCAGCGGAACCGCAGGAATCTTTGGCAAAACAGGAACTGACCCAGAAAGAACTGGAAGAGAAATATCTGCAGTCCCAGCAGACCCAGGAAAGCGATATCCGCCCTACCATCCGAAAGAAGCCGGAAACTAAGATTGTGAAGGAGAAGCCGGCAGGAGTTTCTCTCCAGGTCATTGTCAATAATGCGGCAGTTACCCTCACTGGGAAAGCCGCCTATGTATTTGTAGACGTATTTGACGCCATTGCATTTGATTTAAACGCCGGAAATGGAAGGGCGATTGTAACCAAGTTAAACGGTGAGATTCCTTCTTATACCGCACCTCTCAAGTACGGGGATGTGATAGAAATTTACTGGGAGGATTAATGGCTATGAAGTTGTGCAGCATTGCAAGCGGCAGCAGCGGGAATTGTATTTTTGCCGGAACGGAGACCACAAGCCTTCTGATCGATACCGGGATCAGCGGAAAACGCATCGAAGCGGGGCTGAACGAGATCGGCCATACCGCCCGGGAAGCAGACGGAATTCTGATTACCCATGAACACGCGGATCATATCAGCGGTCTTGGGGTGATGGCCCGGCGGTACGGCATTCCCATTTACGCCACAAGGGGAACCTGGGAAGCCGTTCTAAAGTGTAAAAGCGTAGGCGAGATCCCCAAAGAACTGTTTCAGGAGATTGCGCCGGATCAGGATTTTACTGTCGGGGACATTCAGGTGAGTCCCATAGCCATTTCCCATGACGCCGCCATGCCCACTGCCTATCTTTTGCGCCAGGGGAGAAAGTCTATGGCTGTCATGACAGATCTTGGCATGTATGACAGCTATATAATAGGAAAACTTCAGAATCTGGATGTGCTTTTGCTGGAAGCGAATCATGACGTGCATATGCTGCAGGTGGGAACTTATCCCTATTATTTAAAGCAGCGGATTCTGGGAGAAAAGGGGCATTTGTCCAATGAATTGTCGGGCCGGCTTCTTTGCGAACTGCTTCACGATAACTTTAAAACCGTGATTCTGGGGCATTTAAGCAAGGAAAATAATTATGAAAAGCTGGCTTATGAAACGGTGCGGCTGGAAATTGACATGGGCCAAAATCCTTACCGCGCCGATGATTTCCCGATTCATGTGGCAAAACGCGATATGGTTTCGGATGTGATTGAATTTTAAAACAGAATGTGACATACACATGAAATGGAGGATAACAAGAGAATGGACAAAAAGTCAGACAGAACGATTATCACGGTGGTGGGAAAAGATACGGTAGGCATCATTGCCGGCGTATGTACATATCTTGCGGAACATGATATCAACGTACTGGATATCAGCCAGACAATTGTGCAGGGATTTTTTAACATGATGATGATTGTGGATATGAAAGGGGCGTCCAGGCCCTTTGGAGAGTGCGCGAAAGAATTAGAGCAGGTGGGAGAAAAAATCGGCGTCTCCATCAAATGCCAGCGGGAAGAGATTTTTAACAAGATGCACAGAATTTAAGGAGCAGAGCAATGATAAATATCTGGGAAGTAAACGAAACCAATAAAATGATAGAGCAGGAAAATCTGGATGTCCGCACCATTACTCTGGGAATCAGCCTGTTGGACTGCATTGATTCTGATTTGGAACGGCTGAACAAAAATATTTATAAAAAGATTACGGATACTGCGGCAAAACTGGTGGAAACCGGAGAAGAGATTGAAAGGGATTACTGTATTCCAGTGGTAAATAAGCGGATTTCCGTAACGCCGATTGCGTTGGTTGGGCAGACGGCCTGCAAGACGCCGGAGGATTTTGTGACCATTGCAAAGACTTTGGATCAGGCGGCAAAGACAGTGGGGGTTAACTTTATCGGAGGATATTCCGCGCTGGTATCCAAGGGCATGACAAAGGGAGATGAAAATCTGATCCGCTCCATTCCAAAAGCTCTTTCTGTGACAGAGCGTGTGTGCAGCTCTGTCAATGTAGGCTCCACCAAAACTGGCATAGACATGGACGCAGTGAAGCTGATGGGAGAAATTGTGCTGCAGACGGCGGAAGCTACCAGGGAGAATGATTCCTTAGGCTGCGCGAAACTGGTGATTTTCTGCAACGCGCCTGACGACAATCCCTTTATGGCCGGTGCTTTCCATGGAGTGACAGAGGCGGACGCCATTATCAATGTGGGGGTTTCCGGCCCCGGCGTGGTGAAAAAATCACTGGAACAGGTGCGGGGAGAGAATTTCGAAACCCTCTGTGAGACTATCAAAAAGACGGCATTTAAGATTACCCGGGTAGGGCAGCTTGTGGCTCAGGAGGCCAGCCGGAGAATGGGAATTCCATTCGGCATCATTGATTTGTCCCTGGCGCCTACGCCGGCAGTGGGAGATTCCGTGGCGGAGATTTTAGAAGAAATCGGCCTGGAATATGCCGGAGCTCCCGGCACCACAGCCGCTTTGGCTCTTTTAAATGACCAGGTAAAAAAAGGCGGTATTATGGCCTCATCCTATGTGGGCGGATTAAGCGGCGCTTTTATTCCTGTCAGCGAAGATCAGGGCATGATTGACGCGGTAGAGGCCGGGGCCCTGACTTTGGAGAAGCTGGAAGCCATGACTTGTGTCTGTTCCGTGGGCCTTGATATGATAGCCATTCCCGGAGACGTGCCCCCTTCCACCATTTCGGGGATCATAGCAGACGAGATGGCAATCGGCATGATTAATCAGAAAACCACCGCTGTGCGCTTAATTCCGGTAATTGGAAAGAAAATCGGAGAAACAGTGGAATTCGGAGGCCTGCTGGGCCATGCCCCGGTGATGCCGGTAAATAAATACGGCTGCGAAGCTTTTATCAGCCGCGGCGGCAGAATACCAGCGCCCATACACAGTTTTAAGAATTAGATTTGTGTATTACCGAAAGATGTGGTATAATTGACCATGAGGAGGGGCCCAAATATTTGTCAGGGATCCAGAAGGAAGCAAAGAGTAAAAACAAATATTTGGGAAGAGCCCTGATGGTTGTGACCAGGATCATGAGGAGGGGCCCAAATATTTGTCAGGAATCCAGAAGGAAGCAAAGAGTAAAAACAAATATTTGGGAAGAGCCCTGATGGTTG
>CAJUBP010000027.1:3811-22879 GCA_910584585.1 uncultured Lachnospiraceae bacterium | reverse complement strand
ATCCAGAAGGAAGCAAAGAGTAAAAACAAATATTTGGGAAGAGCCCTGATGGTTGACCATGAGGAGGGGCCCAAATATTTGTCAGGGATCCAGAAGGAAGCAAAGAGTAAAAACAAATATTTGGGAAGAGCCCTGATGGTTGTGACCAGGATCATGAGGAGGGGCCCAAATATTTGTCAGGGATCCAGAAGGAAGCAAAGAGTAAGATCAAATATTTGGGAAGAGCCCTGATGGTTGAAACCAAGACCACAAGGAGGGGCCCAAATATTTGCCAGGAATCCAGAGCCTTGCAGAAAATGGAGGCAAATATTTGGGAAGAGCCCTGATGGTTGACCATGAGGAGGGCCCAAAAAGAATAAATCACCGGAGGTGGAATCTTTGAACGAGAGAGAAGATTATCTGGATAGACTGTTACGGGGAGTAGAGGATGAACCGGAGGATTTCCAGACATCGGAGGAAGATTTTCTGGAAGAATTTAACAGTTCTTTTTCCGAAGATGATGATAATGATTTTCTGCAGGAATTTGAACGGAGTAAGAATAAGGCGGAGTCAGAATCCGATCTGGATATGGATTTTGATATGGAAGATATCGATCATATCGTAAGTAACGTGAAAAACGCTGCACTGGACGATATGGATGATATGGACGAGATAGATACCCTTGACGAGATAGACACTCTTGGTGATATTGACACGTTCGGTGAAATTGATAATCTGGGGGAAGAAGATTTATCGATTGACGAGACTCTGCAGAATTTTCCAGAGGAAGATCCTGTGCTGGATCGGATCGATCCCGAATTTGGGACGGATGAATCCGAATTGGATCCGGAGAACCAGGAATTTATGATCAATACCATGAACGATACGGATATGCTGGGATTCGGAGAGGAAGATGCCGGAGAGAGTATGTCAGATATGTTTTCTGATATGGGAGAAGAAGGAGAGGCAGAAAATATGCCGGAGGATGAACTGGAATCCATGGCCAGAGATCTTGCAAAAGAGATTGGAGATCTTGGCATTGGAAGCGAAGACGAAAGTGTGGGCGCAAAAGGTGGGAAAGAAGAACTGGATCAGGTTTTGAACGAGGAGGAAGAATCTGGAAAGGGAAAGAAGGGCAAAAAGAAGAAGGAAAATTCGGATGAAAAGAAACCGGGATTTTTCAAGCGGCTGTCCCTGGCCCTTTTCGGTGAAGACGAAGAAGCTTTAGAGGAAGATGCTCCTGAAATCGGTGACATCGACAATGTTTCTGATGAGAATATGGAGATTCTGCGGGAGCTGGAAGGACAGAAAGGGAAGAAGGAAAAAGACGAAAAAGCCCTGAAAGCCCAGAAGAAGAAGGAAAAGAAGGCCCAGAAAGACCAGAAAAAGGCAGAAAAGAAGCAGGCAAAAGCAGAGAAGAAAGCCCAGAAGGAAAGGGAGAAGCAGGCCAAGCCCAAAAAGGAAAAGAAGCCGAAGGTTGTGGAAAAATCAAAGCCGCTTCCCAAAAAGCCGGTATTTCTGATTATGATGGTGGGGGCGTCTCTGGTCGTCTTGATTTATCTGGTTACCACCCAGGTTGGTTATACCATGGATATTGCCAATGCCAAAGAATATTATGACAACGGAGATTATGTTGAGGCGTATACCTGTTTTACCCAGGGGGCCAAAGTGAAGGCAGTGGACGAAGAATTATATCTGAAAGCAAAGTATACTGCTTACGTACAGCAGCAGCTTCGGAATTATGAGACATATCTGGGACAGGAAATGTATACAGAATCCTTAAACGCGCTGATCTGCGGCGTAGGCAGATATGATAAGAACGCGTCGGACGCCGCCAAGGCAGGGGCCTCTGCAGAATATGACAATATGCTTGCGGAACTGGAAAAACTGCTGTCAGAGCAGTTTGGCATGACGCTGGACCAGGCAAGAGAGCTGTATGCCGTTCATGATAAAGAAGAGTATACCTACATGCTTTATGATATCATTGACGGTCTGGGGCTTTTAAAAATATAATGACAGGTGCGCAATATGATAGCAATTATTGATTATGACGCGGGGAATCTGAGAAGTGTGGAAAAGGCCCTGAAATTTCTGGGAGAAGAGAGCATTGTCACCAGAGGGCAAAAAGAGATTCTTTCGGCGGATAAGATCATCCTCCCCGGAGTGGGGGCTTTTGGGGAGGCTATGGATCATCTGAGAAAACTTGAGTTGGATAAAGTAATACAGGAAGCAGTTCACCGGCAGATCCCGCTATTGGGCATCTGCCTGGGTCTGCAGCTTTTGTTTGAAGGCAGCGATGAGAGCGGCGGCGTGGAAGGACTGGGTATTTTAGACGGGCAGATTGTGAAGATTCCGGACACGCTGGGGCTTAAGATCCCCCATATCGGCTGGAATTCCCTGCATTTAAAGAATCAGGGCAGATTGTTTGAGGGAGTGCCGGAAGGGACATTTGTGTACTTTGTACATTCGTTTTATCTGAAAGCAAAAGAAGAAAGCATTGTCAAAGCTTCTGCTGATTACGGTGTCACCATTCATGCTTCTGTGGAAAAGGACGCAGTATTCGCTTGTCAGTTCCATCCGGAAAAGAGCAGCTCCATGGGATTGCGGATTCTGCAGAATTTTGCCAAAACAGGGGAGGTGTAAGCATATGTTCACGAAACGAATTATTCCCTGTCTGGATGTCCACAACGGCCGGGTGGTGAAAGGCGTTAACTTTGTAAATCTCAGAGACGCCGGAGATCCGGTGGAAATTGCGGCGGCTTACGACAGGGCAGGGGCGGACGAAGTGGTTTTTTTGGACATTACTGCTTCTTCTGACGCCAGAAATACCGTCGTAGATATGGTGCGCCGTGTGGCGGAGACGGTATTTATTCCCTTTACCGTCGGCGGCGGAATCCGGACCGTGGAGGATTTTAAGGCGCTGCTGCGGGAAGGGGCGGATAAAATTTCCATTAACTCTTCCGCAATTAATACGCCAGGCCTGATTCAGGAGGCGGCGGATAAATTCGGCAGTCAGTGCGTGGTAGTGGCCATAGACGCCAGACGGCGGCCGGACGGCAGCGGATGGAATGTTTATAAAAACGGCGGCCGGATTGACACCGGCCTGGATGCCGTGGAGTGGGCTTTGCGGGCCAATGAGCTGGGCGCCGGAGAGATTCTCTTAACCAGTATGGATTGTGACGGCACAAAGGCCGGATATGATCTGGAGTTGACCAGAGCGATTGCGGACTGTGTTACTATACCGGTGATTGCCTCGGGCGGCGCGGGGACGAAAGAGCATTTTAAAGAGGCTTTGACAAGGGGCGGCGCAGACGCGGCTTTGGCAGCCTCTCTGTTTCATTATAAAGAACTGGAGATTATGGAACTGAAGAAATACTTAGCAGAAGAACAAGTGCCGGTAAGGCTGTAGGCTGTCCTTAGAACGGATATTTACGGGGAACATGCCAAAATACTGAGGCGCCGGTAAGGCTGTAGGCTGTCCTTAGAACAGAAATTTACGGGAAACATGCCAGAATGCCGGTGAGAGGATAAGGAGCAGGATACAATGGGAATGTTGGAAAATGACTGGGTGGAGGCTGTTGGAGAGGAATTCAAAAAGCCCTATTACGCAAAGCTTTATAAATTTGTTAAGGAAGAGTACAATACGCGGGTGATCTATCCGCCGGCGGATGATATTTTTAACGCGCTGCATTTAACGCCTTTAAAGGATGTGAAAGTGCTGATTCTGGGACAGGATCCCTATCACAACGAAGGGCAGGCCCACGGGCTTTGCTTTTCCGTAAAGCCAGGGGTGGCGCCGCCGCCTTCTCTGGAAAATATTTATAAAGAACTGCAGGACGATCTGGGCTGCGAGATACCAAATAACGGGTATTTGGTAAAATGGGCCCGGCAAGGGGTTCTGATGCTGAATACCGTGCTCACTGTCCGGGCGCACCAGGCCAATTCCCATCAGGGCCAGGGCTGGGAACAATTTACAGACGCGATCATTCACGCGGTAAACGCCCAGGACAGGCCTATCGTTTCCATGTTGTGGGGCAGGCCGGCCCAGAGCAAAAGCTCCATGCTGACCAATCCCAACCATCTGATTTTAAAGGCGCCCCATCCAAGTCCTCTATCCGCGTACCGGGGGTTTTTCGGATGCAGGCATTTCAGCCAGGCGAATGAATTTTTGCAGTCTCATGGAGTAGATCCCATTGACTGGCAGATTGAAAATATTTAGCAGGAATACATATGATATGAGAAACAGAGGCTGTCGGAAAATGACTGGATTTTACAATATATGCTGTGATATTTTGGTCACGGTATTATGTTGTCTATGTAGCGCATATTCCGGCAGTTCTTTTGTATATTCTAGAGCGTGTCTTAAAATTGCTTTCCGCAAGATGTCGTTCCAATTTGCATCAGATTTTATGCTGGATTTCGAGGGTGTAGTGGGCTGCATTGACTAAATTCAGCATGAAATCTGGTGTGAAGTGGGGCGGCAGATTGCGGGAATGAATTTTAAGACATGCTCTAGTACAGCCGGAAATCACAGTTGTGTTCTGCCTGTTCCGCATTATTGCGGGTACTCATACAAGGAAGGAAACCGGAAATGAAGTTACAGAATTTTCACAGCAGAAGGCGCCGCTGCCTCATCCATGAATCAGAAAGCGGCCGCAGTTCTTTTCCGGCGGCTGGCCAGTCAGGAAGCCGTCATTTTGCCCCGGGAGTGGGAAGCATGGATTACTATGCCAGCCAGTCCGGGCTCAGAAAATGGAATGACGGCTACAAGGTGGCTGCTGCTTGTACGGCGCTTCTGCTGTGCCTTGTGCTAAACCGGCC
The DNA here is from genome assembly GCA_910584585.1 of uncultured Lachnospiraceae bacterium. Classification (GTDB taxonomy): domain Bacteria; phylum Bacillota; class Clostridia; order Lachnospirales; family Lachnospiraceae; genus Petralouisia. The sequence continues at coordinate 18,079 of CAJUBP010000027.1, read as the reverse complement.
GGAGATTTCAGCAGCAGTTTTTATTTCTATGGGAATTGTAAATGTGCGGGCAAATCTGGTGCCCCTTCGGGATTATATTGGATTTTTAAAAATTCCCATAGCGTTTCTGGCATTGGGGAGCGTGGCTATTGCCTGCGGGATTTCAGCGGAGCCTCTCGGAGACTATCGGATTTGGCTGCACTGGCGTTATCTCTATCTCACAAGAGAGGGAATCCGGCAGGCCATGGAGCTGTTTTTTAAGGCTATGGGGTCGGTAAGCGCCATGTATTTTCTGGCGTTGTCCACCTCGGCGGGCCAGTTGGCAGGAGTGCTGAGAAAAGCCCATGTTCCCAAAATCATTGTGGAATTGATGAATATGATCTATCGGTTTATTTTTATTCTTACAAAAGTGCAGAAAAGTATGAAAATAGCCGCAGTGTCCAGGCTTGGGTATATGGATTTTAAAACTTCCTGCCGCTCTTTTGGACAGACGGGAGGAAATCTTTTTTTGCTTTCTCTGAGGAAAGCAGACACTTATTATGACGCCATGGTTTCCCGGGGGTATGAAGGCGAATTTTTTTTCTGGGAAGAGGAAAAGCCGGTGAAATTCTGGCAGGCAGGAATTCTGGCATTGTATGTCCTGGGATTGCTTTTCCTGTATTTTCTGGTAAAATAAGTGTAAAGCGGGGCAGCGGAAGGGAGAAAGATTGGAACATAATACAGAGGAGATTTTGCGGACAGAACAGCTGGCTTTTGAATATCAGTCAGGGCGCCCGGTATTGCAAAAGCTAAGCCTTTCTATTTATCAGGGAGAAAAAATTGCAGTGATGGGTTCTAACGGAGCGGGGAAATCCACATTTTTTCTGAACCTGAACGGCGTGCTTTGGCCGAAGGAAGGGAGAATTGTTTATCGGGGAAAGCAAATCGGGAAAAAGGATTTGAATTATTTGAGAAGACATGTAGGGTTTGTGTTTCAGGATGCAGACAATCAGATCATTGCTTCCAGCGTTCAGGCGGAAGTGGCGTTCGGTCCCTTAAATCTGAAGATGCCGAAGGAGGAAGTCAGGCAGAGGGTGACACAGGCTTTGGAATATATGGACTTGTTAGAATACCGGGATCGGCCGCCTCACTATTTAAGCGGCGGGGAGAAGAAGCGGGTCAGCATTGCGGATATTATCGCCATGAAGCCGGAGATCATACTGTTTGACGAGCCCACGGCGGCTCTGGATCCACTCAGCGGGAACATGTTAGAGGAGGCGTTGGAGAAATTGTCAGGAGAGGGGAAAACATTGCTGATTTCCACCCATGATGTGGATTTTGCCTATCGCTGGGCGGAGCGGGTTCTTGTTTTTGACAGAGGAGAGCTGATTGCAGACGGAGGGACCCTGGAAGTTTTTCGGCAGGAGAAAGTCTTAGAACAGGCTCATCTGAAGAAGCCGGAACTGCTGACGGTGTATGAAACGCTGTTGGAGCGAAATCTGATTTCGAAAGACAGCTATCCCAGGCAGGCGAAGGAATTGGCAGAAGCGTTGATTTCATAATTTGTTTTGCGTGAATGGAGATTTGCGGCGAAAAGTGAGACAATAAATTGTTTTCGGTTGGGCAAGGAGGAGAGGCGGCATGAGGAAAGAAAGGTATAGCGAATATTTGGCTTATGTGAAAGAATATCTTACAAAACACGGGGGAATGGTTTCTCCTAATCCGAGACATCCTTTCCGTTCCCGGTTTCAGCATACGATTCGCGTTCTGCACTGGTGCTTCCGGCTGACGGAAGGAATGGAGCAGGTGGAGAAAGAGGTATTGTATACTGCGGCAATCTTTCATGATATCGGCTATGCGGACAAGGATAATGACCGCCATGCCCTGCGCAGCGGGAAAGCCTTTCATGAATATGCCCTGGAGAGCCGGATGGATGAGGAATTTCGGGAGAAGGTGGAAAGGCTGATTTATGCCCACAGCAATAAAGCTCTGCTGAAAGAGAAAAATATCGGCCTGGAGCTGATTTTGCTGATGGAAGCCGATTTGCTGGATGAAGAAGGGGCCATGGGAATTGTATGGGACTGTATGAGCATGGGAAATATCCATGCGTCCAGTTACGCAGCCGCTTATTATCACATTATGGAGAATTCCAATAAGGAGGAACCCAATCCCATGGTAACGGAACGGGCAAAAGTTTTCTGGGAGAAAAAGAAACAGGTGGTTTCAGAATTTGCGGAGATTCTGGCAGAGGATTTGATGATTGGAAGCCCGTATTTTGATATTTAGGGGCAGAAAATACGGCATTTTTATTATGCCCAGGTGTTTGGGCAGCGGGCGCAATATGTCTGCCGAGGTTCGAAAGGAGAAGTGTTATGACGAAGCTACAAAAGAAATCAGTAATTTTATGCGCGGCGTTTGCAGCAGCCTTTGCGGCAGCGCCGGCAGCCAATGCCATGCATATTATGGAGGGATATCTTCCGCTGCAATTTTGCATTGCCTGGGGGGTGGTATGCATTCCGTTTCTGGTGATGGGATTTTTCTCTATCCGGAATAGATTGAAGGAGAACCGGAAGAATATCACCATACTTGCTATGTCCGGGGCTTTTATTTTTGTGATTTCTTCCCTTAAGATTCCTTCGGTAACCGGAAGCTGCTCCCATATGACAGGAACCGGCCTGGGGGCCATTTTGTTCGGGCCCGGCGCAGTCAGCGTTCTGGGGATTATTGTGCTGACGTTTCAGGCAATTTTACTGGCCCACGGAGGATTGACGACCCTTGGAGCCAATACGTTTTCTATGGCTGTGGCAGGGCCCTTTTTGTCTTACGGAGTTTATAAGCTCTGCAGGAAATGCAGGGTAAACCGCAGAGTGAGTGTATTTCTTGCGGCAGCCCTGGGGGATCTCTTTACTTACTGCGTCACCAGTGTTCAGCTTGCCGTTGCCTATCCTTCTGACCAGGGAGGAATTTTGGCGTCTTTAGGAAAGTTTCTGGCGGTTTTTGCGCCGACCCAGCTTCCTCTTGCTGTCATTGAGGGGCTTTTGACCATGATTATCATGATTACCCTGGAAAATTATGCCGAGTCTGAACTGAAGAATGTGGGATATTTGGAAAATTAAGGCAGGAGGGATGAAAGATGAAGCGTTCAGATAAGATAACAATAGCGGTAATTCTGGCGGTTGTGCTGCTGATGGTGATCGTTCCGCTGTTTGCGCTGAAGGGAGCGGAATTCGGGGGCTCGGATGACGCAGGAAGCCAGGAGATAGAGGCCATTGCGGGAGAGTACGAACCCTGGTTTACCCCTGTTTTGGAAAATCTGATCGGCGGCGAGCTGCCGGGAGAGGTGGAAAGCCTGATTTTCTGCCTTCAGACCGGCATCGGCGTGGGAATTATTGCCTTTTTGATGGGCCGTCTGGTAGAACGGAAGAAATGGGAAAAGTGGGAAAATCAAAAAAACACTTGACATTGCCGCTCTATCGTAGTAAAGTATAACGCATATAGAAAAACCGATGAAAAAGAGTAGTAAGTTCTGGTTGAAATCACAGAGAGCTGTATGGGGTGGGATTACAGCATGGAGACCTGAATGGAATGGACTTTTGAGGGCGGTCTGAACTCACAATGGAAGTAGGAGCCGCCGGGAACCGGGCCCGTTATCAATCCGGCATGTATGATAGTACATGAAAGAGTGGACATTTGTCAATTTGGGTGGCACCGCGATAATAAGAATTTATTACCGTCTCAAGCTTTTGCTTGAGGCGGTTTTTTCGTTCCCAGAGAGTGTTTGAATCTTTCTGATTCATCGGTTTTTCCAATAAAAGGAAAAGAGGAAAACGATATGAGAAGAAAAACAACGGCAATTTTAACAGCGATTACAATGGCGGCAGTCCTGCTTGCAGGCTGCGGCAGCGGCGCGAAAGAAACAGGCAATACAGAAGCAGGAAAAGATGGAGAAAAGACTTACGTCATCGGCATTTCCCAGTTTGCGGAACATGGCTCTTTAGACAACTGCCGGGAAGGATTTTTAAAAGGGCTGGAAGAAGAAGGCATTGTGGAAGGGGAGAATCTGAAAGTGATTTATGATAATGCCCAGACGGATACGGGGACAGCAGGCACCATTGCGGAAGGATTTGTTTCCCAGAACGTGGATTTGGTCTGCGCCATTGCAACACCCTGTGCTATGAGCGCCTACAACGCATGTATGGAGACCAAGATTCCGGTGGTGTACACTGCAGTTTCAGATCCGGCAGAAGCAGGACTTGCGGATGAGGAAGGGAATCCCATCGGCAACATTACCGGTTCTTCCGATGTGCTTCCGGTGAAAGCTCAGCTTGAGATGATCCGCAATTTGATGCCTGACGCAAAGAAGATCGGCATTATCTATACTACCAGCGAAGCCAATTCTATCAGTACCATTGCCTCATACAAAGAACTGGCAGGGGAATATGGCTTTGAAATTGTGGATTCCGGCATTACCGCTCCTTCCGAGGTGGAGATGGCGGCCGCGGATTTGGTGGGTAAGGTAGATTGTCTTACCAACCTGACCGACAATACAGTGGTAGACGCGCTGCAGACGGTGCTAGCCGCTGCCAATGAGAAGAAAATTCCGGTATTCGGAAGCGAGATTGAACAGGTAAAGGCAGGATGCGTGGCTTCTATGGGCATTGAATATGTGGAGCTGGGCAGGCAGACAGGCGTGATGGCCGCTAAAATCCTGAAAGGAGAAGCGAAAGCGTCCGAAACTCCCTTTCTTTCGGCTACAGAGGCGGAGCTTTATGTGAATACTGCAGCGGCAGACAGCATAGGAATGGCATTAAAAGAAGATTATGTGAAAGACGCGGCGGAAACTTTTACAGAGATATACTAGTACTCCATCCGGCCAGAAATCACAGTTGCGCTCTGCCTGCTCCGCACCATTGCTGCGTTAAAATTTCTAGCCGATGGGACCGCATCGTCGTCGAAATTTTGCCTTGCACTGGCACGAATCATGCAAAGCACAACTGTAATTTCTGGCCGGATAGAGTACTAGAGCGTGTCTTAAGAGAGTATAACAGCAGAATAGCAGATGGAGTGATAACATGGCATTGATTTTAAGCGTTCTGGAACAGGGACTTATTTATGGGGTAATGGCGCTGGGCGTATATATTACCTACAAAATCCTGGATTTTCCGGATTTAACCGTGGACGGCAGTTTCCCTATGGGGGCTGCCATCGCGGCAGTGATGATTACAGAGGGGATGCATCCTCTTCTCACCCTTTTCGTCAGTTTTGCGGCAGGAGGGGCGGCGGGAATGCTGACAGGGATTATTCATGTGAAATTAAAAGTGCGGGATTTGCTTTCCGGAATCATTATGATGACGGCATTGTATACCGTTAATTTAAGGATTGCCCAAAAAGCAAATGTTCCCCTGTACAACAAGGAGACGGTGTTTGAAAATGAACTGATCAGAGGGCTGTTTGGTCCGCTGGAGTCTGCGGCTCCGCTGATTGTGATAGCAGTCATTACGGTAATCGTAAAATATCTTCTGGACTGGTATTTGAGCACCCAATCAGGGTATTTGCTGCGGGCAGTGGGGGACAATGATACTTTTGTCACATCCATGGGAGTGGAGAAAGGCAGGGTAAAAATCATCGGTCTTGCCATTGCCAACGGACTGGCGGCGTTAGGAGGCTGTTTATTTGCGCAGCAGCAGAGGTTTTTTGACATTTCCATGGGAACCGGAACGGTGGTGATTGGGCTTGCCAGCGTGATTATCGGAACCAGTCTGCTGAAAAAGGCATCGTTTCTGCGGGTAACCGCCAGCGTTGTTTTTGGTTCTGTTCTGTATAAAGCCTGCGTGGCATTGGCCCTTCGATATATGAAAGTGATTCATTTGCAGTCCAAAGATTTAAAACTGGTGACGTCTGTGCTATTTTTGATGATTCTGGTCATTGCCCAGGAGAGAAAGAAAAAGGTGAAAAAGAATGCTTGAATTAAAAAACATTACCAAATTATACAATCCGGGGACGGTAAACGAGCTTTGTCTGTTTGAGCATTTTAACCTGACAGTTCAGGACGGGCAGTTTGTGTCTGTGGTAGGCAGCAACGGTTCGGGAAAGACCTCCATGCTGAATCTGATCTGCGGCAGCATTGAGGCGGATCAGGGTCAGATTCTGGTAAATGGAAAAGATATTACCGGGAAAAAAGAGTTTGAGCGCCATCGGAGCATCGGCAGGGTATTCCAGAACCCGGCCAAAGGCACCTGCCCTTCCATGACTATTTTTGAAAATATGTCCATTGCGGACCGCAAAGGAAAAGGTTACGGACTGGGACAGGGAAAAAACAGGAAAAAGGCAGAAAAATACCGGGAAATGCTGCGGGAGCTGAATCTGGGCCTGGAGGATAAGATGGAGGTGAAGGCAGGTTCTCTTTCCGGCGGCCAAAGGCAGGCCCTGGCATTGCTGATGGCCACCATGACGCCCATTGAATTTCTGATTCTGGATGAACATACGGCGGCCTTAGACCCCAGGACGGCGGAGCTTGTGATGGAGCTGACAGGCAGGGTGGTAAAGCAGAAGCAGGTTACCACCGTTATGGTAACTCATAATCTGCGGTACGCGTTGGAATACGGAGATCGCCTGTTGATGATGCATCAGGGGAATCTTGTGGTGGACTGCGCAGGAGAAGAAAAGGCCGGGCTGAAAGTGGAGGATATTCTGAAAACTTTTAATGAAATCAGCATTGAGTGCGGGAATTGAATTTTTTAATAAAACCTCTTTACAGCGCTGGCGTTCCGTGTTATATTAGAACAATCACAGACACAAATGTTTGTGATTTCTGATATAAACCGGGATTCCTGCCTGTGAAATGGAGGAATGTTATGTCAGAATTTACCTCGAAGAGGAGAAGAATCTTAAGAACAGCGGCAGCTTTTTTTTGCGCGACAGCGATGCTGTTTCTTTCCATGAACCAGTCAGCAGCAGTATATGCAGCTTCCGGCCTGGAAGTTGTAGTCCTGAATTCTTATTCCAAAACAATGAAAATCGGAGACGAGTGCTATCTTCTCGCCATTACGTCCAATGGGAAAAAGCCTTCTTTTTCATCCAGCGACTCTAAAATTGCCTCGGTCAATACCTATGGGAAAATTACAGCCAAGAAGGCAGGAACCGTGAAAATTACGGCAAAAATCAAGAATGGCGAAGCAAGCTGTACCGTTAAAGTGCAGAAAACCAAGATTCAGTTAAGCGCGAAAGAAATTTCTCTGGAAAATGGACAGAGCGCCAGATTAAAGGTCAGTTCTTCTACGGGACATCCCGTAACCTTTAAAAGCAGCAAAAAAAGCATTGCCTCGGTGGACGAAGACGGAGTGATTACCGCCAGAAAACCAGGCACTGCCGCAATCACAGCTACTGTGGATAAAATCACTGCAAGCTGCAAAGTTACAGTGAAAAAGCCCGCAGTCAGTCTCAGTAAACGGTCAGTTTCCCTGTATCGGAACAAAAAGATCCGTTTAACTGTCAAATCAACATCATCAAGCGCTCCCAAGTGGAAAAGCAATAAGAAAAGCGTTGCCTCAGTGGATCAAAAGGGCATGGTGACAGCCGTAAAAAACGGCGTTGCCATTATTACGGTAACCGTAGACGGCGTAAGCAAAAGCTGTGAAGTTACCGTGAAAAAGCCTGTGGTTAAATTTGCGGAAAGCGAGATTACCTTGGCAAAGGGGGAGACCAGAAAGGCGAATGTGTCGGTTTCCTCGGGAAATAAACCAACGTTTTCAAGCTCCAATACCAGTATTGCCTCAGTGGATGAACAGGGCGTGATCTCGGCAAATGAGCCGGGGAAAGCCTATATTTATGCCAAAGAGGACGGCGTAAAGAGCCGGATGCGGGTAATTGTAAAATGAGAAACAGTTATAAAAAATAATTAATCAGGCAGGAATCCCGGTTAGAACTGTTCAGAAAGCCGCTGTAAACGCAGGAAAAGAATTTGCAAAAAACTCTATACTTATCTGCCCAATATGCTTATAATATACCTTGTGAGAAGAAAGCGGATTCTGAAATATTCAGAACATGCTTTCAGATAAAATACCGTCTTGGGGCGGTAGGATAGAGTGCAAGGAGGAAGCAAAATGGCAGAGAATCAAGAGTGCAGCAGTGCGTCAAGCTGCTCAAGAGAGAGTTGCGAGGGGTGTCCCAGCCGCAGCGGAGGCGGGCCCCAAAGTTTTATAGAAGAGTTAAACCCTTTTTCCAGTGTAAAAAAGGTCATCGGCGTTGTCAGCGGCAAGGGCGGCGTGGGAAAATCCTTTGTTACAGCGTCTCTGGCGTCAGCAATGAGAAAACAGGGATATGAAGTGGGGATTTTAGACGCAGACATTACAGGGCCTTCCATTCCGAAAATGTATGGAATTCACGGTCCGGCGGAAGGCAATGATATGGGCCTGTTTCCCATTCCGGCTCAGGACGGCACCAAAATTATGTCACTGAACCTTTTAGTAGACGATGAAGAAGCTCCGGTCGTTTGGCGGGGGCCTGTCATTGCGTCAACGGTGAAGCAGTTCTGGCATGATGTGTACTGGGGAGATCTGGATTACCTGTTCGTGGATATGCCGCCGGGAACCGGCGATGTGCCTCTGACGGTGTTCCAGTCCCTTCCCGTGGATGGAATTGTAATCGTAACATCCCCCCAGGAATTGGTTCAGTTAATTGTGAAGAAAGCCATCCATATGGCGGGAATGATGAATATTCCGGTGCTTGGCATTGTGGAAAACTACAGTTTCCTGAAATGCCCTGACTGCGGGAAAGAAATCAGGATTTTTGGAGAAAGCCATTTGGAAGAAACGGCGGCCGGACTGAATCTTCCGGTGCTGGGGAAAATGCCGCTGGATCCACAGTTTGCAGAACTGGCGGATGAGGGGAAATTTCACAGTGTAAATAATCCATATCTGGAAGAAGCGGTGAAAAAAATAGAGAATATTTAACAGCTTTTGACATGCCCAAAGCCTTGCGGAAAGCGGATTTGCTTTCCCAGGGCTGTTTTTCTGCCCGAAAAATTTGTGTAAATTTTCCAATTGCATTTTTCAGAAACGGGAGTTACAATACCAGCACAGAAGCAATTCTGGTTACAAATTTATTACGGGAAATATATGCAGAGCGTATATTTCAATCAATCTTACCGCCGGCAATTTCTTGGCCGGCACACACAATCTTTTTATTTCTGCATAAGAATGACAGATTTTCATTCTTAATCAATTGGCAGGTTAGTTCGCCAATTACCAATGCATGAAATGTACAACGAAACCGTGGATGATTCTGTCCGCAGAAAGGAGGAACTGTATGAAAGTAATTTTTGAAGAGTACAGCGGAATTATTATTACGGCAGTTGCGATTATTGCCTTAATTGCCGTTGTAGGGCTGCTGCTGGCTGCAGAGGGGCCGGTGCACACCGCTTTTGTAGATCTGATTAAAGAATTATTTGCAAAAGCAAGCGTTCCCAAAGGATAAGAAGAATAAGCAGCAGATTGCGGGAACATTTGGATGATGGATTAGCGGTAAATGTGACAAGGCAGGAATCCGGCGGCAAAGCGGCCTCAGGCTTGAAGCTGCCGGAACCTGGCCAGGTGAATGGGGATATGCCTGAGAGTATATTGATTTGCCGAATGATTTGCTGCTCTCTTGGCAAGGGCGGGAATCTGCGGCGGATCATTTGGCTCATGGGTATATGTCTGGAAAGGAATGGCGAAGTAATGAAATATAGCTGGGAATTAACAGAAGCGGAGTTTGGTCCCTTCTACCCGTATATTCAGGATAAAAATGTGACAGATATTGATTTTAATGGGAAGACGCTGTGGATAGCGGATTTGAAAAAGGGCAGATACCGGGCCAAAGCGGAGATTTCGGAGGAATTTGTAGAACGGTTTACCCACCGGATTGCCAATCGGGTGAACAAGTCCTTCAACAGGGCAAGCAATGTGTTAGAGGCAGAGACCAATGAACTGCGTATCAGCATTGTCCATGAATCAGCGGCCGTATCAGGCAGAAGCATCTGCATCCGCAAGTCGCTGCCTAAAGTGCGCCATACGGTGGAAAGTATGCTGGACAGCGGATATTGTTCCGTAGAAGTGCTGAGTCTGCTGATTAATTGTGTAAAGGCAAAGATGAATTTTGCTTTTTGCGGAGAACCGGGAGTAGGGAAAACAGAGTGCGCCAAATTTTTTTCCCGTTTTATCCCGGCCAACCAGAGGGCTATCACCATAGAGGATAATCTGGAGATGCATTTTCATGAGATCAATCCGGAGAATGACTGTGTGGAATTGCAGGTAAGCAAAGAATTAAGCTATACTGACGCCATTAAATTGTGCTTACGGCAGAATCCCAAATGGATTATCCTGTCTGAAGCCAGATCTACGGAAGTGCAGTATCTTTTGGAACAATGGTCCACGGGAGTCTATGGGTTTACTACGCTGCATCTGGACGATTTGCGGAACCTGCCGGATCGGATCATGAACATGATTGGACGCTCCAGGGATGCGGACCGTCTGGAAAATTATATTTATGAATTTATCAGTGTAGGCGTGCTGATCCGGCAATTTGAGAATGAGCAGGGAATGCTGGAGCGGTATATTGATCAGATGTGTTTTTACGATCGCCAAAATGGAAAAAATGAAATCTACATGCTGGTGGAAGATGGTAAGCTGATTTCTAAAAATATACCAAAAGATATTTTAAAACGGATGGACCGGGCAGGGATTGCAAAACCTTTTCAGTGCCTGGAAACCTGCCCCTATGAGCCGTTAGACGTGGAACTGGTGAAAGCAGCGAGAGGAGCGTAACAGGAGACGAGATGAAGAAATCGAAAGAGAAGAAAAGAAAACAGACCGGAGTTTTTTATCTGTTTCATCCGGAAGATTTACAGAAGAAGATTGACGGGTACGGATACAGCTTTTCCATGGGAAGATATGTGATGTTTCTCATGACTGCGCTGACAGGCGCGGTGGGATGCGGAATTTTGTTTTCTCTGCACTGGTACTTTGTCCTGATTTTGGCGGCAGTGTGTCTGGGGAATCTGCCCTTTCTGATTCTGGATGGGTATAAGCAGATGTATGAGCATAAGTGTTTTCTGGATGTTTCAGATTATATGGAGCAGATCTTGTATTCCTTCCGCATGAATCCCAAGATTGTAAGCGCGTTAAAGGATACAGGAACCCTCTTTGAAAAGGGACGGATGCATGACGCGATCAGACGGGCTGTGGATTATATTGAACAGGGAAAATATCAGTGGGATTTGTATGGAGAGGCATTGGAACTCATAGAGAAGGAATATCCTGCAAACCGTCTGCCGTCTATTCATGAATATCTGAGGATGGTGGAAAGCAACGGCGGAGCCTGCAGCAGCGCAATCGATCTTTTGCTTCAGGATAAGGCTGTTTGGGCAGACAATGTGCTGCTTTTGCAGGAAGATAAGAAGGCGGCCAGGCTGAAAGTGATTTTCTCTCTGGCAGTCACCATGATTCTGGCAGTTGTGTTTCACAGTGTATACCGTTCCATGCCAGAGCAGTACTCCATTGTGGAGCATCCAGTGACTCAGGTGACCACAGTGCTGTATCTGCTTTTGAACATTCTGATTTTTCGGAAAGCCAACCGGGAGATTGCCGGAAGCTGGATCATACAGGAAAATAAAGAAGAAGAAAAGCTATCCGAGTATTACCGTATGGTAACGGAATTTGAAGAGGCCAGGGAGAGGAAGAAAAGCCTGATGTTTGGCGGAAGCTTGTTTCTTGCAGGACTGGGAGCCTGGGGGCTGGGCCATCCCGTCGCTGCGTTGCTGGCGGCGGGAGCCGGCGGGCTGCTCCTGAATCAGCACAAAATGGGATACCGCCTTGCCTATGACAGAGTGGTGAAGGAGATCAACCGCGTATTTCCGGCATGGCTGATGGAGATGGCATTGCTGATGCAGGGGAACAACGTGCAGGTTTCCATAGAAAAGACTATAGAACATGCGCCGGCTGTGCTGAAAGCAGAATTACAGCGGCTTTCAGACAGCTTAAAGAGGCAGCCGGACGCCATAGAGCCGTATCTTGATTTTCTGAAAATGTTTCAGCTTTCTTCGGTACAGTCCTCTATGAAAATGCTCTACGCAATTTCAGAATCGGGAAGCGGGGACGCACAGGCGCAGATTCAGATCTTAGTGCAGAGGAACAGCAAGATGCTGGACAAGTCGGAGAAGCTTTCCAATGAGAAAAGCCTTGCGGGGATTAATGGCATTTTTTATCTTCCCCAGATTACAGTGTCTTTTCAGACCATGGTGAATATGGTGGTGTTTATGGTAGTGTTTTTAGGACAGTTGAAGATATAGGCGCAAATAAAGGAACTAATGCTTTTAGGACAGTTGAAGATATAGGCGCAAATAAAAAGGGACAATAGGGTGGTAAAGGAACGAAGCGCAAAGGAGAAGAACAGATGGGACAGGTGTTAAAGACGTATCTGGGGTTGTTTTTCCTGTTGGTGATGGGACTGGTGGGAATTGGAATTGTGGCAGCCGGAATCGAAGTGACTGCCGCCAGAAATTACCATGCGGACGTAATCAGTCAGGTAGAATGCAGCAATTTTAACGCAGGCGTTATTTCCGCCTGCAAGAATCAGGCAAAAGAGCGTGGATATCAGCTGGAGGTGTCGGAATTGGTCTATGATACGGAAGAAAATCAGAAAATGGCGGAGATTATTCTATCTTTTGATTATTCCATTCCGGTACTGAATCTGGTATCCGATCATGAAGTGCGCGGGTTTGCAAGATAAGGAGGCAGAATGAAACTTATATTTGAGGAATTTGGAGGAACAGTCGTCTATGTGATTGCCGGAGGGGGTTTTCTGGGTATTTTCGGTTATTTGCTCAGCATGGTAATCTGACAGTAATGTATGGAACATAAAATAAGAGAATCAGGAGGAATGATTATGAGAGAAATCATAGAAGAATATGCGGGAGTGGCAGCAGGCGGAGTGGCAGCAATGGCAATTTTAACTATGGCGGTGCAGTTTGTTTTGGGAGGATCCGGATTGTATGGTGTTATTCTGGGCTTTTCCCAGAGCATTTGTTAAAGGGAATAGGAATGAAACAGAGTTACAAAGTGATGTCGGATTTGCTTTTGTCAGGAATTGTGTGCGCGATGCTGTTGGGGATTCTGGCGGGAACAGCGTTGCTTCCCCGGTTGGGAGAGCAGATGAAGATGGAAAAGGAGAATTATTCCCAGTACCAGGACATGGCACAGACGAAAGTGATTTGTGACAGGAAACCGCCGGAATTAGTCCGCAAAGGAGCGGATGTCTGGAAACCTGGGGAAGCGGTTGTGATAAATCAGGTATTTGAGGCAGTGGACGAAGAGGGAAATCATCTGGAGATTCAGGTATTGGACATTCAGGATGCTTTCGGAAACAGCAGGATGGAATGGTACGACAAGACGGGGGATCAGGCAGTGTTTTTGAGCCGGGGAACTTATACGCTGAGGCTTCGGGCAGTAGATGGCCAGCAAAAACCGACAGTCAGAAAATTTATGCTGCTGATTGACCATAGACAGGGAGGAATATGAAACATACGGTATATGGCATAGCGCTTGCAGTGCTGGCGGCGCTTGCAGTTGCGGCTGTGCTTGGAATCAGCGGGAAAAACGTGCGGAAAAATGAAATGGAAACAGCATTGAATACGGCAATCGAACAGTCTTTAGAGCAGCTTAAGATGGAGAAAAGCGGTAACGGCAAGGGTTTAAGAAGCTATCAGGAACTGATTGCGGATTTCAATGGGCTGCTGTTAGCTCAGATAGAATCAGATTCAGAACTTCAGGTGGAGATTCTCACTGCAGATGTGGAAAAAGGCATACTGGATGTCAGGATTACACAGAGGTATCAGACGATTCTCGGAAGAGAGAGGGAAGCCGTGTGCAGGAAATCTGTGATTTTGGAGGAATATTCCGGAAAAAAGGAATATCATACGGTTACTTTTCTGGTAGATGGAGAGATTTATTCCAGTTATTCCCTGTATGGAGGCGGAAAAATAATTCAGCCGAAACCGCCGCAGCGGGAAGGAAAAGTGTTTCAATATTGGTCAAAGCAGGGAGAACATCAGGAATGCGCATTGGAACAAATGACGGCAGAGGATGATCTTATACTGGAAGCTGTATTTCGGTAAAAAGATAAGGAGGAAGTATGGGAAGCAGGATAATGAGTTTGCTTTTGTCCTTTGCGCTGCTGGCAGGAACCTTAAATGTTCCGAAGGCAGAAACGGGGCAAAACGAAGCGGAACAGATCCGCTTGACGGAAGAAAAAAATGATGTTTTGGCTAAGAAAGTA
>CAJUBP010000027.1:0-3711 GCA_910584585.1 uncultured Lachnospiraceae bacterium | reverse complement strand
AGGAAGAGTTTCTGCAGGAAGAAGCAGAGCAAAAACAGCAGGTATCCCAGGAGCAGCTTTGGGAAGATGAAGATACAGATAGCCGGAAACAATTTGGCAAAACAGACAGTTCTATGCTGTTTTCCGAAGAAATGGAGCTTCCGGTATTTGCGGCGGCAAAAGCAGCAGAAAATGAAAAATATGTGTCAAAAAAAGGTTATTTTTACATTTTTGTGCGGAAACAGGGAGAGAGCGCGGAGATGGGGCACTGGTATAAATTAAGTGTAAGCGTTCCGAAGCTGACCGCTCAGAAATCACAGGACATTACCTGGGGAATGACGTACGTAGGGCGAATGCCCAAAGAAGAACTTGACCATGTGATGGACTGGATTGTTGTCCAGGGAGACAAAGGAAGCAATGAGAAGGATAATTATTCGCTGCAGATTGAAAAAGGGAAAAACTGGGAGAAAACAAGGCAGGACGGACTGGGGATTAACCCGGTAATGGGAGAGCCGGCTCCGAATCTGGAGGAACTTAGGCCCCAGGGATATCCTTATAAGGAAAGATACTATATGCTTTGCGGAAAACTTTATTATACCGTGAGGGGGTATCGGATGTATTTTGACAATTCTGTATTTCAGGACATGAAAGGGATGGATATTGAGAAGGAAAACAGTCAGATACAGAAGAAAGATTCCAAACTGGATAAAGGAGAAGCTTCCTGGACAGGAGACGGATACTTTAAGTTTGCCATTGACACCAATAATGTGGGAATGACAAATTATGGGGCTTCCGGAGAATTCCATCACTCGATGTACGGATTCTATCTGAAACCGAATCAGTATACAGTGGCTTATAACGCCAATGGGGGAACCGGAACCGTGAAATCACAGTCAGCTGTTTATGACGAGAATCTTAGCCTGCGGAAAAACAGTTTTGTCCGGGAAGGATATACTTTTGCCGGGTGGAATACGCTTTCAAATGGAAAAGGAATGTCCTGTGAAGAAAAACAGAGCGTGAAGAATCTGACAGATGTCCATAAAGGAACTGTTACGATGTACGCCCAATGGCGGCCGAATAAATTGTCTGTGGCTTATGACGCCAACGGCGGAACATCTGCGGGCAGACCGTATGACATCAGAACTTATGTGAATGAATGGAATTATGCAACACCTGCCAGCGCGCCGGAGAAGTTTGCCTCCTTTGGCCTGGAACGGACAGGATATTCCAAACGTGCAGGGGCGGAATGGAACACTGCCGCAAACGGAACAGGAACATCGTATCATGAAAATCAGACATATGGAATGCTGGATTATGCTGCTGACTTAAAAACAGGAGACAGAAGCAGGCGGCTGTATGCCCAGTGGGAGCCGAACATTTATACCGTTACGCTGGATCAGAGACTGACGGATTTAGAATCCAAAGGAACGGAAGCCGTTTATGAAAAATATGAGAACGGCTGGTATCTGGATAAAAGATGCAGCAGCATTTTAAAAGACAAAAATAAAACGGGAAGCATTGCGGTTCCCCGCAAGAGCGGTTACATTTTTCAGGGGTACTATAATGCCCTTACAGGGGGAACCCAGATGATCGACAAGACAGGGAAGATGACTTCTGCAGGAATTGCAGATTATAAACAGCTCGGAAATGCTGTCTGGTATGCCCGTTACCACTGTCTGATTTCTTGTGAAGACTATGCGGATATTCCCTGTGATTTTGAGAAAGCAGCAGGGGATACCAGAGAAAATACAGGGATTTTTCTTGCTTTGGAGCAGGGACAGGCAGTAGTGGAAACAGGGCAGGCGGCTGCAGAAGCAGGGCAGAGGGGAGTCACAGTATCCCTTACCGGAAAGCCGGCAGGTACAGCGGTGGGCCGGTTCCTCTCTACAGCGGCAGGAAGTTCCGCCTCTGGTTCTTTTGGCGATACGAATAGAGTTCTTCTGCCGTTAACTCCCCAGGAAGGGGCGGCTTATCAGTTGAAGGTATCGGGCATGGGTAAGGTTTTCTGTGACCGGACCGTGTATTTTAAGGATGGCAGATTCCGCATGCTGGCCAAGCTTGGAGCAAAGGAGAAAAAAGAAATTGCTCAGGGCGGAACCGCTGCAGGCAGTTTATGGGGAACCGCGGATTCGGCATATCCGCTGTACCGGTATGCGGGATGTAGTGAAATGAAAAATATTCAGTCTCCGGGAACGGTTTACCGGTATTATCAATATGGAGATATAAACATGGCATACAGCGGAAATGGGGCTACATCCGGCAGAAATATACTGGAATATGATGTTCCGTTGGAAAATATGTACCAGTTTCGGCAAAATGAATTTACAAGAGAAGAAAACAAGACGAAACATACAGAAGATGGAAAACCCTATGAATGCAAAGTAAAGTATGGTTTTACAGGATGGCAGTTAAGCACGGGAAGGCCCTGGCAGGAACAGGGACGGGAACTGGCTCTGCAGATTTACAGACAGGCGCAGGAAGAACAGGCGGTTTTGAACAGAACCTGGGAGTCATCCGCTTCTTATCAGGTGGAGCGTCCAGGGAAGACAGGGAATCATTCCCCGGAATATATTAATTTTCTGGCAGCGTGGAATGCGTTTCCTACGATTGCGGTAACGCCGGGAAGCAGTCTGGAATTTTATGAAGGAGAGGAAGTGACCAAGGAAGATTTAATTAATTGTCTGACCGCCCATGACGAGGAGGATAATCACAAAGAGAACAGGCCTTATCAGCCGGATCTCAATGACAAGTTGAAGATTGTCAAAATTGTCTATCCTGAATCTCAGAACGGAAGTCAGCCGGCTTATGAGAAAATATACAAGAAAGATGTGCCAAAGGATTTCCTTCTGGATACATACTATTTGAAACTGGAGAAAGATGAAACAGTGGATGTATTAGTGACTTTTTCTGTGACAGATTCTAATGGAAATACCACAAACGAGGAATTTCCGGTCAGGGTGAAGTATAACAATTACCCCGAAATCAGCAGCGAGGATATTTTTTATTATTTGAAAGAAGAAGCGAATCGGGGAGAAATTACAGAAGAAGCTTTGGCGGGAAGGGCAAAGGCTAAGGACGAGGAAGACGGGGATCTCACAGACAAACTGAAACTGAAAGAGTTCGACAGCCAGGCAATTATGATGCAGACAGAATCCAGGTCGGAATTTGAGATTACTTATCAGGTAACAGACGCCTATAAAAAGACTTCTTACAAGACAGTCAAATTGGAAGTAACGGACGAGGACGCGGTTCTGGCGGAGATGCCGAAATATTATGTCCGGTATATTTCAGAAAAGTATCTGGATACCCTGGAAAAAAATTCTGTCTGGCGTGAGCCTGAGAATTATGCGTACCTGAAACAGGCGCTGGAAAATGAAACGGCCATGGAAACCTGGAGATTTGCCCATACCGATGTGCAGGCAGTACAGGAATGGATGGGCGAAAGCGGTCAGGGAAGAGAACAGGATTTTCTAACGGAGTTCTCTTACTGCAGGAAATAGCTTTCATGCTGAATCTAGTACTCCATCCGGCCAGAAATCACAGTTGCGCTCTGCCTGCTCCGCACCATTGCCGCGTTAAAATTTCTAGCCGATGGGATCCACATCGCCGTCGAAATTTTGCCTTGCACTGGCACGAATCATGCAAAACAAAACTGTAATTTCTAGCCGTATGGAGTACTAGAGCGTGTCTTAAAATTCATTCCCGCCATCTGTATCCCCCACTTAGCGCGAT
>CAJUBP010000026.1 GCA_910584585.1 uncultured Lachnospiraceae bacterium | reverse complement strand
TCATCCGGATTTGTGTTGCTGCGCAGCGGCAAAATGTAGGTTAGTGTGAAAGAAAGTAAATTAAGCCAAAAACGTGAAATAGGTACAAAAACAAGGCTCACACCGTGAACCTGAATAAGAGTATTCCCACCTTGATGAAAGAGGCGCACCTGCACATCAACAACAAATGGGTGGGTGCATCTGACATTGATGCCGGGAATGCCTTATAAAATCAAGTCTATTGTAACACGAAAACTTGAGGGTGTGAATCGCTTTCATTACTATTTGTGCCGCCAACTGAAAGGCGGCGGAATGGAGATTTTTATATGAAATATAAAACAGGTAAAATTTTAGTTGACGGTGAATGGAAGGAGATTGATTTAGAAAATATATCTCTGAAACAGGCAATGAATATATCAGGTATTGTATGTTGTCCTGGGAAGGAATGTTATGCAAAATTGTATTCTGTTCATAGCGCAAAGAATGGTGGACGTACGGTTCATTTTAAAGCGACCAATAATTCCCATAAAGATGAATGCCCATACCGAATTGAGAATTATAAAGCGCATATGGTTAATGTTTCTGAAAATGGTTATTTTACAGAAAAGCAGGTAAATGATTTTGTACGGACTTTATACAAGGATGTCACAATGCCGCTTAATGAAAAAAGACAGTTAATAGAAGAACGTAAAAAGAAAAGAATGGGTAAAACGGATAAAAGGTCAACTGATAGTGGAAAAGGAAAGAAAATATCATATGTTGGAAAAATAATACAAGGAGAAAATATTGAAGGTGCCGTTAAAGGCAGAATGAGTCGGAGGTATATGGTTGATACGAGTGATCTTGGAAAACAGATAGGAGTTTATGGTAATCTTCAAAATGCGTATATGGATCAATATGGGCAATTATATATGGAATTTGAAGAAGAAAGGTATAACAATATAAAAGTGTTGGTTGGAGCGGTGTATGAAAATAATAACCAGGCTATCTATCAGTATTTATCAGTAGTTTTAAAGTATTTCAGTAAAAAAAGAAGTAAGGGGTACAAGAGCTTTTTGGTTGCTGCTGGAATGGTAAATCAATATAATGGTCAGCTTATTATTGAGGTACAAGCAAGAAATGGTTTTGTTATCGATGGGAAAAATATCTCTAAATTAAATCTAGACAATATAGTTGCATAGAACAGACTGGTAAAAAATTAAGAAAAGTTTGCAATAAAATTTGTTCAAAGATATAATGTAAGAATCAAATTATGGAGGAAATCAAACATGAATGAAATTATAAAAGCGCTCCACATGAGGAAATCCGTCCGTGTATTTACCGAGGCAGCAATCTCGCCAGAGGACCGGGAAAGCATTTTAAATGCTGCCCTCCAGGCGCCCACCGCAGGCTGCCAGCTCTTGTACACGATCTTAGACATCACAGACCAGGGCAAAAGGGAAAGGCTTGCCGAACTCTGTGACCATCAGCCCTTTATAGCAAAAGCAAAGCTGGTATTGATTTTCTGTGCAGACTGCCGGAAATGGCTTACCTTTTATAGAGAAGCCGGCCTCTCGCCAAGAAAGCCGGGAACAGGAGATTTGCTACTGGCAGCAGAGGATGCGGTGATTGCGGCCCAGAATGCGGTAACGGCAGCGGAGAGTCTTGGAATCGGCTCCTGTTATATCGGTGACGTGATGGAACGGGCAGAAGAAATGAAAGAGCTTCTGGCTCTTCCTAAATATGTGTATCCCGCCTGTATGCTGGTGTTCGGGCATCCCACCCAGCAGCAGAAGGAACGGAAGAAACCGGAACGGTTCCAGCTTTCGGATATTGTCTGCGAGAATGCCTATCAGGAGAAAAGCAGCCAGGAAATCCGGGCAATGTTTTCAGGGAGGACAGAGGCAAAAGGCTATGAGGAATGGATGGAAGCATTCTGGAAAAGAAAGTATGAATCAGAGTTTTCCAGGGAAATGAGCCGTTCCATGGATGTATACTTAAGGGATTTCCAGGAGTAAGGAACTGCCGGAAAGCAGAGTTTTCCAGGGAGATGAGCCGTTCCATGGATGTATACTTAAGGGATTTCCAGGAGTAAGGAACTGCCGGAAAGCAGAGTTTTCCAGGGAGATGAGCCGTTCCATGGATGTATGCTTAAAGGATTCCCAGCAAAAAAATTGTCATGGAAAACCAGATTTCTGCCGCTTTGCCAGAGTATTTTTAAACACGCTCTAATTGAGGACGAAAGGGAGGGGCACTTATCATGAAAAAATATGTGACAGGCATATTGCTGATTGTATGGATGGTAGTTATTTTTCTTTTTTCCGCTCAAAATGCAGCGGAATCCTCCCAGACCAGCCAGTCCGTATCCTACCGGATTGCCAAATGGCAGGACAGGCTGCTTGGGCAGGAAAAGACAGAGGAGGAATTGCTCATTCAGGCGGAGAAGATGCAGCTTGTCATCCGCAAAGGCGCTCATATGAGCGAGTACGCGTTGCTGGCCATTCTTTTCCTGGCGCATTTGGGATGTTATTCATTTAGCAGGAGGAAAACCATCCTTCTGGCATTGGCGCTGTCTGTGTGCTATGCGGCCACCGATGAATTCCATCAGTTATTCGTGCCAGGCCGGGCCGGCAGGTTTACAGACGTGTGTATTGACAGCATAGGGAGCCTGGCGGGAATATTTTTTTATTCCATAATTGTGTTGCGCAGGAAGGCTGACGCGAAGCATTATTAGGAATGCCTTTTGGTCATTTGCCGCCGGAGCGAAGGGAGGGGCATTTCATGGAAAAAGGAGGGATGTGGATTTGGGAAGGTATTTGAACAGTATGGTTCCTTTCGAAGCATGGAAACAGATTGCCGGGACGCGGTTTTTTGTGGATAAAACATCGCTGCTGGAAGATGTTTTCAATGCGGTTGAGATAGATGGGCAGAAATCGTTGTGCATTACAAGACCCCGCCGTTTTGGGAAAAGCGTGATGGCAAATATGGTTGGTGCATTTTTCGGAAAGGCTTCAGACAGCGGCAGCATATTCCATAATCTTGCAATTGGGGAAAATGAAAACTACAGAGCGCGTCTCAATCAGCATAACGTGATTTTTATTGATTTCAGCAGAGCGCCAAGAGACTGCAGTAGTTATGGGCAATATATCAGCCGCATACAGGACGGCATCAATCAGGATCTTTTGGATGCTTACCCAGAGATAGGAATTCATGTTTCGGGCGCTGTTTGGGATAATCTTTTAGCGGTATTTGAAAAAACGAAAGAGACGTTTGTCTTTGTGATTGACGAATGGGACGCGGTTTTTCATATGCCTTTCGTCTCAAGAAAGGAGCAGCAGGAGTATCTGGTTTTTCTTAAAAATCTTTTGAAAGACCAGGTTTATGCCAGACTTACCTATATGACAGGGGTGCTTCCAATTGCAAAATATTCCAGCGGATCAGAGCTGAATATGTTCGTGGAATATGACATGGCTGTGATGGAGCGGTTCAGTAATTATTTTGGCTTTACAGAAGGAGAAGTGGACCGTCTTTTTGATATTTATCTGGGAACCACGAAAAATCCAAAGATTACACGGGAAGACCTGCGGATATGGTATGACGGTTACCATACGGTGTCTGGAGAGAGATTGTATAATCCCCGTTCCGTTGTGTGTGCGCTGACGAATAATCAGTTGGCTAATTATTGGACCAGTTCAGGGCCGTATGATGAAATATTTTATTATGTGAAAAATAATATTGAGGATATCCGGGATGATTTGGTTCTTATGGCTGCCGGGGACGGTGTGGAGGCGGAAATCCAAAATTATGCCGCTGTTTCCATGGAACTCAATACAAAGGATGAGATATATTCGGCTATGGTTACCTATGGCCTGCTCACCTATGCGGACGGAGAAGTCTTTATCCCAAATAAGGAACTGATGGACAAGTTTCAGGAGCTGCTTATGAACAAAGAATCTATGGGGTATGTATACCGCTTGGCAAATGAATCGAAAAGAATGCTGGCAGCCACTCTTTGCGGGGATACGGATACCATGGAAGAAATCTTAGAGTTTGCCCACAACACAGAATCGCCTATTTTTTCTTACAATAGTGAGATTGAATTGTCGGCAGTGGTAAATCTGGTCTATCTGGCTGCCAGAGACAAATACCGGGTGAAGCGTGAGGATAAAGCCGGCAGGGGATATGTGGATTTTATTTTTTACCCACTGCGTAAAACCGCAGACGCTTTAATGATTGAATTGAAAATTGACAGTACGCCGGATGAGGCAGTCAGACAGATTAAGAACAAGGATTATGCACTCAGATTCAAAGGAAAGCTGGGGGAAAAACAAACATACACAGGGCGGGTTTTAGCCGTAGGAATTAGTTACAGCAAAAAGACGAAAAAGCATTCCTGCAAAGTAGAAGTACTTTAAAGAAAAAGGGAAAAGAAGGCATGGGATAGCCGCCAAAACAATATAACACTGGAAATTTTCCGCAAGATATGCTAAAATCTTTACAGCGTAGCGGCAGCTATGCCATATTATAGTGAAAAAGATATTGACAGGTGGGGACATGGAAAAAGAAACAGATGTTGTAATTGTAGGCACGGGAGCCGCCGGGCTGTTCTGCGCGCTGCAGCTGCCGGAACATAAGAACATAACCGTTATCACCAAGGATGAGGCCAGAAACAGCGACTCTTTTCTGGCACAGGGAGGAATCTGTGTCCTGCGGTCGGAAGACGATTATGACGCGTACTTTGAAGACACTATGAAGGCCGGGCATTACAGAAACAATGAGAAATCCGTGGAAATGATGATCCGAAGCTCCAGGGAAATCATTGAGTTGCTGCTGGGATACGGCGTGGAATTTGAACGCCGGGGCGGAGAACTGGCGTATACCAGGGAAGGAGGCCATTCCAGGCCGAGAATTCTGTTCCATGAGGATGTGACCGGCAAAGAGATTACAGGAAAGCTGTTGGCGCAGGCAAGGGAGCGTAAGAATATCGCCATATATGAACATACGGAAATGATCGATATTCTCTGTAAGGATAACGTCTGTTACGGGGTGGTGACGGCGGACAGCCAGGGAACCGTCCGGCCGCTTTGGGCCGGGCATACAGTATTTGCCTGCGGGGGAATCGGCGGATTGTATCAGCATTCTACCAATTTTGCCCATCTGACCGGAGACGGGCTTGCGGTTGCGCTGCGGCATAAGATTAAGCTTCAAGATGTGAATTTTGTCCAGATACATCCGACGACGCTGTATTCAGAGAAGCCGGGACGGAGATTTCTGATTTCAGAATCTGTCCGGGGAGAGGGCGCTGTGCTGTACAATGACGCAGGGGAGCGGTTTGTGGACGAGCTGCTGCCAAGGGATGTGGTAACCCGGGCCATTGAAGAGCAGATGGAAGCAGACGGGAAGCCGTATGTCTGGCTTTCCATGGAATACATAGCTAAGGAGGATATTTTAAGCCATTTTCCGAATATTTTAAAGCGGTGCCTGGAGGAAGGCTATGACGTGACAAAGGAATGCATTCCGGTGGTGCCGGGGCAGCATTATTTTATGGGAGGCATTCAGTCAGATCTGGACGGCAGAACTTCTATGGAATGCCTTTACGCAGTGGGAGAGACAAGCTGCAACGGCGTGCACGGAGCAAACCGTCTGGCCAGCAATTCCCTTTTGGAAAGCCTGGTGTTCGCAAGACGGGCGGCAATGGATATTTCCGGAGAGGCCAAGGCCTGTGATGACGCAAGGCAGCGGGAAAAGGAAGAAGGGGACACTGCAGGACATAAGATTGGACGGCAGGAAAGAACAGCCGGAAATATTGAGGAATTGTTTTCCCCGGAACAATATGAGGATATTGATCAGCTGCGTCAGGAAAACCACACCCTGGTGCGGCAGGAAATAGAAAGGATGAAAGAAGAATATGAACAACAGCATAACCATGACATTAAATGCGGATGAGCTGATTCTGCAGGCTTTGCGGGAGGACATTTCCAGCGAGGATGTCACTACCAACGCAGTGATGCCGAAAGCGCAGAAGGGTGAAGCGCAGCTGATCTGCAAGCAGGACGGCGTGCTGGCAGGTCTGTCTGTATTTCAGCGGGTCTTTGAGCTGCTGGATGAAACCGTTTCTGTGGAATTTCATTATTCCGACGGAGATCAGGTGAAAAAGGGAGATTTAATCGGGACGGTTACGGGGGATATCCGCGCAATTTTGTCCGGAGAGCGGACGGCGCTGAATTTTCTGCAGCGCATGAGCGGAATTGCCACGTACACCAATTCCATTGCGTCCCTGTTAGAGGGCAGCAGGGTGAAATTGTTAGATACCAGGAAAACCACCCCAAATATGCGTATTTTTGAAAAATATTCTGTAAAAGTCGGGGGCGGATACAATCACCGATACAATCTTTCTGACGGAGTTCTCCTAAAGGACAACCATATCGGCGCGGCAGGCGGAGTAAAAGAAGCTGTTTTGATGGCGAAGGAATACGCGCCCTTTGTCCGCAAAATTGAGATTGAGTGTGAGACTGTGGAAATGGTAAAAGAAGCCCTGGAAGCGGGAGCGGATATTATTATGTTGGATAACATGACGGTGGAAGAAATGCAGAAAGCCATTGATGTGATTGATGGAGCAGCAGAGATCGAGTGTTCCGGCAATGTGACCAAAGAAAATATTGAACATTACATTTCCCTTGGCGTTGATTATATTTCCAGCGGCGCGCTGACTCATTCCGCGCCTATTATGGACATATCCCTGAAAAATCTTCATGCAGTCTGAAATAAAATTTGTCTGGAAGGGCTGTCAGAAAATGAAATTTGCAGACAATATATAGCATGAAACACAAGGATTCATGCTATATATTGTGGAAAATTATCATTTTCCGGCAGCTCTGTCTGTTTTTTCTCATATTGCTATAATTTGGAGCATTGCAAGGGTTAACGGAGCAATGCTCCTTTTTCGGCAAAATTTGAGTATAATCAAATTTCTATCACAATTTATTTTTACACTGAGTATGATAATTTGGAAGTTATTTATTTTATCTGATAATATGCAACAAAAGGAGAAGAAAATGAGCCATTTAGACGAACTGGAAGCAGAGGCCATATACATTATGCGGGAAGTGGCAGCAGAATGTGAGAAACCGGTGATGCTATATTCCATCGGGAAAGATTCTTCCGTTATGCTGCGTCTGGCCATGAAAGCTTTTTACCCGGAAAAGCCGCCCTTTCCGTTTCTGCATGTCAACACCACATGGAAATTTAAAGAAATGATAGAATTCCGGGACGCCACAGCCAGGGAACTGGGAATCGAGATGCTGGAATACATCAATGAAGACGGAATCAGGCAGGGCATTAATCCTTTCGATCACGGTTCCGCCTACACGGACATTATGAAGACCCAGGCTTTGAAGCAGGCATTGGACAAGTACGGATTCACAGCGGCTTTCGGCGGCGGGAGAAGAGATGAGGAGAAGTCCAGGGCCAAGGAGCGGATTTTTTCTTTTCGGAACGCGAGCCATGCCTGGGATCCCAAGAACCAGAGGCCGGAAATGTGGAAGCTGTTTAACACCAGAATCAAACAGGGAGAGAGCATTCGGGTGTTTCCGCTGTCTAACTGGACGGAAAAAGATATCTGGCAGTATATCAAGCGGGAAAACATTCCCATTGTGTCCCTGTATTTCGCGAAGCCAAGGCCTGTGGTGATACGGGACGGCCAGATGATTATGGCGGATGACGACAGACTGAAGTTAAGAGAAGGAGAGAGGATCGAGACCAGGACGGTGCGGTTTCGGACCCTGGGCTGCTATCCTCTGACCGGGGCTATGGAGTCGGAAGCGTCAACTTTGGACGAGATTATAGAAGAAACCTTGTCTTCTGTGGAATCAGAGCGGACTAGCCGGATTATTGATTCAGACGGCGGCGCGGCCAGCATGGAGAAAAGGAAGCGAGAGGGATATTTTTAGTATGAAGAATGAATTATTGAAATTTATTACCTGCGGAAGCGTGGATGATGGGAAATCCACCTTAATCGGACATATGCTCTATGACGCCAAGCTGATTTTCGCAGATCAGAAACGGGCGCTGGAACTGGATTCCCGGGTGGGTTCCAGAGAGGGAAAGATTGATTATTCTCTGCTGCTGGACGGGCTGATGGCAGAGAGGGAACAGGGAATCACCATTGACGTGGCCTACCGCTATTTCAGCACAGAGCGCAGAAGCTTTATTGTGGCGGATACGCCCGGCCATGAGGAATATACCAGAAATATGGCAGTGGGGGCTTCTTTTGCCTCCCTGGCAGTGATTTTAACGGACGCCAGCCAGGGCGTGCTGCAGCAGACCAGACGTCATGCCAGAATCTGTTCTCTGATGGGAATCCGCCATTTTGTGTTTGCGGTGAACAAAATGGATCTGGTGAATTATGACAGGAAGCGGTTTAAAAAGATTGAAAAAGAAATTAAAGTGCTGATGGCGGAATTTGACTACGGAACCTTGCGGATTATTCCGGTATCGGCCACAGAAGGGGATAACATCACTCGGAAATCTGAAAAAATGATGTGGTACAATGAAGATACGCTGTTTCATTATCTGGAAGAAGTGGAAGTGGGAGAAAGAGAAGGCCGCCGGGGATTTTCCATGCCGGTGCAGCGGGTATGCCGTCCCAATCATAATTTCCGGGGCTTCCAGGGACAGATTTCCTCTGGGGAAATTGCCGTTGGGGAAGAGATCACGGTGATGCCCAGCCGGGAGAAGGCCAAAGTCACCGGAATCCTTCAGGGAGATCAGCCGGTGGAGAGAAGCGGTTACGGACAGGCAGTCACCATTCAGCTGGATACGGAAATCGACGTTTCCAGAGGCTGTGTGCTGGAAAAGGATTATAAGCTGTCTGTGGGAAATATGTTTGCGGCTTCTATTCTGTGGATGGACGACAACAGCCTGATTGCGGGGCGGAATTTCTGGCTGAAAACGGGAACTCAGCTGATCTCCGCTACGGTGATGAAGATCAAATATAAGATTGATGTGAACACCGGAGCCGAAGTCTATACGGACGCCATCTATAAAAATGAAATTGCCTTCTGCGAAATATCCACAGGCAGCAATATCGTATTTGATCGTTTTGAGAACAACCGGGAGCTGGGGTCGCTGATCCTGATTGATCGGATTACCAATATGACTTCCGCCTGCGGAACTATTATTTACGCTCTGGAACGAGGCGAGAACCTAACCTGGCATGATATGGACATTACCAGGGAAATGCGGGAAGGAAGGTTGGGCCAGGAAGCCATTACCATTTGGATGACCGGGCTGTCCGGCGCAGGCAAATCCACCCTGGCCAATGCCTTAGAGAAGCGTCTGTTTGCCATGGGCAAGCATACCATGCTGTTAGATGGGGATAATGTCCGCATGGGCCTCAATAAGAATCTGGGATTTACAGAACAGGACAGAATTGAGAATATCCGCAGGATTGCGGAAGTCAGCAAGCTGATGAACGACGCGGGATTGATTGTGCTGACCTCCTTTATTTCGCCTTACCGGTCAGAGCGCCGGAACGCGAAAGAGATTATCGGGGACAGTTTTGTGGAAGTGTATGTGAGCACTCCGTTGGAAGAATGCGAGCGGCGGGACGTAAAAGGGCTGTATCAGGACGCGAGAATGGGCAAAATTGCCAACTTTACCGGGATATCCGGCAGATATGAGGAGCCGGAGCATCCGGATATTGTGGTGGACACCAGCCGGCACAGCCTGGAGGAATGTGTGGAGATTCTGTTGAAAGGCCTGGAAAAATATCTCGGCAAAGAACCCGGAAGCGTCTGAGGTTCTGCGGAACATGCCGTAATACATAAATGCTGGAAAAGAGTCTGCCGGATGCCGGCGGTAAAAATACAGAAAATTAAGAGGTGGAACAATTATGAGAGAAAAAAAGCAGCCTTTCTTTGCGCCTATGTTTCAAAAGAACCGGCTTGTTTTGGGAAAATATGGAAAGAAAGCGGCAGCATTATTGCTGTGCCTTCTGGCGGTTTCCTGTCTGGCAGGATGCGGGGAGGATTCCGGAAAAAAGAAAGGGGACGGTACGGAGCTTCTGAATGTTTCCTATGATCCTACCCGGGAATTTTATGCGGAATACAATGAGATTTTTTGCAATTACTGGCGGGAAAAGAACGGCGGCGATGTGACCGTTACCCAGTCCCACGGAGGCTCCGGTTCCCAGGCCCGCTCTGTGATTGAAGGAAACGAGGCGGATGTGGTTACCCTTGCCCTTGCCCATGACATTACGGCAATTGAGAATTCCGGAATGATTGAAGAAGGGTGGCTGGAGGAATTTGAGGGGAACAGTTCCCCTTATACTTCCACCATTGTATTCCTGGTGCGCAAAGGCAATGAGAAAAATATCAAAGACTGGGATGACTTGGTGAAAGACGGCGTGGAAGTGATTACGCCGAATCCCAAGACCTCTGGCGGAGCTTGCTGGAATTTCCTGGCCGCCTGGGCTTATGAGCAGCAAAACGGCAAAAATGAGCAGGAAACAGAAGAATTTCTGAAGAAATTATACAAAAATGTGCTGGTGCTTGATTCCGGCGCCAGAGGCGCCACCAATACCTTTGTGGAAAACGGGCAGGGAGATGTGCTGATTGCCTGGGAAAATGAGGCGTATCTGTCTCTGGAAACACATCCGGATGAGTATGAGATTGTAACGCCCAGCGTCAGCATTCTGGCCCAGCCGTCAGTGGCGGTAGTGGATAAAAACGCCAAGGATCACGGTACAGAAGAATTGGCCCAGGCATATCTGGAGCACCTTTACAGCGATGAGGCCCAAAGGCTGGCGGGAAAGCACCATTACCGCCCTTCCAATGAAGAAATCCTGAAAGAGTTTTCGGATAAGTTTGATCTGGACATGAACCTGGTTACCATTGATGACTTCGGAGGCTGGGACAAAGCTTATGAGACGTATTTCCAGGATGGGGCTGTGTTTGATCAAATTTATGCGGAGTAAGGAGAATTGCAGACGTGGAACAGCAGATTGTAAAAGTAAAAAATAAAAAAGGCGTCCGGGTAATTCCGGGATTCGGCCTTTCCATGGGAGTAACGCTTTCTATGCTTGGCTGCTTTATTCTGATTCCGCTGGCGTCTATTTTTATCAGCACCAGCAAAATGAGTTTTCAGGAATTTGCGGAAGTCGTCACTTCCAGGCAGGTGATGTCCGGTTATCTGGTGAGTTTTTCCTGCGCCTTTTTGGCGGCTCTGATCAATGGAATCTTCGGCCTGATTTTGGCCTGGACGTTAGTGCGTTATGAATTTCCGGGAAAACGGCTGATGGACGGAATGATTGAACTGCCTTTTGCGCTGCCCACAGCGGTTGCAGGCATTTCCCTTACTTTCCTCTATTCCGACCAGGGATGGATCGGCGCGGCCTTTGACAAGATAGGAATACCCATTGCGTATACCCGCATCGGCATTACCATTGCCATGGTGTTTGTGGGCATCCCCTTTGTGGTGCGGTCGGTACAGCCGGTATTGGAAAAACTGGACCGGCAATATGAAGAAGCGGCCATGATGCTGGGGGCAAGCCGAACCCGCACCTTTTTTAAGGTGATCCTTCCAGAGCTGTTTCCCGCGCTTCTGGCCGGATTCGGCCTTGCCTTTGCCAGAGGGATAGGCGAATACGGCAGCGTAGTATTTATTGCCGGAAACATTCCCTTTAAGACACAGATTGCCCCTCTTTTAATTATGACAAAATTAGAGCAGTATAAATATTCCGACGCCACAGCCATTGCGCTGGTGCTTCTCTTAATCTCTTTTTTATTGATGCTGCTGATTAATTCTCTCCAGATTTACATGCAGAAATTCAGCAAGGCATGATTAGTATTTCGATACACAAGAACCACCAGATTTAGAAAGAAAAAGTTTGCGCCAAAGCGAACAATTAGCATTTCGATGCATAGGAACCAGCGGACTTAGAAAGAAAAAGTTTGCAACAAAGCGAACAATTAGCATTTCGATACACAGGAACCAGCGGATTGCCCTTTGGCTAAGCAAACGATTCATGGGCGTCCTTAGTGGAGGCGAAATCCACTGCTTACGCAGACTTAGGAAGGAAGGCTCTCCTGACTTCCTTAGTCGGAGTTAGCCGTTAGTTCGCCGGAACGCCGCCCAGTTTGCGTGCCAAAGGGCAATCCGCTGGTGACCTCCGTATCCAAAGATAAAAAATTTACTTTATCTGAGAAGGAAAAAAATTATGATGAAGAAAAAGCAGAGAACCTATCAGCAAGACCTGATAGGAGACAGTATCAATTCCATACAGAAAGTAGTGCAGCCGTCAGAGGAAAGCGGAAACCGTGCCGTGAAATATCTGCTGATCGGCGTCAGTGCCTTATTTCTCTTTGTAATGCTGGCGCTTCCTCTGGCAGTAGTGGCGGTAAACGCCTGGAAAGAAGGCTGGGAGGCATACCGGGAAGCAGTGCTGGATGAATACACCATTAAGGCTTTGCAGCTTACCCTTTTGGCCACGGGAACCGCTGTGGCGGTCAATACTGTATTTGGGGTATTCGCGGCCTTTTTGCTTTCCAAATTTTATTTCAGGGGAAGACAGGCTCTGGCGGCCTTGATTGACATTCCCTTTTCCATCTCTCCGGTGATTGCCGGGTTAGTGTTTATCCTGACCTTTGGAAATATGGGGTGGATGGGGGATTTTCTGGACAAGTATGATATTAAAATTGTGTTTGCGGTGCCAGGGGTTATTCTGGCTACTATATTTGTGACATTTCCTTTTGTGTTTCGGGAACTGTTTCCTGTGCTGAATGCCCAGGGAAAGGATGAAGAGGAAGCGGCGGCCCTGATGGGAGCCAATGGGTGGACAATTTTTTGGCGGATTACCTTTCCCCATATCAAATGGGCCCTTTTGTACGGAGTCATTCTGTGCAGCGCAAGAGCCATGGGGGAATTCGGCGCGGTATCTGTGATTTCCGGTCACTTGAGGGGGAAGACCAATACCCTGCCCCTGCATGTGGAAATCCTCTATAATGAATTTAACACGACGGCGGCTTTTGCGGTATCTTCGGTTCTGGTGGCGCTGGCAGTGCTGATACTGATTGGAAAGAGCCTGGTGGAATGGAAGAAAAAATAAGGAGAACATGGGAATATGTATGTGGAAATGAAGGATATTTGTAAGACATTTGATGGATTTCAGGCATCGGACCATGTAAGCTTCGGAATCGAGAAAGGGCAGATGGCGGCATTGCTCGGCCCAAGCGGAAGCGGCAAGACCACCATTCTTCGGATGATTGCCGGATTGGACCGGCCGGATTCCGGCGACATTATGATTAAGGGCTTTCGGGTCAACGATTTGCCTGGCAACAAGCGGGGCATCGGGTTCGTATTTCAGAATTACGCGTTATTCCGGTATATGACGGTGGCGGACAATATCGGGTTTGGGCTGGAGGTCCAGAAAAAGAGCAAGGCAGAAATCAAAGCCAGAGTGGAAGAGTTGCTGGAGCTGATTTCCATGGAGGATTTGGGAAAGCGGTATCCTCATCAATTGTCCGGCGGGCAAAGACAGAGAGTGGCTTTTGCCAGGGCGTTGGCGCCGGATCCGGGGCTGCTGCTTTTGGACGAGCCTTTTGCGGCAATTGACGCCAAGGTCCGGAGGGAGCTTCGGAATTGGCTGAGAAATATGATTGAACGGGTGGGCATTACCAGCATTTTCGTGACCCATGACCAGGAGGAAGCCATGGAAGTGGCCAATCAGGTAATTATCATCAATCAGGGAAAAATTGAACAGATTGGGACGCCGGAAGAGATTTGCTTTCAGCCGAAAACGGATTTTGTGGCGGATTTTATTGAGGCGGATCGGTTTTTGCGGAAAGGGAAATAATGGGAGGAAATTATGAAAACGTTATATTTGCATATCGGAACGCCCAAAACAGCTACCACTGCAATTCAGTTTTTTTGCAGGGACAATCAGGAAATATTAAACAGCCATGGGTATTTTTATCCCATATTTGAATGGAAATATCCCAATGTGCTGCAGACCAGAAACGCGCATTTTCTGGTGGGGGATACTTATCTCACCCAGGAAGAGCGGAATCAGGAGGAAGAAGAGAAGATATTCCGGGAGGCTTTCGGGCAGATTTATGAGGCCTTTGAACAATATGACAATGTAGTCCTTTCGGATGAAAGCATGTGGAACCATGGATTTCGGATTGGCGGCTGGAACAGGCTGAAGAAGGAAATGGAGGAACATGGCTTTGGGGTAAAAGTTATTGTATATCTCCGGCGGCAGGATGAATTTACCTATTCCTGGTGGAATCAGGTGGTGAAAGAGGGGATGAAAAAGACCTCCGTCATTACCTGGAAAGAAATGCTGGAAAAGCTTCCGGTGGTGCAGCTTGATTATTACGGAACGCTGGAGAAGATTGCCGCAGCAGTGGGAAAGGAAAATATTACGGTCAGAAGGTTTGACAGAGGTTCCTTTGTGGGACAGGCCATTCAGGTGGATTTTGCGGACGCAATCGGACTGGAGCTTTCCGAAGGCTATCAGATTGAGTCAAAAGTGGAAAATGTGAGCCTTACCAAAAGCAGCAACGAGATTAAACGGCTGTTAAACTGTCTGCCGGGACTGGATAAGAAAAGGAATGAGTTGTTCCGGGAATATTTAAGCGGAATTTCCATGAATCCCAGGGATGACAGGAGATACAGCATGTTATCGGAAGAGGAACTGCGGGAATTTATGGCCAAGTACGAGGAGGGGAACCGCAGGATCGCCGGGGAATATCTGAAAGGGGAAGAAAAGTTATTTGACGACAGCTATCAGGTGGGGGAAAAGTGGGAATCCGGCAATCCGCTGATGGTAGAAGACGCTGTGACGTTTTTCGGAATGGTAACGCTTTCTCTGCTGAAGAAAAATGAGGAGCTGGAGCATCAGATTACCACTTTAAGGTATAAGCTGAACCATCCGTTCCAGACGGTGGGGAACCGGATTAAAAATTCCAGAAAGAAGGCACGGTAGCTAAGAAACGAACATAAATGAAAGGCAGGTGCTGCGTATGGGCAAACATGAGAAAACTTTGTATCTGCATATCGGAACGCCGAAGACGGCCACAACTGCGATCCAGCATTTTTGCATGGATAACCAGGAGGCGTTTCATTCCATTGGGTATCATTATCCAATGTTTGAATTCGAATATCCTAACGTGGGAATATGGCGGAACGGGCATTTTCTGCTCGGGGATATGAGCCGGGCAAAGAGGGATTCTGCCGCGGACGAAAAGGTTTGCCAAGAAGCCTTTGGGCAGATTCAGAAAGCCTTTGAAGTGTACGATCATGTCATTCTTTCCGATGAAGGCATATGGAATCATGGATTTAAAAGCTCATGCAAGTGCTGGGAGCAGATGCAAAAAGAATTGGAAAAGAATCTTTTTAACGTGAAAGTAATTGTGTATCTGCGCCGGCAGGATGAGTTTGTATATTCCTGGTGGAATCAGATCGTAAAGGCAGGTTTTCGGAAAACATCTGTGATTACCTGGGAAGAAATGGTAAGAAGGCTTCCGGTGGTACAGCTCGATTATTATGGGATCTTGGAAAGAATCGCAGGGATTGCGGGAAAAGAAAATATCATTGTGAGAAGATTTGACAGAAACCGGTTTCCGGGGCAGATGATCCAGGCGGATTTTATCCAGGCAGTCGGATTGGAATTTTCAGAGGAATACCAGATACGGGAAGAAGCGTCAAATGTCAGCCTGACAAAAAACTGCAGTGAAATTAAGCGGATACTGAATGGACTGCCGGAATTAGATCAGAAAGGCAATGATTTTTTCAGGACGCAGTTAAGGGAGTTTTCCCTGCGCTCTGGAGAGGCTGGAAACTGCAGTATGATGTCAGAGCAGGAACTTTGAGAATTTATGGCCAAATACGAGGAGGGAAACCGCAGGATCGCAGAGGAATATCTGGGGGAAGAGAAGCTGTTTGAGGAAGATTATCAGGTGGAAGAGAAATGGAATCCGAGGAATCTGGATATGATAGAAGATATCGTGAAGCTTTTCGGAGCTTCGACTCTTTGCCTTATGAAAAGAAATGAAGAATTGGAAGTTCAGATGTCTGATTTAAAGTATAAATTGAACCATCCCCTGCGGACGGTGGGAAGCAGAGTGAAAAATTCTTGGGGGGGGGTACAGTAAAGATACATAAAATCTGAAATCTCCTGGCTGTTTTCCGTGCAGTCAGGAGATTTTTTGAAAGGCGGCGCTGCAGTTTCAGCCTGGTTTGCCCCAGGATTCGCCTACAGCCAGGGAGTTTATGAAACCGCCGCAGGTCTTATTGACTTTTCACCTGAGATAGGGTATGGTTATTTCATTATTTTTCGTAAAAAGCACAGCATTAATTTTATACAGGAGGATAAACAACAGGGACATGGGAGAGAATAAAACGATGGAAACAGCAGGCTGCCGGGATTACGGACAGATTGCGGAAGAGAATTTTCTGAAAGGCTACAACTGCACCCAGGCGGTTGTTTTGGCGTTTTCTGATGTACACGGCATGGAAGAAAAGGCGGCCGCCAGGATCAGTTCTTCTTTCGGCGGCGGAATGGGCAGGCTCAGGGAGGTCTGCGGCGCCGTCAGCGGAATGTTTCTGGTAGCCGGAATGCTGTATGGCTACGAGGAGGCGAAAGATTATCAGGGCAAGAAAGAACATTACGAGAGAATCCAACAGCTTGCCAAAGCATACGAGGCCAAAAACGGCTCCATTGTCTGCCGGGAGCTTCTGGGGCTGGAACAGAAAAAAGACGCGCCGGCGCCCCAGCAGCGGACAGAGGAGTATTACAAGAAGCGCCCCTGCCCCAAATTAGTGCGGATGGCAGCGGATATTATGGCGGAATATATCCGGGAGCACCCCCTGGAATAAAATCTAAACTTTTTATAAAATCTAAAAATGGATATTGACAAAAAAAATGATGAGTGCTAAATTATGTACATAAGCAATTAGCACTCGATTTAAATGAGTGCTAATAACTAAAAGAAATGCAAAAAGCAGAACAGACAGTTAAATAAGGAGGAATTGTAATGAAATTAGTACCATTGGGAGACAGAGTTGTGTTAAAGCAGTGTGAAGCAGAAGAAACTACAAAGTCCGGCATCATTCTGGCAGGAAGCGCCCAGGAGAAGCCTCAGGAGGCAAAGGTAGTGGCTGTAGGTCCTGGTGGAATGGTAGATGGCAAAGAAGTTACCATGCAGGTGAAGGAAGGGGATAAGGTAATCTATTCCAAATATGCAGGAAACGAAGTAAAAGTTGACGGAGAAGAGTACATCATTGTAAAACAGAATGATATCCTTGCAATTGTGGAAGGATAACAGGAATTGTTTGATTTATCTTGATGCGAATGGAAAAGGCATCACAGGAATTAGTTTAAATTAGTGAGAAGATATCATAACCAGAATGGAAAAGGAGACGAATCATCATGGCAAAGGAATTGAAATATGGCACAGAAGCCAGAGCAGCATTGGAAGCCGGCGTAGATAAATTAGCAGATACCGTAAGAGTAACCTTAGGACCCAAAGGAAGAAATGTAGTATTGGATAAGTCTTTCGGCGCTCCCCTGATTACCAACGACGGCGTAACCATTGCCAAAGAAATCGAACTGGAAGACGCTTTTGAGAATATGGGCGCGCAGCTTGTAAAAGAAGTGGCTACCAAGACCAACGATGTTGCCGGAGACGGAACCACTACAGCTACTGTTTTGGCCCAGGCAATGATCAAAGAGGGAATGAAGAACTTAGAAGCGGGCGCAAACCCAATCGTTCTTCGCCGGGGCATGAAGAAAGCCACAGAGAAGGCTATTGAATCCATCGCCGCTATGAGCCAGAAAGTAAACGGCAAAGATCAGATTGCCAAAGTGGCTGCGATTTCCGCTGGAGACGAAGAGGTGGGTAATCTGGTGGCGGACGCTATGGAGAAGGTTTCCAATGACGGCGTAATCACCATCGAAGAGTCCAAGACCATGCAGACAGAGCTTGATCTGGTAGAAGGCATGCAGTTCGACCGGGGCTATATTTCAGCTTATATGGCAACCGATATGGATAAGATGGAAGCAGTGTTAGACGATCCCTATATCCTGATTACCGATAAGAAAATCAGCAATATTCAGGAAATCCTTCCGCTGTTAGAGCAGGTGGTGCAGTCCGGCGCTAGACTTCTGATTATTGCAGAGGATATTGAAGGGGAAGCTCTTACCACTTTAATTGTAAATAAACTCCGCGGCACGTTCAACGTAGTTGCAGTAAAGGCGCCTGGCTACGGCGACAGGAGAAAAGCAATGCTTGAGGATATTGCAGTCCTTACCGGCGGTCAGGTGATTTCCGAAGAAGTGGGCCTGGATCTGAAAGAAACCACAATGGATCAGTTAGGGCGCGCAAAATCTGTAAAGGTTCAGAAAGAAAACACCATTATCGTGGACGGCGAAGGCGACAAAGACGCAATTGCGTCAAGAGTTGCCCAGATCCGCACCCAGATTGATGAGACCACTTCTGAATTTGACAAAGAGAAATTACAGGAAAGACTTGCGAAACTGGCAGGCGGCGTAGCAGTGATCCGCGTAGGCGCCGCAACCGAGACAGAGATGAAGGAAAGCAAGCTTCGTATGGAAGACGCGCTGAACTCCACCAGAGCAGCAGTGGAAGAAGGCATTATCGCAGGCGGCGGTTCTGCATATATCCATGCGGCAAAGGAAGTAGCGGCATTGGCAGAGAATATGGACGGAGATGAGAAAACCGGAGCTAAGGTAATCTTAAAGGCACTGGAATCCCCATTGTTCTACATTGCGGCAAACGCAGGCCTGGAAGGGGCTGTTATCATCAATAAAGTGAAAGAATCCGAACCAGGCGTTGGATTCGACGCAACCAAAGAAGAGTATGTAAATATGGTGGAAGCAGGAATTCTGGATCCGGTAAAGGTAACCAGAAGCGCATTGCAGAACGCAACTTCTGTGGCGTCTACCTTACTGACCACAGAGTCCGTAGTTGCCAATATCAAAGAAGACGCGCCGGCAATGCCGGCAGGCGGCGCAGGCGGAATGGGAATGATGTAATTCCGGCAGCCGTTTTCGAGAGTGTTTAAAATTAATGGTATGCATGGGAATGATGCAATTTTGGCAACTGTTTTCGTGAGTGTCTGAAATATTGCCATGCAGCAGAAAGAATTTTCGGAAACACTCTAAAAGGAAAGAGGGAGGACAGCGTCCCAAATCATAGATAGCAGAAAGAGGCTGAGGAAGGCAGAAACTTCCCCGGCCTCTTTCGTTGTTTGGAAAAATAGAACTATTTGTCTGATATTTTCCAAAAGATTTGAATTTTCACCCATGGCATTGGATTTGTTTATTGACAGTCCGGCAAATATACAATAAAATTAACGGGTGGGATTATGAAAATGATGGAAGAAATCCAGAGTGTCCAGAAAAGAAATGGATAGAATGGAATGTAGAAGAAAGCGAGGAAACAGCATGAATCAGGAGATAAAAGAGGCATTAGCGGCAGCAGGAGTGAATATGGAAGAAGCGTTGAACCGTTTGATGAATAATGAGATGCTTCTGAAACGGCTTTTGTTAAAATTCAAGGACGATAAGAATTTCGCGGGACTGGAGCAGGCAGTGGCGGAGAAGAGCTATGAAGACGCCTTTCACTGCGCCCATACGTTAAAAGGAGTGGCGGGCAACCTCGGTCTGGAGAAGGTGATGAACGCGGACGTGGTGGTAGTGGAGAAGCTGCGAAGCCAGAATTATGAGGGTCTGGAAGAAGATGTGGCAAATCTGAAAGAAGCATATACCCAGGTGATGGATGTAATTATGAGACTGGAGTAATAATGTTTCATTATGGGAAAGATACGGGAAAAGAGGAAAAACGGGGCTTGGAAAAACCTGTTTTTCCTACAGTAAAGGAGGAATTCAGGTGGGAAAAATTGCAGTTGTGACAGACAGTAACAGCGGAATTACCCAGGAACAGGCAAAAGAATACGGCGTAAATGTACTGCCTATGCCGTTTTTTATCAATGGGGAAACCTATTTTGAGGATATTGACTTAACACAGGAACAGTTTTATGAGAAATTGGAGGGAAATGCGGATATTTCCACTTCCATGCCGGCGGTAGGCTCTGTTACGGATTTGTGGGAGAAACTGCTGGAGGAGAATGAGGAAATTGTGCACATTCCGATGTCCAGCGGGCTGAGCGGTTCCTGTGAGACGGCGATGATGCTGTCCCAGGACTATGAAGGGAAAGTGCAGGTAGTAAACAATCAGCGTATTTCCGTGACTCAGAAACAGTCAGTTATGGATGCCGTAACACTGGCAAAACAGGGAAAGAGCGCAGCGGAAATCAAAGATTATCTGGAAAAGACAAAGTACGATTCCAGCATTTATATTATGGTGGACACGCTGGCTTATTTGAAAAAAGGCGGCAGAATTACGCCGGCGGCTGCAGCGCTGGGCACCTTGCTGAAATTGAAGCCCGTGCTGCAGATTCAGGGAGAAAAGCTGGATGCTTTTGCCAAGGCCAGAACTGTGAAACAGGCCAAGAATATTATGATAGAGGCTGTGAAAAATGACTTCTCCAAACGTTTCGGGGACGAAGCAGGCAGGGATATGCACCTGTACATCGCCTATACGAAAGATCGGGAAACGGCGTTGGAATTTAAAACCCAGGTGCAGGAGGCGTTTCCACAGGCCGAGGTGGACATGGTAGATCCATTGTCTTTAAGCGTGGCATGCCACATCGGGCCGGGAGCGCTGGCCCTTGCCTGCGCGAAGAAACTTTCTAAGGGATAAAACCTCCCTTTTGCGGTGCGGATGCCGTGCAATATTCAGGAAAGCGATACAGCCCGGCAGTTATTTCTGGATGCGGGGCAGGTTCCAGCGGTAATGGGCGGCCAGCAGCCGGATGGCCACAACAGCCAGAGAGCTGATTATTTCTGGATGCGGGGCAGATTCCAGCGGTAATGGGCGGCCAGCAG
Organism: uncultured Lachnospiraceae bacterium; assembly: GCA_910584585.1. Taxonomy (GTDB): domain Bacteria; phylum Bacillota; class Clostridia; order Lachnospirales; family Lachnospiraceae; genus Petralouisia. The sequence goes on along the minus strand of CAJUBP010000026.1, from coordinate 40,028 downwards.
CCGGATGGCCACAACGGCCAGAGAGCTGATCAGCATAGCTGCAGTGTCAGGAATCAGCCGGTACAGGAAGATATACAGAAACGCTCCGATCAAAGCGGCGCAGGCATATACATGTTTAATAAAGACGAAAGGCGTGTTTCCCGCCATAACGTCCCGCATCATGCCGCCGCCGATTCCGGTGGTTACTCCCACAAAAACCAGAAGGAAGATGTTATTGATGTGGCTGCTTTCCAGAGTTATAGCAGTGCGGATGCCCATGACAGTGAAGATGCCCAGGCCCACTGCGTCCAGGGAGCTCATCAGCTTTTCATAATGCTCCAGAAAAGAACTCTCCAGCAGCTCTTTTTTCAGGTAGAATAAGACGAACAGCAGGCAGGAAGTCAGAATGGCGGTGCCCACATATGCCAGGTTCTGAAACATTTTCGGCGGGTGGATGCCCAAAAGGAGATCCCGGATGCATCCGCCTCCCACAGCCGTGGTGACGCCAAGGACATTAATGCCGAAGATATCCATATTCTTCCGGATGCCCAGCATGGCTCCGGAGGAGGCAAAGGCGACGGTTCCGATAATCTCCAGAATGAAAATAAAAAGTTCTGTGTAAGACATTGTTCTATGCTCCTGTTTCTATTGGGGTAGTTCCTTGATTATACAAAATAAAAACAAAAAATACAATGCCCATAAGAAATAATTATATCAAATATAATTAACATTGATTTTACTTATGAATGGATTTCAGCTATAATGGGAAAGTAAGTGATCATCATGGATTATCATGCCCCTCCAGCCCTATGACGGATGGCATGGCGTCCATGCTGTGAAGGCACAATTCAGATAGCAAAGCCTCCCTTCCGCCGGAAGGGAACATGAAGGAGGAACTTTAAATGGTAAATGCAATTGTTGGTGCAAACTGGGGAGACGAAGGAAAAGGAAAAATAACAGATATGATGGCGAAGGAAGCCGACATTATCGTGCGTTTCCAGGGCGGCGCAAATGCAGGTCATACCATTGTCAATGACTATGGCAAATTTGCGCTGCACACCCTTCCCAGCGGCGTGTTCTACAATCATACCACGAGCATCGTCGGAAACGGGGTGGCGCTGAACGTCCCGGTGTTCTGCAAGGAGATTCAGTCCATCGTGGACAGAGGCGTTCCGATGCCGAAGATTCTGGTGTCTGATCGCGCCCAGATGGTGATGTCCTATCATATTTTATTTGATCAGTATGAGGAGGAACGCCTGGGAGGCAAATCCTTTGGTTCCACAAAATCCGGAATTGCGCCATTTTATTCCGATAAATACGCCAAAATCGGTTTTCAGGTCAGTGAGCTGTTTGAAGAAGAGCGGCTGAGAGAAAAGGTGGAAAGAGTCTGTGAGACGAAAAATGTTATGCTTGAGCATCTCTACCATAAGCCTCTTTTAAAGCCAGAGGATCTGATGGAGGAACTGAGAGAATACCGCGGCATGATAGAGCCTTATGTCTGCGACACTTCCGCTTACCTCTGGGAAGCAGTGCAGGCAGGAAAGAATATTCTGCTGGAAGGCCAGTTAGGTTCTTTGAAGGATCCAGATCACGGAATTTATCCCATGGTGACCTCCAGTTCCACACTGGCGGCCTACGGCGCCATCGGAGCAGGAATCCCTCCTTATGAAATCAAGAAAATCATTACGGTGTGCAAGGCATATTCTTCGGCTGTGGGGGCGGGAGCTTTTGTCAGCGAGATTTTCGGAGAAGAAGCGGATGAACTGAGGCGCCGGGGCGGCGACGGCGGAGAGTTCGGCGTAACCACCGGCCGGCCCAGACGCATGGGCTGGTTTGATACGGTGGCCAGCAAATATGGCTGCCGGATTCAGGGAACCACAGACGTGGCCTTTACCGTGCTGGATGTGCTGGGATATCTGGATGAGATTCCGGTATGCACCGGTTATGAAATCGACGGAAAAGTGACTACGGAATTTCCCGCTACAGTTCAGCTTGAGAAAGCAAAACCAGTGCTGGAAACCCTTCCGGGCTGGAAGTGTGAGATCCGGGGAATCCGAAATTACGAAGATTTGCCGGAAAACTGCAGGAAATATATTGAGTTTGTAGAAGAGAAAATCGGATTCCCGATTACCATGATTTCAAATGGTCCGGGAAGAGACGACATTATTTACCGCAAAGGAAAATAAAGGGAAGAATATGATAAAAAATATAGTGTTTGATGTGGGAAAGGTTCTGGTGGATTTTGACTGGCGGGGATTTATGGACACCTTGGATTTTTCACCGGAGGTTTATGAAAAGGTAGCGAACGCGACGGTACTGTCCGATTTGTGGAATGAATTTGACCGGAGCAGAATGTCTGACGAAGAGCTTTTGAAAGGGTTTCTGGAGCAGGCGCCGGACTGCGAGGCGGAGATTATGTGTTTCTGGAATAATATGGGGAACTGCATCAGGCAGTATGATTATGCCTGCTCCTGGATCCGCAGTTTTCAGAAGCAGGGATACGGGGTGTATCTGCTTTCCAATTATTCAAGGCGGATGTATTTTCAGACCATTGAGGAACTCTCTTTTGTGGAGGATGTGGACGGAGCTATTTTTTCCTACGAAGTGCATGCCGTAAAGCCGGAACAGGAAATTTATGAGGCGCTGTTTCAGAAATATTCCCTGGATCCCACAGAATGTGTATTTTTAGATGATAACAGAGCGAATATTATTGCGGCCAATCAGCTTGGCATGGCAACCATTCTGTTTCATACCAAGTCGCAGGCGGAGGAAGAATTGAGAAGCCTTGGCGTTACAGCCGAGTAAAACAGTATAGTTTAGAAAGAAAATTAGCTGCAGGATTTGAAGATTTGGGTATGGAAGAGTGAGGCGGGCATATGAACAAAAAGGGCTGCCGGAACATGCAGTTCCGGCAGCCCCCGCTGTTTTAATTAGGATGCTTTTTCTTCCGGTTTAGCGGCAGTTCTTTTTTTTATTAATTTGTAAATGAAACCATAGGCCCAAATCAGCACTGGAACCACAAAACTGGAAAAGAGAGAAGCCATAAATATAGGAAAGAAGTCTTTTCCGAGCAGGGCAAAAATCAGCGTGGACAGATACAGGCCCACTAACAGGACAATGCCGATGATTGCCAGAATGCGCTGTATTTTTTTCATAATTTCCTCCATTCTGCGCCTCTTGCGCACATACAGGCAGTATAGAAAAAGGAACAGGTTTGTTCGCTCTTTGTGTTTACGCTATTTATCATATCCTGAAACAGGAGATTTGGCAAGAAGCATTTTTCTGGTTGTTGCGCAGCCAAAAATCTAGTATAATGTAATACAGTGAAGTAAGGAAATATTGCAAAATAAAATACGCAATTTGCTTGTTTTTTCTCTGACAGCACTTATTTTGCAGCGGTTCTTTAGAGAACGAGAGGACGCGAATCAAAGGATAAAGCGAGAGGATAAGAATATGAAACAGTTGCTACAAGGGATCAAGGACGGCAGCGCCATCGGCATCGGATATTTTTCCGTGTCTTTTACTTTCGGGCTGGCGGCGTCGTCTGCGGGCTTTCGCTGGTGGGAAGCTCTTCTGGTGTCCATGATGAATCTGACTTCCGCCGGACAGTTTGCCGGGCTTACTGTGATGACGGCGGCGGGCACTTATATTGAAATGGCGGTTTCCCAGTTTGTAATAAATCTCAGATACGCGCTGATGAGCATTTCCCTGTCCCAGAAAGTGGACAGCGGGTTTCGGGCGGGAAAGAAGATGGTTCTCGGATTTGCCGTTACCGATGAAATCTTTGCAGTGGCAATGAGCCGCAGCGGGGAAGTGGGCAGCCGCTATTTTCTGGGGCTTGCAATACTGCCTTATCTGGGATGGACTTCGGGGACTCTTGCCGGGGCGGTATTGGGGAATGTTCTGCCCCAAAAGGTCAGCGACGCCCTGGGACTTGCCATTTACGGAATGTTTATTGCAATTGTGGTTCCTGAGATGAAGAAAGACAGAAATATTATGAAAATGGTAATTCTGGCGGTTCTTTTGAGCTGCTGCATTTCTTATATCCCGCTGTTTCGTCATATTTCACAGGGATTTGCCATTATTATCTGCGCAGTGGCCGCTTCCGCGGTGGGGGCGGTCTGCTTTCCGATAGAGACGGGGAAAGAGGAGCCAAAGGAGGGAGAATCATGAAATCAGGGAATTTTTGGATTTATTTGCTGGTAATGTTCGGAGTGACTTATCTGATCCGGGTGCTGCCCTTCCTGATTTTTCACAAAAAGATAGAAAATAAGCGGATACGTTCCTTTCTGGCTTATATTCCCTATACAGTGCTGGGGGCTATGACTGTTCCGGCTGTGTTTTACGCAACCGGTTCCCTTTTCACTGCCTGCGCAGGGGTTGCGGCGGCTTTCCTGGCCGCCTATCGGGGAAAAGGGCTGTTTGCCGTTGCCGTCTGCGCCAGTCTGGCCGCCTTTGCAGCGGGGCTTGTAATGGGATACTGATTGAAATAAACGCATATAAGAAAGAGAGAAGGAGGAAGAAAATAATGTCAAACATACCAACTCCTCATATTGAGGCAAAAGCAGGAGATTTTGCGAAAACCGTATTAATGCCGGGGGACCCTTTGCGGGCAAAATATATTGCCGAGACTTATCTTGACCAGGTAAGGTGCGTCAACCAGGTGAGGGGAATGCTGGGCTATACAGGAACCTACAAAGGAAAGGAATTGTCTGTCATGGGTTCCGGCATGGGAATGCCGTCCATTGGAATTTATTCCTATGAACTGTTCCATTTTTATGATGTGGACAATATTATCAGGGTAGGATCCGCAGGCGCCCTTTTGGATGACGTCAACGTGATGGATGTGGTAATCGGAATGGGAGCGTCCATTGTGTCTGATTATCCGGATCAGTTTGACTGTCCGGGCCATTTGGCGCCGCTGGCGGATTATCATCTCTTAAGCATTGCGGTGGAAAGCGCGAAAGATCTTGGAACTCCGGTGAGAGTGGGGAATATTTTGTCAGAAGACGCATTTTACACAGACCGGCCCAACAGCAAAGACTGCTTTCGGAAAATGGGCGTGCTGGCAGTGGAAATGGAGAGCGGCGCCCTTTACCTGAATGCGGCAAGGGCGGGCAAGCGGGCGCTCTGCATTCTGACGGTTTCAGATCATATTTATAAGCCGGAGCAGCTTACCTCTGAGCAAAGGCAGACCGGGTTTGGCAAAATGATTGAAATTGCCCTGGAGACGGCCATCAGGGCGTGAGTTATCATCCGGTTCTCTTTGGAGGGAAGAATTATATTGTGCAGACGGGGATTTCAATCTGCACAATGTAATCTTCCATCCGTTCAATGACATTCTCATTGATTCCCGTCTCATAAGAGTATCCGGTCAGCGTCAGGCAATGCTGCTTTGCGTAATCTAAAATCTGCTGATACCGCTGGGGGATGGCATCCCAGTCCCCTTTGTGAAAGGCCCTCAGATAGCTGCCTTTCGGTTGGATATGCAGGCCCTTTTGGCGGGTAAGAGAAGGAATTTCAATAAAGAGTTTGCAGTAATCGTCATAATTGCCCGCCAGCAGGCTGGAAACAGGGATCATGGAGCCGTAAGAAGCGTCGTGGAGGCGGCCCAGCCGGTGCTTTTCAGTCTCGGCGGTGATCAGTTCCACCTCCTGTTCAAAGGAGGTGGAACTGTCTATGTCAACAGTAACAAGACAGCGTTCCTGCTTTTGAATTATGCTGATTTCTGACAGATCCATTGTGAGCAATGTCGTCATGTTCTGACAGTAATTGTCCAGGGTTTTGCGGACGGCCTGCATGTGAAGAATCTTCCGATCCAGTTCGCTTATTTTTTCCTCCAGCAGTTTTTTCAGGCTTTGGGCAGAACGGCCTTTCATAAATTGCTGTATTTCGCTGATGGACACATCCAGTTCCCGCAGCAGCAGAATGGTTTCCAGGACGGAGCTTTGATGGTAATTGTAACAGCGGTATCCGTTCTGGGGGTTGACGGCGGCAGGTTTAAAGAGGCCGATTTCGTCATACCACATTAATGTCTTTTTATTGATTCCGTGCATGGCGGCAAACTGGCCGATGGTGAGCAGTTTTTCTTTTTCATTCATGGTGAAAACTCCTGATTTTGCGGGGCTTTTGGAATTAATATCGGCAATAATAATAAAAAATCCATATGGGAGTATTATAGCGAAGGTTTCAGATTGGGAGACAGTATCGGGAGACATACAGAAAGGCAGTTTGTTTGTATTTTGGGATTGACTTTTTTATAAAGTTAGAGTATACTAACTAAAAATGATAATAATTCTCAAAACAGACAGGAGGACTTCGATATGGGAACAGTTCTGGTGGGAGCAGCAGTGCTGGCGATTGCCCTGTGGGCGGGAAACAGCATATATAAAGATAAAAAGGCAGGAAGGTGCAGCGGATGCAGTGGTTGCAGCGGCAGTTGTTCGGCCTGCCGGGAGAAAGAAACTTAAACAGCAGGAAAGAACAAAGAAAACGGCCGGATTCTTTAGAGCAGAAATATACGAAAAAAGGATGGATGAAAATCCGTCCTTTTTGCAATGTTCCGGAAAATTCAGAAAATCTTAATAATTTTGTCAGCGCTATCCCACAAAGTTGTGATAATATTTACCATTAAGGAGGTATCACATTCATGCAAAAACGTAAAAAAAGAAAACACATCCGCCTTCTGGCCGTCACCGTCATCCTAATCGGGGCAGCCGGAACACTTTTTATAAGCCGTGACGCAATTTTGCAGAAAGTTCGGACAACGGCAGCCACCGAAATCGGAAAGAAAATCTTAGAGCAGCAGATTGGCTCAACGGTCAACATCAACGGTCAGGAGATTGCAGTGTCCGATGTTGTAAACCAGATGGACGAAGAAGACGTGGAACGGGTATCGCAGATTGCGGAAAAATACATTTCACCGGAAAATATCAAACAGGCGGCGGACATGGCGGCCAGCGGAGACGTGGAAGGCCTGAAATCGCTGGCAGAGGGCCAGCTGACCGAGGCAGATAAGAATGAACTGCTGGGGCTTTATGAGAAATATAAAGATCAGATTCCGAATTAGCTTCTCCTTGCCAAACAACCTCCAAAATGCTACAATAGTAAAAATGGCGGACAGCCTGAACTTTGAAAAGCTATGATGCGAGCGGACCATCAGATACAGGAGGAAGAAATGAGCAATATTATGGATAAGCTGGATAAGCTGCCGAAGCAGAATAAGACAAGAGAACAGGATCCGGAACGGGAGAAGATCTTAAGCAGAATGCAGCAGGATGATTTTCTGTTAAAGCAGATTGATGAATTCAGAGAAAAGGCCAAACAGCTTCAGACTATTTTAGTGACAAAAGAGAATAAGGCAGATGAGCTTCAGGGCGTGGTGGAAGAACGGGAAGAACAGGCCAGGAAGCTTCAAAGCGAGTTGGAAGTTCAGCAGCAGGAAGCCGATTTGCTGGTAAAAAGCGTACAGAACCAGATAGACGGTATCATTTCCAGGTTTGAGGAACAAATCAAAACCATGGATGAGCTGATAAACCGCGAGATTCGGACCTTAGATGGAAAGATCTCGGCGAAAACGGATGAGATGAGCAGCAATTCCAGACAGGAACTGGAAGCAGTGGAGCAGGCCGCAAAGGGCATGGCGGGAACGGTGGAGCATCATATGCAGGAAGTTTCGGGTACAGTGGATCAGAGGCTTCAGGATATGACAGAACATGTGGACCGGGCTCTGCAGGAAGTATCCGGGACAGTGGACCGCCGGATACAGGAGATGTCGGGGCAGGTGGATCAGACGCTGCAGGATGTTTCAGGCGTGGCAGATCAGAAGATGGAGGACGTTGCCGGAGCCGTTGATTTCAGGCTGCAGAATGTTACGGAGACCGTAGACCAGAAGATGGGGGAATTGTCTCATACCGTGGACGGCAGGATGGAAGAACTGTCGTTGTCTGTGGGAAAAGATATGAAGAATGTCTCTGAGCTGGTGGGCCAGAAAATGCATGATATGCATGCAGTGGTTGATTTGAGAATGCAGAATGTTACCGAGGCGGTAGACAGTAAACTGCAAAATGTTTCCGAGACGGTAGACAGCAAGCTAGAGAATGTTACCAAGGCGGTAGACAGTAAACTGCAGAGTTTTCCTGATATCGTAGAGCAGAAATCCCAGGAGCAGACGGAGAATCTGAAGGCATTGCTGGCAGAGCAGACAGGCAAATTGAATGATATCAATGAGGAAATCTTAAAAACTGCGGAGATCTCCAAAACGGAAACCGGAGGAAAACTGGAAGCCATTCAGGGGGAAACAGAGATTGTCTCCCGGAAATTGGATACCGTTCACATGGAAAACGAGAAACTTGCGGAAAAGCTGGAAGAGGTGAAAGCCGGCTTTGAGGAGGCTGCTCAGCTTACCCAGAGCGGAGTTTCCGATAAATTAGACGCAGTCAAAGCTGAGATTAATGAGAAAGTCCATAATGAAAATGTGAAATGTTACCGAAATATACAGACGTTACTGGAAGAAATCAAGCGGGATATCGAGACCGTGGAGATGGGCAGCCGCAGTATGCGTGTGATGAAAGGCTGTTTCCGTGCGGTGATTGTGCTGGCCGCTATTAATCTTGTGGGAATTGCCGGAATTGCAGGCCGTCTGTTGGGCATTTTCTAGAATAGCGGGGCTTTCGGTAAAATACCGGAATAGCAGATTTTTCATTAAGAAGCTAAAAAAGAATTTTTGCCAGGAGGGTGACGCCTGCAGGCCATTGGCCGGAAACGGTACCATAGCTGCAGCAAAAATGAGCAGTCGTTAGAGGGAATAAAATGGAAAAGGAAAAGAGTGTATGGGTGATTGGGCATAAGAATCCTGACACAGATTCGATCTGTGCGGCCATTGCTTATGCGGAATTGAAGAATAAAGTTGGAAAAGTCAGATATGAGGCCAGGCGGGCCGGGCAAATCAACGAAGAGAGCAAATATGTGCTGGAGCATTTTGGGATTCCGTCCCCGGCTTATGTGGCGGATGTGGGAGCCCAGGTAAAAGATATTGAGATCCGCAAGACTACGGGAATCAGCAGTAATCTCTCCCTGAAAACAGCATGGGAGACCATGAAGGCTCAGAACGTGGTCACACTGCCGATTACCAGCGGCACCGGGCTGCTGGAGGGGCTGATTATCACAGGAGATATTGCCACCTCCTATATGGATGTGTATGACAACCGGATTCTGGCCAAGGCCAGAACCCAGTATAAGAATATTGCGGAAACCCTGGAAGGGGAAGTGCTTACCGGGAATGTCCACGGATATTTTATCAAGGGCAAGGTAGTGGCTGCCACGGAAAGTCCGGAATTGATGGAAGAATATATTGAAGATGACGATATGGTGATTCTGGGCAACCGGTATGAAGTACAGCTCTGCGCCATTGAGATGAATGCAAGCTGCATTATTGTCTGTTCCGGCGCGAAAGTGTCTAAGACGATACAGAAACTGGCGGATGACAGAGGATGCGTGATCATTACCACGCCATATGATACCTACACGGTGGCAAGGCTGATTAACCAGAGTATGCCGGTAAAATATTTTATGCGGCGGGAGAATCTGATCACCTTTGAAACTGAGGAATATGTAGACGACGTAAGAGAGATTATGTCCAAGGAGCGTCACCGTGATTTTCCGGTGCTGGATGAAGAGGGAAAATATGTGGGAATGATTTCCCGCAGGAATTTGCTGAATATGAAGCGCAAGCAGATTATTCTGGTGGATCACAACGAGAAAACACAGGCAGTAGACGGCGTGGACGGAGCAGAGATTCTGGAAATTATCGATCACCACAGGCTGGGAAGCCTGGAGACAATTTCACCGGTGTTTTTCCGGAATCAGCCTTTGGGATGCACCTCTACGATTATTTATCAGATGTATCAGGAACAGGGAGTGGAGATTCCATCGAATATTGCAGGGCTTCTGTGTTCCGCAATTATTTCGGATACCCTGATGTTCCGTTCCCCTACCTGTACCCAGGTGGATAAGCAGGCGGCGGAAGCTTTGGCGGAACTGGCGGGAATTGTAATTGAAGATCACGCGAAAAAAATGTTCCAGGCAGGCAGCAATTTCGAGGCTAAGTCGGCGGAAGAAATTTTATTTCAGGATTTTAAGACCTTTTCCACGGATGAGGAAGAATTCGGCGTCGGCCAGTTAAGCGCCATGAGTGAAGAAGAACTGCTGGTAGTGAAGAAGAAACTGCTTCCCTATATTGAGCAAGTGCGCAATGAGCGGAATCTGGATATGGTTTATGTAATGCTGACGAATATTCTGGAGGAAAGTTCAGAATTGATTTTTGTGGGAGAGTCAGCGAAAGAAACCGCGGAACGGGCATTCCGCGGCCATGGAGTGGATCGGGGCAGCGGCCTCTGGCTTAAGGGCGTGGTGTCAAGGAAGAAGCAATTAATTCCTGCATTAATGATGGCCCTTCAGGAGAAATAAAAATGTCCGGGAATAGGAGAAATAAAGGAAATCAGCAGAAGGTCAGCCGTTCTTTGGTTAAGCAAGGGGAAGCGGCAGCTGTGAAAGGCAGCGGGATACGTAAAGGGCCGAAACAAAGAAAGCCGAACCAGAAGAATTTAAACCAGAAATATCAGGAAGTAAAATATTCCAAGCAGGAATGGAAGCCCGGAAATATGGTGTATCCTGTGCCGGCAGTGTTGGTGACTGTAAGAGACAGGGCAGGAAATGACAATATTATAACAGTGGCATGGACGGGAACGATTTGCACAAATCCTCCCATGGTTTACATATCGGTGAGGCCGGAACGGCATTCCTATCATATGATAAAAGAGACAGGGGAGTTTGTAATTAATCTAACCACCGAACAACTTGTGTTTGCCGCCGATTACTGCGGGGTGAAGTCAGGCAGAGAGATCGATAAGTTCCAGGAGCTGCATTTGACGAGGAAGGCAGCCTCTAAGGTTTTAGCGCCCCTGATTGGGGAAAGTCCGGTGAATATTGAATGTAAAGTGACAGAATGTCTGGAACTTGGTTCCCACCATATGTTTCTGGCAGAAGTGAAAGCTGTCCAAATATCGGAATCCTATCTGGACGCGAAAGGCGCGTTTCATTTGGAAAAGGCGAAACCTATTGTATATTCTCACGGAGAATATTTCGGCCTGTCTCAGGTTCTGGGAACTTTTGGATATAGTATCAGGAAAAAATAGAAAGGGAGTGTTAACTTGGAACATTCATCATCATTATTTTTATTTGACAATATGAAATTCTGTTCCATATGCCGGGGGGCTCTTCCAATGGATTACGAAGATGAATTGTGCCCCGCCTGCAAAGAAAATCAGTTGTTTTCTCAGGTGAAAGATTATATCCGTTCCAAAGACGTAACAGAATATGATGTGGCGGAACACTTTAATATTCCCCGCAGACTGGTGAAAAGGTGGATTACAGAAGGGAGAATCGAGTATAAGGAGGAAGAGGCCCGTCTGGATACGCTGCATTGTTCCAATTGCGGAGCGCCCATTACCTTCGGACATCTCTGCCAGAAATGTTACCGGGAACAGAATAATCTGGAGAGGGCAGGATTTGCCACTTTGCAGGAAGGTTCTGCAACGGATAACAGAATGCGGTTCCTGGATAAAGAGGATCCCTCCAAATAGCGGGATAGGGTACGTGGAGAGACTGTTTTCTCAGCAGCAGGCAGATCTCATCAAATTTTCCCTTATCGAGATCAAGATGCGGAATTTGGAGAAACTGTTTTCTCAGCAGCAGGCAGATCCTATAAAATACAGACAACAGGAGAATACAGAAGTGTTCAGGATAGTAATTTGCGATGACGAGGATACTTTGATCGGGGAGCTGCGGGGGAAGCTGGAGCAATATGCCGCTGAAACCGGCAGGGAATTCTGCTATTTTATCTATCACGACGGCAGTGAGCTGTTAGAGGAATATAAGCCGGATTACGATTTGATTTTTATGGACATAAAAATGGACAAATTAAACGGTTTGAAGACCGCTGAGGCAATCCGCAGGATGGACAGCGGCGTAGGGCTGATTTTTCTGACTTCTTTGAAGCAATATGTGTGGAAAGGATATGAATACCGCGCCGTCAATTACCTGCTAAAGCCTGTGAAGTACGGCGTGCTGAAAATGGAACTGGATCGCTATTTTGAGCATTATCAGGGGAAAGACCAGCCGTATCTGAGTTTTTCCAATGACAGCGGCAGATATAAAGTATTCTATAAAGATATCATTTATGGGGAGACAGACAAGCGGAATGTATTGCTGCATTTTGAGGGGCAGAGCCAGGTGATTTATAAAAATATGAAAGAAGTGTCTGCCCTGCTCTGCGCCCATCCCCAGTTTGCGCGCTGCCACCAGAGCTTTGTGGTGAATCTGTCTTTTGTCAAAGGTGTGGAAGGGTTGGAAATTATCTTAAACACCGGGGAGCGTCTTGCTGTCAGCCAGCCCAGGCGGAAGGAGTTTATGGTGAAAATGACGGAATATTGGGGTGATATGCTGTGATATCTTTTCTGGAGTTTGGCGCTCTTGCGCTGACATGGGGGTATCAGTTTCTGGCATTATGGATGCTGCATATTTTTATTCCTCTGCGGAAACATCCCGCAGTCCGCGTTCTGGCCCTGTGGGTTTCCAGCTATATTACCGGCGTGGTGGTCTACGCCAATGATTTGGCCAATATCTTTCTGTCCCTCTGTGGTCTGACGATTTTTTTGATGGCGTTTCATCAGGGGAAGCTGATAGAAAAGATGACGGCTGTTTTTATCTTTTATCCCGTTGTGATTTCTATTAATTTCCTGATGTACGATGTGTCTGGCAAGATATTCTTTGCTCTTACAAACGCTCCTTCTGAACACGGAACCTGGAATTATGAAATTCGTCTGGCCAATGCAGCCATTTATGCTTTGGCCTGTTTGGCGCGTCTTTTGTTCTGGCTTGGAATTTATTGTTTTCTGAGAAAGCCTTTGCGGGAGATTCGTCTGAATTTGACCTCGAAAATGTGGCTGATTGCGGATTCCATGATTCTGGCGTCTGCCATAGGATGTTTTACAACCATTTATTTTACCACGGGAGAGTCTGCGGTGATTTACCCTTTGTGCATTGCCGCTGTATTTTCTTCCCTTGGATGCGTCTGCCTGGTGGCGTATATGAGCAAAGCCATGCAAAATACCTATCAGCTCCAAAAACTTAAGATGCAGCAGGAGTACTATCAGGATAAAATGAAGGAAGAAGAGCGGGTCCGCTCTATTTATCATGACATGAAAAATCACCTGCTGGTATTGGAAAACACTCAGGAATCGGAAGCGGCCAGGCAAATGGCGAGGAAGCTCCGATCCCAGATAGCGGATTATGAGGATTATGTTCATACCGGAAATGAATTTTTAGACATTATTCTCAGGGACAAAGCGGAAAAGGCCAGAGAAAAACAGATCGACTTTTCGATTGCAGTGGAATTTCAAGGAATTGACTTTGTGGAACCGCTGGATTTAAGCACCTTGTTCGGCAACGGCATAGACAACGCCATGGAAGCCAGTGAGAAACTGCCAAAGGATCAGAGGACCATTCTTTTAAAGGCAGGCAGGGTGCAGAATTTCGTGTCTGTGCTGATTGAGAACAGCTGTGGGCCCAAAACCTGCGCTAAGAACCTGCGGACCTCAAAGGCAGATGAATTCCTCCACGGGTTCGGCATTTCCAACATGCAGAAAACGGCGGAGAAATACGGCGGGCAATTAATTGCCAGAAGGGAGCAGGAGAAGTTTATTCTGAAAATTTTAATTCCGATTCCTAATAGCTAATTCCCGGGGATTGTGATATATGACAGAGAAATGAATGACGCAATTTTAGAATTTGCGGCGTAGATGTTAGAATCTGCGCCGCTTCTTGTATATTTTTTCAAATTCGGTAAGATGGATTCAGATGAAAGAAAAACAGGAGGAAATAGTATGATATTGAAAACATCCCATTTGAAAAAATATTACGGCAGAGAGGAAAGTCTGGTGAAAGCGCTGGACGATGTAAGCCTGGCGGTGGAGGAAGGGCAGTTTGCGGCCATTATCGGAACCTCCGGCAGCGGAAAGTCTACGCTGCTTCACATGTTAGGCGGCCTGGATCTTCCAACTTCCGGCAATGTGGAAGTGGAGGGGAAAAATATCGGAGAATTGACAGAAGAACAGCTTACGGCGTTTCGCAGAAGGCGGATTGGATTTATCTTTCAGAATTACAATCTGATTCCCTATCTCACTGCGTATGAAAATATTGTGTTGCCGGTTCGGCTGGATGGAAAGCGGGAGGATCAAAAATTCCTGGAAGAAGCGGCGCATTTTCTGGAGCTGGACGGAAAACTTTCCAATTATCCCAGCCATCTGTCCGGAGGCCAGCAGCAGCGGGTGGCAATTGCCAGGGCCCTGGTTTCCAAACCGGCCATAATCCTGGCAGATGAGCCTACGGGAAATCTGGACAGCCGCACCAGCGATAAGGTTATTGATTTGCTGAAGATGACCAGTGAAAAGTTTCATCAGACCATAGTGATGATTACCCATAATCCGGAGATTGCCGGGAAAGCGGATGTGAGAATCAGGATTGAGGACGGGAAAATCTGTGTATAGAGTCATTGAGGTATGATGAAAAAGAATCTGGATGGAAACGAATGGAACAAGATGAAAAAGCGAAGGGAAGAGAAAAATGGAAGATAGAAAAGCGGCGGGAAAGATGATTTCCTCCATGGCAAAGGAAAGCCTTAAGGCAAGCCGTATGCGGAATATTTTTGTAATGATTACCATTGCGCTGGCCTCTGCATTGCTGTCGGCAATTCTGATGTTTGCGTCAGGTCAGAAGCAGAAAGTGGAAAATGAACTTTCCCACAGACAGCAGGCAGTATATTTTAACCTGACCAGCCAGCAGATGGAAGCCCTGAAAAAAGAGGAAAGAATCGCTTATCAGATTCAGGGAAAGAGCGGAGTGCTCACAGAGCTGGACGGCTATGACGTGATGCCTTATTATGTGAGTGAATTGTCAGATCAAATCCGCGTCGGAGAACTGGAAAGCGGGAAAATGCCCCGGACAAAACAAGAAATTGCTGTTCCCAAAGCGCTGCTTATGAAGATGGGGGTAAGCCCCGAGACAGGCAGCCGGGTGACCATTCCCTTTTATGACGGAAACACCGAAAGTTTTACCGTATCCGGTATTTTAAAAGGGAGTGAAGAGGCCAAACAGTTTATGGTATTTTTTTCAGAAGACTATGCCGAAGAAGGCAGTCAGCTGAAAAACGCGCCCTATGAGGTATACGGGAAAATCGTAGATGCCGAACATATGTCTGCCAGTGAATGCAAAGAGGTGATGTATGCCATCGGAAAAGACGCAGGCGTTGAGCGGAAAAATGTAAGTCCCTCCAAAGCTTTCCTGGACTCCCGTTCTGTAAATATGTCCTCGGTGATGCTTTACGGACTGGTGGGATTTGTGATTCTGTTGGCGAGCGTTCTTGTGGTGTACGGCGTGTTTTATCTTTCTGTCATTGGAAGAATCCACCAGTTCGGACAGCTTCGCACCATCGGCATGACGAAAAAGCAGATGAGAAAATTTGTTTCCCGGGAGGGCAGAATGCTGTTCTTTCGTTCTGCGCCTATTGGAGCTGCCGTCGGCGCTGCGGCGGGATATTTTATGATACCCGAAGGATTTCGTCTCTGGAATACCCTGGAGGTAATTGCTCTGGCGTTTGCGGCAGTGTATGTGGTTACCATGGCTTCTGTCCGAAAGCCCGCCAGAATTGCCGCAGCCGTTTCTCCCATGGAGGCGCTGCGCTACGTGCCCCAGGATGGAAAGAAGCAGGCGGCCAATCAGAAGATGTGCAGAAGTCTTACGCCCCTGGGTCTGGGCAGGATGAATTTTTTCAGAAATCAGAAAAAAACGGTTCTTACCATGCTGTCTTTGGGGCTGGGCGGAATTCTGTTTCTAACGGCGGCCACCTATCTGTCTTCTTATGATAAAGATAAATTTGCAAGACAGGGATATTTTACTGACGCGGAGTTTAACATCTGTTACGCGGCGTCGGCCATAGAACTGAACGAGTATGGAATCAGCGGCATGCAGGCCCAGGAACCCATGGATGGGGGCATGGTGCAGGAAATCTCTTCCTGGGACGGAGTGAGAGGAGTAAAGGAAATCAAGGGTTTCGGGCTCAAATTTGATTATCCCAAAGAAGATGAGTACGGTACGGATGATTATGTAATGCCCATGACAGAGGAAGAAGCCAGAGAAATCGGCGCGTATCTGGAGGAGGGAAGCGCGGATTACGGCAAATTGATGAGCGGTGATTATGTTCTCGTGTTAGATAACGCGCTGGTGGAAGAAATATACGGCTGGAAATTTAAACCGGGAGAAAAGCTTGTGTTCCATTATTATGACGGCAGCAAAACAGCGGAGAAGGAAGTGACGATTCTCGGCAGTCTAAGCAGACAGTATACGTTGGAACATAAGGGGAGCGAGGGCTGGTTTTTAATGCCGGAGCAGGCGGTTCTGAAATGGAGGTCTTTTGGCAGCCTGAATTCCAATCTGCTGGTCTCCACGGAGCCCGAGAAAGAAGCTGACGTTTCGGAAAAACTGGAGGAACTGATGGGGGAAAAACCTGGGCTGAGTTTAGAAACCCTTGCAGAGCGCAGAATTATCTATAAGCAGAATGCGGATCAGTTGTTCGGAGCCATCAGCGGACTTGCCATTTTCATTATGATGTTCAGCATTTTAAGCATGATGAACACTTTGATTACCAATATCGTGACCCGCAAACAGGAGCTTGCCATGCTGGAATCCATCGGCATGGGAAAAGGGCAGATCCGCAGCATGATTTTGAATGAAAGCATGCTTCTGGTCTTTATAACCCTGGGAGTTACTATGTCCTTGGGCACTCTTTGCGGCTATGCCTTAAGCCATCTGCTATACAAAAACGGCGCCTTTTATATGGCGTTTCGGTTTCCGGCCGCAGCTGCCGCCGCTTACGCAGCTGTGCTGATTCTGGTGCCTCTTATGATTGCCGCGTTGTCTTTGAAAAGCTTCTCGAAGGAACCCTTGGTGGAGCGGCTGCGGGGCGTGGAAAACTGAATGGGCGCAAAGATTCGCAAATGCGAGATTACCGTGTCGGGAGAATACAGCCTCCTTCTGATTTCTCCCGATATGGTCGGTCTTCTGGTGGAAAGGGTGTTGGCTTCTGACAAACGGGAATTGTGTATTCCGACAGAGGAAATTCTTCCCCGGGGATATGCGGAATATCTGGTCTGTGTATTGAAAGCGAATTCTTGTCTGGATGTTTCTGATGTCCGGCAGGGAAAGAATGAGGCCGGGATACAGTTAGTTTATACCCATGTGGCAGAGCAAATTGGAAATTTAAAGGCCAATCAGTATCATTGCTTTGACAGGGCGAGGTTATCTGCCTGTCCATGGGGCACGCAGTTTTGCCTCAGCACAAGCGAGAACTTTTATGAGCTGGTGAAACAGAAAGTAACTTTCATGTATGCGCTGAAACTATAGGCTGATGATGGTGAACCATATCTGGCCCATTGTCCTGGCGATGGAAAGTCTCATCGCCAGAACCAGGGAGAAGAAACTTAAAATGCTCTGCATGCTTGCCGAAACCGACGGGGGCGACGGGGGCAATGCACGAAAGCTTCCATGGAAAACATGACTTCCGATGGAAATTGTTTTCTGTTATGGATCGTATTATAATGCTATATTTCCGAAAAAAATATATCATTCTTGCCGTTATTTGTCACGATCCTGCCATTTTCGCCGATATTCCGATGGTGTACAGTTGGTATGCTCCCGAAAGATTCTGCCGAAATAGCTGCTGCTCCCCAAGCCGCAGGCATGGCTGATTTCGGTTATTGTTCTATGGCCTTTGGCAAGCATCTGACATGCCACTTGCAAACGGTAGTTTGTGAGATATTCCAGCGGCGTCAGATGCAGGCAGTCCTGAAATACCCGGAAGCATTCCCGCTCACTGATAAAAGCGCAGGAAGCAAGGGTTTTCACCGATATTTTTTCCGAATAATGTTCATGAATATAAATCATCATCTGCTTTATTTTGTCATTGTCTTTGCCGTTTCTATTACGGTTTTTGGGGAGAAGGCGGGCCTGTTCCAACAGCATCAGCCACAATTCCGATAAGGAATTACGCAATTTGATTTCATAGCCGAAGGTTTGAGGGGAAATCTCAAATGTTTCCCGTATGCGGGCAATGATTTCTTCCTGCTCTGGACGTTCAGGAAAAAGCGGAATCAATTCAATTTGTGAGGATTCCAGAAGCGGATCGATATATTTTTTTCCGATTCTGCTGCCCAGCCCTCCTGCGAGCAGGGCAGGATCAAAAATATGCAGAAGCTGGACGTTTTTTTCTTTGGCAGCCATTGGTTTTGTCATATGAAGCACATTGGAAATTACCATGCCGCCGGAGCCTGCCGGGAACAGAGTTGTTCCTCCGGGCATGCAGTATTCCAGCGCGCCGCTTTCCATATAGAAAAGCTCTACAGCCCTGTGCCAGTGCCAAGGCACGAGTTGTTCTGGAAATTTGTCGAGTTCTGCATGTGTGGCAATATAAGGAAACTCCGCCGTAAAATCAGGCAGCAATTCTTCTTTGCTTTCCGGGTGGAATGCGATGCTTTGTATGTTTTTCATAAAATCACTTAGTCCTTTCACGAAAGTATAGAAGATACAATTATGCTACGGGGTGTCGTTCGGCTTCGCTGCGGTTATGATTTTATTTACGGTATGAGCCGCGGCGTCTGGACAGAATAGGCATTAGCTTTTATATCATGGTCTTTTTTCGCCCGCAATGGATTCATCATAATCAGGCTTGGCGGAGAATGCAGACGGGTGAATGCTCGCATTGCGAAGAAGGCCGCAGTCATTGTGCATATCAGAAATGCTTCTTATATTTGACATGTTATCACTCCTTATTATTTTGATGAAACAATAGTTAGACGGTTACTTTTATGATGGAAGTATAACAGTTTTTTTGAGAATTGCAAGGAGTTTTTTTAATATAAAAACTTTCCTGTAATCTGTTCCTGTATATCCACGCTGCCGATTATTTTTGCCTATCCGTTTTTCGAAATATACTTCGTAAATGGATTGACGGTTGGGGCAGTAAAGGAGTAAGATTGAAAAATAGGAGGAGAAATCATGAAATTCAAAAAAATTGCGTTACTTGGCCTTGCAGCAGTTCTTGCGGCGGGACTTCTTGCCGGCTGCGGCGGGAAAAAGCCGCCAATTCCAGCGGAAAGGAGGTTGTGGAGCTGACATGAAAAAAGTATTGGAAGTGTGCGTGGATTCTGTGGAGTCAGCAGTAACAGCCCAAAAGGCAGGGGCAGACCGTCTGGAGATCTGCGCCAATCTGCTGATTGGCGGAACCACCCCAGGGGTAAGCCAGTTTCAGCAAATCAGGAAGAAATGCGGTATCCCGCTGCATGTACTGATTCGTCCAAGATTCGGGGATTTCCTGTATACCGATTCGGAATATCAGATGTTGGAAGAGGATACCCGGATGTTCCGGGAACTGGGCGCTGACGGGATTGTTACCGGATGCCTGAAGGCTGACGGCAGCCTAGATTGTAACCGAATGGAGCAGCTGCGGGCATGCGCAGGGGAACTGACACTGACGCTGCACCGCGCCTTTGATGTTTGCAGGGATCCTTATCAGGCATTGGAGGAAGCAGTTTCTTTGGGCATTGATATTATCCTTACTTCCGGCCAGGCGCCAGACTGCAGGAAAGGGAAGGAAATTCTGGCAAAGCTCATTGCCCAGGCCGGGGAACGGATAGAGATTCTTGCAGGCGGCGGGGTGAATGACGAAGTTATCCGGCGGCTGTCAGAGGACATTCACGCTTCCTGTTTTCACATGTCCGGGAAGAAAACTTTAGACAGCGGCATGGTTTATCGGAATGAAAGAGTAAACATGGGAATTCCCGGACTCAGTGAATTTCACATGTTCCGCGCGGATGAGGCGGAAATCCGCAGAGCCAGAGAAGCATTGGATCATGTGTGAGTAAATTCACTTGTGATATAACCTATTATAATTGAGAAGAAAGTGGGAAGGGCAGAGATGTTTTCAGAATATTTGCAGGATTACGCGCAGCAAAAATATGACAGCCGAATCAAATGGATAGGCCAGGCTAAGGCGGCAGACGGCTCCTGCCGAACCGGATGGATGGGGCTGTTCCTGAAAGAAATCCGGCAAAAACTTTCAGAATGCACGCCAAAAGAACAGATTTTGATGAAATTTTTGTATGGGACAATGCCGCTTAGGGATTTGGCGGAGTATCAATTTGAAATATTTTTAGATTTTGTCCGCCATGGAATCCGGCTGCGCAAAAGGGCGGCATGGTGCAGGGAACTGCCGGAAGAAATCTTTTTAAATGATGTGCTCTATTACCGGATTAATTCAGAAAATATTGAAAAATGCCGTCCGTTTTTTTATGAGAAACTAAAAGACAGGATTCAGGGCAAATCCCTGGAAGAAGCTGTTTTGGAAATCAATTACTGGTGCGCGGAGCACTGCGCTTACGAGGCCTCCGATCTTCGCACCCTTTCGCCTATGGGCATGTACCGGGCTGGAGCCGGAAGGTGCGGCGAAGAATCTGTTTTTGCCGTGACTGCGCTGCGAAGCGTTGGGATTGCGGCCAGACAGGTTTACGCGCCCTGGTGGGCCCATTGTGATGACAATCATGCATGGGTGGAGGTTTATGTAAGGGGAGACTGGCATTTCCTGGGGGCCTGCGAGCCGGAAGAGGCGTTGGATCAAGGCTGGTTTGTAAATGCTTCCTCCCGGGCGCTGCTGGTGCATGCCAGGACTTTTTCTGATTTTGGCATGGATGGCTGCAAAGGGGAGTGGTATCGGGAAGGAGAGCTTCCCTGTTATCAGAATGTAACCGCCAGGTATGCAAAGACCCGGAAACTCCAGATAACGGTGACAGAATCAGATGGCAGCCCTGCAAGTTATGCCCGGGTATCTGTGGAGGTTTTAAACGGCGCAGAGTACCGCAGCCTTGCGGTCTTAGAGACAGATGAAAATGGTACCGCAGCCTTGGAACTGGGGCTCGGCACAGTCCGTCTGCATGCCGGAAAGGAAGGAAGAACCGGAGCAGAATTTCTGGATGTTGGGGCATGTTCTGAAGCCCATATAATTCTTGAATTTTGTCCGTGGAATGATTCCAGTCCGGAAATCATACAGAACAGGAAGCTTTTTGGGGATGCGGCGGGAGAAGCTGTTCCATGGTCCAAGATTGATTTCCGCGCGCCGGAAGAAACGGTTTTGCAACCAGAGTTTTCCAATAAGCAGCGGAAGAAGAACCGGGAACGGATTCGTCAGGCAGTATTGCTGCGCTCAAAGCGGACAGAGGGGTTTTACCAGGAAGAGCTGGCAGAGAAATACCGGCAAGAGCAGGAAATTCTCCGTTATGCAGCAGGAAATTTCTCTCAGTTATATCAATTTTTGGAGCGTGATAAAAGCCCTGACCGAAAATGGCTGCTGCATAGTTTAAGCCTGAAGGATTACAGAGACGCTAAGGCGGATGTGTTGGAAGAGCACCTTAAGCATGCCTTTGTTTATCGCAGCATGTGGGTAGGAGAAAAGAACTCAGAAAATGACGGTACGGTTTTGCAGGAAGAATATGAGCGTCGGGCAGAAGAACTTTGCCATGAGTTTACAAAGCAGGAGATTTATATCAAATACCTGCTCTGTCCGCGAATTTTTTATGAGGAATTGACCTGTTACCGGCAAGAAATATTGGATTATTTCAGTGAGGAAGAGAAGAATCTGTTTCGCGGGAACCCGGTGGCAGTCTGGGACTATATCAAAACCCATATAAAATATGAAGAACCGTTGGAATACCGAACTATTTACTCCACTCCCGCAAGCGTGTTGAGGCTTCAGTCCGGAACGCCCATGAGCCAGAAGATTCTGTGCGCGGCCATTTGCCGCACCTTAGGGATTCCCGCCCGGCTTAGCCAGGCGGAACAGGAAGTGGAAATATACAGAAACGGCAGTTTCGTGAAGCTATCCCAAACAGAACGGAAGGCAGAAGAGTCCAACCAGGCAATTCTTACGTTAAAGAGAAAAAAGGAAGAGGAATGGAACTATTCACAGAATTGGACCATTGCCCGTTTTCAGGACGGGCAGTTTGTGACATTGGATCTGCAGGGAACGGAATTCAAAGGCGAAACGCTGAATCTGGAAACAGAGCCGGGATATTACCGGATATTGACGGCAAACCGTCTGCCAAACGGAAACCAGCTGGCGGCGGAGTGTAAAGTCTTTCTGGCAGCAGGCAGAAAACAGGAAGTATCTTTAAAGATGCGCGCAGGCAGCCTGGAGGAACTGCTAGTGAGCCATAGATTCAAAGATTTTGAAGTTCTCAGCCATGGCAGGCCTGTGCCGATTTCCTCTATTATCAAAGATCGCGCAGCCATCCTGGCGTTTTTAGAGCCGGGGGAAGAGCCTACGGAACATGTGCTGAATGAGTTATCCAGTCAGCAGGAGAATTTCAGGCAGATGGGAGTGAGGATTTGTCTTCTGGTGCGGGAAGGGAATGTAACCCAGACAACTGGTTGGAAACGGGCGGCGGCCATACCGGAGATTTGCGTTTATCAGGCTCCTTTGGAAGAAATTGCGGAGCCTTTGGCCCGCAGTATGTACACAGACCCGGAGAAACTTCCCCTTCTGGTGCTTGCGAACCCAGGACTGCAAGGCATTTACGCCTGCAGCGGCTACCGTGTCGGAAGCGCGAAACTTATGCTGGAACTGCTGAAAGTAAATTTTGCGCAGCCGGAGAAAGGAGAATCAATTTGGTACAACAGAAATTAAATAAAAACTGGCAAATGTGCTGCCCAGGAGAACCTGCCCAGCCTGCAGTTGTCCCGGGGACCGTTTATACAGATTTGCTGCGCAATGGAAAGATG
Organism: uncultured Lachnospiraceae bacterium; assembly: GCA_910584585.1. GTDB lineage: Bacteria > Bacillota > Clostridia > Lachnospirales > Lachnospiraceae > Petralouisia. The sequence continues at coordinate 17,108 of CAJUBP010000026.1, read as the reverse complement.
GAAGATCCCTTTTGGAAGGACAATGAAATCCGTGCGCTGCCTTTGATGGAAAAAGATTATGTCTATGAGACATGCTTTGATGCAGAACAAGATTTGCTGGCAAGTGATAAAATCCTGCTCCGTTTTGAGGGGCTGGACACCATTGCAGATATTTTTCTCAATGAGGCGCATATCGGCAATGCTTATAATATGCACCGCATCTGGGAATATGATGTCACTCATATTCTGAAAGAAGCTGGAAATAAACTGAAAGTGGTTCTCCATTCCCCTCTGCGGTATATTCGGGAAGCCTTTGCCGAATGCAGGACTCTGGGGTCTGAGGATGCTATGGACGGTTTTGTCCATCTGCGGAAAGCCCACTGTATGTTTGGCTGGGACTGGGGCGCGCACCTGCCGGACGCAGGGATATTCCGAAAGGTTTCGCTGCTTGGAATCACAGGTGCCAGGTTCGGCAGCGTTTATATCCGTCAGGCTCATGCTGAGGGAGAAGTAACTTTATCTTTTGAAGTGAAAGTGGAGACGGCGTCCGGGGAATCTTATGAATTTCCGGGAAAATTCAATTATACTGCAGAAATTACTGCGCCCGACGGCACAACCAGCGTCTATACGGATTCTCCCAAAGAAATTCGCGTCAAAAACCCCCAGCTCTGGTGGCCCAACGGATACGGCAGCCAGCCCCTCTATGGGCTCAAGGTGATTCTCTGTGCCGGCAGCGAAGCCATTGATGTATGGAAACGAAATATCGGTCTGCGCACCCTTACGGTGAAAACGGAAAAAGACCAGTGGGGAACCAGCTTTGCCCATGAAATCAACGGTGTCCCAATATTTGCGATGGGAGCGGACTATATTCCGGAAGATCATCTGCTGGGGCGGGTGACGCCGGAAACTACCAGGAGATTACTGGAGCAATGCGCGGCCGCTAATTACAATGCCATTCGGGTGTGGGGAGGCGGATATTACCCAGAAGACTGGTTTTATGATATCTGTGACGAATTGGGGCTGATTGTCTGGCAGGATTTTATGTTTGCCTGTGCCGTCTATGAGCTGACGCCGGAATTTAAAGCAAACATCCGCCAGGAATTTATTGATAATGTCAAACGTCTCCGCCACCATGCTTCTCTGGGGCTGTGGTGCGGAAATAACGAAATGGAAATGTTTGTGGAAGAGGGACACCACTGGGTCACCAAAAAGACAGAAGTGCGGGACTATATTCTGATGTACGAGCAGTTGATTCCGGAAGTGCTGGAAACCTACGATCCGGCGACTTTCTACTGGCCGGCGAGCCCTTCCTCCGGCGGAGCCTTTGATGAGCCCAACAGCCCGGACAGAGGGGATGTGCATTACTGGAGCGTGTGGCATGGAAACCGGCCGTTTTCCGAATACCGGAAATATTTTTTCCGTTACGCGTCGGAATTTGGCTTCCAGTCTCTGCCCAGCAAAAAAACGCTGGAAACCATCACGGACGATCCCAAAGACATGAATCTGTTTTCCTATGTGATGGAAAAACATCAGCGACAGTACGGAGCAAATGGGAAAATCATGAATTACCTCCAGCAGACGTATCTCTATCCTTCTGATTTTGATACGCTGATTTACGCGTCCCAGCTTCTGCAGGCTGACGCAATCCGTTACGGCGTAGAGCATTTCAGAAGGAATCGGGGCCGCTGCATGGGAGCCATTGTCTGGCAGTTAAACGACTGCTGGCCGGTGATTTCCTGGTCCTCCATTGATTATTGCGGCCGCTGGAAAGCCCTGCATTACGCGGAAAAAAGGTTTTTTGCGCCTTTGATGATTTCTTGCCAGGAAGAGAGCATGATGACCCAGGAAGCCGATATGAACCGGGAGCATTTTGCATTTGAAAAGTCCATTCACCTGAATATTGCCAATGAAACCAGAACCGATCAGCAGGCAGAGGCGTTCTGGGAGGTGCGGAACGCAAAGGCGGAGGTAATAAGAAGCGGGGAAATCAAGCAGGTGCGCATTCCGGCACTGACCAGCGTCTGGCTTGGCAAAGTGATGCTGCCGGAACTGGACGTATTTTCGGAGTATGTAAGTTATGGGATGAAACAGAATGGAACCGTAATTTCGGAAGGAACCGTAATTTTCTCCTATCCCAAATATTTCCGCTATGAGAACCCCCATCTCTCTTACCGCCTGGAGGGGGATGAAATTCTGGTATCGGCGGACGCTTACGCAAAAAGCGTGGAAATTCAGAATGATCAGGAAGATTTCATCCTTTCCGACAATTATTTTGATCTGAACGGGGGAGAGAAACGGGTGAAAATTCTTTCCGGGGAGCCTAAGGGAATCCGGCTGAGAAGCGTCTATGACATCCGGTAAAAACGTCTTAGAGCGTGTCTTAAGAATATACGTATTTGCCAAATGACGCGCTATTTTTCTTGGGAAGGAGAGAATCGGCCGGCAAATCATTTGGTTCATGACTATAGTTGAGAACGCGGATAAAAGGCAGAAGCGAGTGTTTTGAGAAAAATACGCTTCTGCTTTCCTTTGTCCTGAAATAATTGGGAAAACCTGGTAAAATATCTGAAAAATCTGCTTGTGTAACATTCTTTCCCGTGGTATAATTTGCTAAATTATATTTTATTCTGGGAGGATTTTTGTTTAGAGTAGAAGATTACAAACGAAACTCTCTCAAAGCTTAAACAGGAGGTTATAAAATTGAAAAAACAAATTCTTTCGGTTATTTTAACTCTGTGCCTATGTATTTCGACCCAGTCAGTGGCGTACGCAGGGCAGGGAGAGCTTTCGCGGCAAGAAGATGTTCTTATGGAAGAATCCGCGGCCGGGCTGAGCGCAAGTGACGCCGCCGATCTTACGGAACAGGGAGTCTACGAGGCTATGATTGCGCAAAAGGATACGTATCCGGAGGGAATGCCTTGGACCAACGCAAATCCAGAGGGAGATTACCGTTGGAAAGGCGGTCCCCTTGGTGGAACGAATATTGTCGCTGTGGGCTGCGTAGCCTTTGCTTTTATCCTCAGTGACGCGGCATTCGGCGCTTTGCCGGCTAGGATGTACGCGCCGAGTGAATTTACATTTGAGGATATAAAGCCCGGAGATATCCTGCGGGTAAATGGTAACTCTCATACTGTGATTGTGCTTGAGGCGACAGACGCAGGCGTGGTCGTTGCGGAAGGAAATTATAACGCTTCGATTCATTGGGGAAGGCCGATTTCTAAGGAGCAGGTGATGAGCAGTGTAAGCGCTTATATCACCCGTTACCCGGAAAATTATGTTTCGAAGGAAGAGCCTGACGCAAATACATCAATTGGTTCAGGGACTCTTGACACGGGGCTTACCTGGAATCTGACGAAGGCGGGAACATTGACTATCTCAGGTACGGGAGCTATGCCAAATTTCGACAGTGCGGAAAATCAGCCGTGGAAAGAGAAGAGAGACCAAGTTCGCAAAGTTGTGATTGAGAATGGCGTTACCACTGTAGGTTCCTGCGCTTTTCAGGAATGCGGGATTTATAATGTTGAGATTCCTGCCAGCGTAACGGAAATTGGCAGCAGCGCTTTTCAAAAGTCCTCATTGCTTTACGTAAATATTCCTGGCAGCGTGAAGACTATCGGTGACAGCGCGTTCCATTCATGTGTCAATCTCAGTTCAGTGACTGTTTCTGAGGGAGTGGAAATTGTCGGACAAAGCGCTTTCCAATCTTGTACAAGTCTTACATCTATCGTGTTGCCAGCCAGTATTAAGGAGGTAGGTGGGTCAGCATTTTTTCAATGCCAGGAAATGGTAAGCGCAGTATTTGCTCCTGGCAGCCAACAGGTAAAACTGGGGAACAACATGTTTATGCAATGCTATAAGTTGATGAATATAACGTTACCCCAAAGTATAGACAGCATGGGTGAAGAAATGTTTATGAATTGCCTGATGCTTACCGAAGTGGAAATTCCTCAGGGAATATCAACGATAGGTATGAAAGCGTTTGCTTCTTCTGGTGTGACCACTGTTTTAATTCCCAAGAGTGTAACAACGATAGGGTCAGCTGCATTTACTTCTTGTCCTCTGAGTGAAATATATTTTACCGGTACTGAAGAGCAGTGGAATAATGTGCGTAAAATAGCTGATACGGTAGTGTCTAAGGCAAACATTAGATATGACTATATCCCTACTGATATTTCAGAAGCAACTGTGACATTGAGCCAAGACAGTTATGATTATGATGGAATAGACAAGACGCCAACTGTAACAGTAAAGATGGGTGACGTCCCATTAGGATTTAGAGATTGTACTGTTACGTACAGTAATAATACAAATCCAGGAACAGCGTCAGTGACAGTCACAGGAAAATTCAGGTATACAGGAAGTAAGACAGTCCATTTTACGATCGTTGGGGATGAGGAAACAGGCGATTCAGGGAACGGGGGAAGCACAGGTGGCGATGACGATACAGGAGACGGAGGAAGTACAGGCGGTGACTCAGGAAATGGAGGAACCCCGGGAGGCGGCAACACAGGAAACGGCGGAGGAACAGACGAGGGCAGTACAGAAGTTGGCTTTGATCTCTCTAAAGCGTCCATAACCTTGTCTCCAACTAGCTACACATACGACGGAACAGCCAAGACTCCATCCGTAACCGTGAAGCTGAATGATAAAACATTAGTTTTAAATACAGATTACACCGTTTCTTACAGCAACAATATTAAGGTGGGAACCGCAGCTGTGACTGTTACAGGCAAGGGCAGATACACCGGCAGCAAGACAGCTGGCTTTACAATTACAGAAGCAAAGGATCAGAGTCAGAGCCCGGCAATATCCATTACCTGCCCCAAAACAGTATATAACGTTGTGTACGGCGCAAAATCCTTCAAAATCAATGCATCCTCCAACGGCAAAATGACCTTTGCAAGTTCCAACCCCAAAATTGCCGCTGTGGATCAGAATACCGGGACAGTAACCATCAAAAATACAGGAGTTGCTGTTATAACCATGAAAGCAGGAGAGGCGTCTAAGGAAGTGACCATTAAGGTAAGCCCGAAGAAGCCTTCTGTGAAATCAGCCAAAGCAGTAAAAGGCAGAAAACTTACCGTGAAATGGGCAAAAGATAAGAAAGCGTCAGGATACCAGGTCCAGATAAGCACGGATAAAAAATTTAAGAAAAACCTGAAATCCAGTAAACTGGCAAAGACTTCTTACACTTTCAAAAAGTTAAAATCCGGCAGGAAATACTATGTAAGAATACGCAGTTACAAGAAATCCGGCACAGATATGTTGTACAGTACATGGAGCAAAACAAAATTAAGCGGTAAAATAAAGAAATAAACGGAAAGATATGTTCCGATACACAGGAAATACCGAAGTGCCCAGTTTATGTGAGGAAGGCGCTCCGGCATTTCCTTCTGTTTCCAAAATCTAAGGGAAAAGGCAATCCGCAATAACCTCCGTTTCTCAAATTTAAGAGAAATGGCGCGCTGGCAGTGACTTCCGTTACCAAAGAGAAAGGATTTGGTAACGGCTTCTCAGTTCATCAGCAAATCCATCAAATACCCATACACTTCTTCATTCTGTTTTTTCCAGTTGGCGCAGATAGCCTCCGCCTGTTCTTTTTCCCGAACGGTAATCGTCAGGTCAATCAGAGAACGTTCCTTTTTCTTGATTTGGCACCGCACAGCAAATTCCTGGGAGGTGGTTTTGTAAAAGTCTGCAATCACGGAGGTTTCCTGTCGCAGTTTCATACTGTTTTCTTTAAAATAGGTCAGAACATCCGATTTGATGGCAGCAGACAGCTTGTCTGGAAAATAGGACAGGGTTTCTCTGCCGGCAGGCATAATGTAATAGCAGGTGTTATTGTGGGTGGATTCTGCCCGGATCAATTTAGAATCAATCAATTCACTGATGGCCTGCTGAATGTTAAAATAAGTTGTATATTCTTTTTCCAGTACAAAATTGGAAATCTGGGTGTTGGTCAATGGAAAATCCACATGATCTAACATGTACAATACGATCAATTTATATTGCGTCAGGGCTTCTGCCATTTTCTTCACTCCTTACGCGGACGGTGGGCCTGGAATCACAGCATAGGGAGTGCCGCAATGATTCGGCGTTTCCGTCCGGAATATAATATTTTCCCTGCCAGGTGTCCCGGTCTTTCAGGGTTTTCTGGATCTGATTTAAAACAGTTCGTTTTGCGCTGCTCCAAAGAGGGGCCAGCAGTAATTCCTTCGGGCCGTCGCCGGTGAGCCGGTGTATGGTAATCGTTTCCGGCAGAAGTTCCAGACAGTCGCCAATCAGTTCGCAGTATTCTTCCATAGAAAATAGAGGAAAGGGCTGCTTTTGATAGAGCGCGCCCAAATCTGTGTCGGCCAGCACATGGAGCAATTGCAGCTTTATGCCGAAAACGGGAAGATGTCCCACATGGGAAACCGTCTCCAGCATCTGCTGCCTGGTTTCGCCTGGCAGTCCCAGTATCACATGAACAATAACGGCAATCTGCCGCCTGGTCAAATCCGCCACGGCCTGGTGAAAACATTCCAGTGTAAATCCGCTTCGGATCAGGCGGCTGGTTTCCGGATGGATGGTCTGCAGTCCCAGTTCAATCCAGACAGGCTTGTACTGATTCAGCTCATCCAGCAGGGATAAAATTTCTTCTGACAGGCAGTCTGGCCGTGTGGCAATGGACAGGACGACCACATCCGGATCTGAGATTGCTTCCCAGAACAGTTTTCGCAAAACCTCAACAGGGGCATAGGTGTTGGTGTACGCCTGGAAATAGGCGATAAATTTCCGGCAGTTCCGTTTTTCCCGGATCTGCTGCTTGGCAAAGGATAATTGCTGCCCAATCGTAAGGCGGGAGGACTGGGAAAAATCCCCGCTTCCCTTTGAACTGCAGAAAATGCATCCCCGATTGCCTAACGAGCCGTCCCGGTTGGGGCAGGTCATGCCGCCGTTTAAGGACAGGCGGTAGACTTTTTCCCCGAAGGTCTGTTTCAGGTAATAATCCAGGGCATAATACCGTTTGTCATTCCACCGCATTGGGGTTACCTGGAAATATGGGATTTCACCGCGTGGCTTACCGCCTGCGCCACTCTTGGATCAAAGGCTTCCGGCATAATAAAATCTGCGCGGAGCTGTTCCTCTGAGACCAGACCGGCAATGGCCTCTGCGGCGGCCAGTTTCATTTCTTCGGTGATTTGGGAGGCTCTTCCCTCCAATGCGCCTTTGAAAATCCCCGGAAAGGCCACTACATTATTGATTTGATTGGGAAAATCGCTGCGTCCGGTGCCCACGATTTTTGCGCCGGCGGCTTTGGCAATGTCCGGCATGATCTCCGGAACCGGGTTTGCCATAGCGAACAGGATGGCGTCCTTGTTCATGGAAGAGACCATTTCAGAAGTTACGATTCCAGGAGCAGAGACGCCTACAAAGATATCTGCGCCTTTTAAAGCGTCCGCCAGAGTGCCGGTCTGCTGTTCTAAGTTGGTAAGCTCTGTCATTTTTTGCTGCATCCAGTTGAGGCCCGGATAATTCTTGTGGATAATTCCCTGACGGTCACACATGGTAATGTGAGGAAATCCCCAGGTCAGCAGCAGACGGGTGATGGCGATTCCGGCGGAGCCTGCGCCGTTTACCACCACGCGGCAGTGTTCTTTTTCTTTTCCGGTGACCTTTAAGGCGTTGATGACGCCGGCCAGCACCACAATTGCGGTCCCGTGCTGGTCATCATGAAACACAGGGATATTCAGCCTTTGTTTCAGCCGTTCTTCAATTTCAAAGCAGCGGGGGGCTGAGATATCCTCCAGGTTGATGCCGCCGAAGCCGGGGGCCAGATAAGTGACCGTTTTGATAATTTCTTCCGTGTCCTGAGTATCCAGACAGATAGGAATGGCATTGATGCCGCCGAACTCTTTGAATAAGACGCATTTGCCCTCCATCACAGGCATGGCGGCGTAAGGGCCGATGTTTCCAAGCCCCAGCACGGCGCTGCCGTCGGAGACAACGGCTACGGTATTGGCTTTCATGGTATACAGATAAGCGTCGTCGGGATTTTCGGCAATCAGTTTACAGGGCTCCGCTACTCCCGGGGTATATGCGATGGACAGATCCTCCCTGTTTTTGACGGGGGATTTGGATATCGTTTCAAGTTTGCCGTTCCATTCTTTATGCAGAAAGATTGCTTTTTCACTGGTTGTCATAATGAACCGCTCCTTTTTTTGAAAAATTATTACTGATTAATAATCACTCTTTTAAGGATATCATGAAAAAAAATACAAATCAAGGAAAAAAGTACTTCCTATTTATAAAAAGATGGTGTATAATGAGATTCATTGAAATTTCTGTATATCATTTTCTGCTGATAAGAAACAGCAGTTGTAATCATAGTCTGATCTGACAGAGATTCCCGAAAATGGCAGTCAAAAGGAGAAAGAGATGAGAGAAAAATATGAGAGTTTATCAGTAACTGTGTTGAGAGAAGTAGCAAAAGCGAGGGGATTAAGGCATCTTTCCGGATTGAAGAAGCGTGAACTTGTGGAATTGATGCTTCAGGAGGACGAGAAAACTTCCGGCAAAGAGCAAGAAGGACAGCCGGAAGACAAGCAGACTCAATCGGCAGAAGGCCGCAGCGTGCAGCCGTCAGAAAGCGGAGGGGAAGCGCGGAACGTACAGAATTCAGAAGAAGAACGGACAGCACAGCCGTCAGAAAGCGGAAGAGAAGAACGGAAAGCTCAGCCAGCAGAAAACGGAAGAGAAGAACGGAGAACTCAAGCGTCAGAAAGCGGAAGAGAAGAACGGAGAACTCAAGCGTCAGAAAGTGGAAGAGAAGAGCGGAGAACTCAAGCTTCAGAAAGCGGAAGAGAAGAACGGAAAGCTCAGCCGTCAGAAAGCGGAAGGGGAGAGCGGAGGGCTCAATCAACAGAAAGCGGAAGAGAGGATCGGAAAGTTCTGTCAGCAGAGGGCGGAAAGGAAGAGCGGAAAGCGCAGCCGGCGGATGGCAGAAGAGAAGAACAGAGAACGCAGAATCAGGAAGACAGGAGAGAAGAACGCAGAATCCAGAATTCGGACCGCAAGCCCAACCGGATTATCACGTCGGACGGGATTGAGATAGACAATCCGGAGCTGGACAGCGGAATCAGCGCCCACGGGATTCTGGAAGTGATGCCCGATGGATATGGATTTATCCGCTGTGAGAATTATCTTCCAGGAGATCACGATGTCTACGTATCTCCTTCTCAAATCCGTAAATTCGGTCTGAAAACCGGCGATATTATCCACGGAAATACAAGAGTAAAGACCCAGCAGGAGAAGTTCAGTGCGCTTTTGTATATTAAGAGTATCAATGGAAACCATCCGTCTGAAATTCTGAAACGGCCGAATTTTGAAGATTTGACTCCGATTTTCCCCAATGAGAGAATACGGCTGGAGACAGATCGGACAGCGGTGGCCATGCGGATTATGGATATTGTATCGCCAATCGGAAAAGGGCAGCGCGGAATGATTGTGTCCCAGCCCAAAGCAGGAAAGACCACGCTCTTGAAACAGGTGGCAAAGGCAGTCACCAGAAATAATCCCAGGATGCATTTAATAATCCTTTTGATTGATGAGCGTCCCGAAGAGGTAACAGATATCAAGGAGGCAATTGAAGGGAAGAATGTGGAGGTAATTTACTCTACTTTTGACGAACTTCCGGAACATCACAAACGTGTATCGGAGATGGTAATTGAACGGGCAAGGCGTCTGGTGGAACATGGAAAAGACGTGATGATCCTCTTAGACAGCATTACCCGCCTGGCCAGAGCCTACAATCTGATTGTTCCTCCCAGCGGAAGAACATTATCCGGCGGTATTGACCCGGCAGCGTTACATATGCCGAAGCGGTTCTTTGGCGCAGCCCGGAATATGCGGGAAGGGGGCAGCATTACGATTCTGGCCACTGCGTTAGTGGACACCGGAAGCCGTATGGATGATGTGATTTATGAGGAATTTAAAGGAACCGGCAATATGGAGCTGATTCTGGATCGCAAGCTTTCCGAGCGGAGAATTTTTCCGGCAGTGGATATCACCGGTTCCGGAACCAGAAGAGAAGATCTGCTGCTGAACCGGGAAGAGCAGGAGGCTGTGGAGATTATGCGCCGGGCCATTAACGGCATGAAAACAGACGAAGCTGTGGAGAGCATTTTGAATCTGTTTGTGCGCACAAACAGCAACCGGGAATTCTGCCAGATGATAAAAAAGACAAAACTTTCCTAAAATTTTAGAAAACAACTTGCATATATGGAAAAAGTATGGTATGCTAATAAAGCTGTTGTGTATGCAGCATAATTTTGGAAAATCAGACAAGATTTAAAATACAGTGTGAAGAGGTGAAATCATGAGAGAAGGAATCCATCCAGATTATTATCAGGCAACTGTAACATGCAACTGCGGCAACACGTTCGTTACAGGTTCAACCAAGAAAGATATTCATGTGGAAATCTGTTCCAAATGCCATCCGTTCTATACCGGACAGCAGAAGGCTGCTCAGGCCCGCGGACGTATTGATAAGTTCAATAAGAAGTATGGTATCAATAATCAGTAAGATTAGTTGCAGGCTCCGTGAATGAGTATGTGAAAGCAGCAAAGGGAGGATGTCTTTTTCGTGGACATCCTCTATTTTTCTATGAGAAGAAAATTTTCTGTCAAAAGAAAAGAGCGCCCGCTTTCATGGGGTTAATGACAGAGGATCACTGATAAAATACCGAAAGGGGTGAGAAATTTGGCTTATTCAGGAATTGGCGGACAGGCTGTAATGGAAGGCGTAATGATGAAAAATGCAGAGAGTTATGCCGTTGCAGTCCGTAAGCCGGATCATGAAATCATAGTGGAGAAGAAAGAATACGGCGGGCTTTGTAAGAATGAAACCATCCGAAACCTGATTTTTGTAAGGGGAATTCTCAATTTTCTGGAATCTATGATACTTGGAATGTCCTGCCTGACCTTTTCCGCTTCTTTTTTCGAAGAGGAAGAATCGGAACAGACAGAACGGAACCAGAAGAAAGAGAAGATGGAGATCGGAATTACCATCTGTCTGTCCCTTGTGCTGGCTGTAGCAATTTTTATGGTGTTTCCATTTTATATGTCATTGCTGTTTCAGAAATTGATAGCATCCGAAACCGTGGTGATTCTTATTGAAGGTATGTTAAGGCTTCTGATATTTTTGGGATATATTCTGCTTATCTCACGGATGGAGGATATTAAGCGGGTGTTTATGTATCACGGCGCGGAGCATAAGTGTATCAATTGCATTGAGCACGGCATGGATTTGACGGTGGAAAATGTGAAGAAAAGCTCCAGAGAGCACAAACGCTGCGGAACCAGCTTTTTGTTTGTGGTTGTGATTCTTACAATTATCGCCACCATGTTTATCCGGGTGGATTCCAGAATTCTCCGATTGGCGCTGCGGCTTGCCATTGTGCCTCTGGTGGCAGGAATTTCTTATGAATTTATCCGGCTGGCAGGCAGAAGCGATAACCCTCTGGTGAATATTTTGAGCAAACCGGGATTGTGGATGCAGAAACTGACCACCAAAGAACCGGATGAAGAGATGATAGAAGTGGGAATTGCCTCTGTGGAAGCGGTTTTTGACTGGAGAACCTATGTAAAGACCTTAAGGGAGAAAAAATCATGACATTTGAGGGGGCGTTAAATTACGGGAGGAATCTGTTAAAGGAAGCCGGCGTTTTGAATTATCAGTTAGACGCCTGGTATTTGATGGAATATGCCTGTAAAATGGACAAAAGCGAATATTACATGCGCGGCTTTGATGAAATGGAACAGGAGAAATTTCAGGAATACGAGTTTTTGCTGAAAAAGCGGGGCGAGCGCGTGCCGTTGCAGTACATTACCGGAGTCCAGGAATTTATGGGATTGGATTTTAAAGTGAATTCCCATGTGCTGATTCCCCGCCAGGACACGGAAACGCTGGTGGAAGAAGCGCTGAAAATTTTAGAGCCAGGCATGGAAGCCCTGGATTTGTGCACCGGCACCGGATGCATTATCATCAGTCTTTTAAGGTATGCAGGAAAAGAAATCAGGGGAACAGCCAGTGACATTTCCAAACAGGCTCTTTTGATCGCCAAAGAGAACGCCAGAAACAATCAGGTGGAGGCGGAATGGGTGCGCAGCGATTTATTTCAGAATATTACAGGAACCTTTGACCTGATTATTTCCAATCCGCCTTATATTCCCACCGGGACAATCGGGAAGCTGATGCCGGAAGTTAAGAATTTTGAGCCCTTGGAGGCTTTGGACGGGGCAGAAGACGGACTTATGTTTTATCGGAAAATAATACCTGAGAGCCTGGAATTTCTAAAGCCCGGCGGGTATTTATATTTTGAAATCGGCCATGATCAGGGAAAGAAAGTGTCTGCTTTGATGGAAGAGCATGGGTTTTGCAATGTAAAAGTTGTGAAAGATCTGGCAGGAAGCGACAGAGTGATCTGCGGGAATCTGCCGGCGTCATAGCGGAGCAGTATTCTGTGATCCGGGGCGATTTGCATATAGTGAAACTGACAGAGAGGAAGAGAAAGATGTTTGACAGATTAGAAGATATTCTTCTACGTTTTGAAGAGATTATGAATCAGTTAAGTGAGCCGGATGTGGCAAACGACACCAACCGGTTCCGCAAATTGATGAAGGAGCAAAGCGATCTAGCGCCTATCGTGGAATCTTATAAGGAATACAAGCAGGCAAAGCAGAATATTGAGGATTCCCTTGCCATGTTGGAAGAGGAAAGCGATGAGGAAATGCGGGAGCTTGCCAAGGAGGAACTGAATGATTCCAAGGCAAAAGTGGAAGTACTGGAAAAGAAGCTGAAAATTCTGCTGCTGCCCAAGGATCCAAATGATGATAAGAACGTTATCGTGGAAATCCGGGCCGGAGCCGGCGGAGATGAAGCGGCGCTGTTTGCAGCGGAAATCTACCGGATGTATGTGCATTTTGCAGAAAGCCGCCGCTGGAAGGTGGAAACCATGGAATGTGAGGAAATCGGCATCGGCGGCATGAAAAATGTTACTTTTATGATCACCGGTCAGGGAGCCTATTCCGTCATGAAATACGAGTCCGGCGTACACCGGGTTCAGAGAGTGCCGGAAACAGAGTCCGGCGGGCGGATTCACACCTCCACGATCACCGTTGCAGTGATGCCGGAAGCGGAAGAGGTAGATGTGGTGATTGATGAAAAAGATATCCGCATTGACGTGATGCGCGCGTCCGGAAACGGCGGACAGTGCGTGAATACCACGGATTCTGCAGTCCGCCTGACCCATTATCCAACGGGAATTGTAATTTACAGCCAGACGGAGAAGTCACAGCTTCAGAATAAGGACAAGGCCTTTGCTCTGCTTCGCGCAAAACTTTACGATATCGAATGCCAGAAGCAGCATGACGCGGAAGCGGAGGCCAGACGGAGCCAGATTGGAACCGGGGATCGCTCGGAGAAAATCAGAACCTATAATTTCCCTCAGGGGCGGGTGACAGATCACAGGATCAATCTGACGCTGTATAAATTGGACAAGGTGATGAACGGGGATATTCAGGAGATTATTGACGCGTGCATTGCGGCCGATCAGGCGGCGAAGCTAAGCAGCTTTGAAGATAGGGCTTGAAAGCCTTGATTTTGCTGGGTTTCCGGGGATATCTGGCTATAATAGAAATGGAATAAAGAGTAGGAAAAGACGGTCATGGACAGCTTCATCGACTGTCTTTTTTGTTTTTCGGGCTTTATGGATGCACGGTACATCCCTATTTGGGCAGTATGGATGGATGCACAGCCCTTGCCGGAAAAAGCGGTGGTTCTTTTTTGTTGCGGGGGTATTGGGCGGTGTGGTATACTTATGATAATATAAAAAATAGTGTTTAAATTTGTGCACGTTCAAGATAAAATAATCAAGTTTAATGAAACATAAAAGGGGCGAGAGGGATGGATATATTAATGATAGGGAATGGGTTTGATATAGAACATGGCTTGCCAACAACATATGCAGATTTTCTCCAATTTGTTGAGAGGTTCCATCATGTATATACTCTGGTGCAAATAAAATCCAATACAAAAAGTAAAATAGAAGATGAATATTTAAAATTTATATTTGAGAGTCCTGAAACAAATGATGATGAAGCGTTACATGGATATTTGAAGGATAATATTTGGATTGAACATTTCAAATTTGCATATAAAGAGAATTGGAAACCTTATTTCTATTATGCTGAAAGATTTAAACAGGTTGATCGGGGCTTTAGAGATCTATATTTTTGATTACATAGACAACTGGGGAAGGATTGAATATTATAATCCTGATATAGACGCAATCCACCCGGATGCAATTCTTTCTTTTAATTATTCCGATACGTGGAAAAGGGTATATGGATATAACAGGGGGAATGTAAAATATAGTTTTATCCATGGAAAAGCACAAAGCATACCATATGCATTTAATATGGATAAGTGTATTGATAAAAATCAGATGGTACTTGGCATTGATGAGTATCTGCCTGCTGACAGAAGAAACAAAGAAGTGGAATTTATTGCGTTTAAAAAATATTACCAGCGCATTTATAAGAAAACAGGGAATGAGTATAAATCATGGCTTGCAGAAATTGATAAACAGAGGAAAGACGGAAGGAAACAAGAAAATAAACTATACATCTTTGGGCATTCTCTGGATGTGACAGATGGAGATATTATAAAAGAGCTGATAGAACATGATGGGATTGAGACAATCATATTTTATAAAGATATATGGGAGCACATTTGAAATTGTTTCCGATATGGCAAAGTTTGACCATTTTTATAAATATAATGGAAGGTTACTGGAAAATTGCGAACGGCTCTGAGGAGATTGACAAAAACAGATATATTGAAATTCTCAAAGATGTTTTAAATATGCATAAGCATCCCTATGGAAATGTGGAAGAAATGTGGAACCTTCTGATAGAATTGTCGAGAGGGGCAGCCGATAAAATTTCAAGGGAAACATTGGAGGAATTGCTCCAAAACACAGAAAGCAGTTGGAAAATCTGCAATTACACGCATTTGTTGCGTGAAATAGAGGAATATGATTATTTTAGTGAGCAGGCCCAAAATGAGCCGGAAGATTTTGGGGGAGGAATTTTAGAAGTTTGGGAAAAGGAAGCATTATCGGATATGACAGGCGATAAAGTAATGGCTGCATGATAAAAATTTTAGCCATAGAATGTAAAAAGTGCAGGGAGGATTTTGTATGTCTGAAAGATTAACATGGGAAGAAATTCAGGAAAGATACCCAGACCAGTGGGTTGGGCTTGTAGATGTGAAATATGTAGATGATGATGGTATCTCTATTGAGTCAGCAGTAATAAAATATTTGGATAAAACAAAGAGTGAGCTAACGATGAAGGCATTAAATGGCGAAATTGTTTCAAGGTATACAACCCCGGATCACATTTTTCAATTGGGAATGTTGGGGGCATTGCGATGAAACAGTTTACATTAAGGCTTGATAAGAAACAGCAGAGGCCTGTTGTCCTTTTGAATGATGCATTGACAGCGTTACTGGACACAGGCGCGGTTATTCCAGTATGGACAGATGCTGAGAAGATTTTGGTAAGTGCTTTAGGCGGAAAATTAGTAAAAGAGAAAGTGCCGTTTACAGGATTTGGGGGTATTGGGCGGTGTGGTATACTTATGATAATATAAAAAAATAGTGTTTAAACTTGTGCGCGTTCAAGATGAGCTTATCAAGCTGGCGGGCAATGAAGTATTGCTGCATGATAAGAAATTCGATTGCAAAATATAGAAAAATGCAGGGAGGATTTTGTATGTCTGAAAGATTAACATGGGAAGAGATTCAGGAAAAGTACCCAGACCAGTGGGTGGGATTAGTAGAGGTAGAATATGAACCAGATAATGATGCAACGATAAAGACTGCAATTGTGAAATATACGGATAAGTCGAAAAATGAGCTGACACGGATGCAGATTCAGACAAATGGTAACTTGCTGGGAATCTATACAACGCCGGATCATGTTTTCCAGATGGGGGCAGTGGGGTATTTCGGATGAAACAATTTACTTTATCATTAGTGAAAAACAGCCTGCGCCCAGTTGTGAAATTAGAAAGCTGGAATAATTTCAGGGCATTGCTGGACACAGGGGCATTTTTCCCGATTTGGACTGCGGAAGAAGAAATATTGAATGATTTAGGGGGAAGAATCTTAAGAAAGAATGTTTTTTTCAGTGGATTTGGTGGAAGGACGAAAGGAAATTTGTATGAAGTGCAAAAGATTGTGATTGGTGACCTTATTTTTCCAAATACACATATTGTAGCCTGTAAAGATTTGCAGTATGTCCCTTTTCAATTAATTTTAAGCGCGACAATGTTCCAAAACCTGATTTACGAAATTGATGATAAAAACCATAGGTTCAATGTCACAATACCAGATGATGAAAGCAATGTAAGGAATCTTAGAATTGAAGATGCAAATGGCAGACTGCATATATTGTGCCATTCTGCTTAAAAATAGACTGGAATATAGGAACGCAGCAGGAAAATTGGAATTTTGACGGGCTTAGGTGTGATGTTTTTCAGTTTGATTGGAAAAGTACAAGGTTATTCTGGATAATGCATATTTTATGGGAATCTCAATATGTAAGCTGAATTTTCCAGATAGCTGCTGCCGGGGTATGGCTGTGTTTGCTCCGAGCCTTTTGTACAGCAACATTTGTACACAGCTCTTTTGGGCATAGCAGCGTTTGTTCTGCGCCTGTTATTTTAGCAACGTTTGTTCCGTGCAGCCGACCAGGCGGCGAAGCTGGCAAATATGGGGGAAAGCGCCTGAGGGTTGTGTTTGGGCGGTGGTTTTAGAAAAGTCAGCATAGATGGGAATCGAATAAAGATAGAAAAAGACGGTCATGGATAGTTTCATGGACTGTCTTTTTTGCTTTCCGGGCTTTCATGGATGCACTGTACACTCCTATTCGGGTTGTATGGATGTGTGTATAATTCGTATTGGAAAAATATTTTAGGAATCCGTGTAAGGAGTAGTAAAATTTAAAAAAATATTGTGCTCAGGTATAGGATAAACGCATCAATTTAGATATAAAGCATTAGAAAAGCCAGATGTAAA
>CAJUBP010000025.1 GCA_910584585.1 uncultured Lachnospiraceae bacterium | reverse complement strand
GGGAGTTCTCTTTTTGGGGAATCAGGTCTAAAAAGTATCATTTCCCGACAGCCCCATAGGTTTTTAATCCATTCTTATGACATTCATTTGCATTATTCTCTAAAATATACCTTATTTTTTGTTTTTCCTGTGCCTTTAAGAATATTCAGCTTTTCAGCCGCAGTCTTTATTTCAACTTCTAGCAACTTCGCTGCAACGGAACTATTTATTTCTTTATTTGTTTCCAAATCAATCAAAATAATCTGCATTCTCGCTCTTTCCAATTCGGACATTGATTCGGACATTTTCTCTTTTCTTTCAAAACCGTCTCTTATGCGAATAATCGCATTCAAATAGGTTCTTTCCTCATCCATATCAAACTCAGGCTCAGGTAAACCATTTTGTTTCAGTTCTCTTAATATTTTTGGGATACCTGTTCCCTTTTTTTCAGATAAGTCAATTTCCTTAAATAATTCTCCGATAGGGAACTGTGCACAAGTTATTTTTGAACAGTTTCTTAGCTGGAATGAATCTTAAGGCACGCTCTTAGGATAAAACTCCTACCAGACTTTGAATAATATGCAGTAGTTTTACTGCCAGAACGTGTGGTTGAAAAGGGGACAGCTATTTCGGAATTATCTATAACTGTAGTGATGAAATAACTTCCATCTTCCAGATATTCAATGGAATCATGTGTGCCGCAATCTGAAGCATATACAGTTGCTGTGAACCCATAAAAAATAAAAAGGCCAAAGAGTAAGCATAGCAATTTTTTTATAATATAATTCTTCTTGTCATTTGTTCTTAATAGATATATTCAATCGTAGTTTTTTCAATTGCAGGAAGATTCTCCTCAAAAGTTTTATACGAGATATAGTTGGTTATATTCCAAATAACTAAAATAGTAATAATCGCCAGAATACTAATAAGACATGTAAGGCGGATATACCTAGTGCGGGATAGCTGCTTGATCAGATAATCAGGCTCCACATTATCAAAGTAATCCTGAATAACATCAGTGGGTGAACCAAATTCCTCCTGCAAATCGGAAAACCCTACATGTCCCTTGTTATCAGAAAATTCGGCGATATTTTGTTTCAAATCTGAATAGAAGCGTTTCTCATGTTTCCCTATCATAAAGATATTTCTGGGATACCTTATGCGGTTACCCCATTTTTCATCTGTTTGGCAGTTTCACGCTCTGCCTTTTCACGTTCGTACTTCCGTCTCATATAGGTTCGGTTCCATGCGCGTTTCTTGCGTCTGCGTTCTTCCTCCTTGCGCTGTTTCGGCGTGAGTTCCGGCATAGGGACATCCAGCCTGCCAACATATTTGAGGTAAATGTCTATCTGCTGTATCCGTTCCCCGGTTGACTTGTCTGCTTCATGCACTGCAATCTTATCAATGAATTCATGAATCATCGTTGTTGTCAGTTCTGAAAAATCCGTATATTTCCTTACCAGTTCTAAAAATTTATCAATCCTTGTGTTATCTTCCTCAAAATCAGAAATTTTTTTCTGTGTGTTCTGGATGGAAGTTTCCAAGCCCGCCTGTTCCTGCTCATAATCCGAAAGCAGCATTTCAAAGCGTTTGTCCGTCAGTCTGCCGGTGACGTTATCCTCATAAATTTTCTTTATGAGTTGGTTTAATTCATGGTTCCGTTTCTGCTCTCTGGAAAGTTTCTTCTGTAATGCTTTTGCGGCGTCTGCCCTCTGGATTGCGGATTCATTCCGCACTTTGGCAGCAAATTCTTCCTCATGCTCTCTGACAAATCCGGCGGTTGCCTTCAATGTTTCCAGAATCAAATCCCTGACAACATCGGTTCTGACGTGGTGCATGGAGCAGGAATCAACAAACTTTCCTTTGTTCAGGGAATAAGTGGAGCAATGGTAAGCATCCTGCGCATTGGTGTATTTTCCAGTGGGGTTGCCGTCTTTGTCCTTTTTCTCATAGCCCCCTGTCCGGTGGTTGAACATCTTTGCGCCGCAGTCTGCACAGAACATCAATCCCGTCAGTGGGTTGGGCTCTCCACGCTTGCTCGGCTTATGCTTTGTTTCACGGATTTTCTGGACGGTGTGCCATGTGTCTTCATCCACAATGGGTTCCTGTGTGTTTTTAAAAAGAATCCAGTCCTCTGGGTTGACGTTTCTGGAATGCTTGTCCTTGTAGGAATCCTTATGCGTGCGGAAATTGACCGTATGCCCCATATACTCCGGCTTTTTTACCATGTCGGAGATGGTGGTTGCTGTCCATGTATACGGTCTGCTCATGTCACAGCTCCCCCGGCAGGTGCCCAGTCCCCGCTTTGCCAGATAATAGGATGGGCGTTCTACTTTTTCATTGGTAAGAATCCGCGCCACCTGCATCGGTCCGTTGCCTTCCATGATAAGCTGGTAAATCCGCCTTACCACGGCGGCGGCTTCATCATCAATTATCCAGTGGCTGCCGTCTTCCGGGTCTTTTTTATATCCGTAAATGGCGTTGGAAGTCAGGTGCTTGCCCTCCATGCCTTTTGCGTGCAGCACGGATTTGATTTTGCGGCTGGTGTCGCGGACATACCATTCGTTCATAATGTTTAAGAACGGGGCAAATTCATTTGTGCTCTGCTGGGTGCTGTCAACGCCGTTGGATATGGCGATAAAACGGACACCCTTTTCACGGAATAATACTTCCGTATAAAATCCCACCTGCAGATAGTTGCGCCCAATCCGGCTCATGTCTTTTACGATAACACAGGCAACCTTGCCGTCTTCAATATCTGCCAGTAAGCGTTTCCAGTCAGGGCGTTCAAAATTCGTGCCAGACCATCCGTCATCCGTGTAATGCGCCAGATTATAGAATCCCTGTTCTTTTGCATATTTTTCAAGCATCTTTTTCTGGTTCACAATGCTGTTGCTTTCCCCGGCAGATTCGTCATCGCGTGAAAGCCTTTCATAGAGTGCAGTAATTTTGGTTTGTTCCGATTGCTTTTTCATAGAAAAATCCCCTTTCAACAATCGGCACATCTATGTAATCCCATTCTAACATAGATATGCCGATTATGATACGTTATTTTGATTTTTTGACAAGAAAAAAGACAGGGCGTGTGGCTCTGCCTGAAAGATATTTCTTGTCCTTCATTAATAGGAGATTTTTGGTGGGGGAATCGGAACTGTTTTAATAAAGTGACTGTAAATAAAAAGACCGCAAGCTTTGAAAAAGATAAAAGCTTGCAATCCTTTTGTGCTTTATTTAAATTCTTGCATTAGAGTTTCTATTATCTGGGAACCTTTTGCTGTTTTCCCAGTTCCTCCTAAAGAATGATAAATTTCATAAATATGGCTGCAATATTCAGATATATCTTTGTCTGTTAAAATATCTATATCAATGGATTTAACATCACTTGGCGATATTTGAGATGAGTTGTTTTTCTTTGCAAAGCTATAATATAAAACATAAAAAAGTAAATCGCCTTGTTGACTTGCATTATACAATCCGCATTGACGTAAATAATTTTTAATGAGATTAGCCCAAATAATTATTTTATAATACACAATTAGATCGATGTCGCCTTTATACAGAAAATCATAGTATTCATCATTTGTTAATAGAGTAGATGGTCTTGCACGTGAATAATTTGGCTTTTGTAAAAGTACAGCGATTAAGGATTGCGCCAAATATGAAACACTTACAATTTCTGAATTTTTTTTGCCGAGGTTTTTATAGTGGTTTTTTCTTCTGTCACAAAAAAGCCCCTTTTGTTTAAAAAACATTTCAATTTGCCAATGAATAGAGTCGGAAACACGCAAAGATGATTTCGGTATAGATGTCTGGTTGTTTGTTGCTAAAATAATATCATCGCGCGAGGTTTCGTTTGTTGGTACAATTATTCTTACAAGGACATGGCGAGAATCGGAATCTAATTTTTCTGGATGCTCTGAAAAATAGTTATATATTTCATTAGAGGTTTGTAATCCATTAACTATTTCAGGTTCCGTAATCATTAAAGATTTGCTTGTTACAGGAGAAATATCATTTGCCGGAATAGTTATGCCGTTATTAAGCCGCCAAAAATCTATATTATCATTTTTGGTCAATGTGTTATGTATTTTTTTATTTACAACAACACTTCCCTGATAATCACGTATATTTGATTCAAAAATAGATTGTTCGAGTGTATCACTGTTGTTGGTTATGAAATTATAATACTTTTTTAGAAAAACTAAAGCAATATAATCTTTGTTGACCCCTAAGGAAATTGGGTTATCGGCAAGAGAAAGTTCATAGTCTTGTACAGATGGGGTATTAAGGATTTCCATCAGTCTTTTTGCGCCATAGTAGTCAACTGATATTTTGGCGGAAGGGAATAAAGATTTAATCTGTTCTTTTAACTCATCGCCTTGTTGTTCTACATTGGGATGAATCTGTTCACCTTCGGAAATGTACCAATATTTGAGATTAAGTTTGATTCTTTTCCTGATTAGAGTTGTATAAACATCTCGAAATAATTGAAAAGAATCACGAACATCTTCGTTGTAACGATTAGAATAATCGTCTATCCGCTTATTCAAATCAAAAAGATTATTAGATACGGCTTTCCATTTCATTATTGTATCTTCTTTGAATGAGGTGCTGGTCTTTGATTGAATTATTATCATTTCCAGTGTGCTATCAGAAAGAATTTCCCTGTTTTCTAAAAAATCTTCTTTGACGAGTAAACCGTTACAAAAAATAAATATGGAGTCACAGCCCCGTCGTTGCCAGAACCCTTTATTCCTTGTAAAATTTCTTCGTCGCTTAACGTATATGATTTTAGAACTGTTTTTGCCGAAAAAAATTCAAAGAAATCTTCGATTGTTGCAAATCCATTGCAATCATCTTCGTACTCTAGTTGAATTAAATCTTTTAGCAGGACTTGTGTATTTGTCATAATGGTACTCTCCCTTACATTTCAATTTTTTAGTGTTTTATACTTGCCAAATAAGATATTGAAGTTAATTTGCAGAATAACTTTTGGACAAGGTTTTTGTTTGGTTTATTTATGAAATCCATTCTATCATAAAAAGATAGGATTTGGTGAAATTAATTCACATGTTGGAAAGAGCGTTAAAGAATGTATTATTCTAATTTTACTTTCTCATCAATGAATTGGAAAAAGCAAAGATAGGATTCCGTACTATATCGTTTTATTTTGAAGTTGATTTGTTTCCTCAATCAACAAATCAACTTCATTTTTATCCATTCTTTTTCGGTTCTCATCATAAAGTCCATATTGTTCATAAGCATGAGCCTTTGCCTGTTTTGCGGAAATATGCCCGGCTCCAGGCAACACTTCCCGCCCTGTCATATTCAGGAAATTATTGAGGTAGGTTTCCCAGTCTTTCATATACATAGGGTTATGCCTTCGTGCCTGGTCTTCCGCAAAGTCCAGGTACATCGTTACCACCCTGTTTAATTCCTGCATTTCATCTTCATTAAGATAGTTTTTGGCAATATCCACATCTTTTTTGCGGACTTTTGCGCCCTCAAAAGCAGTCAGCCCCATATTGTCTTTTGTGGCGTCTGCCCTCTGCATAATGACTTCTGCCGCGGTATGCCCATGCACTCCGTAATGTATTTTATTCTGGACAGTTTTAAAGAATAATTCTGCGTCTTTATCATTGCTGGAATAATCAACGGATGTTTTGTATATGTCGCAGATTTTCTGGTAAAACCGCTTTTCCGACGCCCTGATTTCGCGGATGCGCTCTAACAATTCATCAAAATAATCCTCACCAAAGGGTTTTGGGTTTTTCAGGCGTTCGTCATTCATGGAAAACCCTTTACGGGAATATTCTTCTAAGATGGCAGAAGCCCAGTTCCGAAAATGCATCCCCACATTGGAACGGACACGGTAGCCGATGGCAAGAATCATTTTAAAATTGTAATGCTTTTTCTTCCGTTTAATCTGCCTTTTTCCCTCTGTTTGAACTTGTAAGAAATCCTTACAAGTTGAAAGTTCATCCAGTTCACCATCAGCATAAATATTGCGGATATGCATGGTGATGTTTTGGGGAGTCGTATTATATAATCTGGCAATGGCTGACTGATTCATCCAGATGTCGCCATTCTGGAAAAATACGTCAATTTTGGTATCGCCTTTTTCCGTCTGGTAGATAAGGATATTTCCCAGTTCCATCATCTCATCATTGTTCATCCGTCAAATCCGCCTTTCTGCCGTTTGCCCGGCTTTTATACACATTATACTGGTTTTTGCACTGACCGCTGCAAAATACCGTATTCGGTCTGGATGCAAGGAATACCTTGCCGCAGTGCTTACAGACTTTCAGGGAAGATTTCTCGTCTGCCAGCATGAAACTGAACATCATCTGTATTGCCAGCAATAATGAATGGAAATCCCATACAACCGTGGGCTTTTCCAGCAGTTCTATATGGTAGGTTGGCGCAATTCCGCCGAATGCCGCCATGCCCTGCCGGTATAAACTTTTCTGCATATCGTCAAGCATGTCCTTGTCCTGATAGTATAGGAAAGCAGACACGAATGTAAATGCCCAGTCAGTAAATTCTTTTAACAGCCATTCATAGGGTTCCGCATATTCTCTCTGGAAACTCATGGTTACTGCCTGCGGCTGGCTGCCCATAGCCATTGTCAGTGCAATCATTGACGTGTCGCTGATATTCCAGCGGGATTCCACGCCGCACTTTGCAAAATCAAGCCCGTCAAAGGGAAAGAAGTAAGACAGGTATTCTTCCGTCGCCATGCTTTCCTGCTTGATGAAATGGTTTTTCGGGAAATATACTGCCTCATAAGTAATAAACTCTGGTGTGGTGGGAAGTGCTGTCATGAATCCGAGCAGGCCATAGGAAGATATAAACTCCATAACCGCATCCTGTTTTATCTGCTCGTCAGTATCTTTATTCATGCAGATAACACCTGTATTTATTGCATGGAGTACCATTTTATCAGAATCCTTCAGTGGATTATATAATTCTGGTTTTGCTTTTTCGGCAGGCGTGATATACAATCTGCCTTTATCATCTTCCCTCCACTCATACTTATCATACCGTACCCAGTGGGAACTGGTCTTTTCAAAAAGGTTCATTAATTATCACCTCAATTATGTGTAATTGATATTGTTGTTAAATATATTACTATCGTAGCAGACAAGTTGAATGCCGTCAATCATTATTTTTGATAGGTGATTTCTTCTTATCAGTTCCAGAGCATTTTCTTTTGTCCGTGCCAGAAAAAATAGGGGCATATTCCTTTAAAAAGTCTTTTTCTCTCTTGCTTAAAGGGAGATTCATTTCTTTCCGTCCACATAAACCGGCGTAAAGTTTCTTCTGCAGTTTTTTCAGGATGGTAATTTTTACTTTTAGGATATTGCGGTCAGTCTGATTGCGGATATGCGCAATCCTTTGGTTAGAATACTGCCGGATGGCACTGTAATACAGCACTTCTTTGTGGAGGTCTTTTAATTCAGACACGGCATCTGCAATATCGTCATCTTCTATCAGCTCATGCATTTCAAAAGGGCAGTCAAAAATGGCATCCAGAAAGTCGCCTTTTATTATCTGCCGCCAGAATACATGATGGATTGGCTCAGGGACGATAACCTGTTCCAGCGCTGCGCCCCATTCCAGCGGCACATCGGAACGCCCTATGACATGGTAGCGGTATTTCCTGTCTGCATTTGCGTCAAGCCTGTCCCACCATGACTGCACATTTCGGAAATCGTCTTCTGTCCGTGCGGAATCCTCCAGCCGGGTCAGGGCTTCTTTCTGAGTATCCCTCCACAGTTTTTTTCGTGATGAGGGGGCAGAGGATGTTTCTTCGGTTAAGTAGTTTTCTTCTTTTTCCTGTTCTATTTCTTGTATGGCGGAGCGTTCCATTGCCAGTGCGTCTACAAGTTCATTATCAAAGTCGTAATCGTCCGTTTCTGAAAACGATACTATTTCTTTTTGCATTATGGAATCACCGCCTTTTTATCTGTATATTAAAAAAATTTTCCCATTTTTTCAAAACAGTTCCGATTTATTATGTCCATTTCTCCTATTGGTGATGGAAAGTAATTTCTTTTTAATAGAAAGAATTACAAAAAGCCGGAAAGGAGAATTGAATTATGCTTTTAAACTATTTTGCTAATGAAGGCGGTTATCACTGTTGCAGACCGCCGCCCCATAAACATTATACAAAACAAATGTTCTAAAATCAATGGGAGGATTTTATTTTTATGGGAGACGGCAGGAATGAAACAGAAAATAACAGTTTTACAAAACGCATTGGGGCTGCCACTTATGTGGTGAATGTGCATTTTTCAGAAACCGATTCTGCCACATTGGAAGACAGATTGTTGCATCTTATCAGAAATGATGTATGTGTAAATGGTTTGCCTGTGGTGGCAGAAGAATGATTTTGATTTGCAGTATATTAATTTGGTTTTCGGCAGGTATCGGAGAAAGGGAGGCATTTATGGCAAAACAAAAAAAGACACTGGATGAGCGTATTCACAATTGTACCACGAAAGAGGAAGAAAGGTTAGAAAAATTGAAACAGTATCAGGCACAGCGGAAACAGTTGGAACGGCGGAAGAAAGAGGAGGAGCGGAAAATCCGTACCCGCCGTTTAATCCAGATTGGCGGTGCGGTGGAATCTGTGCTAGGCAGGGCTGTCACGGAGGAAGATATTCCAAAGCTGATTGCATTTTTGAAAAAGCAGGAGGCAAACGGCAGGTATTTTTCCAAAGCCATGCAGACTTCTACTGTGCCGAAGACATCAGAGGGGGCAGATGAGGGGGACGGCACTTTGCCATTCCCTTTGTAGGGAAACGAAGAAGGGCGCACTTATAGACAGGCGGAGCCTGTCTATCACACTGCGTGGACGCGCGCTCTGCGAGGCCTATGCAGGAGCCTTATACAGATGTTATCAGAATGCCAGCATGTGTTATGGTAAAAGGATTTTATGTATCGCATATCTGCAAAGACAGATTACGGAAGGAGAGTGGTATTTCTGGCAATTTATCATTGCTCGGTCAAGATAATCGGGCGGAGCAAAGGGAAGTCTGTCATTGCCGCTGCCGCCTACCGTGCCGGGGAAAAACTTTATGACAGGGAAACAGGGGTTACCCATGACTTCACGCGGAAAGGCGGCGTCATGCATCAGGAAATTTTATTGCCGGGACATGCGCCAGAGGAATATACGGACAGGCAGACGCTTTGGGAATCCGTTGCAAAAGCAGAGAAAAAATCCAATGCGCAGCTTGCACGGGAAGTGGAGGTGGCGTTGCCGATAGAGTTTTCCGAACAATTACAGCTTGCGGTCATCAGGGAATATGTGCAGGAAAATTTTCTATCGGAGGGCATGTGCGCGGATATTGCCATCCACGATAAGGGGAATGGCAACCCGCACGCCCACATCCTCCTTACCACCAGGCCTATCAAAGCGGACGGCTCGTGGGGAGCAAAGGAGAAAAAGGATTATGCAAAGGATGAGAACGGGGAACGCATTCCCCTCATTGACAAAAAGACCGGGATGCAGAAGTTAGGTAAACGGAACGAAAAACTCTGGAAGCGGATAACCGTGCAGGCAAACGACTGGAACGACCAAGGGAATGTGGAGAAATGGAGAAAATCATGGGCGGGTATCTGCAACCGCTATCTGTCAATGGAACAGCAAATCGACCACCGCAGCTACAAAAGACAGGGGCTTGCCCTTGAGCCAACCATCCACGAGGGATACCTTGCAAGGCAGATGGAACAGCATGGTGAGGTGTCTAACCGATGCGAGTACAACCGCATAGTAAAACAGTTAAATCATGTAATAAAGGAATGGTATTACACCATGAAAGTGTTACACCAAATGATTATGGAGAAAGTGAGGGATGTTATTGGACGAATATATGGCAGAGTTGCAAGAGGTACTGACTATTTTGGAAAAACAGAGCGAGATTCTGGAACTGGTGGAAAGTCAGCAGACGGAAATCGAACGGCTGCAAGCGGAGAACAGGGAACTCCCCATACTACGCCAGCAGAATCTGGAATTAACAGGATTAGTAGAGAGATTGAACAGCGAGAACGCCGTACTCTCCAGACAGAATCAGGCATTGCTGAGACAGACAGCCGAATTGCAGGAATTAAAGAGCAAATCTTAGAGAAAGTGAGGGAACGAAATGAACGGATTAGAAGATTACAGCAGCGGAGAGCAGATAGACAGTCTGTTGAATCAGATGGAGGATATGGAACAGGAACTGACCGACAAAAACATGGAATTGAAAATACTGCAAAGTCAACTACAGGAAAAAGACAGGCAGATACGGAACATTTCTTCCGGCAGTCAGAAACTGAAATCGCAGATACAATCCATGAAATCCGCGCTCTCCGAGCAAGGGGAGACGCTGCGGCATCAGACAGGGCAGCTAGAGAGGTACAGCGGCAGCGACATCATCTTTCAGGAGAACGGGAGGCTGAAAGCGGAGATGGAAAAAGCAGAGAAACGTGGGAAGGAAATGGAAGAAAGAGCCGCAGCCGTTCTTGCCCAGGCAGGTAGGAAGGAGGAAACTGCTGAGCGGAAACTTGCAATGGCAAACAGATTGATGGCAGAATATGAGGAAACGCTGGCAAGGGAAGTGGAGAAGGCGAAAAGGTTATTGCAGAAAAAATTGCAGGAGGATTGTGGGAGGGTTCTCCGCAAGGAATCCGTAAAGATGTCTGGCACAGTGTGGGTTTTGATTGCGGTATATCTGGCACAGATGGCGCTAGTCCTTATTGCCGAGAAAGACATCACTGCCACCATTCCGCTATGGTTTTTGGAAAGATGTGAGAATGCCATCTGGCTTTTGCAGAATTTAGGAAACCTTTATCGGAGTCTCTATCAGACAATGATAACTGTTATACCATCGCTGCTGGCTGTCAGCACACTGGTTTTTGTATCTGCTGTCATTGCGGTTAGTTTGTTTTTTGTTATCCGTATGGGAGCCTGTTGCCTACTGAGGAAATGGAAAAAGCGTTGGGAGTATTACGGGCGTAAAGATATGGAACAGTTTAAAAAATCTGTGATGACAGGCATTGCATTTATGGGATTTTCCCTTTCACTGGCAGTAATGAAGATACCGTTCATTCCAATTAGATTGAATGTGGTGAGCTGGTGGATGATAATTACCGTGATAATGGAATGCTTGTATTTCTATTATGATGGGCATGATTTTTGGTAATTGTGGAATTGTGCTTATTTAATTAATATATGCGGGTTGCAAAACCATCTGGAATAATGATTATGCAGCCTGCATATCAATTATCTTATATAATGTGTGAAGAATGCTATCTCATTTATCATTTCCTAATTTTCCAAGCCTGTCTTTTATATATTTGGTACATGAATTGTCCGCTTTTTCAACAATTTCTGACAAATATATGTGTGCTTCTTCCTCTGTAAATTCCCCTAAATCCCTCATATTTAACACACCGAGGGCAAGAGACATTAATTCCGGGTTTTTCTTTGCCCACAGTTCTATGAGGGCTTCATCCGCAGTCACAGGGCTAACAGTTACAATAAAATTTTCTCCATTAACGGATTTGATAAATATAGTGTCTGTTTCATCATCCAATGATAGGTCGGAAAACAAGGAGTCATGTTCATTTAGCGTTTCAAACAAAAAATCCTTTAAATCTTCTTTGGTCATATTATTTTATCCCTTCCTTTTTGTGCTTATTTAAGCAATACGTTCCGTTTTATTTTCTATGTAATAAAAATGAATTATATAGGCGATTTTTAGCCTTTATAGTTTATGTAATAATACCATATTTGCCTATACAATTCAAGTAGAATTAAATTATATGGGCGGTGAAATTTATGGATTATTACAAAATTGGGCAACGTATCAGGAAATTTAGAAAGGCATATCATTTATCGCAGGAACAATTAGCGGAAAAAGTGGGCATATCAACAACTCATATGAGCCATATTGAAACAGGGAACACAAAATTGAGCCTGCCAGTTTTTGTGGACATTGCGAAAGCTTTATGCGTACAGACAGATGAACTACTCCACGATACCCCCAAAAAGGACAAAACAGCCATAAAAGGGGAATTGGAAGAAATATTGGATTCCTGTTCGATGCAGGATATGCATATAATGGAGGATGTAGTAAAAGCAGTCAAAGCATCTCTGGATAAATACCGGGACTCATATTGAAATATAAACAATTAAGGGATATTCCTAAAATAGTGCATGGGAATATCCCTTTTTCTTATCCAGAGTTTCAGCATGATTCTTTTAGTAAATCAGCTTTTTTGACAACTTCGGATTGATATTTCCTTTACTCATCTTCAGTAATAATCCCTAAACTAAACAATTTTTAATAAAGCGATTTCAATGTATACAGAAAGCGGGTTTTCCTTATACCATTGTAATAGTGTTTTTTCATCGTCTTTCAATTCTTCATATGACAGGCGTTCGGTTTCATTTTTTTCCATATCGCTCATCCCCTTTTTGTGACTTTAATTATATAGCTATATTTTAGTCTTTATAGTTTATGTAATAATATCATATTTGCCTATACAATTCAAGTGGAATTAAATTATATAGGCGGTGAAATTTATGGATTATTATAAAATAGGGCAACGCATCAGAAAATTTAGGAAAGCATATCGTTTATCGCAGGAACAATTAGCAGAAAAAGTAGGAATATCGACAACGCATATGAGCCATATTGAAACAGGGAACACAAAATTGAGCCTGCCGCTTTTTGTGAAACTTGCAAATGTCTTATCTATACAGACAGATGAACTACTCTACGATACCCCTCAAAAGAACAAAACAGCTATAAAAGGGGAATTGGAAGAAATACTGGATTCCTGTTCAATGCAGGATATACGGATAATAGAGGATGTAGTAAAGGCAGTCAAAGTATCTCTGGATAAATACCGAGAGCCAGACTAAAAGTAAACAATCAAATTATTAGAAAAATGTATTGAAACAATCTTTTTAATTTTGAATTGTCAGGGAATGTATGTCATTCCGTACCCGTTGCTTGCTTTGTGGCTTTTTGAAAATTATTCAGATAAACCTTTTACTTCTCCAATGTTTGTTTCAAGGTGCAAACAAAATTATTTTTCCTATGTAATTTGGCATGGTGTGCAGATATGTGGATTTTATTTGATTTTTACATTTCTTCTTTTTTATGGAATCCCCACTTTGTCCGGTTTGCAAATCACCATGAATCGGGATATCATTGTCCATTTTTTGAATCTGTTTTCATTTTTATTTACTGTATATCTCTGTTATTTATTGTTGCTGATTAAAACGAACAGGCAAATGCAGAGTTTGCTGGAAGTGCTGGGGATAAATTTGTTTGTACTTATGCTTTACCATATATTTGGGGCAGTTGACACTGTTCTTTCATTGGTGATGGAAGACTTTCTGATCGCGTCATATCCTGGACTGGCTGCATGTATGCTATTGGTTATTGCGTTTACAGTAAGGCGAAAGGACTGGCTGGATGATGAAAAATAAAATTTTATTATTCTCATCGATTCTGCTGTTGCATCTCGTTGTCTTAAACAATACAAACGACCCTCTTTTAAATATTGAATTTTTGATGCAGGGAACAATCATTGAGCCATACGATGAAGCGCCGCGATTCATCTTGTATCACTATGTATTAAATCTTGGACTTATGGTGTTGCTTATTTCAACAGTTCTTCAAACTATTTCGCAAACATTTGAAATGAGGGATTACATCATCACCCGTTGCGAAAATCTCAAATTTAAGTTTGTATTACTGACAGGAGCCCTAAAAACAATTTTTACTATATTGATGTTCAAACAAATAATTTATTTCATGTTTTTTATATACACAAAATCATTCACTATGTTTTATTTTTATGATATGGTTTCTACTTTTTTAACACTGCTAATGTATGCCCAATTTTTCATCTTATTCAAGCTGCATGGAGCAAAAGATAAGATTCCGCTGTTTCTTATTGTTGGAATAAATATGATTTGTCAGATGTTATCGTATGAGTGTCATGTTTTCTCAATGATTGTTGTTGCTTCCTTAAAGTGGCAATTTTATGATTCCATAAATATTATTTGGAAAATAGTAATGATATTTGTATTTAGCAGTATGATATATTTCCATAAAAATCTTGATAAAACTTTAGGAGTAAAAAGCTGATGATAAAATTGAATAATGTAACAAAAAAAATAAAAGAAAAGGTTGTCATTGATGATGTTTCACTGATATTTGAGGAAGGAAAACTTTATTTACTCCGTGGACACAATGGTTCTGGAAAAACAATGCTTTTAAGGTTGTTGTGCGGTTTGCTGACGCCGACCAGAGGAACCATTGAAAAACCAGAGTACACGTATGGCGTTATGATTGAAACTCCTAATTTTGTGCTGCATGAGACAGCAAGACAAAATTTGAAATTTCTTGCTTCTATCCAGAAAAAAATTGGGATGAAAGAGATTGAAAATAATTTAGAAGAAGTCAATTTGCTGAATGAGATTGATGTCAAAGTAAAAAATTACTCACTGGGCATGAGGCAGAGGCTGGGGTTTTGCCAGGCAGTGATGGAAGATCCGGATGTTATTCTCTTAGATGAGCCTTTCAATGCATTAGATGATGAACACTTTGATTTAATATTGAAACGAATATTAGAAATGAAAAAGGATAAGATTATTGTTATCGCGGCACATGGGTTTGATATGGAGAAGTACCCTGTTTTTGATCAGGTAATTACGATGGAAAACGGGAAAGTAAGGTACAAATAACGGAAGTGGCAATGGATAGAATAAGATTTTATGACAGATTGATTATGGATGAAACCAGATAAGGAGATAATTAAAAGTTTAATGGAGATAATTTATACGCAGGAAAAGAAACGAATGTTTTATATGCAATAATAATTGTATTTTCCATATTAGCGATATATAATTTGATTCAGGCAGATAGATAAAGGAAATAGTGAAGCGAATATATAGTAAAAAATGCGTATGAGGGAAATATTTGCAAATATTGCAGAAAGGAACATTTCAGATGCCCAAAAAGAAAATAAATCAAATTACAATCCGTTCAAGCGCTGCAGAATATCTCACCTATGTTGCTTCGGTAGGTGGAGAAGAAAGCAGCATAGAAATGCGATATGAAGATGAAAATATCTGGCTGACACAAAAAATGATGGCCATTTTATATGGTGTATCAGTTTCTGCTATTAATCAGCATTTAAAAAGAATTTTTGATGATGGGGAATTAATAGAGGCGGCAGTTATTAAGAAATACTTAATAACTGCTGCTGATGGGAAAAATTATAAAACAAATCACTACAATCTTCAAGCCATTATTGCTGTTGGATTTAAAGTGAATAATGATCGTGCAGTGCAGTTCCGTAAATGGTCAGGGCAGATTGTGAAAGACTATACAATTCAAGGCTGGACAATGGATGTCGAGCGTTTAAAAAAAGGAACTTTGTTTACAGATGAATATTTTGACCGTCAGTTAGAAAATATTCGGGAAATCCGGCTTTCTGAAAGAAAGTTTTATCAGAAGGTAACTGACTTATATGCCACAGCTTTTGATTATGATAAAGACGCTAAAACTACAAGAACCTTTTTCAAAACAGTTCAAAACAAAATGCATTATGCTACCCATAGACATACAGCGGCGGAACTTATTGTAGAGCGTGCCGACGCACAGAAAGAACATATGGGATTGACTTCGTGGGAAAATGCACCTGATGGAAAAATTGTAAAAAGTGATGTGTCTATAGCAAAGAACTATCTAACTGAAAAGGAGCTGTCCTTTTTGGAAAGAATTGTTTCCTTGTATCTTGATTATGCCGAACTTCAGGCAGAACGACATATACCGATGAGCATGGAGGATTGGGCAAAGCGGCTGGATGGCTTTCTTGAATTTAATGGTACGGAAATCCTGACTGGTCCTGGCAAGATAAGCGCAGAACAAGCCAAATTGTATGCTGAAACGGAATTTGAAAAATATCGTATTATACAAGATAGGCTTTTTATATCCGATTATGATAAATTTATGTTAAAACTTGAGGGGCAGGCAAAGAGTTTATCGGAAGATTGATGTGGTTTGATAGGAGAGGAAACTAGTGATATTGTGTCTACAGAAATAGCGAGCATCGGATTGTGTTAACCAACAATCCAAGTTTCTCTTTATCTGGTTTCATCCATGAATGAAAAGAATAAAAAGTTGAAGTAAGGAACCGGAAAGGCGGCAGAGACTTTCCGGTTTTTAATTTGGAAAAAATACAGGCCGCCCTTTTATGCAGCTGAAAAGGCATCAATCATTAATTTGGAAAAAATACAGGCCGCTCTTTTCTGTAGTTGAAATCAAATATTAATTTAATTGTAAAATAAATATAGCTGTAGTATAATAAAATAAATCTATTACTATATAAATTATAGCGATAGATCTAGAAGAAGGGAGGGAATTTATGAAACAAAAAACGAAAAAGGAACACAAAGAGTTATTGCATGCTGAAACAGCAGCGAAGGAAGACAGGAGGAGAAAAATGAAAGGAAGAACGCAAAAGAGGTTTTCATTCATACAACCGGCGGTTCTCATCGGCTGTCTGATTTTTGTAACCGGTTT
The DNA here is from genome assembly GCA_910584585.1 of uncultured Lachnospiraceae bacterium. Lineage (GTDB taxonomy): Bacteria > Bacillota > Clostridia > Lachnospirales > Lachnospiraceae > Petralouisia. The sequence goes on along the minus strand of CAJUBP010000025.1, from coordinate 46,624 downwards.
GTTCAGTTGGAACAAGGGCGGTACGGCACAGGCGGCAGACACAGTTTCCCGGGAAGAATGGGTGCATCTGCTGGCCGAAACATTTCAGATGACGATAGAAGACGGCCTGATGCCGGATGATTACTACAAGGATGTTTCCCAATCAAGTTCCTCTTATTATGAGGATATTATGACAGCGGTCAATTTCGGCGTCATTGACTTAGAGGCGGGAGAGGAATTCCGGCCGAAAGAGGACGCAACCCGGGAATTTGCGGCGCAGACTTTGAACTTTTGCCTGGGGTATGAGCTGGAGGATGATCCCTCATACGCCATGAAAGATATCGGAGACTTAACATATCCAAAAGAAGATCAAACGGCAGTCAATCAGGGCTGGCTGACCTTAATAGCCGGGGAGTTTTGCCCGGACAAGCCCATTACCTCAGCGGAAAAGACCCGTATGATTAATTTTGCGAAGCAGGTATTGGCGGACGCGGAGATCGACGGGAATCATCAGAATACATATGAATTTGCGGAACATGTCATTGTCATCCCGGAAGGGACAGAGGCGGAACTGGGAGAAAACAGGGTGAGAATTTACGGCGATCCGGGGGCGGAGCTGGCCGAAGGAGACATATTCGCCGTTTTTTCCAATGGGATTGCCTATACCTATCAGGCTGTGAGCATTTCCCGGGATTCGGATTGGATTGAGATAGAGACAATAGAGGCGGACTACCGCGGCACAGTGGAAAGTTACGATGCCGAGGGCATGATAGAGGCTGATCTTGGAGATTTTGTGCCTGCGTCAGATGATATGATTATGGATGTGGAGTACGAAGAGGAAGCGGCAGGCCAGGAGGGAATTGTCGGTCATGCAGAGGCAAGGGCAAAGAAAAATGTGAAAGATATCAGGCTTTCTAAGAACGTGGGCGGCGGCAAAGTATCCTGTGTGATCAGCAATATCCAGGTAAACTATAAAATGGACGGCAGCGGCTATCTGTTTTCCGTCAGCGGAAACGCCAAACTGGGCTATACGCTGTCTGGAAAGAAATCTCTTACCATCCCCATCGGTTATGTGAATATTGCGGGAGTGGGAAAAATCCAGGTTACCATGGTGTACGCGGCAGATGGATCCGCGGCGCTGACCTTTTCCTCAGATTTTGTCACGGGCATTGAGAAAACAGGCGGAAGCGTGAGAAAAATCAAAAGTTTCACAACCCCGTCCTGGCATTTTTCGGCCCAGGCGGAATTAAAGGCGGCCTGCAAAATATCTTTTGACATCGCAATTCCGGCCATTGCCTCCGGCAATCTGTACGCGGAACTGGGAGTAAAATCCACGCCGGATGTGGAGGTGTATTCGGACGGCAGGAAACCGGTGATGTGCATGGATCTTCCCGCCTACCTGTACGCAGAAGCCGGCTATTCTGTCAATGTGGCGGGACAGCAGGTGGCGAAGGAAACCGTGCCTATCTATACGGCCAGTAACAGTCCGGTGAAAGTGTGCTTTCACATAGAAGACGGTATAAATGTATCTGTATGCAGCAGGCTGGATAGTAGTTCAAGGGTGGGAAAACGAGGATATTACTCCCTTCTCGGCGCTGCTGGCACCTATGGCAGCCAGTGTTTTCCGGCGCCTGCGGAAGAAGTGAAAATCTTTGAATATGAGCTGGATGACGCGGGCCATGCAACGATTACAAAGTACAGCGGCAACGTATACGCGCTGATTATCCCGGAGGAACTGGACGGGCATCCGGTGATCGCCATTGGAGAGCGGGCATTTAAGGGAAACGGCAGCCTGGGTTCCGTTGTGGTTCCCGATGGAGTGGAAAGCATCGGGAAAGAAGCTTTTTACGGCTGCGGCAGCCTGGAAGATGTTGTTCTGCCGGAAAACAGAAAATATACCTCTGTTTCGGAGGGGGTATTCGCGGAAAATGTTTCCCTGCGCTGCGTGGAAATACCGAAATACGTATCTGACATTCAGAAACGGGCTTTTTATCACTGCGGTTTAGTATCGCTGCGCCTGAGTGAGGATATTACTTATATCGGTGAGAAGGCCTTTTACGGCTGTGCCAGATTATCGGATTTGATACTGCCCAAATATCTGGAGACATACGGCGCTGCGTGTTTTGGAGACTGCGATTCCCTGCAGCGGGTGGAAGTCTATAAATAATTGAAGGAAAATGACTACTTTCCGGATTATCACGCAATGGTGGACAACGGATATATGAGTGGGATGTTCTACGGCTGTGACAATTTAAAAGAAGTCTGCTTCGTCGGCGGCGTAACCAGAATAGCTTCCAATCTGTTTAACGGATGCACAGGCCTGGAAGAGGTTACAATTCCGGATACAGTGACCCATATCGGCCTGCATGCCTTCAATGCCTGCACCTCTCTAAAGAAAGTAAATCTGCCGGATTCACTGACCAAAATTGACATCATGGCATTCCGAAACTGTACGTCTCTGGAGAGCGTTTCAATCCCGGATTCCGTGACGGAAATCGGGTGCCGGGCGTTCTATGGGTGCGGCAAATTGTCAGAAGTCCATCTGCCGGAGAAACTGAAGATTCTGGGGACGCAGGCGTTTTCCGGCTGCAGTTCGCTGCAGGCAATTACCATTCCGCCCAATACGGCGGAGGTTCCCCAATATTATGACGGATGGTTAACAGGCTTGACAGAAAGCCCCTTTTCCAGCTGCGCAAATTTAAAGGAAATTACCCTGGCAGAGGGCATGCAGAAGGTTGCTGGTTTCCTGTTTAAAAACTGCGGCAGTTTAGAGAGCATTGCCATGCCCGATTCTGTGACGGAAATTGGAGAGTCCGCGTTTTCGGACGCCGCTTCCCTAAAGAACGCGGCCCTGTCAAAGCATTTAACATCCATTGAACAGAAAGCATTCCGAAACTGCGTTTCCCTGGAGAAAATAGAGCTTCCGGATACTGTAAAAAGTATGGCAGGCAGCATATTTGAAGGCTGCAGCCTGCTGACAGAAGTGAAATTGCCCAAATATAGAGTGGGAATTCCACCCGGCACATTTATGAACTGTGCCAGTTTAACAGGGATTCAATTCCCGGAAAACCTCCAGTTTATTTATGAGAACGCATTTGAAGGCTGCGAGAGATTAGAAATCATTACTGTGCCGGATGGATTCAAAGGAATTGAAAAAGCTGCCTTTAAGAATTGCAAACGTTTGGCCAGTGTGGAATTAAAAGGAGATTACATTGGGGAAAATGCTTTTGAAAACTGCATGGAGCTGACGGAAGTAAAGATGCAGGACAGCATTTACAGAATTGGAAAGAGCGCCTTTCTCAACTGCTCCGGCATTACAGGACTGCATTTGAGCACCGGTCTGGAGCAGATTGCGGCAAATCTCTTTGAGGGCTGCACTTATTTGGACAATCTTGTGATTCCCTGGGGCGTTACAGAGATAGGATCCGAGGCTTTTAAAAACTGCGCCAGGCTGAAACATATTTACATTCCGGAAAATACTTCTGGAATTGCAGAAAATGCCTTTTCTTATCCGGAAGAAATTACCGTATATGGCGTGGAGGGCAGCTATGCCCAGCAGTACGCGGAACATAAAAACATGATATTTTCCGCAGAGACGGCAGCAGTGGAAGGACTGAATTTCCTGAAGGAAAGTTATGCCATCAAAACCGGCCAGAGCATCAAAACCGCAGTTCTTGTTCTGCCTGAGACAGCGAATACTTCACTGCAGTGGTCGTCCTCAGATGAAGGGGTTGCGACTGTCTCAAAGGGCTGGGTTACAGGGGAAAATCCAGGGGAATGTGTCATAACTGTCCGAGGGGGAGGCGCAGAGGCTTCCTGCCGGATTACGGTAAAAGACGGTTTCGGATCTTTTCAGATTACAGGCAGAGAAACGATGCAGGTGGAAGAGACGCAGCAGTTATTCTGCGCGGACGCAGATGGAAATAAACTGGACGCCCAGGAATTCAGGTGGTGGTCCGAGAATCCCAATATTGCTTCTGTGGATCAGGAAGGAAATCTTAAGGCTCTGAAAAAAGGAACCGTAAAGATTGAAGCATGGCTGCTGGAAAACACAGAGCGGCAGGCGGAAATTACAATAAAGGTCACAGACAAAGTTGAAATTATTTCTGTAGAAGCGGTAAAAATTGTGCCGCCGGACCATGTCAAAGAGAACGGAACCGTAAAGGTGGGAGATCAGTTCGTGCTGTCTGCGGTGGTATCCCCCTCCAACGCCACAAATAAAAACGTCAAATGGGACAGCAGTAATAAAAGCGTTGCGGCCATTACGGCGAAAGGAGCTGTTTCGGCTGTGGGGGTTGGTAAGGTAACTTTTACGGTAACCTCAGAAGACGGCGGCAAAAAGGCGGAATTTAAGATTCAGGTGATAAAAGGAACTCAGGGACAGAATCCGGGGTCAGGAACGGAGAAGCCTGGAACAGAAAAACCAGGGTCAGGAACGGAGAAGCCCGGAACAGAGAAACCAGGGTCAGGAACAGAGAAGCCGGGTTCATCAAAACCCGGAACCCTGAAACAACATCAGATTACCGTGAAAAAATCTTTCAAAAAGAGATTGGGAAGCAAGGGTTTTTCCTTAAACGCCCGCTCCGCGACAGGAGCGAAACTGAGCTATTCATCCAGCAATCCGAAAGTTGCGAAAATAGATTCCAGAGGAAAAGTAAAAATTACCGGCGTCGGTAAAACAGTATTTACCGTAACGGCCCATGCAGATAAGAAATATACCGTAAAGAAAGTAAAAGTCACCCTGACGGTTATTCCCAAAACAGTCACCGGCGTAAAAGCAAAGGCCCAGTCCGGCAGAAAATGCAAGGTAAGCTGGAAAAAACTTTCCAAGGTATCCGGTTATCAGATCCGCTATTCTCAAAAGAGCGGTATGAAATCTGCCAAATCGGTGAAAGCCGCCGGCGCAAAGAAAAAGAGTATTACGCTGAAGAAATTAAAGGGCGGGAAGAAATACTATATTCAGGTGCGGGCGTACCAGAGAGCCGGCGGAAAAACATATTATGGGAATTGGAGCAGGAAAAAGAGCGTGCGGGTGAAAAATTAGCGTACTGTAATATTTTGCGTAACAGTTCAGCCAAAGTCCGTGAGAATGTGTAAATTATGTCAAAAGGGAATCTGCCCCTCGCCGAAGGTGACTTGGAATGGGCAGATTCCGCAACAGTGAAGCCGAAGGCTGAACTTTTTGCCATCATTTTTCAATAAAACGCTTGAAAACGCAGACGGGTTGTGCTAAGATAAAATCTCGTGATATAATATTTTATCCTTGCTCTCAACAGCGATTGAGGGCCGGAGACCAGAAGGAGGTACGATGAGCATGAACAAATATGAATTAGCTCTTGTTGTTAATGCAAAAATCGAGGATGAAGAAAGAGCCGCAGTGGTGGAGAAAGCGAAAGAGTATATTACCCGTTTCGGCGGCCAGATAACCAACGTGGATGAATGGGGCAAGAAGAGACTTGCTTATGAGATTCAGAAGATGCGCGAAGGTTTTTATTACTTTATCCAGTTCGATGCACCGGCAGACTGTCCGGCAGAATTAGAGAAGCGCGTGCGTATTATGGACAATGTGCTTCGGTTCTTGTGCGTTAGACAAGATGAGGCGTAATAGAAAGAGGAGATTAGATGAATAAGGTTATACTGATGGGCAGATTAACCAGAGATCCTGAAGTGCGTTACTCACAGGGAGAATCCGCAACAGCGGTTGCAAGATATACATTGGCGGTAGACAGAAGATTCAAGCGTGACAATGACCAGCAGACAGCAGATTTTATCAACTGCGTTGCTTTCGGCAGAGCGGGAGAATTTGCAGAGAAGTATTTTCACAAGGGAATCAAGATTGCTATAACCGGAAGAATCCAGACCGGAAGCTATACCAATCAGGAAGGGCAGAAGGTTTATACCACGGATGTTGTTGTGGAAGAACAGGAATTTGCTGAGAGTAAGGCGGCAAGCGACAGCCAGGCAGGAGGATTCCAGCCTGTGGGCAGACCGGCCCCCAGCGCGGCAGTCGGGGATGGTTTTATGAACATTCCGGACGGGATTGATGAGGAATTACCCTTTAATTAGAACAGGAGGTAAATAAAATGGCTTATAATAAAACAGACAGAGGCGATTCTCCCATGAAGAGAAGAGGCGGAATGCGCAGAAGAAAGAAAGTTTGTGTATTCTGCGGCAAAGATAATGTAATTGATTATAAAGATACCAATAAGTTAAAGAGATATATCTCTGAGAGAGGCAAGATCCTCCCCAGAAGAATTACTGGCAACTGCGCAAAGCACCAGAGAGCTCTTACCGTTGCCATCAAGAGAGCAAGACATATCTCTCTGATGCCGTATGTGACAGATTAAGGGCAGAGCTTGATATTTGCAAGTTCAGGAATTGCTGAACTGTAAAGATTACAGAAAAGGCCAATCATCTTCGGATGGCTGGCCCTTTTTGTATAATTTGGACAGGGTGCCGGAAATTACCAGTGAAATGTGGGAAATACTAGTAAAAATGCGGAGTATTGGCATTGAAAGCGAAAAAAAGGGTGTGATATAATATAGCACACAAGAACATGACAATCTATTGTCATGAGTATGGGCAGGTAAGCGCGGATGAAATACCATCGTTTAAAGTATCGTTTATGCATGCAGCACAGCTTTGACGGAAAGGAAGAGCACAAACATCATCATTTAATCGAAATTGAGATTGTGGCAAGGCATATGTCAGAAGAGTTTTTGGAATTTGCCAGCATGGACTCTGTGTTAGAGCAGGCGTTCGGCCCGTATCAGTACCAGTATCTCAATGATTTTCCCGAATTCGGGGGAGATACCAGTATCGAGCATTTGGGAGAAATCTTTTATTTGAAAGTGAAAGACGCTCTGGAGCGGCAGCATTGGAAATTTGCCCGTTTTGAGATCAGTGAAACGCCTCTGCGCGTTTATGCAATTGCGGAAGAAACTTTTTAATCATGAGCCAACTTGTAAGGGAGGACTTTTATGAAAGCCAGAAAGATTATCAGAGGAGCTGCGGCAGGGCTGCTGTCCGTATCCCTGTTAATATCGGGGTTACCGGCTGCAGCGGCAGAGCCCGGTCATAGTGTGAATGGGCAGAATCTGTCAGCGGGTCAGCAGGAAAGAACCGGAGACGCTAATGCTCCGTCAGGAAACCAGACTGAAAGAGCCGGGGATATCCAGAATCCGTCAGGAGGAACCGGGAATCAACAGAATCCGTCAGGAAGCCAGTCTGAAGGATCAGGAGGCGCTCAGACTGCAGGAAGCGAAAGCGCGCAGAGTCCGTCAGAGAACACAGGAGACGTCCAGAACTCGTCAGGGGGCCAGGCAGAAGGAACAGGAAATGCTCAGAGCCCGTCAGGGGATCCGGGAAATACCCAGAATCCGTCAGAGAAGACAGGAGAGGTTCAGAATCCGTCAGAAGGCCAGGCAGAAGGAACGGGAAATGTTCAAAGCCCGACGGGGGATTCGGGAAATACCCAGAATCCGGCCGAGGGAACGGGAAATGTCCAGAATCCGTCAGGGGAATCAGGAGATACCAAGAACCCGTCAGGAGTTCAGAACGAAGGAACGGGAGACAGTCAGAATCCTTCCGAAGGCTCAGGAAATACCCAGAATCCGGCCGGCAGCCAGGCAGAAGGAACAGATGCTTCCCAGAATCCCGATGGCGGAACAGTAAATTCAGATGATAAGAAAGATTCTGAAACAGACAAAGATCAAACAGAGGATAAGGATTCCGAATCTGATCAGAAGGATGGGAAAGCGGAAGATAAGAGTGGGGAGGAAGCCAAAGGAGAAGATCAGATTGCTGCTTCGAAAGCCTATCATAGCGTAAACGGCAGCATTGCTATTGACGGAAGCCTTTCTGACTGGGCAGGAGTGACAGAGCGCTCCGGTTCCGGCATGGATTACTGGAAAGCTGCGTTTTCTCCTGATGGCAATACCCTGTATCTCAGCTTTGCTGGAAGCGCCAGCACAGAATGGGATTATAATTTTACCAAGAATAAGTTTGAGTTTGCATATCCGGACGGCGCGGCAGATGTGAGCAATGCAGTTTCTGTCAATGCATGGCAGGGCGGCGCGGAAGTGAAGAACGCTTACTATGGCGATGTTCCGGGAGCGGAAGCGGCAGTAACCAACGAAGCCCATGGAAATAACCCAGGGCCTTATGCCGTGGAACTTGCAGTTCCGGTGAGTTTTTTCCACAGTGGGGATTTTACCCTTACAATGGGCGGGACGGCCGTGTCATCCAGCGACATTGAGCAGGTAAACGGAGACGCTGTCGGAGAAGATCTTCCGGCTGTTTATGCTGGAATCAGTGTGGACGGGGATTACGCGGACTGGAAGGCAGTGGCGAAAACAGAAGCGTCCTGTCCCAACAGCGCTCATACCGGGTGTCTGTCACAGGTTGCGGCAGTGTTCGACGGAGACTGGTTTTATATCTATATCAAAGACGGCAAAGGCAGCAATGCTTCCGGCGCAGGAACCCATTCCAACGGTAAATTTGCCATTACCTCTGATCTGGGGTACGAGACAGATATCCAGCTGTCCACAGCGCCGGAGGTCAGCGGAGTAAACGGCGCCAAGGTTGCCTATGTGGGAAGCGAATGGGAGATTGCCATTCCTAAAGATCAGCTTCCCAAGTACAGAGAAAGCCTTTCGTTTGGAATGTATCAGGGAGAACCCCTGATTGGCGGCATTGTGAATCTGCAGCCAGACAGCGGAAATAATCTGGAAAACCTTTTTGAAGGAATTAACTTTGACGGCCAGTACGGAGATTGGGAAGATTACGGGCACAGCACCATCCAGTACGCGACGGCGGGTTCTCAGGAATCCCAGATTGACGCCAAAGGAGCGCTGTATTCCAGCGACGGGAAACTATACGGGCATGTAGTGACCAATATGCCCCAGCATCTGCAGGAAGCCGGACAGGAATTTACAGAAGCAATCACCATAGCCTTTAACCAGAGCGCAGAAAACCTGAGAAACGGTTCCGTAGATCAGAGCATGGTATTTTATCCCAGGTTTGTAGCAGTGGACTCCAGCGGCAATATTGATTGGAATCCCAAGCGGGCAGGTCTGCCGGAAGGTACATATGAATATCATATTGTTTCTCTGGACGCCTGGGGACAGTCTCAGAATATCAGTAATCTGAATGATATGGATAAGATTTACGGAAAGATGATTATGACCATCGGGACTGGCGGGAAAGATGAAATGGAATATTATCTGGAACTGCCGATGATCGCGGAGAAGCTTGGCGTGGACGCAGCCAGCCTGAAAGAAATTGCGGCGCAGTACGGCAGGATTGGGCAGGAATGGATTTTCACAGCAGGCACCTCTACGGGGCCGGCTGCGGGAGTGGCAGTCTGCGTTGCCAGCGTAATCCTCGTGCTGTGGTATAAAAAGAAGAAAAAAGATGAATTAATTCCGGCGGCTGTATAATTTTGTAAGAAATGGCTGATAGATAGAAATATACAAAAGGTTTCCATGTATCGGAGAAAGAAAAGATTCAGGAGGAATGGGCATTGAAAAACAGAAGGAGGTCATATTATCTGATTTTATTAATGCCCGTTCTTTATGCTTTGGCTGCATATGGAATTGCAGTCCTTGTGGGAAACAGCGGCGTCTATCCCAGCGGAAAAGATACGTTGGGCCATCTCTATCAGGCGGATGTGCTGTATCAGGCAATGCAGAAGGGAACTTACTGGCCGGCGTATGATTCTCTTTGGTATAACGGCATGGAAATGATGCGTTACTGCGCCCCGATTCCGGTATATCTGCTGGCAGGGTGCCAGTATATCGGCGGCAGTTCTATGGCCGGTTTCCTTATTTTTGTTATGGTTCTCTGCTTTGGGGGAGCAATTTCATGGCTCTATGTGGGATTTCGGTTGGAACGTCCCTATTTCGGGGCGTTTTTAGGTATTTTATGGTTTTTTATGCCCAATAATTTAAGCACGCTGTTTTATGAGGGGGATTTGGCAAAGTCTGTCTGTATTGCGGTTCTTCCTCTTTTTATGTACTGGGTATATGATTATCTGAAAAACAGTCATTGGCGTCTTTTACCGAAGATTTCTCTTTGTTTTACCGGGTTTGTCTTGTGCCACGCCGGTTACGCGGGAATGATTCTGGCGGCCTTTGCCGTATATTTTATTGTAAATATGGTGATTTATCATGAATATCGGCGGCAGCTGCACGCGTTTCTGGCAATGGCGCTGGGAGTTCTGCTGTCAGGCTTTTGGCTGATCCCCTCTTTGACCGGCGGCGTGACTGCCGCAAACAGTCTGGAGAATCTGGCGGATTTCTTTCAGAATATGTTTCTGTCCATTAATCCCGCCGCCCGCATGCACCGGGGGTGCGTGGATGCTTATTTCGGACTGGCCGCAGCTTCGCTTGCCGTTTTTGGAATATTCTTAAGCAAGAAGAAGTCCATGTCCGGATTTTGGACCGGGCTGCTGATTCTGGCTTTCAGTTCGGAGACATTTTATCTGCTTGTGAAAATACTGCCGGGCGGAGAGTATTTTCAGATGCTTCGTTTTATTTCCATTGGATTGTGTATGATATTGTTTGGATTTCTGGCCTGGGATACGCTGAAGCAGGGATGGGTTCTGCTGTTCGCGGGGCTGCTGATTCTGGATACGCTGCCGTCTCTGCCGCTGATTCTGGGGAACCGTTCCGGCGCTGCGCCGGAGGAACGGATGGCCTATTACTCAGAGGCCGCGTTGATTGGCGAGGCAAAAGAGATGACCGAACAGAGGCTGGCGCTGCTGGATGAGAGCAGTCTGGGTTCCATGAGCGCGTATCTCGTTACCGGTTACGGCAAACCGGCGGCTACTTCTTACGGAGCGGCAGAAGAGGCGGCGGCAACGGTGACAAATTTTAAGCAGATTGACCGGGCGCTGGAAGAGGGAAATTATCTCTATCTCTTTGACCGTTGTATGGAGCTTGGGAATGATACGGTTGTGATTCAACTGGACTTTATCAGCAATCCCAGGAAGCATCCGGTTCGTCAGATGGATACGGCGGCGGAAAGGGTCGGTTATGAATTGATGGATTTTAATGAAAATTACCGGTTTTATAAACTGGCGGCTGCTGAGGGAAACTGGGGAACAAAGGCGGATTACAGAGCTGTGGGCATCGGCGAAGCCGCGCCCGGCATTTCCCGTCAGTTTCCGGTAGTTGAGGAGACGGAGAGCGGAAATCTGAATGATTATACCTTTGAAGATTTGGAAAAGTATGACCTAATCTATCTGGCCGGATTTACCTATGATGACAAGAAATACGCGGAAAAGTTAGTTACGGATTTAAGTGAGGCGGGAGTCCGGATTGTGATTGCGGCGGATGGAATTCCCGATGACAGAGGCAGCCGGGAACAGAGTTTTCTGGGGGCGGTCTGCCATGACATATCTTTTTCCCAGGGCTATCCGCAGCTGGATACCGTTGACGGTATTCTGGATACTGATTTGTTTCCCAACGGACACCGGGAGTGGAGCACCGTATACATCAACGGCCTGAAGGATGTCTGGGGAAAGGTGGAGGATGGCGGCCTGGAACTGCCTTTCTTCGGAACCGTAAAAAATGACAATATTGTGATGATTGGCCTGAACCTGACTTATTATTACAGCCTGACACAGGATGAGGGAGTGGGGAATCTTTTGAGCAGGGCTATGGATCTGAGCTCTGATGAACTGCCCGGACGTGAAATCATTCCGTACGCCGTTCAATATAAAGAGGACAGCATCACGCTCACAGCAGGAGAGGATGATCTGAATACGGGTCTTGCCTGGCATGACTGTTTCGCGTCGAACCGGAAGATTTACGGTAAGAATCATCTGACTTATGTTTCATCGGGGACAACCGTGATTTCTTTTATTCATCCTTACCGAAAAGAGGGAATTATGGCCAGCCTGGCAGGCGCTGCGCTGCTTTTGGCATTTACACTGTATCGGAGGAAACGGTCCGGGAAAACTGGGAAAGAAAGCGGGGTAATTCAATGTTAAAATACAGTATAGGTCTGGCGGGACTGGCGATATGGCTGTTTATTCTCCACGTGCTGGATAAAAGCAAATTGAATTTCTGGCGTTTTCTTGTGGGAAGCGCGGGAGCCTTCATTCTGATGCTGGCGTTTCTGCAGCCGCTTCTTACGCAGCCCCTGGCCAGAATTGTGGCTCTTTTGGCAAGCCTTCCCGGAAAAATCGGGGATATCTACAGCGCCCATTATAAATACGGCGTGATTTTTATAGAATCGGCGGCAGGGGCGATTTCACTGAAAATTGATTTTGAATGCTCCGGCATTATTGAGATTATTGCCTATCTGTCCCTGCTGATGTTTTACCGGGTGTATACGGTATATGAGAGAATTTATGTGGGCGTTTTGGGAGTGGTTGCAATGGTGCTGGCAAATGCTCTGCGCATTACAGTGATTTCCATGATTATTTATTTCGGCGGCGTGGATATGTACCATATTGCCCATACGTTTATCGGGCGGTTTGTGTTCTACGGGCTGTCAGTGATCCTGTATTTTTATGTGTTTACCAAACCGCAGATTATCAAGCAGAAGGTGGGAAGTTTCCGATATGACAGTGATAAATAATTTTTTGAATTCGATTTTGTTCTGGGCCGCCTGGATTATCATTCCGCTGGTGATGGAAATTATCCCATCCATGGGCAGTGTGCTGATTCTGATAAAGAAGAAGCTGTTTTCCCACAAATATGAGGATCCTGTGTTCTGGCCGGAAATTACTCTGATTATTCCGGTGTATAATTCTCAGGATTCCCTGCAGGAATGTATCCGCTCCATCAACGACAGTGATTATCCCAATGACAAAATGCGGATTTTTCTGGTGAACAACCAGGGGAAAGACAATTCTTTTCAGGTCTATACCAAATGCCAGGAATTATATCCGGATCTGCTGATGCAGTGGCTGAACGCCAAACAGGGGAAATCCCGGGCGCTGAATCTGGCGCTTTTTAATGCGGACGGAAAATACATCATTCATGTGGACAGCGACGGGCAGTTTGAACCTCATGCCATCAGCAATATGGTGCGGAAATTCGAAAACTGTCCGAAGGTGGATTGCATGACAGGAGCAATTCTCACCATGCCGCAGATGATTGAAGAGTACCGGGGGATTTTTGCAAGGCTTCTGCGCAAAATGGAATTTATGGAATATGCCCAGGCGTTTTTGGCGGGGCGGAATTATGCTTCAGAGACAAATTCCATATACACCCTTTCCGGCGCGTTTTCCGCATTCCGCAAATCTGCCGTATTGAAATCCCAGCTTTACAATACAGATACCATTTGCGAAGATACCAATATTACCTTTCAAATGCGTGTTCTGCAGCGGATCCGGGTGGAAATCTGTGAGAATGCTATTTTCTGCGTGGACCCTATAGAGGGAGTGAATAAGCTTTATACCCAGCGGCAGCGCTGGCAGCGGGGAAGCTTGGAGGTGTCCCACCAGTTCCTGGATAAGGATTTGAAGGTGCGCAAGATGTTTACCAACGTGATGGTCCGGACTCTGATGTATGATCATACCTTTGCGTTTCCAAGACTGATCTGGTATCTGGCGTTGATTTGCCTGATGTGCATGAATTATTCCGCCGGGGTGATTTTGATTTCCACAGGGATTATTTTCTTGTTGTATATTATCAGCGGGTATCTGTATTATATTTCCACGGTGGGTTTTTTGAAGGAATTTGATGAGCTGAAACGGTATTACCGAAGACACTGGTACGTGGTGCCGCTGCTTCCGTTCTTTAATTTCGCGGTGTTCTTTATCCGGTTTGCAGGAGTGATTAACAGCATCAATACGGACAGCGCGTGGAAAACCCGGACGCTGACAGATGAACGGAAGGATTTTCAGGCAGAATTAAAGGCTGAGGCCCAAAAACCGCTGAATCTGCTGCAGAGGGCCCGGAAAGCGGTAAATTACGAGTAGGGAATGAATCATATGAAGCGCAAATTTAATTTTTTCATTGTAACGGCTCTTGTGGTGTTTTTTGCCATGGCGGCGGATGTGTTTATTATCTGGCAGCTGAACAATTATGAGACAAGATTTCTGGAATTGTACGGAGCGGAGCAGGACGGCTATGTGAAGGTGGTTCTGGGAGAGATTAACCGGCTGGGGGATGACGCCACAGAGAAAAATATTACCGACATTATCAGCTCCCTGGACGCCACAGCCAGCAGATATTGGACCGTCAGCAAAGAGGATTCGATCCTGTTTGTCAAAAGCGTTACAGAAACCAACCGTTATAAGGGATTTAGTGACGGCACATATTTTGCCAGTGACTCGGCGGCGGATTTCCTGAACCGCCTGGGGGTGAATCAGGTGGGGCATCAGATTATCTATCTGGATGAGGATCGGTTTATTGCTTCCGGCATGATCTTTGAATGGCGGGATCAGCAGTACCGGATTTGCCTGTTAACTTATGACAAAGTGATCCTGGAGGATAATGTTCTGTTGGAGTGCAGGAATTCCATTATCATTATTTTGTCGCTGGTTTTGGCCCTTCTGATTATTCTGAGCATGATAATGTCCAAAAAAATCAGCGGACAGGCTGCCCGGATTGCCCGGCAGGAGGAGCATGTAATCTGGCAGAATCAGCAGTTGGAGCAATTGGATGAACGGCTGAAACGGGAGCATGCCTTCAGCGCCAGCAAACATGTATTCAAGCGTGTAGTTCTGGAGGAATTTCTGCAGGAATTGGATGAAAGAGGGGCGCGTCCGCTGCATTTTGCCCTATTTGAGACAGAGACTCCAAAGGCCAGGGATGAATTTTTTGAACATATGCAGGTGGTTTTAGATAACAAGGTACTGCGTTTTTCCATGAATGACAGCATGGTGCTGCTGATATTTGTCCGGTATGAAAGAACGGTCAGCAGCAGGATTATCGGGTCTTTGGAAAACTGGGAGGTACGGGGGATTGGGGATTTATTTTGCGAAGATAATACAGAGAGCTACTGTCAGCAGTTTGAGGAGTTTTGGAAGGCGGTGACTGAGGCATGAGGGAAGAGAAGCTTTACCGTGAATACCGTTTGAAATCTTATCTGAATATGAATCACTATATTACTATCAATGGAAAAACGGGGCAGACCCATCCACACACCTGGGAATTTATTACTACGATTATTGTCAGCGGAACGGAATTCGTGGAGTTTGGTGTCTTTGAATCATTGATAGAAGGTTATCTGGATAAGTATCAGAATCAGATTTTAAATACCATAGAACCCTTCGATCTGATTGTGCCAACCATCGAAAATGTGACCGATCACTTGAATGATGAACTGCAGGCATTGCTGCGGGAGCACGGCGGGGAATTGGTTTCCGTGGAGGGAAGCGAAACGCCCACCAGAAGTTATATCGTCAGCCACAGGAATGAGCCGGATTTTATCGAGCGGATTGAAAAGAAGCAGACGGAGCAGGTTTCCAGTGTGGTGCGGTATGTGGTGGATCAGATGATGAAGTAGATCTGGAAGGATGGAAAGATGCAGAAATTTTGTAACAGAAGGATATTTAACCGGGTTCTGGCATTTGCCATAGCTGCGGGTTTGTGCTGCGGATGCGCTTCGAAACAGCCGGAACTGACGGTTGATTCAGGCAGAGAATCCGCCAAAGAGGGGAAGGAGAAAGGGGAAAATAATGCACCGGAGAGTGCCGGGGAAGAAAGGAAAAGTCTTCCCATGTGCCGGGAAGGCGGGGTGAATTATGCCTTTCGGACCAGGGAAAAGGTATTTCAGGTATATGGAGCCGACGGTCAGTGGCAGGATACGATGCCTGTGGGCGTGAATATCGGGGCAGGAAAACCAGGCGCTTTTCCCGGTGAATTTGCCATTACAGAGGATGATTATCTCAGGTGGTTCCGCCAAATCAGCGAGATGCACGCAGATACCATACGTGTGTATACAATTTTGATGCCGGAGTTTTACCATGCACTGGCCACTTACAATAAGACGGCAGAGTCGCCCCTGTATTTTATGCAGGGAGTGTATAATAATGAAGAAGATATCAGCAGGCTTTTGGATGCCTATGCCGAAGAGGGAAAGATTGCGGAAGACTGGACTGCAATGTGCAGAACTATTGTAGACGTGGTTCATGGAAATGCAGTGATTGAGCCGGCGGCCGGCAATGCCGGAGGCAAGTATACGGCGGACGTTTCTCAATATTTGTGCGGATGGATTCTTGGGATTGAATGGGAGCCGGAATTTGTGATAGGAACCAACAATGCCAATCCGGACAAAACAGCGTTTGAGGGAGATTATCTGTATACAGAGAATAGTTCTCCCTTTGAGTATTTTCTGGCTTCCGGGATGGAGGCCTGCATTTCTCATGAGATGGAGCAGTATCAGATGCAGCATCCCATCGCTTTTGCCAACTGGGTAACGACAGATCCCCTTTCCCATCCCGGAGAGCCAAATCCTGAGATGGAGGATGCCGTTCCGGTAGACGCGGAACATATTAAGGCGAAGCCGGAATTCAAGGCAGGGCTGTTTGCCTCCTACCATGTGTACCCCTATTATCCGGAGATGATGCGGTACGCTCCGGAATTGCTGACGGAGGATCCGCCTAATTCCTATAGACATTACCTGAATGATTTAAACAGTTATCACACCATGCCGGTGGTAATCTCCGAGTTCGGCGTGCCTGCTTCCAGGGGAATTACCCATCTGGCCAGGGATCCGGGATTTAACCAGGGCGGACTGACAGAGGAAGAGCAGGGGAATGCGATTGTGTCCATGCTTTCGGATATTATAGAGACAAAATGCGCCGGGGCTTTCGTGTTTATCTGGCAGGATGAATGGTTTAAGAGAACCTGGAATACCATGGACTATACGGATTCAGATGTGCGGCCCTACTGGTGCGATGTTCAGACCAGCGAACAGTTTTTCGGCCTGCTGTCCTTTGACCCCGGCGAGACGGCGGTTTGCACCGTGGACGGCAGGGACGGGGAATGGGAAGGGGAGGAACCTGTACTGAAAAACGCAGAAACAGAGCTGTATGTCAAAAGTGATGAAGCTTATGTCTACCTGCTGATCCGGGGCAAAAACGATAATATGAAAGTGGGCCTGGATACCATCGAAGATCAGGGCAATGAGGAATACGGCGGGGCAGATTTCCTGCTGGAACTAAAGGGAAAAGAGGAAAGCAGGCTGCTGGTGCATCCTTATTACGATGTAAATTATTGGCTGTATACCACAGGGCTGTATGCTTCCAATGAAGTGTTAAAAGCGCAGGAAGGGTATGCGGACGCAGGGAACCATGTCTTTGCGCCCATCTATCTGATGCTGAACCGCCCGGTGCTTTTGACAGACGGCACATTGGTGGAAACAGAGCAGATTGAGACGGGCAGGCTCCGCCACGGGAACGCGGATCCCCAGTCTCCGAAGTACAATTCCCGGGCAGATTTCTGCATTAATGGCAAAGTGACAGAAGTCCGGCTGCCCTGGCTGCTTTTGAATATTGCCAAGCCCAATGAGAAAATGCGTATTGCTGATTTGTATGCCAATGATGAGATCACCTATGAACCCATCCGTGAGATTCGGTTTGTTTTGGATGGAGAAAGGGGATCTTATACCTGGGATAGCTGGGAGCAGCCGGCATACCGGGAGCGGCTGAAGCAGTCTTACTATATTCTTAAGGAGTATCTGGAAACGAATGAATTTTAAGACACGCTCTAAGCTAATATCCTGGCAATTTCAGAAAAATCAATATAGAAATCATTATATATATTGATTTTAATCGTAGAAAAAAAATCATATTGAACATTCAGAATAT
Source organism: uncultured Lachnospiraceae bacterium (assembly GCA_910584585.1). Lineage (GTDB taxonomy): Bacteria > Bacillota > Clostridia > Lachnospirales > Lachnospiraceae > Petralouisia. Next base: position 28,872 of record CAJUBP010000025.1, on the reverse strand, counting down.
TGCCCTCAAAATAATTCACTGTCACAAGTCGGCGTATGGGATCTGCAATCCAATATTCCCGGACGCCATAGGTCTTATAGTAGTAAAGCTTCCGGATATAATCGTCCGAAGGATTCGAAGGAGATATAATTTCGATAATGAAATCAGGGGCGCCGTTGCAGCGTTTCCCATCCAGTTTATTTTTGTCACACAGAATCATAAGGTCAGGCTGGACAATGGTCAGCGGATTATCCGATAATTTGACGTCGAATGGCGCATGAAATACCTGGCAGTTTCCCTGGCGTTTTCTGACATAGGTATTTAAAATGGTGGTCAGCTCTGTGGAAATGATCTGATGGGTCTGTGAGGGACTGGACATGTAATAAATCTGGCCGCTGAAAATTTCAGCTCTGACATCTTCCGGCAAAGCTTCATATTCTTCTAATGTGGTGATTTCCGGCTGCATCTGCAAAGACGGCATAATCATCTTCCTTTCTATGGCAAAACGATTGTTCTTCAAAAATTATAAGGGCATTTTCCCGCAATTGCAAGGAAAATATGCAAAAACGGCCTGGCATGTCCGCAAAACGGTTATTGTAAGTATTCCAAGGAAGTGGTATAATATGACGATAGCAAACCCTGAACAATAAGTGAGAACAACAAAGGTAGGAAAATAAATGAATAGAAAAAATCACCCAGGCGGCCCGTGGAAGAACTATATGTACTGGCCCCTGATGCTGACCATTTTACTTGTACTGATGAATGTCCCCTTATATTATGTTAACAGGACTGCCGGAATCTGTGTCTCTGTGTTTGCCGCATTGTATTTTCTGATTGTGCTGGGAATTTTTCTGGTCAATAAATCAGCTGTGCGCAATGAGGTTATCAGCTTTGCAACCCAATATGGAACCGTTCAGAAGAAGCTGCTGAACGAATTTGAGATCCCATATGCATTGCTGGATTATAACAGCAAGATTTTGTGGATGAATGAAACTTTCTCCCGCATTACGGAGAAGGATAAGGGATATCATAAGTCCATTGCCACTATTTTTCCATCTATTACCAGAGAGCTTTTGGACAGAGAAGAACATAACGATCATATTAAGGTGGAATGGAAAGGCAGGGTATACCGGGCAAGCGTGGGAAAGATTTATTTTGATGAGGAAGCCCCGGAAGGAGCTCCCGCTGAAACAGAGAGTAAGGAGCAGTTTCTTACCGCGCTGTATCTCTTCGATGAGACGGAACTGTATCAGAGCATTCAGGAGATCCGGGATCAGCAGCTGGTGGCCATGCTGATATACATTGACAATTATGAGGAAGCCTTAGAAAGCGTAGAAGAAGTAAAACGTTCGTTGTTGGTAGCTTTGGTAGATCGCAAGGTAAGCAAATACTTTTCCGATCGGGACAGCATCATTAAGAAAATAGAAAAGGACAAGTATTTCGTAGCTTTCAAACAGAAATATCTGGAAGCTCTGATCGAGGATAAATTCAGCATTTTAGAAGATGTCAAGACCGTCAAAGTGGGAAATGAGATGGCGGTTACCCTAAGCATCGGCGTAGGCGTCAGCGGGAACAGCTATAATCAGAAATACGAATATGCTAGAATGGCAATTGATCTTGCCCTGGGCAGAGGCGGAGATCAGGTAGTGGTAAAAGAAGGGGAAAAAATTTCTTATTTCGGCGGCAAGTCCAGGCAGGTGGAGAAGATGACCCGGGTCAAAGCAAGGGTAAAGGCCCATGCGCTGCGGGAAATTATCGAGAGCCGGGAAGAAGTGTTTATTATGGGCCACAGCATCAGTGATATGGACGCGTTCGGAGCGGCCGTCGGAATCTACTGTGCGGCCCAGGTTCTGGGAAAGAAAACGCATATTGTAATTGATGAAGTGACGTCCTCCCTGCGGCCGATGAAAGAATGCTTTTCTGAGGAAAAGGGATATCCGGCCGATATGTTTATACGCAGCGAGCGGGCGCTGGAGATGGCCGATTACCGCAGCGTGGTTGTGGTCGTTGATGTGAACCGGCCCAATTATACCGAATGTCCGGAACTTCTGACGAAGACTAAAACAATTGTGGTATTTGACCACCACAGACAGAGCAGTGAAGTGATTGAAAATGCGGTGCTTTCTTATATTGAGACGTATGCATCTTCTACCTGCGAGATGGTGGCGGAAGTGCTGCAGTATTTTAACGAGAATATTCATTTGAAGCCCAATGAGGCGGACAGTATCTATGCGGGAATTTTGATAGACACCAATAACTTTATGACAAAGACAGGCGTGAGAACCTTTGAGGCGGCGGCCTATCTGCGGCGGTGCGGCGCGGAAGTAACCAGAGTCCGCAAACTTTTGCGGGATGACATGGCGGCATATAAGGCCAGGGCAGAGGCAGTGCGCCATGCGGAAGTTTACCGGGGGGCCTTTGCCATTTCCATCTGCCCGGCGGATCGGGATGTGGAAAGCCCCACCATTGCAGGGGCCCAGGCAGCCAATGAACTGCTGAATATTGTTGGAATCAAGGCGTCATTTGTATTAACAGAATACAATGAGAAAATATATATCAGTTCCCGTTCCATTGACGAGATTAATGTACAGCTGATTATGGAACGTTTGGGCGGCGGCGGTCATTTGAATGTAGCGGGAGCCCAGATGAAGGACTGCAGCGTAACGGAAGCGAAGCGGAGAATACAGAAAACGCTGGACAAGATGATAGAGGAAGGAGACATAGAAGTATGAAAGTAATATTACTGGAAGATGTAAAATCATTAGGCAAAAAAGGTGAAGTGGTCAATGTCAGCGACGGTTATGCCAGGAATCTTCTGTTTCCCAAGAAACTGGGAATAGAGGCCACTAAAAAAAATATGAACGATCTGAAATTAAAGAATCAGCATGAGGAAAAGGTAGCCCAGGAAAATCTGGAGGCTGCAAAGGCCCTGGCAGAAGAGCTGGCAGGAAAAGAAGTTATTGTTACCATCAAAACCGGAGAAGGCGGGAAAACCTTCGGTTCCGTTTCCTCTAAGGAAATTGCGGAAGCGGCAAAAGATCAGATTCAGATGGAATTGGACAAGAAGAAAATGCAGCTTCCGGAAGGCGGCCTGAAAGCATTAGGCGTCTATGAAGTGGGCATTAAGTTGCATCCCAAGGTGACGGCAGCTTTGAAAGTAAAGGTGAAGGAAGCGTAATTTTATCTGCAGGGGACAGCGTTTGCACCCGGTGAGACAGGCGCGTAAAATGCGGATATGACAGGAGGATTTATGGAGGAAGATCTGATCAAGCGGATTATGCCCAATAACCTGGAAGCGGAGCAGTCGGTGATCGGCGCAATGATTATGGACCGGGAAGCGATTATCATGGCTTCTGAAATCTTAATCCGGCAGGATTTTTACCATCAGCAATACGGCGTTCTGTTTGAAACCATGGTGGAATTATATAATGAAGAACAGCCGGTGGATATGATTACGCTTCAGAACCGTCTGAGGGAAAAAGATGTTCCCGCAGAGGTGAGCAGCCTGGAGTTTGTGGGAGAACTGGTGGCCGCTGTGCCTACTTCCGCCAATATAAAGTATTACGCCAATATTGTAAAAGAAAAGGCGACCTTGCGCAGATTGATCAAGGTAAATGAAGAAATTGCCAACCAATGCTATCTGGGCAGGGAAAGCCTGGAAGATATTATGGCGGATACGGAGAAGAAAATTTTCGATCTGCTTCAGAACAAGAGCGGCGGGGACTATGTTCCCATTAAGCAGGTGGTAATCACCGCCCTGGAAAGAATTGAACAGGCTTCTAAGACCAAGGGCAATGTCACAGGAATCGCAACCGGATTTGTAGATTTGGACTACCGCACCTCAGGGCTTCAGCCTTCGGATTTGGTTCTGGTTGCCGCAAGGCCGTCCATGGGAAAGACAGCGTTTGTATTAAATATTGCCCAGTATGTAGCCTTTCACAGCGACCTGTGCACAGCGATTTTCAGTCTGGAAATGTCCAAGGAACAGCTGGTTAACCGTCTGTTTTCCCTGGAATCCAGAGTGGATGCCCAGCTTCTTCGTTCCGGTAATTTGGCGGATTCCGACTGGGAGAAGCTGATAGAAGGCGCAGGCACCATCGGCCGTTCCAAGTTGATCATTGACGATACTCCTGGAATTTCCATTTCAGAGCTGCGTTCCAAATGCCGGAAATACAAGTTGGAGCATGACTTGAAATTGATTATTATTGACTATCTTCAATTGATGTCCGGTTCCGGCAGATCGGATTCCAGGCAGCAGGAAATCTCAGACATCTCCCGTTCTCTGAAAGGACTGGCCCGGGAACTGAATGTTCCGGTGATTGCGTTGTCCCAGCTGAGCCGTCAGGTGGAGCAGCGGCCGGATCACAGGCCCATGCTTTCTGATTTAAGAGAATCGGGGGCGATTGAGCAGGACGCGGACGTTGTGATGTTTATTTACCGTGACGATTACTACAATAAGGATACGCCGGATAAAAATATTGCGGAAATTATCATTGCCAAGCAGAGAAACGGCCCCATAGGGACCATTAATCTGGTTTGGCTGCCCCAGTATACCAAGTTTGCCAATATGGAGAAACGGTAAAAAGTGTTGTATTATGTAGAATCAGACAGATATTTTCCGTAAAAGGAAAGTATCTGTTTTTTGCTGTCATTATTTCACGATGAAAAAAGATTGTAACAGCAGAAAGAAATCGTTAAAATAGAATTAGTAAAAAGGGACAAGCTGGCAAGGATGAAAATCCTGCAGCAGGGCAGGCCGGGCTACCGGAAGTCAAATCCCAAAAAGGAGGTTAAAATGTGGAAAACGCACGCTATATGATTTCGGACGCGGCAAACATTGTAAATGTTGAGTCCCACGTATTGCGCTATTGGGAAGAAGAGCTGGAGCTTGCCATCCCCCGCAACGAAATGGGTCACCGCTATTATACAGAAGAAAATATAGCGCAGTTCCAAAAGATAAAAGAATGGAAAGAACAAGGTTATCAGCTCAAAGCGATTCGAATGATGATACATAGCGGTCAGCCGGCGGCAGGAACCGGAGAATTTTACGGAAGCCAGGCGGCAGGAAATGGAGAATTTTACGGAGGCCAGCCGGCGGCGGGAACCGGGGAATTCTACGGAAGCCAGCCGACGGGAGAGTTGCAGCCGGGAGGGAAAAACGTAATTCAGATGAACCGGGAATATGTGGAACCAGTTCCGAAACCTATGATGGAAAAACATAACAATCCCATTTCCAATACTGTGAAATTAGAACAGTTCCAGTCCATGATGCTCACCATTGTGAAACAGGCGATGGAAGAAAACAATCCGGCATTGGGAAAGGAGGTAGGAGTACAGGTAGGGGATCGGGTGCTGAAAGAAATGAACTATCTGATGCGGGAACAGGACGAAGCCGAGGAAGAACGGTTCCGCAGGCTGGACGAGGCAATCCGCGCCACCCGCAAGAGCAAACGGTTCCACAAAAAGGAGAAGAAAGAAACGGAAAAGAGACTGGGCAAAGAGAAGAAATTAAGTCCGAACCTGACGGTTACGGAATAAGGGACACGCTGTCCCTGGCAGCCGGAAAAGGGAAGTGAAGGGGCGCGTCTTTCGATCGTTTCACGGATTATGTGTAAAAAAGGGGCTGGCATCTCAATCGGGATGCCGGCCCCTTATGTAGTCTCTGCTACATGAAAAAACAATAAAGATTAGCCCTGCTCAATAGCGCCTGTAGGACAGGAGCCTGCACATGTTCCGCAATCGATGCAGGTATCTGCATTGATTTCATATTTGCCGTCACCAGCGGAGATTGCTCCTACTGGACATTCACCTTCACATGTTCCGCAGCTTACACAAGCGTCAGTAATTACGTATGCCATAATTAATTTCCTCCTTAATAAAATGAATGTTCAACTCAGCTCCCTAACCGGTAGCTTTGAACCCTATTTTAATACAAATGTCCTCTGATTACAAGTGAAAATTGCTAAAGTTTCTCTGTTTTTTATCCGAAATAGGTATTATCAAAAATCAGGCACAAGAAAAATGGGGCACGGATATGAATGTAAGAATAGAGAACAGTAATGCGGCAGAAATTACCAGAACCAGCCGCAGTGTGGAAATTAAGGGAAATGTCACGGTGACTGCCCAGGAAACAACCACAGAGCAGATAGAGAAAGAAACTGGCAGAGTGACATCGGTGCAGCAGACCAGAGTAGAGACGGGGGTATGTCCGGCAGAATCTCAGATAGAGAAGATACAGCAGGACGCTCAGAATGCTCAGACAGAGCTGATACAGCAGAAGATGGAAGTGGTCAGCAACACCATGTCGGAAGAAGACTGTGAGCAAATGGGCAAAGACGGGTTCTCTGTGAACGGCACAGAGGTAGAAACTATTGTCACAGAGATTGATAAGATTAAAATGGAACTGGCGAAGGCTGGTGTAGATATCAGTGTTTTTGGAGATGAGTTAAGTAAAGAGCAGTTAGAAACTCTGGCAGGAAGCACAGGGCTGGCAAGCCAGTTAGAGTCAGTGCTCCGCCAGGCGGATCTTCCGGCTACAGAGGAAAATATCTCTGACTGCGCGGAAACGGTGCAGCAGGCGGCAGATCTTACAGATTGTACGGACGAAACGGTGAAATATCTATTGGAGCATGAACTGCCCCCCACCGTAGAGAATCTATATAAAGCCCAATACAGTACCAATTACGGTACAGCCAATTCCGAAAATGCAGGAATTTCCATGGATGATGGGTTAAAAAGCCAGGTGGAGCAGATCATTGTCCGGGCAGGCTTTTCGGTGAATGAAGACACGCTGGAGTGCAGCCAGTGGATGTTAGACAATGAGATTCCGCTGACCGAAGAAAATCTGAAATATGCCATGGATTTGAAGGAAATGCAGCTTCCGCCGGATCCGGAACAGTTGGCGGGAGCCATGATAGAGGCGGTTGCAGAGGGAAAACGCCCCATGGATGCTGTGATATTAGAAGGCTACAGCAACGGAGACAGAGCGAAGCAGGCGGCTCAGACCGTCAGTCAGGCCACTGACGCCCAGGTGTGGAGCGTTGTAGAACAGGGGCTTCCCCTTACGATAGAGAATTTGCAGGCAGCCCAGAGTCAGCAGGAACAGCAGAATCAGCAGTCCTTTTCTGAATCCCGTGATATTCCGGAATACGCCAAAGAGGATATGGCGTTTCTCACCGCGAAGAGACAGTTGGAGGAAACCCGGCTGATGATGACGGCCCAGGCCAATTACGCGCTGCTGAAGCAGGGGATTTCCATTGAGACAAAACCATTGGAAGAATTGGTTGACCAATTGAAGTCCATCGAAGATCAGTATTACAAAAACCTGCTGTCTCAGAACGGAATCCCTGCTACCCCTGAGAATACGGAAGTTTTTGCGGAGACCATGGGAAAAACCAGGGAACTGGCGGATGTTCCGGCTTCGATTCTGGGAAATATCAGGACCAGTGAAGACAGTATCCATACCATACATGAGTCCGGAATGTCGGAGCAGGCAAAGATGGAACGGGCAGGAGAGGCCTATGAGACCCTTCGGACCGAACCCAGAAGAGATATGGGCGATTCCATCCAGAAGGCATTTCGGAATGTAGATGATATATTAAAAGATTTAGGATTAGAGACCACAGAGTCCAATCAGCGGGCCGTACGGATTCTGGCCTATAACCAAATGGAGATTAATCCGGAATCCATCGCAGGGATCAAGGCAGCCGATCAGAAGGTTCAGAATATGTTCCAGAACCTGTCTCCCTCTGTGGTAATGGAAATGATACGGGAAGGGGTAAATCCCCTGGACATGAATGTGGAGCAGCTGAACAGCAAGGCGCAGGAAATCAAAAACCGCATGGAGGATGCCAGCGAAGAGAAGTTCAGCAAATATCTGTGGAAATTAGAGCAGAATCAGGGCATCACTCCGGAGGAACGGGACAGTTATATCGGAATTTACCGTCTGCTGAATCAGATTGACAAGACAGACGGAGCGGTGATCGGGGCATTGGTGCATCAGGGCGCGGATTTGACTATGAAGAATCTTTTAAGCGCTGTGCGGACCAATCGGAATCCCGGCATAAATGTGTCAGTGGATGATAATTTCGGGGAAGCTGACGCAATCCACAGTCAGGAACTGAGCATTTCCCAGCAGATAGAGGCGGCATATCAGACCGACTGCGCTAAAGAGGCCTTTGATTTGGTGACGCCAGAAGGAATGCAGCAGAGCGCAGCCAATGCTGCAGGCAGGACCTGGGAAGAAATGACGCCGGAAGAATTGTTATGGCAGCTGCGGGAAGCGCCGGCGGATGAAGAATCAGAACGGGCGTATTATCAGGAACAGCTGCAGGAATTTGCCGGGGCCAGGGAAGCGGAGGCCCATGTGCTGAATATGCTGAGCGGCTATGATATGCCGGTGACTGCTTATAATATTATGGCAGCCAATCAAATGATTCATAACCGAAACGGAATCTTTAAGTCTCTGTTCGATCCTGAGAATCTGGACAAAGAAGTTAATTTTGATGAAGTAAAAGAAGAGATTATCAAGGAATTCGGCGAGGCGGTTAAGACTCCGGAAGATATGGCCAAGGCCCAGGAGAAACTGGCAGATCTGGCGGAAAATGTGATGAAAACCATGATCGAGTCAGAGGATGCGCGAAGCCTGGATATCCGCGATATGAGGGTGATGCGCCAGCAGATTGAACTGGGCGCCCGGATGACGAAAGAAGAGAATTATGCAATTCCAGTATTAGTGGCCGATGAATTGACCAATGTCCAGCTTAAGATTGTCCGGGGCAAGCGGGAGCGGGGCAGAGTGGATATTATGTTTGACAGCCCCAAACTTGGGAAAGTATCCGCCAGCTTCCAGGTGCAGAAGGATTCCGTCAAAGGGTATCTGGTATCAGATTCCCCGGAAACGATTGAAGAATTGAAAAACCATGAAGCGGATCTTCGGGCGCGCCTTGGCCAGGAAGAAGGTCAGACATGGGAGATGAATATGATTTGCAGCGATCATCTGGATCTTGCCAATATTTTTTCCAGAGAAAAAGGAATAGGGGATTCAGAACAGACGCAGGAAGAGCAGCAAGTGCAGACAAGGACGTTGTACGGCGTTGCCAGAGCCTTTTTAGAAGAGGTTAAGCAGACAGGACAGAATATGCAGCCGTAACATTTTCCGGAGCAAACAGCAAAAAGGACTTTGCAGTTGTCCGGGGAAAATGGCAGAATTACGAAGAACAGGAGAGATAGAAAATGAAAATTAACCACAACATGTCAGCGCTTATTGCCAACAAAAGATTATTAGAATCCGATAAAAATTTATCCGTGTCCATTGAACGGCTGTCCACAGGATTTCGCATTAACAGGGCCTCCGATGACGCGGCCGGAATGGCAATTTCCACTAAGATGAAAGCACAGATCAAAGGTCTGGCCCAGGCTTCCAGAAATGCTTCCGACGGAGTTTCCGTACTGGATACGGCAGACGGCGCTTTGACGGAGGTTCACGCAATGCTTCAGAGAATGCGGGAATTGTCCGTACAGGCGGCAAATGGGACGAATACGCCGGATGATTTGGAGGCGATTCAGGCCGAGATTTCTTCTTTGAGAGAGGAGATTGACCGCATTTCCAAAGACACGGAATTTAATACCAAGCACTTGTTAGACGGAACATTGGATCAGCGGGTATTTACGGATAACCGGGGAATTACCAGAATGGATATTTCAGATACGGTTACTGCCGATGATTACAGCATTACCGTGGTCAGCGACGCAACGCATGCGTTGGTAGCGGGGAATGCGAACATTGCGCCTGCGGCGACAGCCCCGGCGGAGGGCGTAGTGACGATCAATGGAGTCGGAGTTAAAATTTCTCAGGGAGATACCTTTGAGGAAGTATATGAAAAGCTGCGGGAAGGGGCAGAACGGGGTGAAGTCAATCTTTTGGTGTCTGCAACTCAGACTCCTCCTGCTGCGCCTCCTGGAGCAACTATGGCAGGAAAGCCGGAGGACGCGGGATATGTGCCTACGGATGTGACAAACGGAGGATACCTGATTTTTGTATCAGATGAATACGGCAGCGCCACAGAATTGGATTTGAAATGTGACAGCCAGGAACTTGCGGATTTTCTCGGAATACCCCAGAACAATCCCAATGTGCCCCATGGAGAAGATGTAAAGGTTGAATTTACCACCACCGGTACGCCGGCAGAGCGTGTGGGATTCGGCTCCCAGGCGACCATTCTTGCAGAGGGAAATTATGTGACAATTTCAGATCGCAACGGATTTGAGATGAAGTTTGAGGTAACTCCGGGACAGATTACGCCCAATTCACAGGTGAATATGGAAGTTACCAACATCGGAACCATGACCCTTCAGATCGGCGCGAATGAGAATCAGACGGTAGATGTGCGGATTCCGGAGGTATCTTCCATGACGCTTTATATTGATAAAGTGAATGTATGTACCGTGACCGGCGCAGATCGGGCTATTACCAGCTTTGACGGCGCCATCGCTAAGGTCAGCGAAGTGCGTTCCAGCATCGGCGCGTATCAGAACCGTCTGGATTATGCAGTCAGCAGCTTAGACGGCACAGAACTGAATATGACCCAGGCTTTGTCCAGGATTGAAGATGTGGATATGGCCGAAGAGATGACGGAATACACCAAATACAATGTGCTGACACAGGCAGCCACTTCTGTGCTTGCCCAGGCCAACGACATTCCTCAGCAGGTTCTGCAGCTGCTGCAGTAGGAGGACGCTCTATGACACAGGAAAAAAAGCAGGAATTTACCCGCCGGTTAAGCTGCTGTAACCGGGGGGAAATGATTGTGATTATATATGATATTCTCTTTGCTTATCTAGAGGATGCGCAGCATGCCGGGGAAGCGGGGGAATATGAGGAATTTAAAAGCGCAGTGGGAAAGGCAGAGCAGGTAGTGCGCAGATTGATGGATGATCTGGATTTTACCTATGCTGTCTCCGGCGAATTGTACCCGCTGTATCACTTTGTAAATAAACTTCTGGCAATGGCGGTATGTAAGAATACCCTGCAGAATATTCAGGATGCGCAGAGGATTCTGAAGAATCTCTATGAGGGCTTTGCGGAGGCGGCAAAGCAGGATTCTTCAGAACCGCTGATGCAGCATGCCCAACAGGTAGTTGCGGGCATGACGTATCAAAAAGGCAGCCTGACAGAGACCCTTCAGGGTTCTGACAGTTCAAGGGGATTTTTAGCCTAAAAATCCTCCTCGAACTGTTTTGCCTTGGTAAGCAGGAACTTATAGCGCATTTGCAGGGCTTTTACCTGATAAATGCAGCAGTCGATTAAGTCCGGGTCCATGGCGTTTTCAAAGCTGTTGTATGCAAGCGCCAAATCGCACTGGGCTTTTTCCAGGTCATCTAAAAGTAAAGAGTAGGCAGCCCCATGGGCGGTTTTCTTTTTGGTTGTCTGAAACATATGCATCCCTTTCCTTTTTGCAGCGATTCTTCTGCGGTGTGATGATTTGCAGATCATACATACCGTTTTCTTTTTTTAAGTATAAGCAGAAACTTCCAGTAATATACAAAAAAGTCATAAATTTTTCCAAAAGGTATATAGATAATAACAGGAGAAAATCAATGGAGAAGGAGACGTTTATGGAAAAATATTATGGGGTCATAGTGATTGCGGCACTTTGCGCGCTGATTCTTTTTATCGGGGCTATGAAGCAGAGAGCAGAAGCGCTGACTGCCTTTGTGCTGCGGGGATTTGTGGGGTCTGCAGGAATTTGCGTGGTGAATGAAATACTGAAAAATCTGGGGATTCCTATGGCGGCAGGAATCAATCCTGTTACGGTTTTGACATTGGGAACCCTTGGTATCAGCGGGTTTGCGCTGATTTACGGGATTTTGTTCTACCGTTTATTGTAAAATACTTACAAAAATGAATAAATTGCCCATACCTACTTTACAAGAGGGGGAACATAGTCTATAATCCTAAGAAATCAAGAAAAAGAGGTGATGAATTGGGGAAGTGAAATTCATGTTCACGATCCTGCTGCTGATTCTGGCAGCGGTAATGGACATACAAAGCGGCAAAATCAGGAACCGGCTGATTTTGAGCGGATTAGCGGCGGGACTTTTCTTTCAGCTTGCAGAAGCGGGATGGAAGGGAGTTGGCATTTTTCTCAGAAACGTTTCTATACCGGTGATCTTATGTTATCTGTTATTTCTCATACATGTCCTTGGGGCAGGTGACATCAAATTATTTTCCGTGATCGGCGGAATCTGGAACTTGGAAATCCTTACTGTAACAATAATGATATCTTTTCTGACGGCAGCAGGAATGTCTCTTGGCAAAATGCTGTATCATCGCAATCTGATTTCACGTCTATGCATATTCGGGGATTATATACGTCAGGCGCTTGCGGCGGGACGGTTCTCTCAATATCCGAAGAGTCAGGGGAATCAACATATCATTCATTTTTCAATTGCAATATTAATTGGATATATCATAGCTATGGAGGTGGCTTATTGAGAAAGATTTCAATTGCTGTCTGTGATACGGACAGGACATATGGACAGAGGCTGGGAGAATGGCTTTCCCTGGAGAGGGGAGATCGGGTATGCGGCAGCAGTTTTTCCGCTCCGGAGAATTTTCTGGAATTTCAGAAAGCGGGAGATGTGGATGTGGTTCTTCTGGGCAGCGGATTCTGGGAAGAGCCTGCAATTACGGCCCAGATGAAAGCAGCATTGGCATTGCAGGAATTATCGGCGCAGGCAGAAGAAGCGGTAACGGAACACAAGACAGCGGTACAGACAGGAATGCAGACGGAGCCGAAACTGCAAAGAGAACAGAAGGAGAACAGCGGCAGAATTCTCTGGATCTATTTGACCGATTCATCCGTGAAGCAGAACCTGCCGGATCTGGCGCAGAACTTTCCTGTCATCAGTAAATATCAGGCTGCTTCTCAAATGGTAAGAGAGATATTTTTCTATTATCAAAAACTGGGGATCCCGGAACAGGAGCTGACATTGGCAAACAGGGAGATTCTGGGTATTTACTCTCCGGCCCACAGCATCTGGCAGACTCCTTTTGCGCTGACTCTGGCCCAGGCGCTGAGTCCAAAGGAGAAGGTGCTTTATGTAAACTTCAGGGAATGCGCCGGATTTGAAGAATGGCTTGGGGAAAATTATCAGCGGGATTTGTTGGATGTAATGTATCTGTGCCTTACCGGAGAGGGGAATATCAGTGACTGCATTGACAGCGCAGTTTATTCTCTGGAGGGATTTGACTATATTCCTCCCGCCAGGGACAGCGAATGTCTGGGAGAGGTGTCTGGCCGGGATTACCTTCAGTTTATCAGGCTGCTGGCGGAAAAGAGCGGCTATGAAGCGCTTATTCTGGACTTGGGCATGATGTTTTCCGGGTTTTTCAATTTGCTGGAATTATGCGGCAAAGTATACATTGTCTCAGAACCGGGAGAACTGCCGGAGAATGCCAGGAAGCATTTTAAACAGATTGCGGCAAGGCAGGAAAATCCTCAGTTAGAGCGGAAAATTTCGTATCTGCAGCTTCCGGAGCTGAATAAAGGATTTCGCCGGGGAGAGAAGATGCAGCAGTGGATTTGGGGAGAACTGGGCGATTACGCCAGACAGATTGCGGGGGTACAAGGTGGAACAGATTAAAAAACGGGTTCTGGAGCAGCTGGACATGACAAGAGAACACGCGGAAGAAGAGATTCTGGCGGTGATTGACGAAGAGATCTGCAGGGCAGCCAGAGAACGGGTCATCCCTTTGGCCTGGCGTAAGGAACTGCGCATGCGGGTGTTTCACTCTCTGCGGAAGCTGGACGTATTGCAGGAACTGTTAAATGAAGATGATGTTACGGAGATTATGGTAAACGGCGCGGATCATATTTTCTACGAAAAAAACGGAGAGATCCGCTTTTGGGATAAATGTTTCTCTTCCAGAGAAAAGCTGGAGGATATTATTCAGCAAATTGTGGGAAATCACAACCGGATGGTGAATGAAGCGGAGCCTATTGCGGATACCAGACTGGAAGATGGTTCCAGGGTGAATGTGGTGCTCCCGCCGGTGGCTTTAGAGGGACCGGTAGTGTCAATCCGTAAATTTCCCAAACATCCCGTATTGATGGAGCAGATGATTGCAGGCGGTTCCATCAGCAGGGAGTGCGCGGAGTTCTTGGAAAAACTGGTGAAAGCCGGCTATAACATATTCATTTCCGGAGGTACCGGATCAGGAAAAACAACATTTCTAAATGCCCTTTCTGAATTTATTCCAAAGTCAGAACGTGTGATAACAATTGAAGATTCCGCAGAATTGCAGCTTCAGGGAATTGAGAATCTGGTTCGCTTGGAAACCAGAACCGGAGGTCCCCAGGGGACCCTGGCGATTACCATAAGAGATTTAATACGGACAGCGCTGCGCATGCGGCCGGATCGGATTATCGTAGGAGAGATCCGGGGAGCGGAATGTCTGGACATGCTTCAGGCGATGAATACCGGGCATGACGGCTCTCTTAGCACCGGGCATGCCAACAGCTGTCAGGATATGCTGAGCAGAATGGAGACTATGGTGCTGATGGGAATGGAGCTTCCATTGTTGGCAATCCGCTCCCAAATTGCGGCCGGCGTGGATATCCTGGTGCATTTGGGCAGGCTGCGGGACAGAAGCAGGCGGATGCTGTCGATTGTGGAAGTGGCAGGTATGGAAGAAGATAGAATCCGGCTGAATCCTCTGTATGAATTCACGGAAATGGGGGAACAGGACGGAAGGGTTACCGGCAGTTGGGTGAAGACAGGAGAGTTGATTCACAAGGGCAAATTGTACCGTGCAGGAATGGAGGAAGGTTGTGAGGAACTATAAAGTTTATGTTTTAAATTGGAAAGAAAAGATCCTCTGCCTGGGGATTACAGCGGGGCTTGCAGGAGCTGTTTCCTGGCTGTTTTACCATAACAGATGTATGATGGCATCTTCGGTAATTCTGTATCTTCCGGTAAAAAGAGCTTTCAGCCGTCATCTGCTGAAAAAAAGAAAAGGAGAAATGCTGTTTCAGTTCAAGGAGATACTTCAGATGGCAGTTACGGCATTGAAAGCAGGATATGCTATGGAAAACGCATTTGTACATGCCAGAGAAGAATTCGTGAAACTCTACGGCGAAGAGGCGGTAATGGCCCGGGAATTTGCGTATATCAACCATCAGGTAAAGTTAAATGTAACGCTGGAATCCCTGTTGGAAGATCTGGCAGAACGGTGCGGTATAGAAGAAATCAGCAGCTTTTCGCAGGTTTTTGGATTCGCGAAGCGAAGCGGCGGAGATTTTTTGAAAATTTTCCAGAACTCAGCGGATAAAATCCGCCAAAAGGCAGAGATAAAGCGGGAAATTGAAGTGGTAATCGCAGCAAAACAGATGGAAATGAACATTATGAATCTTGTACCTTTTGGAATTCTGGCCTATGTAGGCATTACTTCGCCGGAGTTTTTAGAGCCGCTTTACGGAAACTGGCTGGGAATCGGAATTATGACTGCGGCCCTTGCGGTTTATGGCTGTGCCTGCTGGCTGGCGGAGAAGATTGTGGATATTCAGGTATAAGGAAAAAGTATGTGTGGATATGTGTCCTGTGGGTGAGATGAGTGAAGCAGGCGGGATAGGGAAGATGAGAAGTATGTATGGATATATGATAGCTGCGGCAGTTTGCGCAGCGGCATCCTGGAGATTTAAAAAACTGGGATATCGGAAGAGATTGTATGAGGCGGCATTGCTTCTTGCAGCGGGCTTTTTTCTTGGGGCGGTTTTTGAAGGAATGGATGCCGGCAGCGCCAAGAAGCAGGTTCCCAGGAATGGGCCGGGACAGGGAATGGAAGAAAAGGATTTTTTGGTGGACGCGGAAGGTTTGCTGGAACAGTATCCCATGAAAATTCAGGTGGAAGAAAAGAAACTGACAAAGAAAGAGAGACAGGAATACCTGGACAGAGCAAAGGAGGAATTGGATCAGGTTGTGCCGGGAGACAATCCTTCTCTGGAATCAGTAAGTGAGCCGCTGTATCTGCCTGAGACTCTCCAGGAGGGCGCAGTGGAAGCGGATTACCGCTTTTCAGATTATGAAGTGTTTGATGCAGAGGGAAACCTGATTGTGTCGCCGAAGGAGCCGATTTTGGTGGAAATCACAGCGGAGTTAACCTGTCAGGAAGAAATCTGCCTGTATCGCTTTTTTGTCCGGGCGGTGCCCAAAGAAAAATCAGAGCAGGAACTTTTTGCGGAGAAGCTTGAGAAACTGCTGGTTTCGGAGAATCACAGAGAAGATGCTGATTATCTGGAACTTCCGGAGGAATTAGAGGACAGGAAAATTATCTGGAAGGAACAGAAGGAAAACCGGAGTGGGATTATGGCTCTCCTGGGAATTGCCGGTGCGGCTGCTGTTATTTTTTCTGAGAAAGAAGAGAAAAAGAAGAAAGAGCTGCAGCGCCGCCGCCAGATGCTTCTGGATTATTCTGAGATTGTCAGTCAGTTATCGCTGTTGTTGGGGGCGGGAATGAATCTGACACTGGCCTGGGAGAAAATTGCGGGAGCCTATCAGGCAAGAAGGAAACAAAGGGAGGTGGACAGACGTGAAGCATATGAAGAGATGGTGACAGTTCTCCATGAGATTCAGGAAGGGGTGGGAGAACTACAGGCCTTTGAGAATTTCGGGACAAGATGTGAACTTAGCGTATACCGCAAATTGTCGTCTCTGATTGTCCAAAATATCAGGAAAGGTTCTGAGGGGCTGCAGCGTCTTCTGGAGGAAGAAGAGAAAGAGGCCTTTGAGCAGAGAAAGGCAGAGGCCAGGAAAGCAGGAGAAGAGGCGGGGACCAAGCTTTTGCTCCCTATGGGGATTATGCTTGTACTTGTGCTGGTAATTCTGGTAGTGCCGGCCGGACTGACGCTTAATATTTGAGTCGTTGCAATTGGAGGTGGTTTCCGGCGTAAAATTTCTGTGTAAAGAGCCTTTACGGCTGAAATGGAAAGGAACGATTATTTTAGGAGCCTTTATGGCTGATATGTAAAGAGACAATTATTTTTTAGGAGCCTGTGTGGCTGAAATGGAAAGGAACGAATATTTTTAGGAGGAAGAAAATGAGAGAATTTAAAAGATTTTTAACAGAAGAAGATGGTATGGGCGTGGTGGAAGTTATTTTGATTATCGTGGTGCTAATTAGCTTGGTGGCATTGTTCAAAACGCAGATCAGCCAGCTAGTGAATGATGTGCTCAAGAAGGTTTCAGGAAATGCAAAGAAGATCTGAAGGACTGAAGACTTGCAATGGCAGCATTACGCTGTTTCTGGCATTGACTCTGACTATTATACTCTCCCTGATTTTTTCTCTGCTGGAAGCGTCAAGGGTGCAGGCGCTTGCAAGGATTTCGCAGCGCAGTCTGCAGCTTAGGATGGAATCAATGTTCGGCGGATATCACGTGCCCATGTGGGAAAGTTATCATATGCTGTTTCTGGATGGAAATGATGAAAACGGACAGTTGAATCTGGCGGCGCTGGAAGGAATCATGATGGAGGAAGCCGCTTTGGAGCAAAAGGAAAAGGGATTTTACCAGATCTCATGGAAGAATGTGGAGATTGAAAAATATGCTCTGGCAACAGATCAGAAAGGAAAGCCATTCCGGGAACAGGCATGCAGGGCGATGAAAGCACAGCTCGCAGAACATGCGGCTGATACAATGAAAGGGATCCTGAAACAGGGAGAAGAGCTGGAAAAAAGCAGCCGCGAGGCAGAAGAAAAGTGGAAACTGGCGCAGGAGGCGGCGGAAGAAGCAAAAGAAGCTGCCGAAGCCGCAGAGGAGGCTGCCGAAGCCGCAGAGGTTGAGGAAAAAAATACGTCAGCAGGGGCAGGAGGCTCAAATGCCTCAATCAAAACAGCAGAGGGAGCGCCGCAGGGGGAAGCATTGCCGGAAAATCCCATGGATTTTGTAACTTTGTGGAAAAAGTCTCCGGTTTTAACTCTTGTCGTGGAAAATCCTTCTGGGATTTCAGGAAAAGGCATTTCCTTGAAAGAAAGCATTCAGAATCGGAAAAAAGAAGCTGGAAATCTGGTAAAAGAGAGCGAAGAAACATTAGAAAAGCTATGGCTTTTACAATATCTGAATACTTATTTTTCCTGCCAAAGCGGCGCCGGATCCGGCGGATGCGCCAGCCATGCTCTGGATTATGAACTGGAATATTGTATCGGCGGAAAAGATACGGATGCCCGGAATCTGGAGCAAGTGGCAAAAAGGCTGCTTCTGCTTCGGGAAGCCGGTAATTTTGCAACAATTATGCAGGACAGCGGCAAGCAGGCCCTTGCGCTGGAGATGGCTGCTGCTGCTGTCGGCTTTACCGGAATTCCTCCGCTGATACAGGCCGTTCAGATTGGAATTTTGCTTGCATGGAGTTATATGGAAAGTGTGCTGGATGTCAGATGTCTTTTGGCAGGAGGAAAAGTGCCATTGATCAAGGAGACGTCTGAATGGCAGAGCGATGTGTTCCTGGGGCAGAAAGCATTGGACAAAAGCAGCGGACAGCAGGAAGAACGGGGATTGGATTACCGTGAATATCTGCAGATTCTGATGCTTTCTGTAAAAGAAGATACGTTGGTATGCCGCGCTATGGATGTGATGGAGCAAAATATCAGATTGCTGCCGGGGGAAGAAAAGTTTTCTATGGATCATTTGATACAGGGAATAGAGGCCGGAGTTGTTTCGGCGGCAGAGTCAATGTTTCTGAGTCTGATTACCACTGCAAAAGAAAAGGATGGAATCTATCACTTTGACAGCAGGTATCCGCTATTTTATTAATGGACAGAAATTATTTATCATACTGGGAAGGAGGGCATGAAAAAGTGCCTTGGATAACTGGAAAGGAAAACGAAAAAAGCTCTCTCAGGCAAAAATATATAGAAAAAAGTTATGGGTATTCCCCGCCAAAGGCACTTTTTCATGCCCTTCTTCCGGGAAGTTTAACGGTAGAAGCGGCGCTGGCCCTTCCGATCTTTCTTTTTGCAATGATAATGATTCTGTATTTATTTCGGATGATGCAAGTTCAGTATATTGTGGGCAATTCATTGGATCAGGCAGCGGCGGAAGCATCACTGTTTGGAGGCGTTTCACAGAAAGAGGCGGAAAATTTAACGAAAGCCATGTTTTATAAAGAACTGGCAGTTCAAAAATGTCCCATGTCAGGCATAGAATTTGGGGTGGCAGGATTTTCTTGGAAGAGCGGCAAAGCGGGGGCGGATACCATTGATTTGTCAGTGTCCTATCGTATGCGTTTTCCCCTGAACTTTTTTGGCAGGCGAAGCCTGTCCCTGTCAAACAGCTGCAGAATGCGCCGGTGGGTGGGAAATCAAAGCGGTACAGATAATCGGGAGGGGAAAGAATGGGTCTATCTCACCCCGACGGAAAATGTGTACCACTCCAGACGGGACTGCAGTCATCTGAAGCTCACAATTCAGTCAGCAGCCGTGAATGAGACCATACGAAAGAAGTATAAGCCATGCGGGCATTGTGTGCGGAAGAAGAAGCCGGGAGGTATCGTATATATTACCAGGGAAGGAGATTGCTATCATATGAAGATAGACTGCAGCGGATTAAAGAGAACAATTTATATGGTGTTGAAAGAGCAGGTTGGAAATAAAAGAGCCTGTGCAAGATGCGGAGGTAAGTGATATGCAGAAATTTATGGTGTTGGGATTGCTGGGATTGTGTACCTGGGAAGATGTAAAAAGAAAAGAATTAACGCTGATGTATATTTTGCTGTTTGGCGTGTGCGGCGTATGTCTGCATCTGTTTTATCCGGAATGTTCCATCTACAGTATGCTGCTGGGAATGCTCTTAGGGGCGGCAATGATGCTGATCAGTTGGCTCAGCCGGGGAAGAACCGGAATGGGAGATGGGATTCTCCTTGTGGTGACCGGCGTATATCTGGGAGGGATTGGGAATCTGAGGCTGTTATTTACAGGGCTTATGTTTGCAGCCGTTTGGTCATTGATGCTTCTGATTTTCGGAAAGAAAACGGGAAAAGAAAGAATTGCCTTTGTTCCGTTTTTATTGGTTTCTTATCTTCTGATGATGGTTGGTGGCTGATATGACAGAAAGAAAGGTCAGCGGAAGCTTTACCGTGGAGGCGGCATTGGTTATGCCGGTGATTCTGATCTGCATTTTACTGGTTCTGAATCAGGGGCTGGAACTGTATCGGGAAATGACCGAAACTGCAGAGAAACAACAAATGTGGGAGGAATTTGCTCCGGCGGATTACTTCCGTAAAGTGGAATTGTTGGGTGAAATTACAGGTTGACGGTATGTGCCGTGAATGTGAAAGAGTTTTTCGCGTCTGATTTTTGCCCGGAAAGGAATGGAAAATATGGAGGTAACTTATCGGAGAAATCTGCATAAAAGTTATATGTGCATAAAAGGCCAGGAGGAAATTGCAGAAGAATATGAATTAAAAATGTTGAGGGCAGAGCATGTGCCCTGTCTGTTAGAAATGGAAGTGACAGAGGCTGACGGTGAGAAAAGCTATCTGTACGATATCAGCGGGAAACAGCAGATAGGAGATTATCTTTCGGGAAAGAAAATGGGATATGACATGCTCTGGAAATTGCTGAGTTCTATCAGGGAACTATGCGGCGTGCTGCCGGATTATTTGCTGCGGGAGACTGGAATTTGCCTGAAAGAAGAATATATTTATGTAAATCTGAGGGATGGCGGCCTGTCCTTCACCTATGTGCCTTTTTGGAATGAGAACCTGCAGGATGCATTCGGCCATTGCATGGAGCAGATACTCAGAAGGATTGATCATCAGGATCAGGCAGCCACCGAATTGGCATATCAGGTCTATCAGATGTCTATGATGAAAAATATCAGTATCAGGAAAATATTGGGAAGCATAACAGTAAAAACAGAACAGAAAACAGAAGATTCAGAGCGGAGCGGAAACTGTCCGGAGCCGATTTTGGCAGACAGTCTGGGGCAGACGACAAAAGAAGAGACACCGGTGGAAGAGAGCTGGCAGAACAAAATTTTGCAAGAAGTCCGCAAGAAAGCGGAGCAGATTCCCTGGGTTTGTTCCATGTTTCAATACGTGTATTTCCGTGAAGGAAAGCAAAAGTCGGAGAAAGAGAAGCTTTTTAAAGCAAAGAGAAATTCATTGAATGGGAAATTCCGTGAAGGAAAGCAAAAGCCGGAGAAAGAGAAAACCTTTCAAGGAAAAAAGGATCCTATGAAAGAGAAGTTTTTTGAGGAAAAGAAGAATCCTTTGTGCGAGAAAATATTTGGAGAAAAACAAAAGCCTTTGAGTGAAAAAATATTTGGAGAAAAACCAAAACCTCTGAGTGAAAAAATATTTGGAGAAAAACAAAAACCTCTGAGTGGGAAATTCCATGAAGAAAAGAAAAAACCTTTGAATGGGAAACTCCTTGAGGAAAGGAAAAAACCTTTGAAAGGAAAACTCCTTGAGGAAAAGCAAAGGCCTTTGAGGGAGGAATGGAAAGAAGAGGCCGTAATAGGGGAAAAACCTCCGTATAACGGAAAATCAAATTTTGCGGCAGAAAAAATAGCCGGAGAAAGAGAAGTATCCTATCCCACAGAAATCTTGAGTCCGTGCAGACAGGAACTCATGGGGAAACTGATTTATCAGGGACCTGGCGGGTGCGGAGACATTCTGGTGGAAGGAGAGGAATTTTTGCTGGGTAAGAACAGGTATCAGGCCGCAGGCGTGATTGACGCAGAGGGGATCAGCCGGGTTCATGCCAGAATCAGCAGACAGGAGGGAGTGTATTATCTGGAAGATTTAAATTCCACCAATGGGACGTATCTGAACGGGGAGCCGATTGCCTATCATCAGAAAAGGAAACTGAGCAAAAATGACAGGATTCTGTTTGGTGCGGAGGAATATCTGTTTACTTGAATCTGGGTACGGCTGTTGTTTCCAAAATTACCTGAATCTGCAAATAGTTGACTTTGCTTTCAAAAATTTATATACTAAAGACATTGATAAATTTGGAGGCTTTGGTATGAAAGTTAATATTTATTACGGAGGACGCGGATTATTGGACGATCCTACCTTGTATGTCATTGATAAAATGCAGGAAGTGTTAGTGGAACTTCGGGTAAATGTAGAGCGCTATAATATTTTTGAACACAAAAACAGTATTTCCACGCTCCCTCAGACCATCAAGGACGCGGATGGCATTATACTGGCGACAACGGTAGAATGGCTGGGGATCGGCGGTTATATGCAGCAGTTTCTGGATTCCTGCTGGCTGTATGGGGATAAGGAGAAGATAGCGGCTACTTATATGCAGCCTATTGTAATGTCTACCACTTATGGAGAACGGGAGGGAGAGATTGCTCTTGCAAGCGCCTGGGAGATCTTAGGCGGCCTTCCCTGCGCCGGTTTG
This sequence comes from uncultured Lachnospiraceae bacterium, assembly GCA_910584585.1. Classification (GTDB taxonomy): domain Bacteria; phylum Bacillota; class Clostridia; order Lachnospirales; family Lachnospiraceae; genus Petralouisia. The sequence continues at coordinate 6,484 of CAJUBP010000025.1, read as the reverse complement.
TGCGGTTATGTGGAAGATTTAATCGCTTTTGAGATGAACCGGGATTATACGGTGCTGATTGAGAAGAAGGCAGAGAATCTCTACCGTACCATATCACAGAAATTAAAGAGTCTTCCCAACAGCAATCAGGCAGTGAAACAGTCTGTACTGCGTCCGCAGCAATTGGAGCTGACGCCTCAGGAGAGCGAACAGCTGTCTAAGTATGTGTCTGACGATGTTTATGTGAAGAAGCAAAAAGAGGATATTGAAGAACTGAGCAGCATGTTTAAGGACTTGCTTGGGCAGAGTGAAGAAGATGCGGAGATGGCATACCTGACAGAATTAGAGGCCCATTTTGTGGCCCAGGAAGATTTTTCGGCCACTTATCTGTTCATGATTGACGGGAAGAAGAAGCCGCTGACCATTGAAGTGCATAATGATGAACTGCGGGTTCATTACGGACAGGGAGAGAAGATTGATGTCTACGCCAAGATGACAACAACCGTAATGGACAACATCATTCAGGGCAGGATGAGTTTTCAGAGGGCTTTTATGACTGGAGAAATGACGGCTAAGGGTAATTTTAAAACATTGAAAATGTTGGATCAGGTTTTTATTTTCGGGTGAATAAGGCTTACGGCATGTAATGACGGCTAAGGGCAATTTTAAAACATTGAAAATGCTGGATCAGGTTTTTATTTTCGGGTGAATAAGGCTTACGGCATGTAATGTCCATAAGAAAGACTGCGGTATGCGCAGATGGGTTTCATATTGTGTTTATGTGCAAACAGGAGGTAGGAAATGAAAGAAGAAAACTGTATTTTTTGTAAAATTGCGTCTGGGGAGATTCCTTCCAAAACAATTTATGAAGACAATGAATTTAGAGTCATTCTGGATATCAGTCCGGCATCGAAAGGGCATGCCCTGATTATTCCGAAAGAACATTACGCGGATATTTATGAACTGCCGGAGGATATGGCAGGCCATGCAATGATTCTGGCCAAAAAACTTGCCGCGCATATGACGGCGGCATTAAAATGCGATGGCTTTAATATCGTGCAGAATAATGGAGAAGTGGCAGGGCAGACGGTGTTTCACTTCCACATGCATCTGATTCCCAGATATCAGGAAGACGGCAACCAGGACAAGCTTTGCTGGAACCACCTGGAATTATCCCAGGAAGAATTGGAAGATATTTGTGAGAAGCTGCAGCAGTAGTTTTCCACTGGTATTTCCCGAATATTTATATACCCGGGCCAAATGATTTCGCTTGTGTTGGCCTGCAGTAATCTGCATTGTCTGGGTGTTTATATACCCGGGAGCCAAATGATTTGCCAACAGATTCCAATATTTTTAAGATCAAAAGCAGATCATTTGGCAAGGTAAGTGTGTTTATGAATATGAATATGTATATGTATATTTCAGGTGCACCTTGCCGGTTTGCCGCAAAGTGCACCTGAAATACTATTTCTTCTGAGTGGCAGCCTGTTCCAGAAGCTGTACCACTGTCTCCACAGAATTTAGCTGTTCGCTTTTTGCCATGGCGCTGATGTATTGATTCCTGTTTTGGAATAATTTCCGTATGGCGTCCATAAGAATCACACTGTTTAATTGTTCTTCTTCAATTACCACGCTGTAACCCTGACGCTCAAAGGAACGGGCGTTTAATATCTGATCCCCCCGGCTGGCATTGGCAGAAAGAGGGATTAAGATGTTGGGCTTGCGCAGCGCTAAAAGTTCGCAGATGGCATTAGCCCCTGCTCTGGAAATCACCAGATCTGCAAGGGCAAACATATCACTTAACTCTTTATTTGCGTATTCGAATTGGGCATATCCTTTTGTATGTTCCAAAGAAGGATCCAGTTTTCCCTTTCCGCAGAGGTGAAGAACCTGAAAATCTTTTAATAAATCAGGAAGGAGTCTTCGGACAATTTCATTGATAAACTGAGAGCCGGTGCTTCCGCCGATTACCATGATTACCGGTTTCTCTGCCTGGAATCCGCAATATGTAAGCCCTTTTAAACGATTTCCTGACAGTAATTCCTTACGGATGGGAGAGCCTGTGAGAACTGCTTTGTCGGCCGGAAGGTATTTCAGGGTTTCCGGGAAGTTGCAGCAGACTTTGCAGGCGTTTGGGATGGCAAGTTTATTGGCAAGGCCGGGAGTGATGTCGGATTCATGAATAATTGCAGGAATCTTCCGATGTTTTGCAGCAAGAATGACCGGGACCGAGACAAAGCCTCCCTTGGAAAATACAACATCCGGTTTTAATTTTTTTAACAGGGAACGGGCCTGCCCATAGCCTTTGATTACCTTGAAGGGATCGGAAAAGTTTTTCCAGTCGAAATACCGGCGCAGTTTGCCGGAGGAAATTCCATAATAGGGAATGCCGTATTGTTCAATCAATTTTTTCTCAATTCCGTCATAGGAACCGATGTAATGGATGTCGTAATCAAGTTCCTTCAGTCTGGGAAGCAGCGCAATATTCGGGGTGACATGGCCGGCAGTGCCGCCGCCGGTTAACACAATTCTTTTCATGATGACCTCCTGAGTGTTCTTGAATTTCTCTGTTCTCATCTTATACTGTTCCTGAAAAAAGATCAAGAGAAGCAAAGTGTCGAAAACCGGGAGAATATGCGATGAAAAAAGCCTTTGGAATACTTCACAGATGGAATAAGAATATTTATAATGAATATATCAGGCGAATTTTGTATCCGGCAGACTTTATAGCTGGGAGGATGCGCCTGTGTATTACCGAAAGGAGGGACATGCTCTATGGAAGAATTGATACGTTTTTGCCAGAGGTATCAGGGGCTTTTAAAAGAAGCGGCGTTTGTTCTTATGGGATTGCTGATTCTGCTGCTTCTGGCAAGGATCTTGCGGCAGATAAAAAGACTGAACAGAAGTCTTGGAGATATTATCGGAAATGTCCAGGCATATTTTGATGTGATATTAAGTGACGAAGAAGAGGAAGAGACAGAACCAGAGGCAGTGCAGGGGCCGGTGCAGATACATAAGAGTGAAGAGACGCGGGAAGATAACAGGGAGAAACGGGAATTGACAGCAGAGCAGGAGAAGAAAAAAGCAGAGGATGAGAAACTGTTTAATGCTGTTTTGCAGGAATACTTCTCCTGAAAGGGCTTTTCTGTTTGACGAAGCCGGACAGATTTGTTACAATATTCCATAAGCGGAGAATGCCCATGGGGGATTCTTATAGGAAGCATAGAAAGACAAAGGAGTGGAAATCATGGAAAAAGTATCGTTTGATTATGGAAAAGCTGTTGGATTTATCAGTCAGGAAGAAGTTGGCTATATGGAGAAACTGGTGGAGGACGCCAGAAAAGTGCTGGTTTCGAAAAGCGGAGCCGGAAATGACTTTTTAGGATGGCTCGACCTGCCGGTGGAATATGATAAAGAGGAATTTGCCAGAATTAAGAAGGCAGCTGAGAAGATCCAGGGAGACTCAGAAGTGCTGGTGGTGATTGGAATCGGCGGATCTTATCTGGGAGCCAGGGCAGCCATTGAGTTTCTGAGGCACGGATTTTACAATAATGTGTCAAAGGAGATCCGCAAGACGCCGGAGATTTACTATGCAGGAAACAGCATCAGCAGTTCCTATCTTGCAGGATTGATTGAAGTAATCGGAGATCGTGATTTTTCTGTGAATGTTATTTCCAAATCCGGAACTACCACAGAACCGGCGATTGCTTTCCGCGTGTTTAAGGAAATGCTGGAGAAGAAATACGGCAAAGAAGGCGCGGCAAAGAGAATTTACGCAACCACAGATAAGGCCAGAGGGGCATTGAAAGGGCTTGCAGCGGAAGAAGGCTATGAGAGCTTCGTAGTGCCGGATGATGTAGGCGGACGTTTCTCTGTATTGACGGCAGTTGGTCTGCTGCCTATCGCAGTAAGCGGAGCGGATTTGGACAAGCTGATGGAAGGCGCGGCAGCAGGACGTGAGAGGGCAATGAATCAGCCTTTTGCGGAAAATGACGCAATGCAGTACGCTGCAGTCCGCAATATTTTACTGAGAAAAGGCAAAGCTGTGGAGGTTCTGGCCAATTATGAGCCGTCTCTGCACTATGTATCTGAGTGGTGGAAACAGCTTTACGGAGAAAGCGAAGGAAAAGACCAGAAAGGTATTTTCCCGGCATCTGTGGATTTGACTACAGATCTGCATTCTATGGGACAGTTTATTCAGGACGGTTCCAGAATTATGTTTGAAACAGTGATGAATGTGGAGAAATCCCGCAGCACGATCAAGATCAATCAGGAACCGGTAGATTTGGACGGATTGAATTATCTTGCCGGCAAAGATATGGATTTTGTAAATAAGAGCGCTATGAACGGAACCATTCTGGCTCACACAGATGGAAATGTCCCGAATCTGGTGGTAAATATTCCGGAGCAGAATGAATATTATCTGGGTGAATTGTTCTATTTCTATGAATTTGCCTGCGGCTTAAGCGGATATCTGCTGGGCGTCAATCCATTCAATCAGCCTGGCGTTGAGAGCTACAAGCGCAATATGTTCGCGCTTCTGGGCAAGCCTGGATATGAGGCAGAACGAGAAGAACTGTTAAAGAGACTGTAAGAAGAAGCAGCAGAATACAGGATATGGAGAAATCTGATTTCAGAGGAATCCATATCCTGTATTTTTGTTTTGCCAGAGCGTGTTTGGGAGGTTTATTTCTTTTACAGAAAATAAAATGGCTGCATACAGCTTGACAATTTACAAATTCTTTGCTATAGTGTAACAAGTTCGTAACATTTGTAACAAATTCGAATAAAATAACATACAAATTTTTAAAAAGTTGTAAATGTTATTTTAGCAAAATTCAGGAGGTTAATATGAAATTCGATAAGAAGGTTATGGAAAGCGGAATCGTTGCAGCTTTTACGCTGGTGATGACAGTGTCGTCTGTGTGCGGTAATCCTGCAGCAACTCAGGCTCCAGACAGCCAGGAGGTAGAATTGTCAGCAGAACCGGCAGGAGTAGGTGAGGAATTTGCGGCGGCAACAAAGGAAAGAATTGTGAAAAATGTTGTGACAGCAGCCATCACAGAAAATGAGCCTGAACAAAAAGCAGAAGAAATACAGGAAGTTTCCAATCAGGAAAAAGTTGCTGCAGCAGAGGGAGCAAAAGAGGCTGAAGCGGAGAACTCAAAGACAACAGATAAGCCGCAAGAGGCTGAGACAGAGGAACCGAAGGCGACAGATAAGCCGCAAGAGGCTGAGACAGAGGAACCGAAGGCAGCAGAGGAACCAAAAGAAACCGAAGCAGAGAAACCGCAAGAGGCTGAAACAGAGGAATCGAAAGAAACCGAAGATAAAGAACCGAAGGCTGAAGCAGAGACAGCAGAGCCAGAAGAGGCTGCAAAGGCGGGCGCTCTGGAAACAGAAGCAAAAGCGGAAGAACCGGAAACAGCAGAGGAAGCTGCTGTTTTGGAAAATACAGAAGATAAGGAAGAACCGGAGGAGCCAAAGACTGAGGTAACCAACACTCTGGTAGCAGTAGGCAACGAAGAGGTTTCTCCCTGGGCATCTAAATTACTGCCGAATGTAGAGGATTATCTGAACATTCGTACAGAACCCTCCGACGAGGCAGAGCTTGCAGGAAAACTCCATAAGGGAGCCTCTGCAGACATTCTGGAAAAGGGAGAAGAGTGGACCAAAATCAGCTCCGGAAGCGTGGAAGGATATGTAAAAAATGAGTTCTGCGTCACCGGCCTTGAGGCAGAAAGCCTGGCAAACCAGGTGGGAACCACCTATGCAACCGCAGTGACAGGCGGCGTCAGAGTCAGGGAAACCACATCCGCTTCAGAAGATACAGAGATTTTAGATGTATTAGAAGAAGGCGGCAAGATTAAAGTAGATACCGAAGCAGAAGCTGCAGAAGGCTGGGTTCCGGTCAAATTAGAAGAGGGAACCGGCTATGTCAGCGAAGAGTTCGTTGAAGTAGAATTAAAACTTGGAAAAGCAATTTCCATCGAAGAAGAACGTGCGGCAATTGCTGCAGCAGAAGCAGAGAAAGCAAGAAAGGCACAGCAGTCTTCCGGTGGAACATCCCAGAGAGGAGCAGTGTCAGCGTCTTATGATGATGTTACTCTGTTGGGAGCGCTGATTCAGTGTGAGGCAGGAAGCGAGCCTTATGAAGGAAAACTGGCAGTTGGAGCAGTTGTTATGAACCGTCTCCGTGCAGGTTATGCAGGAAGCATTTCCGGCGTTATCTACCAGGGCGGCCAGTTTACGCCGGCATCCAGCGGGGCGCTTGCCAGCGCACTTGCCAACGGCGTATCCGGAAGCTGTATCCAGGCGGCACAGGAGGCAATTGCGGGAGCCAGCAACGTAGGCGGCGCTACAAGTTTTCGGAATGCGGCGTCTGGAGCATCTGGAATCGTGATTGGAAACCATGTATTTTTCTAATTGAATTCAGGAAAAATTAAACAGGGGGCTGTCGGGAAATAGATAGTCCAGAACAGGGGGCGATGTGACTCGTATGGAT
>CAJUBP010000024.1:4834-63742 GCA_910584585.1 uncultured Lachnospiraceae bacterium | reverse complement strand
CATACGAGTCACATCGCCCCCTGTTCTGGACTATCTATTTCCCGACAGCCCCTTTCCTGTGTATCGAAATATTGATTGTCTAACTTTCACTGTAAATAATAGATTCCGCCAGCTCTTTCGCTTTCTGCTCAGAGGTCAGGTACGCCGCCAGGCGCAGGCCAAATGGAATTGCCGTTCCCATTCCCCGGCTGGTAATCACATTTCCTGCTTCTGCAACTTTTTCATAAACAACTTCCGCTCCTGTCAGCTTGTCCTCAAATCCTGGATAACATGCCGCTTTTTTTCCTTCCAGAATTCCGGCCTGGCCCAGGACACTGGGAGCCGCGCAGATTGCCGCTACCAGCTTTCCCTGGGCCGCGAATGATTTGATTGTTTCATTTACGCCGGAATGGTTCCCCAGATTCGTGGTTCCCGGCATGCCGCCTGGCAGCACAATGCCGTCCAGTTCGGAGAAATCCACTTCTTCATACAGGCAATCTGCCAAAACTCCAATTCTATGGGAACCCTGTACTTCCTTTTGTCCCGTAATGGAAATCGTTACCGCCTCCACTCCTGCGCGGCGCAGAATATCCACCACAGTCAGTCCTTCGATTTCTTCAAATCCTTCTGCTAAGAATATACCAGTTTTTTTCATGATAATCACCCATTCCTTTCGCCCTGCTCAGGCACAAACAGCAATGAAACATATTATTTTCAAAGTATTTCATCTCTTTCTCACAGTTTAAAAATTCACTGTAAGGCTGTGTCGACAGGTTATTGTTCAGCTCCAGGAATATTGTATCACAAATCATTCATATTAAGAACCCCGTCATTGTAATCTGTTGCATCAATTTAATTATGACTCTCTGACGAGTGTATTTTATATCAGCATTCCAGCACCATTACGCCGCAGCCGGCCAGCTTCAGGGTTTCGGCAGCGCAGTTTTGGGGCAGGTTGGTAAGAAGCGTCCGTTTCACTGGGTATTCCAAAGGCAGTTCTACGATTTCTTTCCCGAAATTCGCCGCGATCAATACTCTTTTTTCCGGGGTTTTCTTCCCGGCGCTGCCGTGATCCGCACTGCCGTCGGAAGATCCGGCTGCCGAACCGCTGTCTGCGCTGCCATCCAGAATCCGGTAAAACGCCATAACATTTTCCTGCTGTTCATAGGCAGGAGCGAAGGTTCCGTAGGTAAATGTTTCCTTCCATTCCTCTGACTTGCGCAGCCCAATCAGTTTTTGATAGTAATGCAGCACGGAATCTTCCGCTTTCTGCTGCGCCTTTACGTTAATTTCTGTATAATTAGGATTCACTTTCAGCCAGGGTTTTCCCTGGGTAAAGCCTGCATATTTTTCGCCGCTCCACTGCATGGGCGTTCTGGCATTGTCCCTGCTGAATCTTGCGCATGTCTGCAGCGCTTCCTCACAGGTGAGCCCTGCCTCAAGGGCCGTCTGGTACTGATCTTTCATGCTGATGTCGTCGCATTCCTCAATATTTTCCCAGACACAGTTCTGCATTCCGATTTCCTGCCCCTGGTAGAGGAAAGGAATTCCCCGCAGCAGCAGGCTTATGGTGCCCAGCATTTTCGTGCCGGCCGCATTCCTGGCGTGTTCCGGCAAAAACCGGGAAACGCCCCGGGCCTCATCATGATTTTCAATGATATTCGCTTCAAATCCCACTTTCTGTAATTTCATCTGAGACTGAATCACCGTCTCCTTCCATTCCTTGAAATCAATGTCTGGCGCGTCGTACCAGCCATGTTCTCCTTCGCTGAGACAGTGGGCGCTGAAATCAAATATCGTGGAAAAGTGACCGTCCTCACCGATAAATTCTCCCAGTTCTTCCTCATGCATGTTAAACACTTCCGCCACAGTAAAGGCGTCATATTTCGCAAAGGTGTTCCGCTTTAATTCCGCCAGCAGCTCTCCCACTCCCTGGGTGCTCTCCACTGCCCGGTAAAATCCTGCCAGACCATCCGGCCCGTCCGGCTCCAAATCTGGAAAATCTGTGTTTTTCTTAATGTTGATAATGGCGTCAATCCGAAATCCTGCCAGCCCTTTCTCCAGCCACCAGTTGATCATATCGTAAAGTTCCTGTTTCATTCTGGGGTTTTCCCAATTCAAATCCGGCTGCTCTTTGGCAAAGGCATGAAAATAATATTTGTCTGTGCCCGGCACCGGCTCCCAGCAGCTTCCGCCGAAATAGGAACGGTAATTACTGGGCGGATTTCCGTCTTTTCCTTTGCGGAAATAAAAATAGTCCGCGTATTTTCCTTCCGGATCTGCCAGCGCTTTCTGAAACCACTCATGTTTGTCAGAACAATGGTTGATCACCAGATCCATCAAAATGTACATTCCCCGCTTTTCCGCCTCCGCCAATAATTCGTCAAAATCTTCCATGGTGCCGAACTCTGGAGCGATTTTATAATAATCGGAAATATCGTATCCCTGATCTACAAAGGGGGACTGATAAATGGGCGAAATCCAGATAATGTCAATGCCCAGCTCCTTCAGATAATCTAATTTGGAAATAATCCCCCGCAAATCCCCGATGCCGTCTCCATTGGCGTCATAAAAGCTTTTGGGATAAATCTGATACGCCACTTTGTCATGCCACCATTTTCTTTCCATACTGTCCTTCCTTTCCGCCGCCCAGGCCGCGCTGTCCGCCATTCATCCAACTTCTGAATATTTTCACCCAAGGGGCTCTTTTCTTTCTATTTTTTTGTCAGACCGCTATCTTTTTCTGTAAGATACTGCTATTATAATGGTAATTATTCGGATTTTCTTGCAGTATATTTGCCTGTTATAACACAATCCTGCTATTTTAATGGAGATTCTTATGAAAAAATTACATTCTTTGATTTTAGAACAAAAAGAAGACGCGCGGCACGGAGAAGCTTTTTTTCCCATACAAAAATACATCACCGCCCTGTCGCCCCAATACCCCGTATTGACCAATCACTGGCACGAGGAAGCAGAATTCACGCTGATTCTGGAAGGACAGGGTTCCTATCAGATTGAGCTGACTGAATACACAGTAGAACCGGAAGATTTGATTTTCGTCCCGCCGCTGATGCTGCATTCCGCTTCCATTCAGCCGGCAGGAGCCCTGCGTTCCGAAACCTACGTGTTTCATATGAATTTTCTGGGCGGAAATTCCACCGACATCTGTTCCGCCAGATATCTGCTGCCTTTGGCTCACCATGAAATCATTCTGCCCTGGGTGATAAAACCGGAACATCCCGTTTATTTTTCCCTGCGGAAATTATTTGCCCAAATCAGTTCTCTGTACAACGGCGATCTTCCCGGCTATGAACTGGCTTTAAAATCCCTGTTTCTGCAGGCTATTTTCCTGCTGCTGCAATATCAGGAGACTGCGCCGGCACCGGATCATTCCGTCATCCTTTCTTCCGAAAAATTGAAAACAGTCCTGGATTATATGGAACTGCATTACATGGACGCTCTCACTGTTTCTGATTTGGCCGGCCTCTGTTACTTCAGCGAATATCATTTCATGCGCTTTTTTAAAAAACACATGAACATGACCTGCATGGAATACCTGAACAATCTCCGGCTGGAAAAAGCGGTGGAACTGTTTGAAGACGACAGCGCCACCATTCTGGAGGTTTCTCTGTCAGTGGGATTTCGCAACCTTTCCTATTTTCACCGGGCATTTAAAAAGAAGTACCATATGACGCCCGGGGAATATCTGAAAATAAAGCGGAATCTTACGCCGGGCATTTAAAAAGAAGTACCATACGACGCCCGGAGAATATCTGAAAATAAAGCGGAATCCGCCTGCCAGATAAAACCCTTTAACATTTTTAACCAGAAAACATAATATTTTCCATTATAATTTCATTTCCTTTGCAGATAATAACACCATGGTAAGCAACAACGTTTCGAGGCGGACATCATTCCCAGGAATGAGCCATTTCGGAATGATGTTCTTGCCTGAAAGAAAACAATAAGAAAAATATTTGGAGGTGAATCGAAATGGCTAACAGCAATTCTGGTTCTAACACAAGTAAAATGGCAGTACCTCAGGCAAAAGAGGCAATGAACCGTTTTAAACAGGAGGTTGCATCTGAAATCGGCGTACCTTTGAAAGAGGGCTACAACGGTGACTTAACTTCTGCTCAGGCTGGTTCTATCGGCGGAGAAATGGTTAAGAAGATGATTATGAAACAGGAACAGCAGATGTCCGGCGGACAGCAGTAACACTTGCAAGGAACTTTTATGCTGCTTAATTTGCCCTTCGACAGGCTGCCAATCTCTGCAGCCGCCGGCAGGTTAAGCAGGTCAAATGTTACACTGACCAAATAGAAATTCCCCAGCTTTGGATGTTAACAAGGCTGGGGAATTTTTTATCTTATAGGAAATACCGTGCCACTGTGAAGTCCCACTTTGTTCTTTTCCAGAAGCGTTGACATGAGATACCGGAAATGCTACAATCAATTTCACAGAAACTGTTGCCGCAACAATTCAGGGAGATTTTTTTATGGAAATTGAACGCAAATTTTTGATCCAATCACTGCCCCACAATCTAGACTCCTTTCCTTTTCATCAAATTGAACAGGGCTATTTATGCACCGAACCTGTCGTCCGCGTCCGCAGGCAGGACGAAGAATATTACCTCACCTACAAATCCAAAGGGCTGATGGTGCGGGAGGAATACAATCTGCCCCTTACCCGGGAAGCCTACTGCCATCTTCGCTCCAAGGCTGACGGCATTCTCATTTCGAAAAAAAGATATCTGATCCCGCTGCCTCCTGCCTATACCATTGAACTGGATATTTTTGAAGGAAAACTGGCGCCTCTGGTTCTTGCGGAAGTGGAATTCGCGACAGAAGAAGAGGCAAATAACTTTCTTCCGCCGGAATGGTTCGGAGAGGATGTGACTTATTCAGATAAATACCATAACAGCACATTAAGCCGTTTTACTGATTTAACCCCGGAAGCCTCTAAAAAATTTTTGTAAAAATCAGAATTGCCAGTTCCGCATATTCAACATGGAACTGGCTTATTCAATTTTACCATTTCGTTTTTCAAACTGTTCCACATACTTTTTGATTACAATTTCTAATTCTCTGTTTGCCGAACGGGCATTATATTCCGCTATATACCGAAATTTTTCTAATAATTCCGCATCTATTCGAAGGGTAAACTTTAACAAATTATTTTTCATCGTTCATCACATCCATACATTTTTCAATTGCGCTCCGCAATAAATCCTCCACAGAAGACTATCTGGCCGGGACAGGAATTGATCACCAGGCTGTTAACCATGCCTCCATCTTACTGCAGAAAATTGCTTAAATTTCCTATAAATCCCGCTTTCTTACAATCTCACAAAAGTCTTCCCTGGCAATTTCATATTTAGATGGATCCCGCAGAATTGCCGAAGGATGGTACGTGGCAGTCAGCGCGCAGTTTTTCCGGCATATCCAGGCGCCGTGCTGTCTGGTAATCTTAAAATCCGGCGAGATAATGCGCTGAGCCGCCACCCGGCCGAGACAGACGATAATTTTAGGTTTTAGAAGAAATGTTTCATATTTCAAATATGGAAAACACGCTGCCTTTTCCTCTTCTCTCGGATCCCGGTTGCCGGGAGGATGGCATTTTAAAATATTGGTAATGTAAATCTCTTCTCTGCTGAGCCCGCAGTCTTTCAAAAGCCGATCCAGGATTTCCCCGGAGCGGCCTACAAAAGGAATCCCCTGCCGGTCTTCCTCCCCTCCGGGCGCTTCAGCAATCAGCATTATTTCGGCCTGATGGCTTCCGCGTCCCATCACAGGCCGGCTTCTGGTCTGGCTCAGCGGACATTGGGTGCAGCCGGCAATGTGCTGTTGGATATCATTCCAAGTATATTCCATAAAATTTCCCATCCTCCTGCAAATTCTTTTCATCTTTGGGTTTATAGATTGTTCGCTCCAGAAAACGGCAGTCCAAAAAAAGATTCTCAGCCATGTCATGAAGTTATTTTAAATATTTTTTACCTTCGCAATATCAATCAAATCCAGTTCCTCACTGGCTGTGGCATGCTCCAGGCTCTCTGCCAGAGCATTGGCTGTGTCCATGGCTGTGATGCAGTATACGCCTGTCTCTATGGCGTTACGGCGGATTAGAAAACCGTCCCGGCTCTTATCCCGTCCCTGGGTGGGGGTGTCAATTACCACATCAATTTTATGGCCCAGAATCAGGTCCATCACGTTGGGAGATTCCTGGGAAATCTTATTGATGCGTCTTGCGCTGACGCCCCGGGCTTTAAGATATTTTGCCGTGCTTCTGGTAGCGTAAATTTTATAGCCTAACGCCTCGAACCGTCTGGCCACTTCCACTGCTTCCGGTTTATCGGCGTCTTTGACGGTCATGATCATCTGCCTGTATTTGGGAAGCTGCACGCCTGCCCCGAGAAATGCTTTGTACAATGCCTCGTCAAAGGTTTTGGCAATTCCCAGGCACTCTCCGGTGGATTTCATTTCCGGCCCAAGGCTGATTTCCGCGCCCCGAAGCTTCTCGAAGGAAAATACCGGCATTTTAACCGCCACATATTCCGCTTCCGGCGCAAGCCCGGCAGGATAGCCTATGCTTTTTAAAGTATTGCCCAGCATGACCCGGGCCGCCAGATCCACAATGGGGATTCCCGTCACTTTGCTGATGTAGGGAACGGTCCGGGAGGAACGGGGATTTACCTCGATCACATACACCTCTTCCTCCATGGCAATAAACTGAATATTGATAAGCCCCACCACATGAAGGGCTTTCGCCAGCCGCTTGGTGTATTCCACGATTTTTTCTTTTACCTCCGGGCTGATGGTGGGCGCCGGATAAACGGAAATGCTGTCGCCGGAGTGTACCCCGGTACGCTCAATATGCTCCATAATTCCCGGAATCAGAATGTCCGCGCCGTCGCAGACAGCGTCCACTTCGATTTCTTTTCCCTGCAGATACTTGTCCACCAAAATGGGATGATCCTGGGCAATCCGGTTGATAATTTCCATAAACTCTTCGATTTCCTGATCGGTATACGCAATCTGCATTCCCTGGCCTCCCAGCACATAGGAGGGACGCACCAATACCGGATAGCCCAGGCGGTTGGCGACTTCTTTTGCTTCTTCCGCGGTAAATACGGTTCCTCCCGCCGCCCGGGGAATCTGAGTCTTCTCTAAAATTTTATCAAACAGTTCCCGATCTTCCGCCGCGTCCACATCTTCCGCTTTGGTTCCCAGAATCGGAACGCCCATTTTCATCAGGCTTTCCGTCAATTTGATGGCCGTCTGGCCGCCGAACTGCACCACCGCCCCGTCGGGCCGTTCGAAACGCACCACGTTTTCCACATCTTCCGGGGTCAGGGGTTCAAAATACAATTTATCCGCAATGTCGAAGTCGGTGGAAACCGTTTCCGGATTGTTATTGATGATAATTGTCTCATAGCCTTCCCGGGAAAAGGCCCAGGTACAGTGTACCGAACAGTAATCGAATTCGATTCCCTGGCCGATGCGGATGGGGCCGGAACCCAGCACCAGAACTTTTTTGCGGCGGGCTTTTTTCTTTCCTTCCAAATACTCGTTATCGCAAACCGCTTCATTCTCACTGCCGAAGCAGGAATAATAATAAGGAGTTTCCGCCGCAAATTCCGCCGCGCAGGTATCTACCATCTTAAAAGCCGCTGTAATTCCATTTTTGCCCCGTATGTCCCGAATCTCTGTTTCCGTCTTACCGGTCAACGCCGCAATCACGCAGTCCGGAAATTCTATGCGTTTGGCCTCTTTTAGCAGCTCCGGCGTCAGTTCTTCCTGCTCCAGGCGGGCTTCCATCTCTGTGAGAATGGCAATTTTATCTATAAACCACAGGTCAATTTGGGTAATCTCATGAATCTCCTCATAGGAAATTCCTTTCCGCAGAGCTTCTGCAATCACCCAGATTCTCCGGTCGTCTGCTTTTTCCAGTTTTTTCTTCAGTTCCTCTTTGGAAAGCCCGGTAAAATCATAGCTTCGCATACTGTCCACATGCTGCTCCAGAGAGCGGACGGCTTTCATCAGCGCCCCTTCAAAATTGGTGCAGATGCTCATGACCTCTCCCGTCGCTTTCATCTGGGTCGTTAAGGAACGCTTTGCGGTGATGAATTTGTCAAAGGGCAGTCTGGGGATTTTTACCACGCAGTAGTCCAGCATGGGTTCAAAGCTGGCGTAGGTTTTCCCTGTAATGGCGTTTTTAATCTCATCCAGTGTGTAGCCCAGGGCGATTTTGGCCGCCACCTTGGCAATGGGATATCCGGTGGCCTTGCTGGCCAGGGCGGAAGAACGGCTGACGCGGGGATTCACCTCAATGACGCAGTATTCAAAACTGGAAGGATGCAGGGCGTACTGAACATTGCAGCCGCCGGTAATATTTAGTTCAGAAATAATATTTAACGCGGAAGTGCGGAGCATCTGGTATTCCTTGTCCCCTAAGGTCTGGGAAGGGGCCACCACGATGCTGTCCCCGGTATGGACGCCCACCGGATCGATATTTTCCATATTGCAGACGGTAATGCAGTTGCCCGCCCCGTCACGCATCACTTCGTATTCAATTTCTTTCCAGCCGGCAATGCACCGCTCTACCAATACTTCCCCTACCCGGCTGAGCCTGAGCCCATTGGCAAGAATCTCCATCAGCTCTGTCTCATTGTGAGCGATTCCGCCGCCGCTGCCGCCCAGGGTATAGGCCGGACGCAGCACCACCGGATAGCCGATGGTGTTGGTAAAAGCAATGCCGTCTTCTACGTTGTGAACCACCAGGGAAGGGGCGCAGGGCTCCCCGATTTTTTCCATGGTATCCTTAAAAGCCTGCCGGTCCTCCGCCTTGAAAATCGTTTCCGCCGTGGTGCCAATCAGCTTCACCCCGTTTTTTTCCAGGAAACCGGATTCCGCCAGCTCCATGCCCAGGTTCAGTCCGGCCTGTCCGCCCAGGGTAGGCAGCACACTGTCCGGCTTTTCTTTTAAAATAATCTGTTCTAAGACCCTTGCCGTTAAGGGCTCAATATATACTTCATCCGCAATTTCCTTATCCGTCATAATCGTAGCGGGATTGGAATTTACCAGAACCACTTCCACACCCTCTTCTTTCAAGGAACGGCACGCCTGGGTTCCTGCGTAATCAAATTCCGCCGCCTGCCCGATGACAATGGGGCCGGAACCGATGACTAACACTTTCTTAATATTCGGATTTTTCGGCATTACTGGTTCCCTCCCATCATATTGATAAACCGGTCAAATAAGTAACTGCTGTCCTGGGGCCCCGGACAGGCTTCCGGGTGAAACTGGACGGTAAAAATATTTTTGCCCTTATAGCTCAGCCCTTCATTGGTGCCGTCATTGACATTGACAAAAGCCGGAACTGCCACGGAAGGATCGAGATTGTCCGTATCCACCACATAGCCGTGGTTCTGGGAAGAAATATACACCCGTCCCGTCTCTAAATCTTTCACCGGATGGTTGCCGCCCCGGTGGCCGTATTTCATCTTATGGGTATCCGCGCCCTTGGCCAGGGCCATAAGCTGATGTCCCAGGCAGATGGCAAAAATCGGCGTGTCGGAATCGTAGAGCTTCCGGATTTCCTCAATCACCCTGCCGCATTCCTTGGGATCTCCCGGCCCGTTGCTGAGCATAATCCCGTCGGGCTTTTCTGCCAGAATTTCCTCTGCCTTCGTATGGGCCGGATAAACGGTAACGGCGCAGCCACGGTTTTGCAGTGACTTGGCAATGTTTTGCTTGGCTCCTAAATCCAGCAGCGCCACCCTTTTTCCTTTGCCTTTCAGGGTGTAGGGCGATTCACAGGTCACCTGCTCCACCACTGCCCCTGTAGTATAGGCTCTCAGCTTCGGCAGAACCTCTTCTAACCTGTAAGTTTCATCCGCAGTAATCATGCCGTTCATGGTTCCCTTTTCCCGGAGGATTTTGGTCAGGGCCCTGGTGTCAATTCCGGCAATTCCGGGAATTCCGTGTTTGACCAGGAAATCCTGTATGGTCCCCTGGCTTCGGAAGTTGCTGGGCATTCTGGATAACTCCCTTACAATATATCCTTTCACCCAGGGTTTTCTTGATTCCATATCCGGCGTAATTCCATAATTTCCAATCAGGGGATATGTCATGACTACGGCTTGTCCCGCGTAAGAGGGATCTGTTAAAACCTCAAGATATCCGGTCATGGAGGTATTAAAGACAATCTCGCTGACTGCTTCTTTGTCAGCGCCGATATGGATGCCTTCGAATACGGTTCCATCTTCCAGTATGAGAAATGCTTTCATTCAATTACCGCCCTTTCTGTCTGATTTTTGGCAAAAAAAAAGAGTCAATTGCGTCATTGCAGTCTTTTTTTGGGGTATGTCTATTCTGTTATTGTTTCCTTTTCAGGGCATATTCTATCATAATGGAAATGATTTTTCAAGATTTATCTCAAAATGCGGCAATCAGAATCCCCAGACTGCAGTGATGTTTTGAATCTCAATATCGCATGCTTGCAATGCGTTATCGACCTTATGATGACCAGACTCAATGCGCTTCATGTTGCCTGTGCCATGATAGCAGGAACAGATTATTTTATTACAACGGATAATCGCTTGCTTAAATTTCACTCGAAAGCAATACAGGTGCTGACGCCAGGAGAATTTATCAGAAGATGGGAGGAGACAGAAAAATGAGTAATACCGCAGAAATTATGGATGCAGGTTTTTCGTGTTTGATTGAAAAATTGGGAATTGTTGACGCAGAACGCTTTGTGGCATTGATTAAAAGGGAAAACTTTGATTATACGATTTGGAGAAGAGAGTATTTTGACAAGATGAATCTGGAACAATTAAGCGCAGAAGCGAAAGAATATGCTAAGAATCATCCTCATGAAGGAAATGGGATAAGGCTTTAATAAAAATTTCGCGGGAAACTGTTGTTATTACTCCGGCGGTTAAATATCGACGGAGTAATATGTTCGCGGGATGGGGAAATGGCGCAATAGCCGTTGTTCAAAAACAAGATATGTTCCTCGAGGCCATCGGATTTTGCCTTACGGCCCTTTCCAGATTTTATGGTCATTCGTTCCCACACAAAGGTTTCCCGTACCTTCTTTTTCAGAGTCCACATGCTTTTTTCACACAGACCTATTCTTGCATTTAATGTTTTTTTATTTTCAACTTTATTCTTCATTCACAGGAACAGATTCCCCCATATAAAAGCCTTCCATTGTCTGTGCTGGCGGTAGAGAGCCTCTTGATAAGATTTCTATTCTGTCAGAAAAAACGGAAATCATCGGTTCGTTTCCCTCTGTCCATTTGTTATGCAGGACAGCATTGATGATTGCTTCCCGAAATGCCTTGTTATCAAACAGCGGCACTTCTTTCCTTTCCACAACCCGGTCTGTTTCATCTGCCTGTATGATATTGAGCACGTCGCCATACCGCAATAATTCATCCAAACTGTATAAAAGACAGTTATTCCCAACTTTATTTCCAATTTTTTAATTCTAACACATTGGGAATAAAGTTGGAATAAAACATTCAGAGGTACGAGGCGGGAACGATTGACAATGCCAAGAAACTTGTTCTTGACGGTCTGGCAGACGCACTCCATGTTTCCGTAGAATGGCTGAAAGGCGAAACGGAGAAATATGAATCTGACATTATGGATAAAAAGGAAATGTTAATCCGTTACGCCATGTCCCCCATTCTTTCAAAGCTGCCCTATGACATGGAAACTTCCGAATAAGACAATGGGATTTGAATCGGACAGAGAATATAATGAAATCATGTTCCTGCGGGAGATTACCCACACCGTAAATGCCCTTAATGATATGGGCGACATAGTGAGGCTCTACTCCAAAAACCCTGATGCCGCCGCTGCAAGGCTTTCCGTTCTTTTATCAGGGGAAGATTTCGATTCGGTATAACGGGACGGTAGATTTTATGCTATCCTTATTTTCAAAAATCAAGAGCAAAACGGAAAAGCTGTTAAGGAAGGCAACGGAGGACTATGAAAGCAAGAAATTCATTGCTATGTATTTTTCGTATCTCATACATTTTTTTACCTCACAAATTTCCGGGTTAAACTTATAACCACACAATCCGTTATAATTTCTTTACAATTTCGATTGCGGAGATAATTAAATTATATCGGATATTCTTTTGCGTATTCCAATTTCGGGAATCCCATTCTTCACCGCTTACATCATCACCGGCATATAATAACTGGGCAAGCGGAATATTGTAATACTGGGACACCGCAAAAAAGGCTGCCGCTTCCATTTCTACAGTGATACATCCCTCGTTTCTCCTTAATTCAACCATATCAGGAGTTTCTCTGTATATAGCGTCGCTTGTCCATGTTTTTCCGGTTGTAAATGGAATCCCCATTTGTTCCAAACACGAAACAACAGTCTTAACCGTTTCTTTATGGCATTCCACTTCACGGGATGGCTCTAAATAATGATAGGATGTCCCCTCATCTCTAACCGCAGAAACAGGGATAATGATTTCTCCCACTTTACTGTCCTTTGTCAATGCCCCTGCGCCCCCGCAGATTATAAATTTCTCACATCCCATAGCATGAAGTTCTTCAATCGCTACAGCCGCACCCGGCGCACCACAAAATGCCATTGTAATACAAAGCTTATCTGTACCATATTCATATTCATAAATCGGTATATCAAGCACTTCTGAATTAAGATAGCCAATAACAGGAAGATTGTTTTCCGAAACAAACTGTTCCAATTCCCTCCTGAAAAAAGTAACCACACATTTTTCAGGAAGGCTTTTAGCCAGAAAATTCGCTGCCTGAATAATCGGATTTTTACCGGTGTCAAATTCACATATCGGATATTTATTCTTCCATACCACGTCTTTTACCTCCATTTCGATTTGTCAATGGCTCCATTATACCGCAATCGCTTTCCAAAGGGAATAGACTTTACAAAAAATCCATTTCAATGTAATGGAGCGAGCAGCGCAGATTTGAATAACCTTACCGAAAGTTGGCTGACTTGAAAAAGAGAGAAACAATTGATAAAATAGCTGTAATATCTTAGAACGGAGGACACCGCAATGGAAGAATCGCGCATTTTAATTGTGGAGGATGATGAATCAGTAGCTTTGGGGCTTACGGATATTTTAAAGGGGAGCGGTTATGACACAGAATGGCTCGATAACTCCCGGAAAGTTTTGGAGATTTTAAAAACGCGGCGGCTGGATTTGATTTTGCTGGATGTGAATCTGGGAGAAGAAAACGGATACGAGCTGTGCAAGAAAATCCGGGAGATCTCAGATATTCCAGTTCTTTTTCTGACCGCTTACCAGAGCGAAATGGACGTGGTGCGGGGCTTTACAGTGGGAGGCGACGACTACATTACCAAGCCTTTCCGGCTGCAGGAGCTGCTGGTGAGGGTACAGGCGCTTCTGCGGCGGGGGAAACGGCTGGGCGGACTGCGGATTTCTTCCGGCGAACTGGTTTACGATATGGGAAAGCATCAGGTATACAAGAACCAGGAACTGCTGAATCTCACTCCCATAGAACTGCAGTTGACACAGAGCCTGCTGATAGGCTGGCCCTATACCTTGAGCCGGGATAAAATGTTCAGCGATGTCTGGGATAAGGACGCCTCCTATGTGGATGAGAATACTTTGAGCGTCAATATCAGCAGACTGAGGGACAAGCTTGGAACCTTTCAGGGGGACCCTTACATAGAAACCGTGCGGGGCATCGGCTACCGCTGGGCAATCCATGTACATAAATAAACGGAAATTTTTTTCTGGCCGGATAAAGTACG
Source organism: uncultured Lachnospiraceae bacterium (assembly GCA_910584585.1). GTDB lineage: Bacteria > Bacillota > Clostridia > Lachnospirales > Lachnospiraceae > Petralouisia. The sequence goes on along the minus strand of CAJUBP010000024.1, from coordinate 49,969 downwards.
GGGAGGTAAATGCACACAGAGAAACGGCCATGCAGTTAAGGAACTGTAGAAAAATAAGTGACACATCTTGACTTGTCTATTTCTCCGATTGCACAGGCCAAAAAGCCTCAACGTAGCCCGCTACGCCTACGTTTTTTGACCTGCACACTCGAAGAAATATCCTGCGCAATCTGTATCACTTATTTTCCTACAGTTCCTAACCCCCGGCGGCATGAATTATCATTGGGCAGCAGACGCGCCCGGAGGAAAGAGGGCAAAATGGAAGAGAAACTTATCATTCTGGCAGGAATTCTTATCCTATTCGGACTTTTCCTGCTGGAACGGCACAAGCGGTACGCAATGGAAACAACGATAGATCAGCTGATCCGTGAACTGGACTGCTTCTTGCTGACCGGGAACGCCAATCTGGAAGAATCCCTGGAAGAAGGAAAAGCGGCAAACCTTAGGAATCAGCTTGCGGCTGCGGAAAAGCAAATGCAGCACAGGCTCAGATACCGGGAAAATCAGGAAAAACGCCTGAACCAGTTTATGGAAAACATGGCCCATCAGATGAAAACATCTCTGACCGCGCTGCAAATCCGCGTTGACCTGGCGCAGATAAAATCTTCCGGTTCCGAAGCCCAGGCAGAATTGGCAGAATGCCAGAACTGCATGGCCCGGCTTACCAGAGAAGTGGCCCGGATTCTGGAATGCAGCCAGCTTGCGGACCAGAAAATCAATATGAAACTGGAACGCTGCGACATCAGGCAGCTCATCTTAAACACTGTGACCCTGTTAGAACCGCTGTGGAAGAAAAAAAACGTGGAAATTGCGCTTAACCTTCCAGAGCTCCCGAAACTGTATCTCGACAGCTACTGGTTTTCCCAGGCAGTCGAAAATGTGGTGAAAAACGCCATTGAACATACCCCCGCAGGTTCTTCGGTAAGTATTACGGCCAGTGACCGCGCCCACAGCCTGGCATTGGAAATCAGAGACGAAGGGCCGGGAATCCCAGAGGAAGAACTGCCCTGCCTGTTTGAACGGTTTTATCGGGGAAACTATGGGAAAGCCGGATACGGCATCGGACTGAGCATGGCCAATGATATCCTGAAAGCCCACCACGGCGCCATACAGGCAGGAAACCAGGCAGAGGGAGGCGCGCGCTTCCTCCTGGAGGTTCCAATCCTGGACGGAAAAAGACCTTACGAAACTGTAAGGGAGATTGTACGGGAATCGTAAGGTTGACGTGTTACCATAAACCTGGAGGTGATAATATGCACAATTATTTACTGGATATTGCCCAGACAGGTTTGAAAGGAAAGAAACGAAGCAGCATTTATCTGCTTTTGGCTTGTTTTTTCTCTGTCGCATTTGCCGTAATCAACGTAAGCGTTACCGGAAGCCTGAACAAAACCCGGGAAGAACTGCGCTATGCCATGTACGGGGAATGGACTGCCGCAGTTTACAGCCAGGACCCTTTCACGGAAGAGCTGCAGGACAAAAACATTCGGGCATACGGCACTGCCCAAATATACGGAAACCTGCTGGATGGCGGAGAGACAACCCTTACGGGCATCGGGACGCTGGATGAAAATCTCCGCTCCATTGGCCATCTTGAAGCGGAAAGCGGAACATTCCCAGCCAAAGACAATGAAATTGCCCTGGAGGCTGCTGTCCTAAGCGATCTGGGCTATGACTATGAGCTGGGGCAGACCTTAACCTTGCGGATCAGGAACAAAGAAGACGAGATTATCGTCAAAGAATACATTCTCTGCGGCATACTTCGGGAATATACCAGACTGTGGAATACCGGAACCGAAAAAGCGGCTCTTGCAGGCGCCTGCGTCACAGAGAATGGGGCAAAGGAACTTGGACCCCCCTGCTCTTACCAGTATTTTCTGTCCACAGAAAAAGAAGAAAGCCGCAGGCTCTGTCAGCAATTGAAAAAAGACTGCGCAAATACCGTGGAGAACTCTTCTGCCTACGGTCCTCTGGCAAAGGAAGACTACCATTATTTCAGCCTTGCCCTGATTTTGCTGACAACAATTGCCGCAGTCGTTGTCATCTACTCCATACAATTAAACCAGCAGATACGTTCCATTCAGTTATTCCGAACCATCGGCGCAACAAAAAAACAGCTCTCCGCTGTCATCTTTTATGAAACTTTGCTGATACTGCTGCCGGCTGCCGCAGGAGGAATTGCGGCGGGAAGCCTGGCCACCTGGATTCTGATCCGGCTTCTGATGGCCCGCAGCGCCGGCGCCTTTTATATCTCCATCCCTGCCGCGCTGATTGGGGGAATTCTGCTGCTCTGGTTTGGCGCCGTTTTCGCCGCCCGGCTTCTGATTTTCCGCTATTCCCTCCGGGGACGCCTGGCTGCATCTTCCCAAAGTTCGGCAGGCGCAGCGCAAAAAGGCCGAAACCATCTGGGCCGGCTGCTCCTTTCCTCCGTCAGCATGTTAGCTGTTATCTTCTGCTATCTGGAATCACTGAGCCCGGTTTATATCGATCAGATATGGGCGCAGTCAAATTCCTACATCCTTACTCCCGGTATGCCGGACAGCCTTATTACAGATGAATATCTCGAAAGCATACAATCTCTTCCCGGAATTGAAAGAGTAACCGCGCAGCGCCAGCTCTCCGGCACATTGGAATTTCCCGGAATAGAGGAAAATCCATTCTGCGCCCAGCTGGCCCAACAGCCCTGGACCCACGAGGAATACGGCCCGGCAAGAGAAAACGGACCTGATGGAATGCTGTGCGAAGTTTTTGGAATCACCGAGAACTACTGGGAGCAGTTCTTCCAATATACAGAAGAAACAATTGACCGGGAAAAATTCAAAAACGGGGAATCCGTCCTTTTATACCTCCCTTATAACACGGAAACGGGCATAGAACTGGACGGGAACTTATACCAGGATTTCGGCGTATCCTGCGGAGACCGGATCACCGTATCCACTTACGGAAAAGGCGAACTGGACGAAAACGGCACGGAACACATAAGAACCAAAGATGGGGAAACGCGCTATCAGCCTTACGGAAAACCTGAGGCAGTCAGCCGCTCCAGCGCCCAGGTAGCCGGAATCATTACAGCAGATTTAAACCTGGATCCTTCCATCAGCATGGGAAATAATTATTATGGGGTAATCGCCTCCAACGCATTTGCCAAAAAGCTGACGGAAACTGACAGAGACGGCGTCCTATTCTACAATGGCTCCTGGAGCAACCAGGAATACAGCTATACGGCCGCGCATATTTACACTGGAATGGACGCAGAATTTCTCTCCACCGATTACCTGATGGCCAAATCAGCGGCAGAACATCACCTGGAATTATGGAACCGGCGGGAACAGAATACCGCGCTCCGCCAAGAAGCTCTGCAGACCTTGCTCCACATCTGGATCCTGGGCCTATGCATATTCCTGATTCTGGCCTTGATTTTATGGAACATAGAAATGCTCCGGGCCCTGGCCCAGAAAAGATCCTTTGCGCTGCTGCAGGTCATCGGAATGTCCCGGCGGCAGCTCCGGCTTCGCCTGGCCGCAAAAAGCCTCTTTGTAAGCCTGATTTCCTGCCTGTTAGGACATGCAGCATATCTCCTGTATTTCGCGGCAAAGCACATCCAGACTTACCGCAGCTTTCAAGCAGAATTCGAATACGCCGGAACTTTCCTGGAACTTCTGAAAGAACAATTTGAAACCTCCTGCCTGCAAGCCGGCTGGAGCCTGCCTGTGCACCTTGCCTTCTGCGCCTTCGCCATGGCCTGCATATTCCTGCTGTCCTTCTGCCCGCAGAACCAGATACTGAAGAAAAACATCCGAGAAAATTTATCTTAAACACAACAACAACCTTTTATATTTCGATACACAGGAAATGCCCCATTCAGGAGGAACTAACATGGATACAATTTTAAAAACAGAAAATATATGGAAAACCTACGAATCTTCTTCCGTAAAAGTAAACGCCATAAACGGAATCTCCCTCGCCTTTACAAAAGGGAAATTCTATGCCATCATCGGCAGAAGCGGCTCCGGAAAATCCACGCTTTTATATCTTTTAAGCGGCCTGGATCAGCCCACCAAAGGAAAGGTATACTTTGAAGAAAAGGATTTGTCCCAATACCCGGACGGGCAGATGGCCATCTTCCGCCGAAGACATATGGGCTTTGTCTTTCAGCAGTACAACCTGATGGAGGAATACAATGTGCTGGACAATATCTGCATGCCGGTAAAGCTGGATCAGAGAAAGCCGGACCCGGAATTCCTGCATACGGTGCTTACTGCCCTGGGCCTTTTAGACAAGCAGAAAAAATACGCTGGAGAGCTGTCCGGCGGAGAACAGCAGCGAGTGGCCATTGCCCGCTCCATTCTGTCCAAGCCCAAAATCATTTTCGCGGATGAGCCCACCGGGAATCTGGACAAAAAGACCGCCTTTGAGACACTGGAGCTTCTGATGGACTGCGCCGGGAAATTCGGGCAGACCTTGATTATGGTCACTCATGATCTGGAGATTGCCAGAATGTCGGAGACGGTTATCACCATTGAGGACGGAAGGGTAATTGAGTGAGGTATCAATAATAGGCTTGTCTATATGAAAAATATTACTTGGCTTTATACTTCCGTAAGTATATAATAAAATCATCAAATGAAAAGAAGGTGATAGTGCATATGGAAATCAGGTACGATAAAGCAGCCGTCAAGTATTTGCAGGGACTTCCGCAAAAACTAAGGAATTCCATAAGAGACGCAATCAAAGGACTGACACAAAAGCCGCCTAAAGGTGATATAAAACTTATGCAGGGCTACAAAGACGGCAGATACCGTTTAAGGGTTGGAAAATACCGTGTGCTCTATCGATATACGCAAGATGGTGAAGTGGAAATACTGATTGTTATGGAAATCGGAAGCCGCGGAGATATCTATAAATAGAATGGAGGTTGAGAGCATGACACAGGTGGTTCAGGAATCGGTCAAAATGTTGGAAATGTTGCCAGAAAGCGAACAGGAATTTGCAAACCAGTTTATCAAGCGGCTAGTGCTAGCCTGGGACCCTGATTTTACAAAACTGACACTGGAAGAGCGAAAGCGGCTGGAAGCAGCAGAACAGAGGATGGACAGCGGAGAGTATGTAAAAGACAGTGATATAAACTGGTAAAGAAAATTTAGGCAGACTTTTTATCGTACCCATGATCTGGAAATTGCCAGAACGCCAGCCATAATATAACTTAGGAACTGTCAAGAAATAGCTTTTCAATCGCGCGCAAGGTTTAAAAATTATCTCTTGACAGTTCCTTACGGAAGGAGAAAATGACTCATGAAAAAATTTAACATTTCAGCAAAAATTATCACCTTTTTCTTACTGCTCACCCTCTCGCTGTCACAGGCGGCAGGCACAGTTCAGGCGGCAGGCACGCGTCCCTCGAATACGAAGAAGCCCGAGAGCGGCAATGTCTTTGTTGGGGTATCCGGCACTTTCGAGCGGGTGGAAAAAGCGAAAATCTTAAAAAGGATCAATGAAATCCGCAAAGAAGCCTGCGTAAACGGCTATCCCAATCCCAGCACCGAAAGGAAACTGACCCCTTCCGATTACAGGCCCATGAAATGGTCCTCCAATCTGGAGCTGGTAGCCCTGCTTCGGGCGGCGGAATCCGCGGTAAATGAAAGCCATACCCGGCCCAACGGGCAGAGCTGCTTTAGCATCAGTTATCATGGAGAACAGAGCTGGGCGGAAAATCTGGCCTGGAATAATTCCGGCCTGATGTACGGAATCGAACAATGGTATGAAGAAAAAAATGACTGGATAACCGGAAATGCCAATGCCGTGACTGGCCATTACGAAAGCCTAATCAATCCGGCTTATCAATTTATCGGCCTGGGTTCTTTCCGCAGAAGTACCGGAGGATGGTACGGCGTTTCCGCCGAATTCAGCTCCAGCAATGACGGCTCACAGGCCCAGTCCAAGTTAAAAGGCAAAAAAGTGCAGACCATTGAGGTATCCAAAAAGAACCTCTCCAACCCGTCACTGAACGCCCCTGCAAAACTAAAGGTGAAAAAGACGAAAAAGCTGACGGTCTCCTGCGACATCAACTATCCGGGAATTATGGGCGGCACCAATACCTCCAAGGGGCGCGTTCTCAAAGGCGTAACCTGGAAATCTTCGAAGCCCTCCGTGCTGCAGGTGAATTCCAGCGGAAAAATCACTGCAAAAAAAGCCGGAAAAGCAACCATTACTGCCAAAGTAAAAGGCGGCTTTTCCGTGAAAAAGACAATCACTGTCACAAAATAATCGTTTATTTCTGTTCAAATTCCCGGATTCGCTGGGATAGCTGCTCCAGCTCTTCTTTTGACAGCTCCGGCAGCCGTTCCAGCTGTTCCAGGAACACAGAGATGGTTTCCTTTTCCCTGACTTTTAAATATTCCATATAGTAGCTTACCACAACTCCCGGAACCATTGCCGTCATCAGAATTCCATAGAGGCCCACAAGCACTGTCACAATCCGTCCAACCCTTGTCACTGCGCAGATATCGCCGAATCCAATGGTGGTAGCCGCCACAAAACAATACCACAGCCCGTCGCCGAAAGTATCAATTTCCGGCTCCGCTAAAACCAGCACAAAGGACGCGCCGCAAAGAAACAGCAAAAAACTCATAAAAATCTGCAGCGTGCCCGTCCGTTTCAGGATTTTGTAACACCGTCTCCATGCTTTCATCAATCTCTTCCTATTCTTCCTCTGAATGTACGGAAACTGCCAGCACAATCATGCTGATGCCGCTCTCGATAAAATACATTCCCACCAGAATTCCGAAAGTAAACGCCAAAAGCATCGGATGCACCAGAGAATACAGTCCCAGGATCACGCCCAGAATTCCCAGGATTAAAGTCCAGATCCAGCCCTTGCCCTCTGCTGCTTTTTTCTGTTTCATGGATACAATGATTCCCACAACGCCCTGCAGCAGGAACCAGGCAGCCATAATGTAAATCAGCATTCCGTCTGTCATCAGCTTCAGCCCCGGCACAACCATAATCACAATGCCGAGAATAACGCTTAAGACGCCGAAGAAGAAAGACATACCGTACTCTTTCTCCATAATGGCCCTGACAATGGCCCCAATTCCATAGACCAGCAGCAGAATTACCAGAAAATATCCCGCCTCCAAAAAAGTCATAATCGGGGTACAGATGCAGGAAACCCCGCAGATAGCCATAATCACTCCAAGAATAATTGTAAAAATTTTCATAACTGAAATCCTCCTGATATTATTTTACTTCTTTTTTTTCTTTTTTTCATTTGCGGACCCGGTCAGGGACAAAGCCAGATTTCCCGCCGCCGCTGCAAGAAAAATCCACAGAAACAGCTTGATGGGAAAACATAAAAACAGCAATAGCGTCACCGCCAGGGGTTTTTTCATAATTGCCCCTAAAAGCGCGGCTGTCACTGCGGCCGCCGCAAAGGTCCCGTGGCTGCCGGCGTCTGGAAATACCAGCATGGCCGCGGCATATCCCAGACATACTCCCGCAAAGATAATCGGGAAAAAATGCCCTCCTTTCAATCCCGACTGAATGCATATATTAGTAAGAAGCACCTTTAAGAAAGCAACGGCCAAAAGGGCCAGCGGCAGATACCTGCTGTAATCCCCAATCAGCTCTCCCATTGCCTCCTCTCCTGAAAACATCAGGATCGGCGCCGCCATACCCATAATTCCAAGGCACAGTCCTCCCGCCGTCTCCCGGACAATGGCGGGAAGCTTGCCCAACGCCTTTTCCGTGACCGTATGGGTGATAAAATAAAACTTAGCCAACACACAGCCCAACAAGATATATACCGCCAGCAGCAGATAATCAAACATATCCGGCTGCATCTCCGGAAAAGAAGGCATAGCCGAAAGCCCTGCTCCGAACAATCCGGATAACAGCATATAACAGCCCATGCCCGCTGCCGCCGCAAGGCCGTACAAAAACAGCTTCATGGTTCCGGGAAGCTTGATAATTTCCTTATCCTGATTCTCCTCCTCCACGGCAAAAACGCCGAATAAAGGCGAGCGGAACAAGACGCCCAAAGTCACTGCCGCTCCTACCTGCGAATACTCTTTCGCGTTCTGCCTCGCGAAAGAAAGGTTGTCCCCGACCCAATAGCAAAGCCCTACAATAACTCCGGTAAGCCCCGCCTCCGGCCCGATGCTGCTGCCCAAAAGCAGCGGAAACAGCGCGGCAAACAGCAATATTATCATATTGGAATAATCAAAAGTTTTCTCGGCTTTCACCTTGCCCATCACAGTTTCCAGTTCTTCCGGATAATCCCCGAATTTCCATCGGAAACAGCCAATCAAAGCGCCGCCGGCCGTACACACAATCAGAGTATAGTACGGAATGGAAAGCCGGCCGGGAATCCACTCCCACAGAAACTCAATGCCCAGAGACATCACCTTTAAAAAGCCCCAGATCACGCCGCCGGCCGCCGCGCCGATAATTCCGCAGAATAAGATAAGATACAGACTGTTTCTCACTGATTTATTCATGGCTCTTCTCCTTCTGCCCAGAGGAATTCCCATTCTGTGAAGCCTTTGAGCTGTTTCCCCGAACTGCGGAGTCCTTGGCTTTGGCATGGGAATTCCCGGTTGCCACAGTCTCAGAGCTGTTTCCCCGAACTGCGGAGTCCTTGGCTTTGGCATGGGAATTCCCGGTTGCCACAGTCTCAGAGCTGTTTCCCCGAACTGCGGAGCCCTTGGCTTTCACATGGGAATTCCCCTCCGCTGCATTCTCAGGGCTGTTTACCTGCGGGATCAGTGCGGAAGCCAGCTTTCCTTTTCCTCTCTGCTTCAGATAGACAATTCCAATTAGGGAAAACACCACAGCCCCCACAAAATTCACCATCAGATCCTTCATGGTATCCACGATTCCAATATCCAGATATCCTCCCAGGTTCCACTCTTCTCCGTTAATCACCACAGATTCCACTGCCACAGTGATGGGGTTGTTCGCCCCCGCCGGATCTAATTTCACAGAACTAATCACCGGCAGAATCCAGTCTTTCTGCATATCCGTGTGAAAAAACCAGTCCATGCTAAATTCAAAGAATTCCCACACCACTCCCACGGTCATGGAAAAACAAAATGCCACAAACGCCACAAAATACGGGGACATTTTCACCGAAAACCGCTCGCTCCGGTTAAATAAATCAATCAGGGCAAACCCAATGGCCGCCATCAGAAATCCATTGGTGGTGTGGAGTATGGTATCCCAAATGGGGATCTTTATGTAAAAAGCATTGATTTCGCCCAATATCTCCGCAGAAAATATAAAAATTAAGATCACTGATTTCAGTCCTGTCGGAATTGTCACTCCCACCGTTTTTTCAATCAGCTGGGGCACCATAAACAAGATCAGCGTCAAAATTCCCAGAAACATATTGTGATAACTGCCCAGGAAAAACTGGCGGATCACAGACAATACCACCAGGGCAATCAGTACCAGTTCCAACGCTGTTTTTTTCGTTTTATTCTCTTTCACTCAACTTCTCCTTACCATTTCTTATTCAATTACCCGCCATTCGCTCTGTCATTTCGCAGCGATTCGGATATCATCCGCTATTCGCTCTGTCATTTCACAGCGATTCGGATATCATCCGCTATTCGCTCTGTCATTTCGCAGCGATTCGGATATCATCCGCACTGCCGCGGCTGTTACTCTTCCTGTATCAGCTTTGCCACAGTCTCCATGGCCTCCTGCACGTTATCGCCGTCCAGAATCAGGATAAGCACACTGCAGAGAAGCTCATAAATATCCATCATCAGTTCGATGATATCCACGCATTTTTCCAGCTCTTCTTCACTGTCTAATTCCGTCAGCATGGTATAGCGCATCCCAATGGTATGCTCTGGCGCCGTCTCATCCTGCATATACAGAAGCTGCCCCACAGAAATTACTTTATTCAAAGCGTTAACCATCTGTAAAATCACAGATTCTGTCAGCGTCTCTGGACTCTCCTTCATCATCCCGTCCAACTCCAATTGCCCATAAAACTGCAGCATGCTGCCGTAATCCTGAAGATCCACGAAATTACAGGTGAGATCCAGACTCAGCTCTTCGCTGATCTCCAATCCAATCACCAGAGAATCCAGCGGCGCATCCTCCCCTTCTTCCAGGAATACGCTTTCCAGTTCATATTGTTCCACATGGGTTTGCAGCCGTTTTAAGCCTTCCCGCAATTCTTCCTTTTCCATATCTTCCTCCATTCTGCCTTGCGGCGCAAATCTCATCATTCTCAACCTGCCGTATGACAGGCCGCATGGCCATCCATGCTGTGAAAGCTTTCGCTTTTAAAAGAAATCATTTCTATACTGATATCTTGTATCCATAATACTCTTTTAATTCCGCCTTTCCAAGGATTTTTCCTGACTTCTCATATTCCTGCTGCAGTGCCGTCATAATATGCTCCATCCCGGTAATTTCCTGTCGGGAAGCGGCGATAAAAGCTGCGTTTATTGCAATATTTTTGATGGAAGCTCCGGAGAGCTCAAAATTCTCTGAAAGATACGGAATGTCAATGTCCTTCTTAAGGGGCATCTGCCCCGGAAACACTTTTTCCCAGAGCTGCGCCCTCTGTTCCTTCTGGGGAAAAGTAAACCGGATGATGTACTTCATCCTCCGCTTATACGCGTCGTCAAAATTCTGCATTAAATTAGTGGCCAGAATGGTAATCCCGTCATATTCTTCCATTTTCTGTAGCAAATACGCCGTCTGGGCATTGGCGCTGATGTCCCTGGCGTCCGACACGTCCACACGCTTTCCAAACAGCACGTCCGCCTCGTCAAAGAAGAGAATGCTCCGGCTCTTTTTCACCTCGTCAAAGATTTCCCGCAGATTTTTCTGGGTTTCCCCAATATATTTGGACAACACCCCGGAAAGATCCACCTTATATAGTTCCAGGTTCAATTCTCTGGCAAGCACCTGGGCCGCCATGGTCTTTCCCGTACCGGGAGGGCCTGCAAACAGCAGGGAAATGCCTCTGCCATAGGCTATTTTATCCTGAAAACCCCATTGCTCATAGACCTTGCCCCGGTAGGCCACCTGGCTGCAGGCCTGGCGCAGCAGCTCTTTTGGGCCCTCCTCTAAAACTAAATCGTCCCAGGCGTAAGCCGCATGCACCCGGCTGGCCCTCTCCCCCAGCCGGTGGGAAATTTTCTGCTGGCAGGCCTGGTATAAGAGAGCGGAAGACGCCTGCCGCTGCCCCTGATCTTTTGCCTGCCTGCAGGCGTAGGCCGCCGCTTCCCGGATAACCCCCGGCGTGAAATCAAACTGTGCCGCCAGTCTGTCATACAGGCTGGCAGCCGTTTCCCCAATATCTTTTGCCTCTGAATTCTGCCACGGCTTTTGCTCATCCAGAGGCGCTGCCTGTTTTCCCATATTCTCCGCCAGAAATTCCTGCCACAGACGGCTTCTTTCCTGTATCGTGGGAAAACTCATCCGGAATTCTTCTACCTGATATCCGAAAGGATATTCGCTTTCCAGCACATCTACGCCTTGCTCCTCCTCCACTGTCAAAAAAATATCTCGAAAAAACAGTGACGCACGCCGAAGGATTGCTTGCGCTGTCCGGCGCTTTTTCTTCTCCCCGACCCAGAGCGCTTCCCAATGGCAGAATGCCAGAAGCGCCCGATCCAGCACCGCCCGCACCGCCGCTTCCCCTACGGCTTCCCGTATCTGCTCCTCGTTTCTGTCGGCGGCTTCCCTGAGATCGAAGAACAAAACTCCCAACCCCAGGCTGTCGGCGGCCCGGCGAATCTGCAGCTTCTTTCCGCTGCCGCAGGGACCCCGCAGCAGAAACAGTCTTCCCTTCCCTCCGTCGGCCTCTGAAATGTTTTTCGCCAGACGGCGGCTGATGACATCCGCTGTCTCCTGGTTGATATTCAGCCTGGCTTCTGTCCCGCTGCCGGGAATGTACAGCCGATATTCCGCTTTCCGATTCAGTAAATCTGATTCATAGAAAAATACAAAATCAATTAAGTCCCTAGAAAGTTTCAGCCGCCAGGAAAGCTCGCTTTCCTGAGATGCCTCTTTCCCGCCGAAGATACAGCAGAGCATTTCTTTCCTTGCGAAAACCTGATGGATGATGGCGTTTTGTTCCAATTCCTCCATGGTATACATCTTCACACACAGATCCAGAGAGGGATACCGCCAGGCAAGATCGTCTTGGAGATAGCAGTACAGCCGTTCATATTCCCGGTTCAGCTCCGGCGCCATGGCAAGGCAGGCCATGAACTGTTCAAACTCTGTCAGCTCCAGCTTCCGAAGCATATACTCAAAGGGCAGCATCACCCCGCTTTTGACCGTGCGGTAGGCCTTGTCATGAAATTCCTGCCACCGGGCAAACAGCGCTTTCCGTTCTCTGCGGTAGGCTTTCCGATCCATATGGGAAAAAGCGTCCTCTAAGACATTGGAAAGTTCCTCCTGAAATAATCTGGTATTGTACACATGCCGGATTCTTCCGTCTTCCCTCAGGCGCACGGCGTATCTGGTATAAAGGCTGATCTCTTCTTTTACCAGGACCAGCAGCTCCTGGAAATATTCCTCCTGTCCCGAAAACACTGTTTCACCTTCCTTTCCCTTTACATTCCTGCAATCAGAGCATCCTTAAAGGCATCCCGGTTATTGGCCTGAAGCAGTGAGTCATAATTCACTCCCATACCCTGCAAATTCTTATCAACGTCTTCATATCTTTTCATGATACTTGTAACTTCCTTTTGCTTTTCAGCGGTAGGTTTGCCCTCCAAAGCGGCTGCAGCTTTCCGCAGTCCATATTTATTGTCGTCGGCAACCCCTTTTACCATCCCGTAAAGCCTGTTTTTTATCATTCCCGTCTCTTCCTGCTTCCCTGTGTCTCCTTTATCTCCCATACTCTTTTTAATAAAATGATTTGCAATGCTGCTTCCCAGCAGCCCTACGCTTGAAGCCAGGCCTGCTTTCCCGCTTAAATCCTTCAAATTATCGTCATTCTCATTATAAAGACTGGCAGTTTTCAAAGCGCTGGATCCAAGCCCTAAAACAGTTGAAGCAAAATTTGACAGGCCTATCCACGCCGTTCCCGTCTTTTTCTTTCTGACCCTTCGAAATCCCAGAAACAGTATCACCGGTTCCTTACCTTCATCACTGACATCCTCTCTTTGCACAAAGCTTGCGGCTCTTTTTGCAAATTGTTTTCTCTGCAGGCTTCCTCCCTCGCCTGCTTTCTTTTTCTTTTCCTTCTTCTCTTCCTCTTTTTTCCCCTTCTTTTCCTCCTTTTTCCCCTTCTTTTCCTCTTTTTTCTCCTTTCTTTTCAAGCGCCGCGCACGGATTCTCTCTCTAAGTGTTTTTTTCTTTCCGGCCGGCGGAAGTTCCTGCTCTTCTTCCTCTGCTTCTACATTCACATTCGCTAAGTGATTGTCAGGGCCATTATCGCTATTCTCAACATCATGATTATCAACATCATGATCATCAACATCACTATCAGCAACATCACTATTGGCAACATCATCTGACAAAGGAGCCTCACCATCATTACCTGGCGCAGAATCGCCGCCGGCTGGAAGAGCCGTCTGGACGAAATCTCCTCCCTCATCCGGATACTTAGCCATTGCTTTCTCTGCTTCTATTGCCTGCGCATCTTCAATCGCCTCTGCTTTATCAATGTCCTTTCTCAATTCGTACAGACTGTTCAGTTGAGCGGTAAGTCCCCCCATCTGCCCTACCATGCCTGAAATCGTCGCCACTTTATCCGCAGCCTTTGCCACTAATCCCTCTCCTCTTCCAACATAGGTCTCAATGGCTTTTGCAAGACCAGCCGCTTTCGACACAGCAGTGGCCAAATCAGAAGCGAGGCCGATTACCAGAAATATTTTCTCCTTTATTTTGAGTTTTTTTCTTCCCTTTATCAAGGTTACCACTTTCTTGATCAGTCCCCGGATGGAATTTAGGCCGGTAACCACACTTGTGATCATGCCAGCTATGGAATTCGTCTTGCTGGCTTTAAAACCTGCGTCAAAATAACTTGCCACACCGGTAACCCCGCCGGTTATCTTTGCAATCTGTCCCGCCTGATCCATCAGGTGGCCTGCGCCTTTCACCTTTGAGGAATTCATAAAGCGCGAGAAACGGTTCGGCGCTTTGCCCCCGCCCTTTTTCTGCAATGCTTTCTCTTCACTTGCCGGCTCCTTACCCTCATCCATCATTTTTAAATGAATCACGGCCCGGTACAATTTCCCCTCTTTTCTGGTCTTATATACTTTTTCTTTCAATTCCAGCAAGTCTTTCTCATTCTTGCTGATATTTTCTTTGGGAAAAAACGTTTCCTCAGATACATGTAAAACACTCAGATCTTTCAGCGTATCGAAAGCTCTGTTTGGATCAGCGTCAGGCTGATCAACTTCCTGCTCGCCTACCCCGGCATTTGCCGCTGCAGCGGCAACCTCCATGTTTAAAGCGTCTAAGAGTCCTAAATATTCAGAAGGTTTTTGTTTTTCTACTTTATCCCTTACTTTTTTCGCTTTTTTTTCTGCTTTCTTTTTCGCTTTTTCTTCCTTTTTTTCTGCTTTTTTTCCCGCTTTTTCTGCCTTTTTTACCTCTCTTTTCTGCTTTCTCTCTTCCCTCCACTCTTTGCTTCCTCTTTTGGGCTTATGAGGCTGCTCATTATCCGGAAGCAAAGGAGCCTCTTCCTGAGACGGGGGATCAGAAGTCTCTCCTGCAGTCGAACTGCTGCTTCCTACAGTGCTGATTGGAGCTCCATCATCATCATCGTCGTCATCATCGTCATCACTTTCACTCCCAGTCCCTTCCAGGCCTGCCAATTCATCCCCGTCATTTTCCAGAAGACCATTATTACCTCCTCTAGCTCCTGGAAGGCCAGCATTATTTCCTCCGCTTCCCGGAAGGCCAGTGTTATTTCCCCCGCCTCCCGGAAGGCCAGTGTTATTTCCCCCGCCTCCCGGAGGGCCATTCATCGGCTGAATAGGAGCCTGAGGCCGATCTGCCATCCCGTCATTATTATCTCCTCTTACATCATTCTGGTTATTATTGTCGTTATCTATTTCTTCCTCTCTTATTTCTGTTTCTCCTCCCATAATTTCACCTCACTCTTTCAGAACGTTCTGTCAGAACTTCTCAATCACTGTCTCAATTTCTTCCTCTGCCGCAAGTTTATAATATTTATCGCACCGGTACAGATATTCCTTCGCCGCCTTATCCTTCCGGTACTGCTTGAGCACTTCCACAAAAACAAGCCTTGCCTCATAGAATTTCCTGGCCACAAACAACCCCACGCCTTGCTCAAAGAGCTGTCTGGTCTGTTCTTTGCAATAGAAGTCTTCTTCCGAATCTCCATCGTATACGTCATAGATCCGTTCATAGGAATTGTCTGCCGCCAGATAAATATTCCCCAGATACCTGGCATGGTAATGCTCTTCGAAATCCGGTATCTGCTGGTAGACCAGATGGGTAATCAGAATATGGGCTCCGTATTTATCTCCTTTCAGCCGCAACGCCTTTGCCAAATCAGAATGGGCGGAAATGGTGGTAACCTCCATCCGCTGTTCATGTCCGATCACGCCAATCATCACCCGTCCGTAGCTGATGGCAATCGTTCTGCCGTTGCCGGGCATCGTTCGCTCCAGCAAATGCTGGATATCAATGGCCGCATCCAACGCTTCTTTGCTGCTGGGATACCCGGACGCTCTGACGACCGCCTGATTCCCGTCTGTATTCTGACTGGCCCCAGGACCGTTTATCTTAAGAAAATCAGAAGCTCTCTCCGTAAAAAACGCAGACAGACCGGTGTCTTCAAAATGCTCCACCACGCCGGAATGGCTGTTGATGGGCTCCACCAGCATAGACAACACCTGATTGATGTCCATGCACACCTGCTCCTGGGAAGAAGAAACCCTCTGTTTGGGATAATCTATGGCATGCAGGGACAAAATGGTAAAATCTCCGATCATCTGATCTCCCAGCATCACTTCCTGAATGGATTCCTTTCCCAGCAAATCCAGGATTCTTGCCGGAATGAATTTATAGTAGCCGTCCGACATTCCCTGAATGTCCTGCACATATTTTTCAATTTCCAGAGACATCTGGTTAAAAGCTGAGGATATGTCCGCCACTTCATCATGCCCCCGCACTGCAACAGTGACCCCCAGATTTCCAGACGCCAGTTTTCCGGCGCATTCTTTCAAAGACTTTAAGGGCCGCAGGAAAATATAGAGAATCACCAGCAAGGCCGCCGTCAAAGCCAGCAGCAGCGCGGAGGATACATTTTTCAGGTTCCATTGGTAATACCACACCTGGTAATCCTGGATGTTTCCGTCCACCGAAACGGCAAGGACGCCGTATTTTGTCCCATCCTCCAGCACAAGAGGAATAAACTGGTTATTCCGCTTTCCGGTTCTGTCTTCGTCGGTCATATTTACAATCCTGCCGGAATCAAAGGCCTGATAAATCCCTTCCAGCATGTCTGCGGGGTACGCCCATTCCACCGGAACGCCGCAGTATTCAGACATGGATTCGCTGACATACAATTTTCCCTCTTCGTCAGAATGGAAAATGCTGTAAACATACATGCAAAGCTCTCCAACGCCTTTCTCATTCTCCATGCTGCGGTGGCTCAGCATCAGCGCGCGGTCTCCGGAAGGAAATTTTCCCGCGTCCTCTTCAATGTTATGTGTAATATCTTCTTTCAGCACCTTGCCCAGCGCGGACAGCGCAAAGGTCTGGTTGCCTCCCAGCTGCTCCCGCATACTCTGCCCAATCCAATGCTCCAGAAAACTGTCCATCACCAGAAGCCCCAGAAGAAACACCAGGCAGAGCCGGACTAAAATTGTCTGGAAGTGATATTTTACCCGGGCCAGCCAATACAGACATAAAACCACCGCCAAAAGCCCAATCCCGCCGCAAATCCATGCCGTCCGGTGCAGAACCGCAGGCAGAGTCAGAGAAATCTCTTCAATATCCAGATGCTTTCCATTTTGATAAGAGCAGATGGAAACCATTCCTTCCTCATCCTCCACTCCGGCGCAAAAACCAGTGGGAGTGCAGTCCGGGCTCTGGAAATTCTGGAAACTGAAATCGGGATCATTCTTTCGAATCTCTTTTTGGGAAAATACGACTTTTGAACTTCTCTCTTCCAAATCTATGTAGCGGATGCATTTCTTCTTATAATCCAGCACATAGGCTCCGGTTCCGTCATCGGAAAGACTTTTGAACCTCCCCGCTTTCCCGGTAATCCCTTTTATCTTGATTTCTTCTTCGGTTCCCAGTTCTTTTGCGTGAACTGCCCCTGCGTAATCTGTCCACAGCAAAATCCCGTCTCCGCTTAAGAAAAACTGCGTGTTTAAATAGGGATATTCCAGGGAAATTTCCTCCAGCGTTTCTTTGTTCCCTTCCTGATCCAGGGAAAACAGGCCTGCCGTTTTCGCCTTTTTTTCGGAATCAGGGATCCCCACATAATAGAGCTGATCTTTTCGGATATGCTGAATTGAAATCTGGCTGTATTCCCCAGCGTCTTCGGTCAAATCGTACGCTGTCTCTTCCAGCCTCCCCCGCTCAAAATCGCACTGATACACTCTGCAGCTGATTCCGGTCCATGACTCCACATTGATTTCTTTCAGAAGCACATATGTCTTTCCCTCATCGTCAAAAAAAATCTGGCTGATCATCCGGTATTTCTCTTTGTCATGCTTTTTGCAGACAATCACGTCCCCCTGCTTTCCTTCCGGATTTGAACGGATAATATTCAAATCTTCACTTTTCCCGCGATCCACATAATACAGGTATCCATCCTGTAAATGAATCTGTTCGATGTAATTCAATTGAATGGTTCTCCCGTACCAAGTAACCGCCAAAAACGCAAGGATTGCCGCCGCTGCAATGCAGGACATGCCATACAAACTTTTTTTATTCATATCTTTTTCCTCAGAATCTGCTTCCGCCCTTTATAGCTGCACCGTAGGACAGCCCGAATTGGTAAACTGTATCATTTCCTACAACAGGAACTGGTCCTTATAGCTGCACCGTAGGACAGCCCGAATTGGTAAACTGTATCATCCCCCCGTAGGAGCAGGTCAGCTTACAGGTATCATTTACTGCCGGTTTGCCCCCTACCAGCACCTGGGGCACTCCCGGCGTCCAGGGTCCTGCCGGTACCGGCGTACAAGGCATCGGCGTAAGCACTCCCATGGCTGCAGCCGTGGCCGCGGCTACCGCAGGATTCGCCATGCTCTGACACATGCCAAAGGGCGCAATGTTCGTAAAAGGTATTGTATCCGCAATACAAGCCAGCGGCATTGCCGACATAACCTGTGCCGCAGGCAAAACATTCAGTACCGAGGGCGCCATGCCGAAAGAACATGTCATGGCCGCTCCTCCCGTCACACATAATCCCATTTCTCAATCCTCCTTCGAAATATCATTCTCTCGTCCCTGAAAAATCTCTGCTGTTCTTACTATTTCCTCCCCCTGATCCTGGCAGGAATAATACAGCAGGCATTTTTCCTGGGCAATCTTCGGAAGCAGCAGATAAAATTCCCCCTTCTCGTCCGCAGCGCTCTCCCAGGCCGGATAAATCAGCGTATCTTTGATTGCGTAGGATTCCGCCAAAGGCTCCTTTAATGGATAAACGCCGGTATCTCTTGTGATATCCTTTAACGCAAGATAAACCCCCAGGGCTTCCTGTTTCCTCCGGATATACCAGAGAGTGTTTTGGAGCCTTCCTTTCAGATAAAAGGAAATCTTCTGTTCCCCCTTGTTATAATCTTCCAACAGCCGGCAGCCCTCCGCTTCCTGTTCCATATGAAACCGCAATACGCTTCCGGGCGTTTCTGCCCTGCCTCTGACTGCAGTGCAGGCCGCCTGTCGGGGATAAGCCGGGGACGGGTGCAGCAGCACTTCTTCCACATCGGCTCCCCCGTCGGATTTCAGGGTGATTGTTTGGAATTGATAAATGGGTGATTCCATTTCCACTTCAAATTCCGGCAGATTTATATCCAGAAACAGGAAATATCCTCCGCCTTTTTTCTCCATTTTTCCGCCGAAAGGAAGATGAATTCGAATGCCGGAAGATACCGGTTCTCCGGTAAACGCGTCCCGCAGAAGAACTGCCTTAGACAGCCGTATCTTCGTTTCCTGCCATACCATATTACGTCTCCTTTCCGGTAAAACGGTAATCGATTTCCGTTACCCTCTTTACCGACTTCGTTCTTGCAGACTGGATTTCCACAGGCCCCGCGCTGTAGAACAAGGATGTCCGGTAAGCCGTATTGGGCGCTGTCCACAGCCGGACTTTCTCTTCCACCTCTAAATCCTGCATCTGAATGCGGATATTCGCTCCGGCTGAGCTTTCCGCCGGCAGGAAACTGTCCGGATCTAAAGCCGCGTGATCCCGCAATGCCCGGATAATTTTTCCAAATATCTGATGTTCCTGAACTGCCCGGTATTTTAAATCGCTCTGCAGATAGAGGGTGATCATGTAGTGAAGCTGCAGATAAACGGAGGGATAACGCTGGGCGTTTCTTCCGATGCTGGTCATCTCATGGGCCTGGATGGAATTATCCTCCCTGATATCATACAGCCAGACCCCCACCGCGAAGTCTCCGTGATCCTCCGGCGAACAGAGGCCAATCTGATCCGGACTGTTTAAAAGCTCCGGGATCAGGGCTTCTTTTAACAATGACAGAATTCCGTTTCCCGTATCCGCGATTTTGGTATAATCTGACATAAGCATTCCTCCTGTATCAGCAGCTATGGCCTTTTGACCCGCGCCTGCGCAAAAATTTTATTCCGGTCCGGCTGCCTCCGTCTGATCTGTCTGAGTCAGCGGCCCTTCATCTTCCTCATCCTCGTCGTCTTCTTCTGTAAAATTCAAAATGGACTCAGACTGGGTTAAAACGCCGTTTTTCCACTGGCCGGCTTCTAAGATTCTGCCGGTGGAAGCCTCATAGCGGGCGCCCCGGCCATAATAAGTTCCGTTGATAAAATCGCCTTTATAGAGCAGATTTCCGTTTTCATCCCAGAGCTTTCCGGAACCGTAATACCTTCCTTTTAAGAATTCACCGTCGTAAATCAGATTTCCGGTTCCGGTATGGTAGAGCTTTCCCTGGCCGCTGTACTGGCCTCTGTAGAATTCTCCGTCATACAAGAGATTTTCTGTAGCCGCGTCCGTCAGCTTTCCCGCCCCCTGATACAGCCCTTTCACAAAGCTGCCTTCATAGACAATAATTCCTTTCTCAGGATCATACAGCTTGCCTTCGCCTTCGTACGCGTCTGATTTAAAACTGCCCTCATAAATCAGATTTTCATTGGCGTCATATGCTTTTCCAAGTCCCTCCTGTTTTCCTTTCGCGAAAGCTCCCTCATAGATCAGATTTTCTCCCTCATAGAGCCTGCCTTCGCCTTCGTATAGGTTTTCCAGAAATCCGCCTTCATACAGCAGCCTGCCGTTCTCGTAGAGTTTTCCTTTGCCGCCGTATTCGCCGGCGGTATATTCTCCGTCGTACAGTATCCTGCCTTCCGAATCGTAATCGGTTCCGGCGCCTTCTTTTTCTCCGCCGATAAAGCTTCCCTCGTAGAGAAGTTCGCCCTTTTTGGCCTCTAAAATTTCCCCCGGGGATATTTCTTCCTCTTCCGGTTCTTCCGCGTCCGGTGCGCCGGATTGCTCTTCTGAATCTGAGCCGGTTCCGGCGCCTTCGCTGGTTTCAGTTCCTTCGGCGGTTCCGCTTCCTTCAGCGTTTTCAGTTCCTTCTCCGGTTTCACTTCCTTCTCCGTTTTCAGTTCCTTCGCTGCTTCCGCTTCCTCCAGCGTTTTCAGTTCCTTCGCTGCTTCCGTTTCCAGTATTTTCAGTCCCTTCGCCGCTTCCTCCAGCATTTTCAGTCCCTTCGCCGGTTCCGCTTCCTCCGGTATTCCCAGTTCCCTCGCCGGCTCCGCTTCCTCCGGTATTCCCAGTTCCCTCGCCGGCTCCGCTTCCTCCGGTATTCCCGGTTCCGCTTCCTCCGGTATTCCCGGCTCCGCTTCCTCCGGTATTCCCGGTTCCCTCGCCGGCTCCGGCAGAATTTTCACTTCCCGTATCGGCCCCATTTTCAGAACCTGTGCCGGTTCCTGAATTCTCTCTATTTTCAGAAGCCGTTCCAGTCTCGGAGGTTCCGCCGCTGCTCCCGGCGCCTCCGCCTTCTGCATTTCCGCTGCCAGTTCCAGCGCTTCCGCTTCCCGCTGCCGCGCTGTTCTTCCCAGTTGTTCCGCCGCCGGCTCCGGAACTTCCGCCTCCTGCATTTCCGCTTCCTGTATTTCCACTGCTGGTTCCGGATTTTCCGTTTCCTGTATTTCCACCGCTGGTTCCGGATTTTCCGCTTCCTGTATTTCCACTGCTGGTTCCGGATTTTCCGCTTCCTGTATTTCCACTGCCAGTTCCGGAACTTCCGCTTCCTGCATTTCCGCTTTCTGTCCCAGAACTTCCATCTTTAGAACTTTCCGGCTCCTGTCCGCTCCCGCTTTCATTTGCCGTAGAACCTGAACCAGCGCTTCCCGTATTTCCACCGCCGGCCCCGGAACTTCCGCTTCCCGTATTTCCACCGCCGGCCCCGGAATTTCCGCCTCCCATGTTTCCATCCGTTCCAGCTCCTGATGTTCCTGTACTTCCGGCTCCGTTTTCTCCGCCTCCGTTTTCTCCGCTTCCTGCGCTCCCGGTTTCTCCGTTTCCTCCAGTTCCGCTTCCCCCGGCTCCGGTTTCTCCGTTTCCTCCAGTTCCGCTTCCTCCGGCTCCAGTTTCTCCGCTTCCGGTTTCTCCGTTTCCTCCAGTTCCGCCTCCCGCGTCTCCTGTCTCTCCGCTTCCTCCAGTTCCGCTTCCGTCCGCTCCTGCGTTTTGGGCTCCTTTCCCGGAAGCCCCGTTTACATCCGTTGTTACGCCAGCGTCCCCGCCGGCGGTTCCTTCCGTATCCTCAGCGCCTGCTTCTTTCCCTGCGTCCGCTGTTTCGTTGGCTGCGTAGACCTTTCCATCCCCCTCTTTCTTGCCGTTTACAAAATCCCCTTCGTATACCGTATTGCTCTCCGCGTCAAATTCTGTTCCGGCGCCTTCCTTCTCACCGCCCACAAAGCCGCCGTCATACACCGGTTCCCCGTCTTCATAAAGTGTCCCTTCTCCCTCATATTCTCCTTCAGAATTCACGGTTCCCTCATAAAGGACATTTCCCGCTTCATCAGTTAACGCAACTTGCTGCAGGGCCGGTTCTCCGTTCTCAAAAGTTCCCTGGGCAACCACATTCCCCTCTTCGTCATACAGGGTTCCCTTGCCTTCCGGCTCCCCGCTGGCAAACATTCCCACATATTCTTCCTGGCCGTCCGCAAAATACAGCGTGCCGTTTCCTTCGTAAAGCCCGTTTTTAAAGTCTCCCTTATAAACCAGATTTCCTTCCTCATCGTACAGCCTCCCCTGGCCGTCATACTGATTTAATAAAAAAGTGCCTTTATAACAGAGCGTATCGGTATTCTCATAATACAATTCCCCCTCCCCCGAGTAAGCTTCCATCTCAAAATTCCCCTCATAGAGCAGCGCGCCCTGGTAAGTGTAGAGCTGTCCTTTTCCATTAATTCTTCCCTCTTCCATCTCCCCCTTAAAGAGCAGTGTCCCGCCCTCGCTCTCCAACAGTTCCACCTTGCCGCTGTAGCCTATCATCTCTGGAGAATTAATCACCATGGTTTTTGTAAAAAACTGCGAGATCAGAATCGGGTGCAGCAGCTTTAGATACAGCACCGGAAGAACGACCGCCGCAAGCATGATAACATAGACAAACCTTTTCAGCACATAATAACGGCCCAGGGAAAAATAATCCTGGATGGTCCGCTCTTTTTTCTTTTTCTTCTGGTTGATCCCCTTGCGGACATCGCTTAACACCTTCGAGGAAAAAGATTCCGGACTGACCATCCTCTTGGCCTTGCGATATACCACCTGAACCGGCGCCATTAAAATATGCGACAGCCTACGGGCTGTACGCCCTATCAGTCCGCCCCGCATGCTTCATCCCTCCTGTCAAAACTCTGATTTCTCACTTCTTCTGCTCCTGAATCTCCAATGTCCCGATTTGACGGAACGTAATTCCGTTATCCGACAGCACCGGGTTGGGCAGGGTCAGCAGCAGATAAATAGCCGCCGACAGAATCAGCGCAGCCGCCAGCACCGCCCGAATCTTAGGGAAAATCTTCTTAAGCCCCTCCCAGGCCCGCCACCAGATCCGCCCCGGCCTTAATTCTTCCCGCTCGCTTTTTGTAAGCACAGACTCATAAATATTGTCATAGGCCACATAGCAGTCCCACAGATAGGCAAACCGCCCCTCCTCCACATCCCGGGCAAACTTCATCAGCTCCCGGGAGCTTTTCTGCTCCAGCTCTTTGGCAAACAGCTCCTGCACCAGTCCGCTGACCCGGCTGATACAGTCCTTTTCCTGCACTTTCCAGTAATAATCCACTTCCGTAAAAAAGTAGTTGAACCGGATGCCCAAAGCCTCGTCCACCACAATATTGTCCTTCCGCAATATTTCATAGAGAAAACATTCCGGCATATTCAAAAGAAAAATCTGCGCAAAAATATTTTTCATCAGCAGCAGCCGCTCCTGCAGACGATAATTTCCCCGCTCAATGGCCTGCTGCAGCGTCTTCCCGCTGGCATGGCTGAAAATAATGTAATATTTGCCATCCGCGTTAAAGCTTGCGTGCAGATCTTTAAACGTATAATTGATATTTGCCTTGGTGGTAACCGGCACAAGCCGCCTGGCCAGTTCCATATCATTGACACAGGCCACCGTATATTTCACGCCTTCCGCCCCGGCGTCCGCCGCCGCGTACAGATCAATGGCGCCGGAGCCTGTGGTCTTGATTTTTGAAATCAGCTCATACTGTTTCTCCTGAAACTTAATTACCATTTCCATCACTCTTTCTCACGCACCACCACAAAAGTGGAAGCCTGCACCTCCGGATACGCCATACTGGACACCGTAATCTGGAAAATGCCCTCCGTCTGCGGCGCCGTATATTTTCCATTTTTGTCAATGGAGCCGCCGTCCCGATCTTTCACGCCCCAGTTCAGCCGTTCATCGGTGAAGCCTTCTAATACAGCGGTGAATACCACACTGTCTCCCGCAAACACGTTGGGATTATCCGGCTGGATGAAAATACGCTTTTTCCGGATGGACACCGGTTTGCGGATTTCATTGCGCAGCGCCGTCCAGTGAACCCGCACCTGTTTTGCGCTGTCATTTTTTAAAACCTTCAATCCGATCTCAAAGGTTCCCTCGGAAGGCATCAGCCTCGCCCCCAGAGACGCCGCAAAACCATTTTGCCCCTGGAACATGGAAGCGTCTCCGAACATTACCTGTCCGTCCTCCGCAAACCCATGCTCCACCTCATATCCAAGTTCAATGGTCACCGGGCCGAATCCCAGACCGTGGACAATTTCATCGGAATACAGCACTTCTCCCGGACGCGTATGACCGATTTCAAAAACTGTCTCACCATAGGCGGCCCTAAGGGGCTTTTCCTCTTCTTTTTCTTTCTGCATTTCCGTCTCCATCAGCCTGGCGTCCTTTAGTTTCCTCACATCCTCCACCAGCCTGCCGATTACGGCAGTGGAAATCTCCGTATGCATAATTTTCTGGTCAAAGGGCAGAGGCTCCACCCGCTCAATCAGGCATACGTCCGCAGCCCGCACCACATGGATCCTGGCCAGGTAAATCCCCTGCTGAAAGGTATTTCCCACAATATAATCCATGGCTGTTTTGTAATACTCCGCCTGCAGGGACGCGTAATCATCCAAATCATTCACGGACGCCCGGCTGACGCAGGGTTGGGCCTCACAATATTCCCGGCCGCCGATCTGCAGTTTGAAGCTGTCTTTGACCAGAGCCGCCTGGGCCTCCACATTCTGGACGCAGGCTGTCTTCAAGGGAATCTCTATCTGGCGTTTCCGCCCTTTTCCAGGCTCGGACTCTGTAAATTCCACCCGCACGCGGTTGCCTTCCCCATTGGTAAGAAAGGACAGTTCCAATTCATACCCGAAGGAAAATTCCTGCTGACCGGCATGCTCTATCTCAATCCGCAGAGCAGTGTCTTTTCCCATCTCCAGAAACCTGGGCAGTACCTGGCGGATGGTGACGCCCTGCCCTTTCCAGACTGTCTGGGGTTCCTCATAGAGCCTGGAAGGGGAAAATATCTCCCGTTCCGGCTCTTCCTGGGTCACAAACAGGCGGTAGCCCTCTTTATATTTGTTGAATTCACTGCTGTTTCTGCCTGCCATTCCTGTGACGTTGTGCATCAGTTCCGCAGCCTCTTCCTGATATTCCAGACAGAGGTAATAAAAGCCTTCTTCCTGCCCGTCTCCGTAGCCCTCCAGCTCCGAAATTTTGCGCACTGCCGGTTCATCCAGCACAATTTCCCGTCCGGCGAAATCCAGCGCCAGCCCCCGCTCCACAGAAATGCTCTCGTCGTCCACTTCCACTACGCCAAGGCCGCAGACCACCCCGGAGCCAAACAGGAAACGGTTAATGGTTCTGCGCTTGTCGTTAAAATATTTCTGCTCTGTCTCAAAATCTTCCACAGACAACAGCTTCCCATAAAAATACCGGTTCCTCTCAAATGGAAAGCTTTTCAAATTCTTCATCTTTCTTTTCCTCCTCTGCCCCGGTTTCTGCCATGCCCACCATAGACGGAATTGCAGCTACACCGTTTAAATTCGCGTGTTCATAAGCTACCAGCATACTGTTTACGCCTGCATACACATTCTGCCCCAGATAAATTCCCGGCCGAAGAATGATCAGGTGCATTCGGATATGAGCCGGCTGAATGTCTTCTATCATTTTCTTCAGCGCATATTGTTCCCGCAGGGAGGGCACCGCCTGCTCCCGCACCAGCACGTTTACCTCATAAGGCCCGTGGGCATAAGACTGTATCAGGCTCTGGTACGCCCTGTCATTTCCCCGGTATTGTTCGATTTCCCCATATTCCAGGAAAAACGGCCGCTCTCCGGTAAATGTGCCTATCATATGTTCCATATATTCTCTGGTTCCCCGAATCAGATTTTTCTTCACGATTCCTTCCAGCAAAATCCTTAACCGTTCCTCCTGCCACAGATGCCCATTGGAAATTCCCACCCATTTGGCCAGCCACCGCAGGAATTCCGGATCTGCCGCCATCGGATCCAACTGTCTGGCGGAGCCTGCGATCCGTTCCTCCAGATCCTGATACACTGCTTCGAACATCCCCAGAAACCTTCCCAGAAAATCCTCTCTGCCCCCAGTCTGATAAATCATGGGAAGATAGGACAAAAAACTGCGGTTTCCCGCGTACAGCTTCATATGATGGATTTCAGGAAGAAATCCCGCCTGGCAAAAGAGCTGAATCTCCATCCAGAGGTATCTTCCTCTGGCATGGTACAGCATAATATCCTGAGGGTTTGCCGCAACGTGAACCAGAAAGGGTTCCATCATCTGATGCTTTTTCTCCAGAGATATCTCCCTGTCTCCAATCACTTCCTCCCAGGGGCATGTCCTGCCCTCCGCCGATACCTGGGAGTCATCGCTGCAGTAAAAATAAAACCGGATGGAGTCATCCCCGTAACCCTCGCTCTCAATCACCGCCCGGTGCCACTGGTTTCCCTCTTCTCCGCTGTCTAACAGTCTGGAAATAAAAATTCCGCTGTCCTCCGCCCCTTCTTCCAGCGCAAGTCCCTGTTTTGTAATCCTTATATCTTTCCGGTATCCGGACTCATAATCTTTTTTCTTATTAAATACAAAATATCTCAACTGATCCATGCGATCACCTCTTTGCCTGGGCTTACCAGTTCTCTCCCGCTGTAAAAATTCTGAAATCCATTTCTTTCAAAAAAGGCAGCCCATTGGGCGGAAGCTTCACATCTCCGTTTACCAGATGCCGAAAGCCCCGTCCCCTGGCCTCCACCGACAGGGATCTTACCTGCTGCACACAGGGCAGCATATCAATCATTCCATAAATTTCACTGCTGGAAACCGGCCTGCCGATCTCCCAGGAAGTCTCATCCAGAAAGCTTTGCGCAGCCTCTTCAATCATAAGCTCCGCGTCTGTAAACTGGGGCCGGATCACAATCTCCGCAAAAACGGAAATCCCCACATATTCCGGATTCAGCAGTTTTACCGATGTCCCTATCATCTTTCGTTTCCGAAGCATCTGTTCTAAATTCTGGCGGTATTTCTCATTTAAACAATTGTCCCTCTTTCGATAGCTTAAGGGCCGCACTACAATGGAAATCTCATTTTCCGGCACCTGATTCGGGTCGGTCCCTTCCGCCGGCGCCACCACTTTGCTGTCCAAAATCAGCAGCCCCGGAGTCTGACGGATCAATTCCTCATAATCAGAAGAAGTTACGCCCCGATTAATCGATTTTAGCTCCCGGCGCAGACGCTCAAAACATTCCTCTACCGTTTCATTGTCCCGGCCTTTTTTCGCGCTTTCGTACTGCCTTACCAGCAAATCCGGATACGCCTGGCATTCCCGGATTTTCCCGGCCTTGATATTGCCTGATTTTCCCTGGCTTACCTTAAGGCGCAAAAGGCGGATTTCCCCGTCCGGCGCCATCCCGTTTTCGCAGCTGCCGAACCGCAGCCTGTTTTCTTCCGGCTCCAGCACATAGACCGCGTCCTCCGGCGCGCAGTTGTCAAAATCGCTGACCCGCCGGAACGGATAGAATCTCCCGTCCCGCCGGTCGCAAACCATCAGCTCAAATTCATCACAGACAATCCCCTCCATGTCCAGCGGGTATTCCTGATTGGCGTAGCCCCTTCCTGTGCCAAGCTCTCTCTTTTCCAGAAAGTCGTCTTCATAGGCAGCCAGACGGCAGGCAAGCCTGCCCCTGGCCCAGACCGGCTTTGCGAAAAACAGCAGGCAGTCTCCCTCTTTCGTCTCTTCTTTTCGGATAATCCGGGCGGGAATCCAACCTCCGTCCCGCTCCAGATAAAGCTCTGTCTGTCCGTTTTTCGCCAAATACATACCGCTGGTAATCGAGAGCATCTGAGACGTATCAGAAATCTCCAGTTCATAATCCTCATAGTCACAGTAAGAATACTGCTGCCTTACTTCTATCTCGTTAAAATAAATATTCTGTATCAAAGGCGCTACATCATAATTATTTTCTGTCAAAGTTACGCGGATCTGGAACGCCCCGTAGGTTTCATCCTCCGCCATCTCCCCCGGCAGATAAAACCCGATTCTTCCGCTCTGCAGAAACGCGTAAGTGGTATCAAACTCTACCAAAAGCTCCTGCCATCCTTCCTCTGACTGATATTCCCATTTCAGCTCTGCCAGCGGAATAAAATCCTCTCCGATGGGATTGCGGCTGACCTCATAATCGGTGCGGATATCAAAAGTCACTGTAGTCCGGCTTTTGGGGCAAAAGGCCCGATCCATAATAAAGTAACAGCAATTTCCCTGTATGGGGAATTCTCCGAAAGGATGCAGGCGCATCTGTTTCTCCAAATCATTTCCGATATTCACATATTTATCCAACAGTTCCCCGGACAAAAGATAAGCGCCCATCAGGTGTATAGGATAAGGCCATTCTTTTCTCACCGTCTCAAAGGCCATATCATCCGCAAAAAACCTGGTGCCTTTTAACAGCGGCGTCTCACGTCCGTTCCTCCCGGCGGGAAGCTCTACGCTGACCGCTCCTAAGGCCGGCCTGGCGCATTCCATGGAAACGCCGAACAATTTCAGATATTTCTGCCGTTTCCAGCCGCAAAGCTGGCTGATATGGTATTGTTGGATCTCTTTGAGCCAGGAGAGAAGCCCAAGCAGCATAATGCCTGGATCCGACTGGTTATAATTGGTCCAGTCGGGACATTCCCCAGGGATTTGAAATACCGCGTCCGCTTCTATTTCCTGATAAGATTTATCATCCAGATTCAAATTATAGAACATGGCCTGCGCTCCTTTGTCAGATTCTGTCAGGGCTCTGCAATCACTTCATGAAAGCCGCTTTTGGGCAGCCGGTAAAATGGCAGCAGCCGTTCCTCATTCACTTCATATTCCCCAAACCGCCCGCTTCGGTACCTCCGCAGGGAAAGCTGGCTGATATACTTTACGCCCTCCACTTTTTTCAGAGCGTGGGTAATCTGATTTTTGTCCGGAAGCGTTCCAATCTCCCAGCCGTTCCCGTAAAAATTGCCGTACAGAGGATTTAAGAACCGCTCCAGTTCCTCCCGCACCCGCTTGACGGCGGCAAAAATCTCTTTTTCCCGGGTCAGCTCCAACACTACTTTTACATCCAGCCGGATCAGTTCCGGCATTATAATATGGAACCGCCCCCGATTTAAAATATTTTCGTCCATATGCTCCGCCAGGAAAGCGTATATCTTCTTCCTTGTCCGCTCAAAGCTATAGAAGCTCTCTCCGTAATCCCCGGGAAGCACAACCAGAGTCACCGCTCCCGGCTGAGGCCTGCCCCCTTCATCACGGCCGGGAAAACAGGAGGCCTTGCTGATATCCCTGGCGGCTTCTTTGGCCATATCTTCATAATCTTCCGCAGAAACACACCGTCTGCCATGGCGCAAAAGCCCTGCGTTTCGCTCCACTGCTTCCATCACTGATTCTTCCGGCAGCCCGCACACGGTGGCCATGGGATTAAATACGCTGTTGATAAATCCCACCGTCCGATCCAGCCTCCCCACTTCCCCGGCCGCCAGATTTCCTTTTGCTCCCTGGCTGTGGCTGTATCTTACATGAACCTCAATTTCCTCCTGCTCATTCCTTCCCCCGGCGTCCATATATTTGGGAAAGGACAGCTTTCCTGTCCGCCTGTCCGCCGCGAATTCTCTCCGCCTGCCGCTGTCCTCTGAAAGCTCTTCCGTCTCTGTCCACAAGGCCCATTGCCTGTCGGAGCCGCCGGCGTAATCCCCCGGCTCCAGCACCCGGACTTCCAGGCTTGAAATATCCGGATAAGAAAGCTGTATCTGTTTTTCTTCGGCCCGGGGCTCAATCCCATAGAACTCTTCTAAGGTTTCAACCCCCAGAATGCTGGTGGCGTTGGAATAAATTCCTTCAATTTTCGGACAATTTCCTCTATTATTTTCTGTTTCCTGCCCGCTTCCTTCCTGAATGCGGATCCAGTACAAATCCTCCCCGAACATCTTCTTATGGCTGCTGTCTTTGCGGCCGTACCATGAGATCAGGCCCGTGTGGGCAAATCCTTCGGTGCCGTCTGCAGGATGCATTTCTTTCCATCCCTCCAAAGACAGATATTCCCATTTCATTCCGGACAAATCTCCCTTTACCGTGTCATGCATCACAAACAGAAATTTAAGCGGACCTCCCACCGGCGGCTGGTCAAATCCGAAATAGCAGGTCCTCTGTGCTTCTGTTCTCGCCCTGCACGCCGGAAACCCGAAGCCTTTCGCCTCCATTTCCTCTCTGTCATATTCTCTTCGTTCCATATTGCTCTGCTGAATCATCCTGAAAGGACGCAGCGGCGTCTCCATATAACTGTAGCCCAAGGAAAAATTCCCCATCACAGGCGCGATATAAGCGCCTTTTGTCTTATAAGCATTGTTCATCCGTATGATTCTGGCGCGGATGCAGTAATTCTCCGCTGAATTCACCAGCGCAGGCTGAATATCCTCCGGACAGGTGAATTCCATCCGCCGGCGGACGCCTCTAAGGCCTTCCTCCACGGAAAAAATATCCTGATACTGGGAAGAAGCCGCCAGACGTTTCCAGCCGAATCCGTTATAATATTCCCAAATCACTTCCCGGATGGTAATATCATATTCTTCCTCCGGCACAAATTCCTGTTTCCGCATAATTCGTTTCCAGGCTATTTTCACTCCAGACACAATTTCCTCAATGGGAATTTTCACAAAATCCAGATCAAATTCCAGTGAAATCCTGGCCCCCGTTTTTCCGAAAATTTCCTGACTTCCAATATAGCATTCGTCATACAGGGAAGGATTCTCACCGAAAGCCAGAAATTCCCCTACCTCCTGATCCGTACCGTTTACATTGATAAATTCCGGCTTCTGTCCTCTGCACTCTGTTCCCAGGGAAACCTCTTTCCAATAAATTCCTGAGAAAAATCCCCCATCCAGAATTTCAGCCGAAATCACATAACTGGAATCCAATTCCTGTACAGGCGCAATTCCCTGGGGACCGCCCGGAATCTGAAAGCAAAGGGCGCCGTCCTGGTAGGCGTAATCCGCAATTTCCTGATATTCTTCTTCCTTTCCATAGAAAAAGCGTATTCTGGAAATGTCTAAGAGGGCTTCCTCCAGTTCCTTTTCTGTCTTTCCTCCTGCCGGCACAAGAGACAGGCGGACATCGGCATAATTGATAATCTTAAGCTCCTGTCCGAAACAGAAAAACAACCGATGGCTCTGCAGATTCTGTGTCCCGTCCTGAAATAAAAAGAAAGAGGGCACGGGATCTTTCTTTTTGCTGAACATTTCATAGATTGCGTCTTCCTTCGGAGCCGCAAGGAAAATCCGCTGCAGTTCCAAAGAAGACACCAGCACTTCCTCCTGGGTTTCAAACACAAGCTGCTCGTCTTCTGTATCCGCAAGCAGCCTGGTCCCTGCTGGAACCTCCGCCTGGCTGACAAGCCCCTCCGGAAGCCCAAATACCGCAAATCCTTCCGCCGGACTTGCCGGAAGCAGCTTCGCGTTCACTCCGTCAAAGAAAGAAAATAAATCTCCTGCCACGGACATATTAAATTTTTTAATATTGTCGTACATCATGTCCGCGAAAATGGATACCAGCGCAGTTCCGGCGTCCGGCTGTTCCTCATCGTATCTCCACTCCGGAACGTACTGTCTGGCGCATTTTCTCATATAATCAATGATGTCCTTTTTCGTGATTTTCTCCATTTGCGGAATATCCATTACAGTTCCTCTCCTGTTTTAAAATCGATTCTGTTAAAATGATGCCTTCTGCCTCTCTTTTGCCTGAAAGATACAGGCCGTGTCTGGTTATTCTCCCTCATTAATATAGAAAGGATAGACCATATTATACTGGTTGTTGGTGGCCCGGACTGTATAGCTGACATGGATCAAAAGCACTCCCTGATCAATCTGCTCATCGTTGATTTCCGCCTGAACATCCATAATTCTGGGTTCCCAGCGGATGAGGGCGTGTTCCACTTCTGTTTTCATGGAATACATTGCGGTATAATCCACAGACTCAAAGGCGTAATCCTGGATTTTGCATCCGAAATCCGGGTGCATGGGCAATTCTCCCTGCCTGGTTCCTATGATAATCCGAATGGATTCCCGGATGCTGTCTTCATTGGAGGACATTTTGATTCTGCCGGTGGCGCTGTCGATTCCCACTGGGAATTTCCAGCCGGTTCCGAGAAATGCTTTTACGGCGTTTCTTTGATCCATGGTGGGGTGCTCCTTTCTTGTTGGTATATAACTAATTAATTTTTACCATGCTGCCTTTAATTTGGGTGGCGCCGGAGGCTTGGAGGCCTAGTTCTCCGTCGGCTTTGACTTTTATGCTGGTGCCTTCTACGGAGGTGGTCTGACCGGAAAGTTTTAAGGTCTGCTGCGCGTCCAGCTGAATGGTGCCGCTGGTAAGCTTGACGGTGTCGGCGTCGGCTTTCATCACTTCTTTTGTTCCGATGGTCAGAGACATTTCCTGCTTTGCGGTCAGTTTCATGGCTCCGTTTTTGCAATCCAGATGGATGCTGTTTTCCTTTTTTTGATCCTGCACAAAGACGGCTTCGTTTTCATCGTCCAGGAGAATCTCCAGACCCTTGGGGGTATTTACCGTTATCTTTTCTTTGTCCTTTGTTTCGGTAAAGGTGATTTTATGGCCGCCTTTTGTGATAACTGTCTTGGTTTCGTTTTTTTCGTCGGCCGCCCCTTCCGGCAGCTGATCTTTGCCGTTCCAAAGGCATCCCAGCACCACCGGCATATTCATGTTGCCGTGAATGAATCCCACAAGCACTTCCGTGCCGATTTCCGGCAGCCAGTAATTGCCGAATCCGTCTCCGCCGTAGTTTGTCATTACCCTGACCCAGTCGGAGGTTTTTTTGTTCTTTTCCCCCATCAGGTATTCCACTTTGATCATGCCCTTGTGCTGCTCGTCCCAAATGTCTTTTACAATGGCGTTCAGAAGCCCGGGCGCTGTGATTTCCGGATATGTCTTATCATCTTTTTTCTCTGACAGCAGTTCATCATAAAAATTCAACGTTCCCAGCCTCCTACTTCAAAAGTCGTCCGATATCCTTCCCCGGTAAAGGAGTGTTTTACTTCAATAATGTCATAGGTTCCGTCAATCAGCCTGGCGTCTCCCTTTTTGATTTTCACCCGGCCGCCCGGCTGAATTTCCGGCACGCCGATACACACCCCGGTGGCCTGCCTTGCCTGCTTCTTCATCTCATCCGCCTTATGATCCGCAATCTTTTTGGCGTCGCTGCTGTCCTCTACGGCCGCGTCCATTTCTGTAGTCTCGCTTTTCACCAGCGTCTTCTGCTTATCATCGGACTTTACCTTGACTTCAGCCTCTACCTCTTCCTTCTTATCCGTATCCTGCCCCATAATCCTTATGACAGCGTCCTGAAAAGACGCCCTTCGCTGAAAGGAAATAAAGTCTTTGGCCCATTCCATTTCCACGGTGTAAAACAGTTCTGCTGAAATTTCTTTAAAATAAAGTTTTCCGGCATGGACAAAAAAATCCCTGTTGGCCTTTCTGCACAATTCTTCCTTAATAAAATCATAATCACTGCCGTTTTGAATAATACAGTCTGTTTCCAGCTTGTCTTTTGTCTCGTCCACATCTTTTGTTTTATACACAGGCTTATAAGTTTTTACCACTTCATTAAAGGCCTCAGAATAAGTTTTTACCTGATGGGAAACATTGCTTTTCTTACTTCCCATCATCATTCTGCGGACGTCCACTGCCGTGACCCGGACAGAAGGATTCTCTGAAAGTTCATAATTGATCTCATCCACGTACCCGTAAAACAAAGAGGTCAGAGAGGAACCGTATCCCATCTCAACTTCTATCATTTCCCCCAAAATAAAATCGCTGATATCAGAAACAAAGCTGCGCTTTTCCAAATCATATACGTTGGTAAGCTTAATTACCGCCGCGCTTGCCGCAGACTGGGAAAGAGTCAGTTCCACGGATTCCACGCCGTATTCACTTGCCCCGATCAGGTCAAATCCACCTGCCTTTACCTTCATGGCAGGCACCAGAAAATCATTATATTTTGCGGCCAGGCTTGCCATGGAAATTTTCGCCATTTTGGCCCACGCTCCTTTCCTGCGCCGTCAGATCACCGGCAGTTTTACTGATCCCGGTTTTTGACGGAAAGCATTCTCACCTTTCCTGCGTCATCAGATTGCCGGCAGTTTTACCACTTGGCCCGGACGGACATCCAGAGGATTCAGGATTCCGTTTTCCCTGGCAATCACTTTCCACAGATCCGGATCGCCGTACTCCATGCCCGCAATGTCCCACAGTCCAATCCCCTGGCGAATGGTACGGTACTTGGTACGGTCCGGAGATTCAAAGGGCGAGGCGCGCCGTTTGTCTTTGGGCGACATCAGGGATTTGAAGGTCAGGCTAACCTTGGCCCGGACCGGCATCCCATTCTCAGTAAACATGGTATAGGTATGGTTGAATTTGGTCACCACTCCTTTAAAATTCAATGAGCCCCACTTAAATGTCACTTTTGGCGGACGGTGCAGGCTTCCGTCGATGGACGTCGCGTCCGCAATCCTCTTTGTAATTTTGGAAACATCTGTGGAGCCGCCGCTGGAACCGCCGAAGGAAAACAGCGAGGGCGCTTTTTTCGGCACATAGGTATCCAGGAAAAGATTCAGCGACAGTTCCGTCGCCTCACCGGAAATGTATTGGAGAATGGGTCCGTCCAATCCCGGCACCTTCTTTTCTGAATAATTTGCGCTGTCTGTCAGCTGATATTCAGATGGATTAAAAAGCACATCTATGACGCTGATTCCGATTTCTTTTTCTATTTCCAGTTTTGCCTTTGTAAGTCCCAAAGATATTCCCCCTTACTGCTGATATCTATTTTTTATTTTTGGATACGGGCAGAAATGCAGGATTGCCTGTGTATAGAATGATAACTTTTTATACCAGGCCTCTGCGCAGTTTCTCTACATGCAGTTCTTCGTAGAGCTGTTTTTTCACCTGTTCCGCAAAGGATTTTGCGTCTTCTTTGTCCTGCATTGCGTTTTCTGTTTTCTTCAATTGCTGCTCCACTTCTTTCAGCTTCTTATCCAGCTGTTCCTGGGCGGATTTTATTTGCGCGGTTTCTTCTTCCATGCGGATTCTGGTTCTCTGCTGTTCTTCCTCCAATGTGCTGGTTTTCTGAATGGTATATTCCAGTTCCCGTGCCGGATAGAAAGGCTGCTGAACATTTCCGCGGTATTCTGCTGCATGGTTTCCTGACATCTGAAGATACTCCATGGGATTGGCTGCTTCTGCTGACTGGAGATACTGCAAGGCATTGGTTTCCTCTGCTGACTGAAAATAGTCTATGGCATTGGTTTCTTCTGGCGCTTGGTGATATTTCATATCATTGATTTCTTCTGGCGCCTGAAGATAGCCCATGTCAACATATTCTTCTGATGCCTGAGGATATTTCATCACATTGGTTTCCTCTGCTGGCTGAGGATATTCTATGGCTCTAATCGCTTCTCCTGACGGGAGATATCCCTGGGCTCTGATTTCTTCTCCTGACGGGAGATATCCCTGAACTCTGATTTCTTCTCCTGACGGGAGATATCCCTGGGCTCTGATTTCTTCTCCTGACGGAAGATATCCCTGGGCTCTGATTTCTTCTCCTGATGGGAGATATCCCTGAACTCTGATTTCTTCTCCTGACGGGAGATATCTCTGGGCTTTGATTTCTTCTCCTGACGGGAGATTTTCTTCATTATAATCTTCATATGCTTCTATATTTGCATATTGCCTATTATAATTTTCATGCGTCATTTTCCCGAAAGATTCTCTTTCAGCTTCTTTTTTCTTCAGATTATACGTATTTTTTTTTCGAAAAACCGGCAATCCGAGCGCCTGCTCCGCTTTCTGAATATCCCTGAGGATTGTCAGGCGCCTGCGCGTTTCAAGTTCCTGAATGCGCTGTGCCAGCGCAGTATATGAAGCCGCCAGATACCCTCTTCCTTTTCTGTGATCCAGAGGCACAGAATTTGTGCCGGAAATTTGTTTTTCTTCTTCCATATCCTTCTGAACAATTTCTGCCGGAATCTCCTGTATTTCCAGACTTCCGCTGTGAGAAGACTTGGGCAAAACAGGATTCTGCCCGGCGCTGAAAGATGTCTGCATTCCAGTGATTTCCGACAATTCTTTTACAAGAACCCCATACTGTTCTTCATCCAGCCCTCGAATGCAGCTCAAAAGCTCCTGGATCTGCGGCATTCTAAGCTGAGCGTCCCTATAGACCAATTCTGCATTTGTTCTGTGATTGAGCTGGCGCATCAGCCTTTGCAGATGATTCCTGTCTTTCGCCATCTCAATCTGACGGCGTATCACCTGGGTTTTGAAGTTTTCCTGTCTGGCTTCCTCTGTAAAAACTACCTCCTGCTGCCGGCCGGAAAGAATATCTGCATCTTCCCAATCCTGGCCATGCTCCGGATGGGCCAGCAGAGCCTCGCTCCATTCCCACAATTTCCAGTATGAGATTCCCGGTATCTTCTCCTCATTGCCTGGCAAAACCACTTCCGCAAGTTCTT
Organism: uncultured Lachnospiraceae bacterium; assembly: GCA_910584585.1. Classification (GTDB taxonomy): domain Bacteria; phylum Bacillota; class Clostridia; order Lachnospirales; family Lachnospiraceae; genus Petralouisia. The sequence goes on along the minus strand of CAJUBP010000024.1, from coordinate 13,250 downwards.
TGCTTGCTGACTGCAGCAATTTTTCCGCAAATTCTCTATTTTCTATCCGGAACAGTTTTTCTGCAAATTCTCTATTCTCTATCCGGAACAATTTCTCTGTAAATTCTCTATTTTCTACCTGTAACAGTTTCTCTGTAAATTCTCTATTTTCTATCTGTAACAGTTTCTCTGCGAATCTCTGGTTTTGGGGCTGCAGCAGGTTTCTTGCCAATACTCTGTTTTCTATGCGCAGCAGGCTCTCTGTCACTTCCCTATTTTCTATGCGCAGCAGATTCTCTGTCAATTCCCTGTTTTCTATGCGCAGCAGATTCTCCGTCAGTTCTCTGTTTTCTGCGCGCAGCAGGTTCTCTGTCACTTCTCTGTTTTCTATGCGCAGCAGATTCTCCGTCAATTCCCTGTTTTCTATGCGCAGCAGGTTCTCCGTCAGTTCTCTGTTTTCTGCGCGCAGCAGGTTCTCTGTCACTTCTCTGTTTTCTATGCGCAGCAGATTCTCCGTCAGTTCTCTGTTTTCTATGCGCAGCAGTTTTTCTGACAATTCCTTATTCTCTGTCCGTATCAGGAATTCCGCAATTCCTTTGTTCTCTGCATGCAGCAATTGTTCCGCAATTTCCCTGTTCTCTGTCTGCAGCAATTGTTCCGCAATTTCTCTGTTTTCCGTCTTTAACAATTCTTGCGCAAATTCTTTGTTTTCTGTCTTTAATAACTTTTGAGAAAAGATTCTGTTTTCCGCCTTTAACAACTCTTTCGCAATTGTTCTGTCTTCTATGCGCAGCAACTGTTCTGCAAAACTTCTGTTTTCCGCCTTTAACAACTCTTTCGCAATTGTTCTGTCTTCTATCCCGGATATTCTCTCCGCAAATTCTTCCTCACTCATCCGCAATGCCGGTTCTGAGGATTCTGTCCTGTCCTGACGCAGGCCCTCATCTGACTTCTTTCTGTCACGCGTTTCCTGACGCAGGCCCTCATCTGACTTCTTTCTGTCACGCGTTTCCTGACGCAGGCCCTCATCTGACTTCTTTCTGTCATGCGTTTCCTGACGCAAGCCCTCATCTGACTTCTTTCTGTTATGCGTCTCCCAAGACAGGTTTTCCTGACGCAAAATCAGAATCATATCCGCCAGATATTTGATCAATTCTGTTCGCTTTGTCTCTTCTAATTCCTGCACATGTACCAATAACTTCTGAATCTCCTGATTTTCCGGAAGACTCTCCCGCCAGCTCAATATTACCTTCTCGCCGGTTTTATTCTGCTCTTCCATCTTGCGGTTGATCTGTCTGATCATATGTACCAATTCTGGCTCTGCCGCCTCTATGGGGGATTCTCCTTTCTTTTCCTCCGGATGCAGCTCTTTTCCAACTATTTGTGAATCCTGCTCTGGCGGAAAAGATTCCAAAAGCATCTGACTCCAGGCACTGATATCTGAAACCTCATCCCTTGTTACTTCCCGGCGGTGCCGGCTGAGAAAAGTCTGCTCTGCAAGCCAGAGTCCTTGTCCCTGTTCCTGCCTCTTGCCATCCTCCGGCAATGCCTGCGGATAGAATTTCCGGTAAGTTTCAAAAGCCCTGGCCTGATCATGTTCTATTCTTTCTCTGATACGCGTCCGTTCCTGCTCCAGCCTGCCAAGCACAGGGGAAACGCTGTTCCATAAGAAGCTGTGTATCTCTTTCCCGGCGTGACGCACCTGCAATTCTGCTGATTCTGTTCTCCGGAATTCTTGCATCAGCTGTTCTGCCTCCACAATACCCGCAATTTTCTGAAAAGTTTTCTTCTCCAGCATCACAGCCGCCTGTTCCTGAACATTTTGAAGCGCTTCTCTCTGGTAATGTTCCCTGAGTTCTTCCATTTTCTCTGACAATGCCTGTTTCATCTGCCGGACTGATTTCTTTGCGGACGGATGGAGATTTTTCTCCCGGGCGGCAATTGTTTCAGCATTTTCCGCCTGTCCCGGGGATGGTTCCATCTGCAGCCAGATTTCTGATAATGTTTCCGGCTCTGCCCGTTCTATAAAACGCAGCATCTCTGTCCTGCTCTTCTTCCATACTTCTTTCTGCCGGACAGTGTCTGTCTGTTCTGTGATTTGATGGTACAGCAGGCAGAACTCTTTTTGCCCCATTCTTTCGGCTGCTTCTACAAGATTTTCCCGTGCCGAATGCTTCCGAATCGAATGCAGAACCTGCCGGATGCTTTTTTCCTTTTCCAGACGGCGGAATATTTTCCTGCACCACACTTCATCGCATTCTTTCAAATATGCCAGAAATTCCTGTCTTTCCTTCCAGATAATGTCTTCTGCCAGAAGCCGGTATTCTGTTTCCGTAAGAGAGCGGATCAGTTCTTTTTCCATGGCCCGCATTGCTTTCACGGAATATTCCGCAGAATATTCCCGCAGACGGACAGAAAAAAGGGACAACAGACGGTATTCTTCCCTTTGCTTTTCAATGGCCAGGCGGGTATTCTGCCAGCTTTGGTATCTGCGCTCTTCTGTCTTTGCCTGTTCTAACAGCGCAAAGTACTGCTTTACCGTCCGAAACATGGTAAAATCACAGCTTTTCAACTGTGTCTCATAATAGCGTTCCATCCGCTTCAGGCTGATTTCCATCTGTTTTTGACCGAATTTGGCCAGAGACGGAGATTGGCTCAGATTCAGCTGCATCCTTTTATTTTGAATCACCAGGTTTAAGAGCAGCTGCACCTGTTCTGGGCGCCGTCCCCTTCTTCCTGTTTCCCCGTCCAGATAAATAAGCTGTATCTGTTCATACTCCGGCGAAGAAGCGGGAACATACTTATCCCACAGCCGCTTAAGCATATCCTGTCTGATATGAAGATGTACTTTCTGTGCAAAAGGCTCTCGTAACTTTAACATCTGACTGTCTCAACCGTCTTTACAATCCAATCTTATTAATGGTTTCATTTAATCCGTTGTGGGATATTTCCACTTTCTTAATTAACAGGCCGCTGCTTGTGGCGTCCAGTGTGTCAATTTCCCACTTGGTTACCACGCCCCAGTTGGCCTGATACGTCGCCGTGGGGATCATCCCCTTTTCCGGCATTACCATAATAATAATTCCCCTTTTCAGTTCATAGCCCGCCGTCAGGGTGGTTCGGGAAAGTTCTCCGCTGGCAATCCCATACTCCAGAATCAGCTTGTCCATGGACTGTCTGGGTTTCTGCAGATAATGAACCCTGTCATTCACTCCGCCCTCTGTCACTGTTTCAAATTCCATAGTGGCGGAGATATTGGACACCTTGGAAAATCCCAGGGGCTTTCCATTTAAAATCACCTTAAACTTGGTGCTCTTTGCAAGATTATTCTGTATCGCCATGTATTTCACCTCTTAAACCGCACCGCCTGCCAGACATATTTTTGATACACAGGAATTCCGGATTAAATCCTGAAAATATCATTTTTCGGCGGCTCATGGCTGACTTTTCTGTTTATTTCTGATATTTCCTTACACCAACGGAGCCGTTCCTTATGTGTCAGACTCAAGACATCCTCCCGGCTCCAGTGTACATAATAGGCGATAAACGCCGCCTCTTCATAGATTTTATCCGCCGGATACATATTTATGGCCCGGCTTCCATAAAATTTACAGGCACTGTAATCTCTTCCCCGCAATGGGGGCAGACCGTGCGGTAGACGGGTATCTCCGCCTGGTTGATCCGCTCATACAAATCCTGCAGATACGCTAAATCCGCCGTATACAGCCCTTCTATTACTTTCGTATCCACTGCCGGCATGGTTCCAAGGCTTGTAATCACCCGGGACAGCAGAATAATCACAAGATATCCGGGATTCTGCTGCACCCTCGGGTCCCGCAGCGGGATAATTTCATCCGCGGCCGTAGCCAGCCGCATCTTTCCCTCTTTGTGGAGATTTCCTTCCCTGTCCACATACCCTCTGGGCAGAACAAAAGTAAACTCTGTTTCAAACATCTGCCGCTCCCTCCTGCCTTTCTGTCAGTTCCAGAAAGACGAAAGCCCCGAAACATTGATTCAGCCCTTAAGCACTGCAGCGAACGTTTTATTTATGAATCCAGATGGAGTTGGCTGCTGTGTATCGAAACACAGATGGTTCACTGCAGTGCTGGAGCTGTAAGCAACTAATATGATAAATTACTTTACAGCCAAAATTCAAACTGTTTCCAGATAAGGCCTTTTACTTATTTTAGGAAACTCTGGTCATTCCCTCATGGGCGATTTCCAGGGACTCAATCGCAACCTCGGAAGAAGTTGCGTTGAAGTCCGGCGCCGTATATTTTGCCGGCCATGCATTGATTACCTGCCAGGACGCCGTTGCCGTTTCCGTCTCATCCAATATCGTAATGGTAATCGTCTTGCGCTCCACTTCCCCTTCCACGCCGGCGATCATCCATTCGTACATTACCATGGAATCCGCAACGCCCTGTTTCAGCGTGATGTTCCCATATTTTTTCAATCCGGGCAGCTTTAAAGGCGTCTGAACCATATCGCCCTCCCGGTATTCAATCACATCAATTGACGCGTCAAATCCGGACGCCTCCGAAAATCCTCCGGCCTCTAAGCCGTCTATTTCCACCTTATATCTAAATTTTCCATATGGAGTACTTGCCATCTCTTCACAACGCTCCTTTCTGACTATTTATTTCTTGAAGAAATGTTCTCCCGCGCCTTAATTCTTATACGGAATCGCCTGTTTTCTGTGAAATCCGAAAGATTACAAATTCAGCAGGCTTCACCGGCGCAATACCAATAACGCAGACCAGTCTTCCATTGTCAATGTCATCCTGGCTCATGGTATTTCTTCCGCAGTTAACAAAAAATGCTTCTGACGGCGCGGATCCTGCAAGCGCCCCATTTCTCCAGAGCCCTGTCAGGAATACGTCAATGGTCCGTTTCACACGCACCCACAAAACTTCGTCATTGGGCTCAAACACAGCCCAGTTGGTATTTGCCTTAATACTCTCTTCAATGAAGATAAACAGCCGGCGTACGTTAATGTACTTCCAGCTTGGATCGCTGCTGGCTGTACGGGCGCCCCAGACACGGATGCCCTGTCCCGGGAAAGAACGGATCAGGTTCACTCCCTTGGGGTTTAAGATATCCTGCTCGCCTTTGTTAAACTGGCAGTCTAACCCCACGCAGGCCCGCACCGTCTCATTGGCCGGCGCTTTATGTACTCCTCTTGAAGTATCGCTGCGGGCGTAAATTCCAATCACAGAGCCTGAAGGCGGAATCGCCATGTTCTTTTTATCCAGCGGATCAAACACTTCCAGCCAGGGATGATACATTGCAGCGTAATTGCTGTCCACAATATCTCTGTGGGCAATGATATCGTCCATCTTCTTAGCGTCCCTGGGCATATCCAGCACCGCAAACCGGCTGGCCAGATTCTCACAATGGGCAACCAGCATCAGCTGCACGTTCGGATCCACCACTCCCGGAACCGCCATAATGGAAACACTGTCGTTGTCCAGAAATGCCTGGATACCGGTTCTCTTGCCTGCGCCCTTATCCACGCCGATAAAATCAGCCGCGCTGATATTGGATACGGATCCGTTGCTGCCGCCCTTTAAGGAAATGACGCAGAAAGCTTTCTCCGGGTCTGTGCCTGCAATCTCATCAAAAGGAGCAATGGCCTCGCTCTTCGGTTTCCCCACATATTCTGCCGTAATCAGATCTGATTTCGCAGTCTTCTTCTCAATATAATTGGGGATTGCCACATTGAAGGACAAATTCTCATAAAATTCCACGATATCGTCAAATTTCACTTCCAGATTAAATTCGCAGGTGGAAATTACTTTTGACGGAAGCAGATTCTTGTCCACAACATCCTGTTCAAATTCTTTTTCAAAAACAATAATATTGTCCTGGCTTTTGACTACCCGGTTGTATACCACATTCGCCATATCCTTGTATACAACTACGTCTCCCTCGTTGAAGCCTGCGGAACTTTTGACGGAATACTGTTTTCCGTCCGCCGTTTCAATTTCTTCCAAAATCTGTGTTTTAGCCTTGCTGGAAGGGGTTACCACAATACTCATGCTGTTGCCCCACATCCCCGGATTTTTCGCCTTGATGCGAAGTACGGCGTCCTGGGCCGGAACTCTCGCCTGGGCAGGTTTCGCGTCCCCCGGCGCCACGCGGGAGATAAAGCAGCGGGAACCGCCGTTTACAAAAAAATGTTCTACCGCATATGCCAGGAACCGGTATTCCCCGTACTCATTTTCAGAAAGATACCCGCCGAATTTCCTCTTAAAATCTGCAAAATTGGTAACAAGCTGCGGAACTCCTTCCGCCGGGCCTCTCTCGGCAAGTCCGATAAATCCGGCTGTACTTGTACCAACGCCTTCCATGGGCTTTCCGCCTGAATCAAATTCCTCTACATATACGCCTGGTGATAAATATTCAGCCATAATCTTCCAGCACCAGCAGCCTTGGCCGCTAATGCCGGCTACCTCCTTTCCTTTTAAAAACTGCACTCTGCAACAACATACTGTTGTCTTGTTTATAAATTATAAAACATGCCTCTGAACAAAATTCTAAACAATTCCGCATTTTTCTGAAAACACTGACACGATCCGTACCCGAAAAAACGCAATCGGTGGAAAACCCCCTGCAATTTTTCAGATTTGCAGTATGATAGAATCAGGAGAAATTAGATTCTGCGGCAAAATTCAGCAGAAAACTCCCCATACAAGATACTTAAAAGGATACGGCAAAATGAAAAATGAAAACAGCAAAATCCAGATACCAACCATACATAAAGGCTACAAGAAACGGACCATTGACACTCTTCTCTCTTCTTTAGAAGCAGACATTGTAATACTGAACGCCGGAGCCGGCTACGGCAAAACACAGGCCCTGGCCAGCTATGTGCGCAGTTTTTCCGGGAAAAGCGCCTGGTACAGCATCAATGAAACCGACAATGATTTGATGTCATTTATCCTGAACTTTACCAAATCCGTCCAATACGCCCTGGGAATTTCCAACGGAGATTTTGCCGTTTCCGCGCCTCTTCTGGAAAATATTGACGTTGTGATGGAGCAGCTTGTCATCTGGCTGGATGAGCGGATTGATTTTCTAAACATTATTTTTGACGATTTCCAGGAAATCACAAATCCTGACATTTTCAATCTGCTGGACATATTAATAGAAACTATGGAATCCAAAATACGGCTGTTCCTGGTGGAAAAGCGCGCGCTTCCCGGCTTTTTTGACAAATACATCCAAAGTGGAAAGGCTGTCTGCCTGGGAATGGAAGAACTGAGGTTTCTGCCGGAAGAAATCGCCTCCCTTCTGCCCCCTTCCAACGGCAGTTCCATGCATTGGGCAAACATGATCTATGACTTTACGGAAGGATGGCCCGTGGGCATCGCGCAGATTCTGCTGCAGCTGCGCCAGCAGAAAAAAGCCGTTACCGAAGAAACCATACAAGACATCTGTGAAAAACTGGAAGTTTCCAATTATTTTATGACAAAAGTATACCGAATGCTGCCTTACAGCCTTCAGACTTTCCTGAAAAAAACGGCTGTTTTGGACTATATGACCCCCTCCGTCTGCAATAAAGTTGCGGGAATCCACAACTCGGACAGCCTGCTTTGCTATCTGGTAAACGAAATGCTCTTTGTCCAGGCTCTTGGAGACGGCAGAAGCCTGTACCGCTACCATTCTATCTTCCAACGGTTTTTGCTGTCTCAGACTCCCCTGGAAGAACAGCAGGAAGCGCTTCGGAGCGCCGCTTATTTCCTGTTGAAAACAGGCGACAGGATTCAGGCAGCGGAATACGCCTGCCGGGGCAATGCTCCTGACATCATTCAAGCTGTGCTGGAATTTTCCGGGGATCACATGTTGGAAGAACGCCTGTACGGAACCATGGAGCGGTGGTTCTCTTTTCTTGAAACAAACCGCTGCCCCCTGACCCCCAAAGCCAGATTTATCTACGGCAAATATCTGATGGCATTAGGCCGCGCAGAAGAATCTCTGGGTCAGATGGAACTGGCCGGAAAAGCTTTTTATGAAGAAGGCCGTCTGAAGGATTACAAAAAAGTCCTCCTGTTCGCGGCAGCGGTAAAGCGCAGATCCGGCGACCTTAAGCTGGCAGGCGCCTATTTAGCCCAGGCCGAAGAAGATCCGGAAAATAACTGGAACGAAACGGCCGAATCCGTCTGCGCCGAACAGGTAAAGCTCGCCTGCTGCCTCCACCAGCTAGAAGACGCTGCTGCTTTTCTTGCGAAACAGACGAAAAAAGGAATCTGTTTTCCGCCGGGCAGCTTCCTGGCCGCCGCCTGGCAGGTGCTTCCAGGACTGATTTCTGAGCCGGATTCTGCTCATATTTTCCCTGACACTCAGGCACTGCCGGATTCTGCTCATATTTTCCCTGATACTCAGGCACTGCCGGATTCTGCTCATATTTTCCCTGATACTCAGGCACTGCCGG
>CAJUBP010000024.1:0-4734 GCA_910584585.1 uncultured Lachnospiraceae bacterium | reverse complement strand
ATTCAGGAAAAATTTTCTTTGCAGATATTCTGGGAACAGATACTATTCCAGAAGGATTTCTGTTGAGAAACTGCCTCCTGGCGGAACAGATGAAGTCCTCCTATCTGGCGGGAGATTATTCCGCTGCCGGGCAGGCCGCAAAGGGCATCATTCAGAATTCAGAATATGATACGCTGCAGACAGCCATTGCCTGGGAAATGCTCGCCCTTTTATCCTGGGAAGGAGGGAATTACCGCAAAGCAATTGAACAATCCCGCACCGGCCATTCTTTTTTAAAGAAAAACCGTATCTGGAATCCCGGATTCACTCCAAAGCATCAGCAGATATTAAATGAAATACAATCTTTTTACCGGAATACCCCGGACGCCTGCAGCCTGATCCCCCAAAAACCGGACCCGGAATCCGCAAATCCAAAAGAATCCGGCAAAATCAAAATCCACTGTATGGGCTGCTTTTCCGTTTTTCTTCCTGATTCCCCACATCAGGAAATGAAATGGCGGACCAAAAAAGCCAGGGAACTGTTCGCCTACTTGTTCCATCTTCAGGGAAGCAGCGTTTCCAGAGAAGTTCTGGTGGAATTGCTGTGGCCGGAAGCAGGAATGAAAAGCGCCATCGCTCTGTTTCACACCACCCTCTACAGCATCCGCCAGTCCTTCGGGCAGGAAGGCCTTGAAGACTTAATTTCTTATGAGAAAAAGAAATATTCCCTGAATATGCAGCTTGTGGATTCTGATCTGGAGGAATTGACTGCCTATTTCAAAGATGAAACCGCCTGTGCCAGCAATCCTGAGGGCGTCATCCCCCTCTATTCTGGAAGCTACATGGGAAACAACGGCTATCTTTGGTCCTACGGAACGGCAAAAGAATTGGAAAACAAATACCTGAGCGTACTCCGGGCGGGAGCCGCCATGCGCGCCTCCCAGAAACTGCCGGACGCCGCCATACCATTTTTCCAGAGAATGTTAGAAGCAGATCCCTATAATGAAGAAATTCTGACCCGCCTTATCAGCTGTTTGTACAAAAGCGGCAGACAATCTGAAGCCAAACAGCAGTATGACCGGATGCTGAAACTGTATCAGGAAGATTTGGAGCTGGAGATTAAAAAAACTTTTAAAGAAATTGTGTCGCAGGAGGACTTATGAACAAATACCAGAGCTACAGAGAATTTTTGAACGACTTAATACTGTGGGGCGACCGTATCTGCGCGCCTTTGGCTTCCAGCGGCAAAGAGCCAAAGGCAGATTTTTCCGACTTGATAAAAAAAGCTGCCGCAAGCGCGGACTGCGGTATCTTTTCCCCTTTCCTGTTCCTCGCTCTTTCCGCCCGCCTGGAATGGCCGGAAATGCTGCTGTTAGCGGCTGGGCTTTATACAGGGCTGACATCCAAGATCCTAACTCCTGACATCTGGCAGTTATTTTGGGCCGGAGAAAAAGACAGTCTGCAGAATGAAACGAAAGCGCCGTCCCTCCAGCAGGAACTGTTCCACTCGTCCGCCCCTTTGCTCTATGAACGGGAATGGGATAAAAACGCCTCCGATATACACCTTAGAATTGTTCCCCGGATTTTCCTTTTTCTGAAAGGAATTCTGGCAGAACCAATCCATATCCCAGGCCTGAACTGGTATTTCCTGAAAGAAGATTCTTTCAACAGAAACTGGCAGGAACAAACGAATGATGATTTCCACGGCAGGAACCGGCAGAGACAAACAGATGATTTCCACGGCAGGAACCGGCGGAGACAAACAAATGATTTCCAGGGCAGAAACTGGCAGGAACAAGGCGAAGATTACGGGCAGTTGGAGAACTCCCTGCCCTATCTTGGGAAACATATCCGTCTCTGGGAAAAAATCGCTTCCCGCATTTCTGAAATTCCCGGACCGAAGCTGGTATACCTTAACGGCCCTGCGGGAAGCGGCCGGAAATTAAATTACGCTTATCTTGCTGCTTCTTCTGGAAAAAACCTGGCAGTAATATCCTTAGAACAGCTGGAATCCCAGTCCCAGCTTCAGGACATTCAGACAGAATGCCTCCTGAATCACGCTATGTTTGTGTTCGAACTCCCGGAAGAAGCGACAGACCTTTCTCTTCTTCTAAGCTGGCTTCCGGAAGAGGAAACCGTTTTCCTTCTGGGAGAGAAAACGAATCTGGCAAAAAGCAGCGCTTACCGCCGGCAATACCTCCCTTTTACCATCCATTCCCAGGATATATTGCAGGACAAAGAACTGTATGAACAACTGACTCTTTCCTATCAGTGGGAACAGGACAACGTGCGTGCTGATTTCCTTGGCCGCTATAATTTCCTGCCCGGCAGAATGCGGGAAATTCTGGAACTGGCCAAATCATACTCCCTCAGCACAGGCATTGGAGCCATTACCGGGGAACATTTGAAGCAGGCTGTCCTTGGCGTATCCACCCATTCCCTGGATCGGTACGCCAAAAAAATACGCGGCGTTTATCAGATGGAAGATCTGATTCTTCCGGATCTGTCCAAACAAAAATTATTTCATATTATAAACCGCGTCCGTAACCGGAAACTGGTCTACGAAGAATGGGGATTTCTGGAGAAATCAGCTTACGGCAACGGCGTGTCCATGATTTTTGCCGGCCCGCCGGGCACCGGCAAAACAATGGCCGCCCAGGTGATGGCCGGGGAGCTGGACATGGAACTCTACCGGGTGGAACTGCCCGCCGTTGTGGACAAATACATTGGAGAAACCGAGAAAAAGCTGAACCGCATTTTCGGGGAAGCGGAAAAAACCATGGCCATTCTCTTCTTTGACGAAGCTGACGCGCTGTTTTCCAAACGAACGGAAATCAAGGAATCCAATGACAAATACAGCAATATGGAAATTGCCTTTTTACTGCAGAAAATGGAAGAATATGAAGGCATAAGCATTCTGGCAACCAATTATCTGCAGAACTTCGACGGCGCATTCCGGCGCCGAGTCAGCGATATCATAGATTTCCCTCTGCCCGGCCCTTCTATGCGCCAGCAAATGTGGCAGTCCATGATCCCCGCAAAACTGCCGGTTTCAGAGGAAGTAGATTTCCGGTTTCTGGGAGAACAATTTGAAGTATCCGGCAGCGCCATCAAAAATTCTTTGATTTATGCCGGTTTTCTTGCCGCCGAGGCAGCAGAGCCATTGCTTACCATGGAACGAATCCTGAAAGGACTCAGCCACGAATTGGAAAAAAGCGGAAAAAAACTCAGCCGGAAAGACTACGGCGAATATGGGCATTTATTTTAAGACACGCTCTAGAGCAAACCTCAATAACTCATAACCATTCAATCGGGAGGAATCCAGAAACATGGGCATTTATTTTAGCGAACCTCAGAAAAAACAACGTTGGGAATCGGGACAGGCAATTCTCCACCGGGAAGACAGCCCGTCAAAGAAAGCAAGAGTTCGGCAGGAAACCAGTGCGTCAAGAAAAACAAGAGAACAGGAAACCAGTGCGTCAAAGGAAACAGGTCGCAGGGAAACCATAAAGAATTCCTATGGAAAACTGAACTATCTGCATCTGAAAAAAAAGCAGGGACAGACACAACAGGGATTTTCACTGGAAGCTTTGGAAGCCCCCGGCACTCATCTCCACACCGAGAAAGAAAAGCAGTTCAGCCCTGCCTCCATGAAAAAAATACGGCAGGACGGCAGACAAACATTGTTTGCCTCAGAAGTTCCCCTGCGCAGCCAGGCCCTCTTCTACGATTTGGCAGACAGCCAAAAAAGCGTCCGTTTCCTCAAATATATGAAACACCTGCTCAAAACCCAGGGCCATCAGACCCTGCAGGATGCCTTTGGATTCTTAGATCAGGAATCTGAGCGCCAGGAACTGGAATCTTTAAAAAGCACATCCCAAGAATTATCCCTCGAGGAATTCGCACAGAAGAACCAGCGCATGGATACCCTAAACAGCCGGCTGCTGCAAAAACAATCCAAAGAGCGCCAACTCTGCAAAGATCTGCAATTGCTGTTGGATCAGCGGGCTGAAGAAGAACGCGCCGCCTTCGGGCCTTCCTTGAAGAAACCAGCCGAAACAATGCAGCAGGACAGAGAAGAAAAGCGGCAGGACCGCTTTCACAGAAAACCCTTTTACTCTTCCACGGAAGAGATTGCTGCGCCCGGGGAAGGCGTCACGGCTCCCGCAGAAGACACAGCCCCAAATACCCCCGAATCCCCGCCAGAAGAACAAAACAGGCAGGCAAAAGAAAAATCAAATTAATTCTCAACAAAAACTGTTCAAATCCCCTTCGCTGTGATATACTTGACCATGAGGAGGGACCCAGCCCAATAAAAAAGAACACCCAAAAAGTAGTAAGCTGGGAGGAGCCCTGATGGTTCCTGAAACTCCCACAACACCTTTGGATAAGCTGGGAGGAGCCCTGGTGCCAGAAAAACACGTTCTGTTCATTCGGAATCAAATCATATTTATCCCATTAAGGAGGAAACCAAATGACAGATAACGAATTATTACTCGCAATATCCACTATGATGGATCAAAAGTTCAAGTCTGAACTGCAGCCAGTCAAAAATGATTTACAAACCTTAAAAGAAGATGTCAAGATCTTAAAAACCGATGTCCGCGATTTAAAAAGCAATGTTGAAATCTTGAAAACTGAGGTCAAAGATTTGAGAATCGATGTTGACAACCTTAAGACCGAGGTCAAAGATTTGAGAATCGACGTTGACAACCTTAAGACCGAAGTCAAAGATTTGAGAATCGACGTTGACAA
>CAJUBP010000023.1 GCA_910584585.1 uncultured Lachnospiraceae bacterium | reverse complement strand
GCGGAAACTCATTTGAATCTTTCAAGGTTATTCCACTGTTCAGTTGTCAAGGTTGTCTGTTATCTCTCTTGCGCGACAACTTCTATATCTTATCACAGTCTGTTGCACTTGTCAATAACTTTTTTCAAAAAATAACAACTTTATTTTTGAAAATATGGAACGGAGAAAGAGGGATTCGAACCCTCGCGCCGGTCACCCGACCTATACCCTTAGCAGGGGCACCTCTTCGGCCTCTTGAGTATTTCTCCGAACTGACATTTTCTCTTATAAAATTGTCATTTGCGCCGTAACGCATTGATTATTTTACTAAATAAAACTTTATTTGTCAATAGCTTTTTTAAATAAATTTTAAATTTTTCTTGATCTATGTTGCAGTTCACACCTATGCTAATCAGCGGGGTGATTGGCATAGGCGCGAAAAGTGACTGCTCTATACATTAAACTTATCCATCAGACCCACCATGGTCTCTACCTGGGCCTTCTGTTCCTGGCTCACAGCCGCCGTCTCCTGAGAAGCCGCTGAATTGCTGTCTACAATTTCCGCAATACGCATAATATTTTCATTTAACTGATGCATATGCTGTACGTCGCCTGTAAGAATGCCTGACATCTTGTCCATTCTTCCTGTAGCTTCTTTTGCACCCAACATTATCTCTTCCATATTAACAGCTGTCTCATCCGCAATTAAAATTCCTTTATCTACAGCCATAACTGTTCTTTCAATCAGTTTGTCTGTCTCACCTGCCGCCTTTGCAGACTCATCCGCCAGACTCTTCACCTGATCTGCCACAATGGCAAACCCTTTCCCGGCTTCACCTGCCCGTGCTGCCTCAATTGCAGCATTTAGCGACAAAAGATTCGTCTGAGAAGCAATATCTTCAATGGTGCTGATGATATTCCCTATTTCTTCTGAACAACTGCTGATCTCACTGATTGCTTCCTTTAATTCCTGCATCTTAGCATTGCCGGCTTCCAGTACATGACCCGCGTTGGTGGAAATTTCCACCGTCTCTGCCGCCTCTTTCGCGCTGTGTTCCATACTCTTATACATGTCATTCATCAGGCTTACCAAATCAGATATTTTTCCAGCCTGCTCCTGACTTCCCTCTGCCAAGTCAACGGCAGCGCAGGATAACTGTTCCGAGCCGCTGTCAATCTGCCGGGAAACTTCCCGGATTGTTCCAAGCGTCTCCCGCATTTTCTCACTGATTTTCAGAAATGATTCTTTTATCTGCCCATATTCTCCTACATATTCCTGACAAATCTCAAAATTATAATCTCCGCTGCCCATCCTCTCTAAAATATCTGAGATCTCTTTAATCATTGCCGTAACGCTGCTCTTCATATAAATAATAGCCCCGGCCATCTTACCAACTTCACTGCTGTCTTCTTCCAGATCAAAATCAGCGTGAAAATCTCCTTCTGCCAATTCAAGCATCTGATCTGAAACCTTAACAATAGGAGCTAACAGTTCTTCTCTCGAAAACTTTACAATCTTTACAATCTGCAAAATTAAGTATACAAAAGAAAGGGCATAAAACAATTCAACCACACCCTGGAATATTCTTAATTTAACTTTTGCGTCATTAATTCTTTTCTGAATATGGGTAATCACTTCATCCGTCAGAGAGTTAATCTGCTGCGTGGTGCTCCGGTACTCTTCTCCAAATACGAGGCCTTTTGCTCCTTCTGTATCACCTTTTCCTGCAAGCTCCATGGCTTCTTCTTCAATGGGAACCAGACCATTGGAAAAATCAGCGATTTGATTCATGCTGTCCCATTCTTCTTTCGTCACATTATTCTTCTTCAAACCCGCCAGAGCGACATCACGATTCTTATCTTCGTTCAATTCCCTCATGTAATCATCGTAATACTGCTGATCACCGGTAGCCGCATAGGCCTGAACCGCATACGTTAACGTCTTTGAACCTAGTCTGTACTGATTCAAATATGTAGTGGTCTCTAACTCTTCATCTGTAACCCGACTCATTAACACACTTGTACCAATAGAAAATAAAAGTAAAACAGCACCTACTCCTACTGCAATTATGGATTGGCTGACAATTTTCTTCAACTGAAATGATTGACTCTTCTTTTCCATAACCGATTTCTTTTTCCTCCCTGTTATTTGTCTAAAATGTTTAATAATATCTTACTTTATATTCTCTATTTCGTCAAGTTTAACTATTTATTTTCTTTGCATATTCCTCTATTGCCGTTTCATACAAATTATTCCCATTCTGATCAATCACCACGATAACAGGAAAGTCTTCTACTTCCAATTTTAAAATTGCCTCTGCGCCTAAATCCTCATAGCAGACAGGCTCTGATTTTTTAATGCACTTGGAAAGTAAAGCCCCGGCTCCCCCCACTGCCGCAAAATACACAGCATGATTGCGGATCATTCCGTCAATCACTTCTTTCGTTCGTTTTCCCTTGCCAATCATTGCTTTCAAACCCAAATCTAAAAGCCTTGGCGCATATTTATCCATACGGCTTGCCGTAGTGGGTCCTGCCGAACCAATAGGCCGGCCTTCTCTGGCCGGCGACGGCCCCATATAATAAACTGTGGAATCTGCAATGGGAAAAGGAAGCGTCTCTCTTAGTTTCTGCTGCAGCGCTTCTTTCTCAAACTGCTGCAGATGACTCTTCTTATCTTCGGGAAGTTCCGCGTAAAATTCTGTCTCTGCCGCATCCAGCGACTCTGCCAGACGCTTATGAGCCGCATCTCTTGCCACGTAAATGGTTCCGGTTAGATATACATAATCTCCTGCATGAAGATCTTTTGTCACTTCTGCAGTAATAGGGGTTTTGACATATTTATCCATAACACAAACCTTTCTGAATTTCTTGACAGTTCCTTAGGCACTTACAAACAATTTCTTGCTTATCCAGATTAGGCACTTATGAACACTCGTGCCATCGGATAGTTTGCCGGCAAGCATAACACGCAGTTTACAACTCCCTCGCCACATGACGGTTCACATGGCAGCAGATATTGACTGCCACCGGAAGTCCCGCAATATGGGTAGGATACGTATTAATATTGACGGCAAGCGCTGTGACTGTGCCTCCCAATCCTCCCGGGCCGATTCCCAGCATATTGATTTTTTCCAGCATTTCTTCTTCCAGCTCTCTCACGTAAGGAACGAAAGCATGTTCATCTGCCGGCCTTGTCAAAGCTTTCTTTGCCAAAAGCGCGCATTTCTCAAAAGTTCCCCCAATTCCAACTCCCACTACCATAGGCGGGCAGGCATTGGGTCCGGCCTCTTTGACTGCCGTTAAAATTGCGTGTTTCACGCCCTCTATGCCGTCGGCGGGCTTCAACATGAAGATCCGGCTCATATTTTCACTGCCGAATCCTTTCGGCGCCAGTGTCAGCCGCACTTTATCCCCCGCCGCGATAGAATAATGGATCACCGCCGGCGTATTGTCTCTGGTATTTTCCCGAAGAATCGGATCCCCCACCACGGATTTTCTTAAAAATCCTTCCTCATACCCAAGACGCACTCCTTCATTGATGGCGTCTTCTAACAAGCCTCCTTCCACATGCACATCCTGGCCGATTTCCGCAAAAACCACTGCCATCCCGGTATCCTGGCAGATGGGAATCTGTTCTTCTTCCGCAATCTGAAGGTTTTCCTGAAGCTGCTGCAAAATTTTCCGGCCCAGAGGCGATTCTTCCTTCGATACTGCTTTTTTCAGTGATTGTTCCATATCTTTGGAAAGGCAATGATTGGCTTCTATGCACATTTCTTTGATATTTTCAGTAATTTCTTTTGCTGTGACACTGCGAATCATAACATTTCTCCTTTAATTCTGTAAGTTTCGGCTGCATATTCATCTTATTTTATAATAATGGATAAATATTCATCTGTAAACATTCATCTGAAATATTTTTCGGCCGCTTTTGCCGCCTGATATCTGGAAAAATGAAATGTCCGCCAGTTCATGCCTTCCGCCTCACTTAAAGCGCGCTGGAATTTCTGTTCCAATTTGCACCGTCTGCAGCCGGAAACATATCCCTCCCGATCCTGCTCCAGCGTTAATCCGGTAATATTTCCATAAATATCTTCGGTATAACCGCCGTATGGCCCTGTATTGCAGGCAGAATGCTCATGTTCAAACTCACAGCGGCTTAACGCTGGCACGGCGTCCGCTGACAAACTTGTTAAATACGCCACATCTTCATAGCTCATATCTTCCCCCAAATGGGCCGTATTATAGGACGCTGTCAAAACATCCACCCTCCCAAAAGAAAACAGAAGATAACACACCGTAACAACTGTCATGCAATAGCGGAACAATTCAAATTCACCTTTTATAATATTCACTATCACGCCTGCCATCAGCACCGCCAGCATCCCCAAAAACCACAGCACCAATACTCTGAGAAAACTCAGATGATAAGCCGAAATATAAAGGGTCATGCGAAATGCGCTGGAAGCAATCATAATATATGTGCATCCGGAAAATACCAGAAGCAGCCCGTTCAAAATCTTATGCTTGCGGAAAACAGAAAGACACAGAACCACAAGAATCAGATTAAACAGACACAGAAACAGCAATTGAAAAAATCCCTGACGTGCGTATTCAGAGTAAGTATAACCCTTTGGAAGCAGCCTGCCCCCGGTAAATAAAAACACTGCCTGAATCATACAGAACACCAGATACACTGCTGTTATCATGGAAAGAAAGGTGATTGCGATCACAGGATTTTGCCGGCTTTCTTTCTTTTTCCATTCCGGCATATTATTCTGGGTCAGCGCGGATAAAAAACTGTAGATTCCAAAAAACCCCAGAGCCATCAGGAAAAGAACCAAAAACAGATTGGGAGAAAAGACGATCTGATTCCCCATATTATGAAACGCGTCGCCCACAAACCTGGAAAAAATCTGATCGGCGCTGCTTAAAAGCTCAATCACAATTAGAAGCATCGGCAGCCCGATCAATATTCCAATCAAAATGTATTTGATATTCTTATTCTTCTTTTCCTCTTTTTTACGTTTCTTCCTCTCATTTGCAAAATGAATGAAAGGGCTGGCAGCCTCAGGCACCATGCAAAAATACAGGAATAACATGCTGCAGATATACTGCCAAAAATTCCATGTTCTGTCATCATACATCTGACGGATCATAAATACGGTAATCAGCAAAAGGATGCCAAGTGTATTGAAAAAGATGACAAACCAATTGGCAGTCAGCACAGTGCTGACGCCCAGCAGCATAATCGCTGCCGCGTACCACCAGTTGGATCTGCGCCAGGCAATCTCATTTTTCTTTAAAAACAACCAGCAAACAATGAAAGTGGCAGCTGTGATAAAAGGAAATGTGATGCCAATAAAATTCTTATAAAACGCGACAGTAAAGCAAACTGCGTACAACAATGATATTCCCATGAAATACGGAACATTATTAATCATAACCGGATTGATAGGTTTTTCTTCCGGCTCTGATACAGATACATTATTCTTCTCCATCTTCATCCCTCCATTCTAATATATCGCCTGGCTGGCATTCCAATGCCCTGCAGATTTTGTCTAATGTGTCAACTTTGATTGCTTTTGCTTTGCCGTTTTTTAGAATGGAAATGTTCGCCATGGTGATTCCTACTCTCTCAGAAAGTTCCGTCACGCTCATTTTCCGTTTGGCAAGCATTACGTCTATATTGATAATAATCGCCATCTCTTCCTCCGTTTCCTATCGTCTACAGTTCTGCAATTCAAATGATTTGTCAGCAAATTTTTTATGAAACATGCATGAATTACAGCCATATTCTTATAAATGCCTCTAAATAGTCAGCTCATTTTCATTCTGGATCTCGGCAGCCTTCTGCACCAGATGGGAGAGCGCCGCCGCCGTCACCCCCACTGTCACCCCTGCAAATTCCACTAACAGAGAAATCAGTAAAATTCCCGGATGATTCATATTCAGAAGCAGCAAAATCAGATTTGCCAGAAAAAAATACCCGCTGTCCAATAATGCCAGCATGGAAATATGTTTTAAATATTTGGCATTCTCCATGGAAAATGAATTGTCCCTGCCGATTTCCACAGTAATCTTCCATCCAAAGTACAGCGCCAGATAGCAGGGAACGGCAGACAGCCAGATTACCGTCAGCCAGGGTGCGTAGCAATAGGAAAATTCCGGATTCGCTCTCACTGCCTCCTGCCCGAACATGGGCACCAGATAAAAATAAATTACGGCTCCGCAGACTGCAACTCCTGCGATTACGCCTTTTAACCATCTGCTTAAACTTTTTTGCGTCATCTTATAACCTCCCTGTTCTTTTTTGCTTG
Organism: uncultured Lachnospiraceae bacterium; assembly: GCA_910584585.1. Classification (GTDB taxonomy): domain Bacteria; phylum Bacillota; class Clostridia; order Lachnospirales; family Lachnospiraceae; genus Petralouisia. Next base: position 57,631 of record CAJUBP010000023.1, on the reverse strand, counting down.
ATTTGTTTCACTTCTGTTGTGCTCAGCTCTGTTTCCCAAGATGGGCATCCATCTGCCAGAACTTCCATCTATCGTTAGCATACACTTAACAGCGGCAAAAGTCAATATATATTTATTGAATTACGATAAATATATATTGACTTTTGCCGCTGTATTTCTTCCGGGCAGTGGATCCAAATGCAACTCCCCGCAACAGAGCTGCGGGGAATTAGACCCTGAGAGATTAAAAGATCAACTTTCTAACCTCTGTTTCCTTACTTGGTTATGGTAATATTACAGGAAGCTTTTTTTCCGCCGCTGGTCTTAACCCGGATGGCTGCTTTTCCTTTTTTCAAGGCTGTGACTCTGCCAAATTTATCTACTTTGACAATCTTTTTATTAGAGCTGCTCCATATCAGCGTATCTGTCGCATTCTTTGGGGATACGGACGCTTTTAACAGGAGGCTGCTTTTTACCTTCATAGAAACCTTCTTCTTTAAGGTTACTTTCGCCGCTTTTTTCGCCTTTGATACGATAGTTACTTTCAGACTGGCTGTTTTCTTTCCCGCTTTTGCCGTGACGGATACTTTCCCTGTTTTCTTAGCAGTAATTTTTCCATTCTTTACTTCCGCGATTTTTTTATTGGAAACAGACCATTTGATTTCATCCGTGGCATTGGAAGGAGACACATATGCCCCGATGCGAACGCTCTTTCCTTTTACCATATAAATTTGTTTTGCACTCAAAATAATCTTTTTTGCAGGAATTGCCTTTGTTCCCCCACCTGGCTTTTCTTCCCCGCCGCCTTTGCCTGACGCGGAATCGGAAGAATCCTTGTCGGTTTTCCCATTGCCAGAATCGGACGCCGGAGGCTCTGTGCCGGAATTTCCGCCTGTCTCCCCTCCGCCGGAATTGGACGCCGGAGGCTTTGTGCCGGGATTTTCGCTTGTCTCCCCGTCAGAGTCCGTAACGGTTACAGTGCAAACGTCTTTCCCTGTGACTCCATTCATGCCGTTCTTAGTAAAGGCGGTAACAGTGACTGTTCCATTTTTTCTGGCTTCTAAAATTCCATCTCCGCTGACTGACACTATGGAGGAATCTGAGGAAGTAAAAGTCAGGCCACTCAAGGTCCGCGCGTAGTTGTTGTCTGAAGGCGCGGCGGTGAGCGTAAGAGGATGGTAAGCGCCGGGCTTCATTGTAATGACTTTTTCATCCATCTTGAGGGACTCTATCAAAGGGACAATCCTGTATTTATAGGGGTAAAAACTCGTATCCACATCCCAGAGTATCAGTTCCGTGCCATATGGCGGAACCTGATAGTATTCGCTTCGTACCGCGCACGTAAGAGTGCATTGGCCCTCTGAAAGGCCTTTTACGGGAATACTCATGTTTCCGTTCTGCCCCAGCTGCATAAACGCCGGTTTATCAACTTTCCAACTATAAGTGATATTAGAGGAATAAGCGGGCGCGCCGCCGTTTACAATGAGTTCTTTCCCCAGGGGAATCAGAACAAAGCCCTCTGCGTCAATATAATCGCCTTTCGCGTTCTGGCGGACCTCTTCCTGATTCTCCCACTTAGCTTCCAGCGTCATGTGGCCTTGTACTCTGTCGAATTCAAAATCCCACAGTTCCTCTCCGTGGTACCAGCCGATGAATCTATAACCGGGGCGGACAGGATCCTCTGGTTTTTCCACATGGCCAAACTGCAAAATTGTCTGCGCAGGAATATCTGCCATGCCCCAGGCATTGAATGTAACCGTAAAGCCGCCGGAAGGAATGCCCAGATCTTCTTCTGTATAATGAAAACCGGCGTTCAGCAGGCAATCGTTCCCGGCTTTGACAAAACCGCTGGAAACCGTGAAATTCTTCCATTCCTTTCCCGTGCCGGAATAAGAAACATCTTTCAGAGAATTGCATCCCCAAAAAGCGCTTATTCCAACATAATTCAAGCTCTTAGGAATGGAAAGGGATGTAAGGCTTTTGCAGCCGGAAAAAGCATAGGAATTTATCTCCTCCAGGTTTTCAGGCAAAATGATACCGGTTAATGTTTCACAGTTTTCAAAAGCACTGACAGGAATAGAAGTAAGTTTTTCCGGAAAAGAAATCTCTCCCGTCAGGCTTTCGCATTGATAGAAAGCCTTTTCTCCCATTTTTTCCAGGTTTGGGGAGAAAGTGACTTTTTCCAGGTTCACACAGGACGCGAAAACCTCCTCTCCGATTTCCACGCAGGTATCCGGAAGAGTGACCTCCTGTATAGACTCGCAGCCGGAAAAAGCAATTCTGTGAATCCGGGCAACGCCCTCCAGGATTTCAACGCGCCTGGGTGAAGAACCGGCAAAAAGCTCCGTATATCCATCCCCAATGGCTGTCATCTGCCGGCCGTCCAGCCAGGAAGGAATTACGATGTTCTCCCCGTCTCCGGTATAATACAGAATCCTCTCCTCGGATTCTGATGAGTGATCCGGGAAGAAATCGTGGGGATTGCAATTATAAATAATTTTCACCTCGTCTGGAGGCTGTACACTGAGCCTGTCCCATTGCGTCTCATTCCCAGCATAATAGATTTCTTTTAAAGAAGAGCATCCGTCAAAAGCGTCTGTCCCAACTGAAATTACTCCTGCCGGCACAACGACCCGTTCCAATGCGCTGCATCCTTCGAAAGCTCCTGTTCCAATACGGACGACACTGTCCGGGATATCCGCGTGGACAATGCTCCGGCAGCCGGAGAAAGCCCCTGTTCCAATGGATGAGACGATATGATCCCCCAGCCCCGCCGGAATGGATAATTCGCTGTCTGTTCCGCAAAACCCCGAAATCTCTGCCGTTTGGTCAGATAACAGCGAAGATTCATAGTCGTCCGGCTCAAAATTAAAATGCAGATGAGACTTTTCTATCGTCTTCGAAAAATCATAATACTCTTTCGTATTTTCCAGTTCTTCTCTGCCGGCGCCATAATAGACATTCCGCAAGTCTGCAGAGGCGAACGCAGAGCCTATTTTCTTGACAGAAGCGGGGAGATAGACGCTCTGTAAATCTTTGCATTCCCCAAAAGCGCAACTGTCAATCCACTCTAATCCTTCCGGCGCTGAGAAAACTTTCAGGTTTTTCAGCGGGCAAAACACAAGGCGTCTCTTTGCGCCCTCATCGCCAAGTTCATATAAAATTCCTTTCTGCGCAGTGTAAAAAGGACTGTCCTCATCCACCAGGATTTCCTCTAAATTTTTACAATTGTGAAAAGCCCCGTCGTCTATGTCAGACATACTTTCCGGCAGAGTGACGCTCTTTAAATTAGGGGCGTCTGAAAAGGCTTCGGAAAAGAGGCTTTTCACTTCCAGGCCCTGGAACCTGGCCGGGATAACAATGCTTTCTGCAGTTCCCTCATAACGTACCGAGTAAGTGGAGACGTAAACGTCTTTGTGTAAATAGTAGACAAACCCATTTACCGTATGGATTCCGCCGAATTCATCTTCGTAGAGTTTCTTATCCTCTTCTCCGTCGGCCTGCGCCGCCAGGACTTTTGTGTTCTGGCCTGCCAGGAGAAAAGCCGCAGTCCCCAGGGCAAGGCACAGCGAAAATTGTAAAATAAACAGTAATTTGGGGAATATTGGCTTCTTTTTCATAGATTTTCCTCCTGAATAAATAGGCAGACCCACAACAGTCAAACGCATTTCGGCGCATTTCATATATATAAAATGATAACATAGACACAATGAAAAATCTATCTTAATTTAAGAACGAATAGGGTTGTTTCACGAAAACGGCAAAAATACCTCCTGCCGTATCCTTTCACTGAGTGCAAACCTGAAATCCTGTACGCCTTTCTCAAGCGGTTCATAAGTGATCTAGAGCGTGTCTTGCTATATTTGACAGACTGTTCCTGCATATGGTATATTTCAAAATAAGCAACCAGAAATATTCACATTTCTAATATTCCGGAGGTATCTTATGAAATTTGCCATGTCCTACAGCTGCGGTAAAGACAGCACTCTGGCTCTTCACAAAATGATAGAACAAGGACACGAACCTGTATGCCTGATCGTTATGATAAATGAAGCTGTGAACCGCTCCTATTTCCACGGCGCGGATCCCGCCATGCTGGAACGCTATTCCAAAGCTCTGAATCTCCCCATAATCACCTGTCCGGCTGATGGTGAATCCTATCAATCGGCATTTGAAGCCGGTCTTGCAAAAGCAAAAACCATGGGTGCTAAAGCTGCCTGTTTCGGCGATATTGACATTGAAAATAACCGTAAATGGGAAGAAGACCGCTGCAAAGCTGTTGGTTTAACGCCCTGTCTTCCTTTGTGGCAGCAAGGCCGGGAGGAACTTGTTCACGAACTCATCGGACTGGGCTACAAATGCATAATCAAAAGTATTAATCGAACGATTCTGCCAATGGAACTTTTGGGAAAATTTCTCGATAAGGACTCCCTTTTGGTGATGAAATCAGCAGGCATTGATATCTGCGGCGAAAACGGGGAATACCATACCCTTGCGACAGACGGACCTGTCTTTGATAAACCGCTGGTTTTTCAAACAGGGGAGAAAATTATGCTGGGGGATTATGCTGTGATTGACATAAAATAGAAGTTCCTGTTATATGGACAATACCACAAAAATATGGTATGATTTTACTAGAGCGTGTCTTAAAATTGCTTTCTGACAGATGTATTCTCCACTTAGTGGGAGATTTGTGCCAAATGAAGGGCGCATAGCGGGCTATGTAACCTGAATTTGGCGCAAATATCACGCTAAGTGGGGGATGCAAATGGCGGGAATGAATTTTAAGACACGCTCTAGAGAAAACAAGACTTTTACATCAAATTTATAATAGAAAAGGAGCTGTACAAATCCAGTATATACAGCAAGGCAAGACAGCCGGCCTGTATGATGCTTTACATAAAGCTCCGCAGCGAGGCATTCTTATGGAAAATTATACCTTTCTTCAAACTATGGGCAGAGGACGCCATCCAGAAGGCGCAGACATTGCCGACAGTTCTTACTGTATTTTTACCTGTCCTATCGAGGACGCGGTTGTGCACCAGCGCATTTTCGGCGACGAGACTTCCCTGATTCTGGAACTCAACTACGGGGAGGGAGACATTCTAAGCGATCTACGCCTGCGTCAGGCCGGCACAAATCTGGTGATAGAGGAATCCACGGTAGGCCTGTTCGGAAATTTTCTGATAGACAAAGAAGTAAAATACATTGGACAGGCTTATATTTATGCCCTTATGTTTAAAATTGCCAATTTGAACGAACTAATTGAGTACAGTATTAAAGATATGAAAACACTGGAGGATTCCCTGGACAACCGCATTGATAACAGCGGCACTTATCAGATTCTGGACTTCCGCCGCCGCTATACAGAATACGGCAATCAAATAATATCCCTGAAGGAAATTATTGCCCGCATCGACAAGGGCTACTATCCCATGCAGATGCAGAACAGCTACGTTCTCCAGGGACAGATGGCTTTGGACTTCAAGTTTTTGGAGGAACGCTTTGAACTGAACAAGAATACCATAATCAAAGACCTTGATACTTATACTTCTATTGTCAGCAACAACTTAAGCCGCAATACCAGGCTCTTAACCCTGGTTTCTCTGGGCGCAGTTGCGTTGAACTTTATGTTCGGAAGCCTCTTAGCTGTAAGTCCGGCTATCGGCGTCACAGGCGGCGTGCTGATTGGAGGCTTGACGGCCGGAGCCGCTGTCTTATACCGCTCCAACGGCAGCCGGCGCTTCCCGCGTCTCCATGACAGCCAGATTCTTCCGGACGCTCTGGAAGAGAAGTCCGCCGGCAATCTCCCTGTTCAGAATAATCAAAAGGAGATAACTGTGAACCCTGTGGAAACCGAAGAGAAATAAGGAACAGTCACAGAGAGACTATTCCTAGAGCGTGTCTTAAAATTGCTTTCCGCAAGATGTCGTCCCAATTTACATCAGATTTTATGCTGAATTTAGGAGGTGTAGTGGGCTACATTGACTAAATTCAGCATGAAATCTGGTGTGAAGTGGGGCGGCAGATTGCGGGAATGAATTTTAAGACACGCTCTAAATAAAATCCGGGAATCTATGATAAGATTCCCGGATTTATTTTCCACTCTCTATACTTTCCCACTCTCTGTAATTTTCCACTCTCTATACTTTTCCATATTTGTTAGAAATCACCGTGCGGGGACGGTCAGCGTCCTCTTCTGATTCCCAGGGAAGCACATCCCCCGGCTCACGGAGATAATTGAGCACCTGCCAAATTCCTTCTCCCGTATAAGAGCTGACACGGAACACCGGCCTGCACCCTGCCATTTCCAACCATTGATGCGCCCGATCCGGATTACCGTCTTCCCGGTCGATCTGTGTAACAATTCCAATCACGGGACGATTGCAGGCAGACGCGCAGCAGGGGGGATAAAGGGAATAAGGCTCCGCTGCATTCAGCAGAAGGCCGACCACATCCGCCTCGTAAGCATACAATGCCAGTGCCCGGGCCAATGTAGTAGTTTCCGCATATTCTCCCGGCGTGTCAATCACAACATCATAATGATTGATGTATTGTGTCTTGTGATATGAAATCACATCACCCTTCAGCGCCTGTGTTAAAGTAGTTTTCCCACATTCACTGCGCCCCATTAAAATGATCTTTTTCATGTTCTTGTAATCTCACAAACTGTAAAACCTAAATTGTTCTTCAAATAAGCCAGAATATTGGCAACTGCGGACTGAACATTGGAAATCCTTCCCGTAAAAATCAGCGTTCCGCTGAAACGGTCGATAAATCCAATCTCAATCGGAGCAGTCTTCATTGCAATATCGCCGGCGATAACTGATATCTCAGACGGACACATACTTAGAATTCCAATTGCTGACTGTTTATAATCCAATTCCGGATTCAAACCCAGCTTTTGGTAGATAATCTCACCAGGACTGGCAATAATATGCGCCAACGTGACCTGTTTTCCAGGAACCGTCTCCTGAATGATACGCATCTTGCCTTCTGCAGACGCACCAATATTCAAAAGATCCATATCCATTGCCAATTCACTCCTTTAGCTGCATCAAACCAATTTTTCAAGCAGACCTTTATGCGGCGACGGAATCACGCAGCTGCTGGTTATCTCTCCGGTATCCGCCAACTGGGTGACGCAGGAATTCAATGCTGATTTTACAGCGGAAACCTCGCCTGTAAAAATAATGTATCCTTTTCCTCCCAATCCCCGGGCTACCCGAACTTCCATAAGGGTGATGTTAGATGCTTTCGCAGCAATATCCGCAGCCCGTACCGCAGTCAATGCCGACATGGTTTCCAACATCCCTAAGGCAGTTACATGTTCTACATCCGCTGTGCCCACCAGGGCTGACGGTACAGATGCATGGACATTATTGATAGTATGATGGCAGATAAGGAAAGTTCCCGCAACCTGTCTGCCTCTTTCCATGGAGCTTTTCACCGCCCCTACCTGTCCGCTGACAATAATGATATATTTTCCGGGACAGATAGCGGTAGCTACCAACAGCTCCACATTCGCAGCCTTCAGCATCTCATCTGCAGACTGCACGCCTGCAGGAATGCTTTTCAGCTCTAACAATCCAATCGACTTTCCCATACGCATATCCTTTCTTACCTGCTGCTGAACCAAATGCCCATCTCGCCTGTTTGTATATTATAACACAAAAAATGGGCATTTGGAATATTATGCAACACAAAATTTATCTGTTACGCCTGAATTACTATGCTCTCATCACTCACGGCTGTCACCGTTCCTGAGATGCTGGCATGGAGATTCGCTCCCAACTTGCCTTCCGGGATACGGGCAATTAAATCGCCCTTTTGCACCTGACTGCCCGTCTGTATCACCGGTTCTGCCGGCGCTCCCACATTCTGCCGAAGGGGAAGCGTAACTTTTGTGTAAGCAGGCGCTGCAGTTTCCTCCAGCGGCGCGTCTACATCATAGGCTGCAAGGCCAAGCTGATGAATCAGCTTGTGCACCGGATAGCGTTTGTATTCCCTGAAAGGCGCGCCATGTTCCGGCTTGTTATTCAAACTGTTGCGGATACCTTGGCCGCCCAGAATATTCTTAAGGTTGCCGTTTAACTTCCAGGGCTGAAGCCCCATGACACAGGCATACTCGCACAGACGGCAGCCGCAGCAAAGATAAGCGTTCATAGGAGTCTGCGCCGGATCGCACATGCTTCCGTAAGCTGCCAAACGCATCAGCTTATGAGGCTGAATACGGTGGCCCAAAAGCCCCCTGGGACAAACCTCAGAACACAGGGAACACTGCATACATGCAGTAGCCGCCTGCCGCAGAGATACGTTCAGCGGCCGCTCCAAACTGTTCAAAAGAGGATGCCCGGCCGGAATCACAATCAATCCCTTTGTGGTCTTTGTAATTGCGCTTTCCGGCGGCACCAGACGGCCCATCATAGGCCCTCCGTTCACGATGCGGTAATCCGGCACGGAAGGCCCTCCTGCCAGTTCCAGAGCTTCTGCCACTGTAATGCCAAGAGGAACCTTAACCGTTTTCGGACTGCGCACAGCGCCGGTTAATGTTACATATTTATCGGTAACCGGATGCCCGTCTACGGCATCCAATACATTCAGGGCAGTTTCCACATTGGTTACCACAACGCCCACATTGATTGGAATGCCTCCTTCCGGGACAACCCTTCCTGTGACCTCATAAACAATGACCTGCTCGTCACCTGCCGGGTAAAAAGCGCCCAACAGATGCAGCCGCAGCTTCGGATAATTTACCAATTCGCGCTGTAAGGCTTCGGCGGCTGTATGGTAATGCTCTTTTAAAGCTACCACGCCTTCCTCTGCCCCTAAATGTGCAACAATTTTATCTAAAGCTGCAAGCAGCCTTTGGGCCTGCCCTGCCATAAGCTGTTGATCCACCCGCAGAAGGGGCTCGCATTCAGCCCCGTTAATTATCACGGTATCTGCTTTGGCATTCAGCTTTACATGGGTGGGAAAACCTGCGCCCCCTGCGCCGACAATGCCGGCGCTTTCCACCAAAGCTGTTAAATTTTCCTGCATAGGAGCACCTCCCTAATCAGCGGACATCCATTCCTCCCACCAGCACGCATCTGCGCCGCCGCGCGAAGGATTTCGCTGAAGTCAGTCCTTCTCCGGTAGGTCCTGCAATGGTAAATGTCGTATAACCTTCACCGCCCACGCCTATTCCGGCATAAGAAGGGCCGTTCTTTACAAATATTGTTGTCTGGATAAGCTTTGCCATCTTGGTGAGCTTATCTACATTGCGGGAATGCATCATTGCCGTATGGCGGTTGCCATGCTCCGCACGGACAGCCATCTCAATACCGGCATCCACATCCGGCACCCGCACAATCGGAAGGATAGGCATCATAAGCTCTACCTGTACAAAAGGATGCTCCTCACTGGTCTCTGCTATAATGACTTTAACGTCATCATCCACATGAACGCCTACCTGCTCCATAATATATTTTGCGCTCTTGCCCACAAAGGCTGTGACCGGACTCTTTCCGTTTTCCTGGACTACCAGCTTCACAAGCTTGTCGATAATCTCAGGGTCTTTCACCTCGTAAGCGCCGTTTTTCTTCATATTGAAAATTAAATAATCCGCTGCGGAATCTACCACAATAACTTCTTTCTCTGCAATACAGGGAAGATTGTTGTCAAAACTGCAGCCGTCTACGATATCTTTTCCTGCTTTCTCGATGTTGGCCGTCTCATCCACCACTACCGGAGGATTGCCCGCGCCTGCGCCGATTGCCTTCTTACCGCTGGAAAGCACTGTTTTCACAATGCCGGGACCTCCGGTTGCCACCAGCATCCGCACCATTGGATGGTTCATCATGGCATTTGTATTCTCAATGGACGGTTTCGATACGGTAACCACCAGATTCGCCGGCGCTCCAACATCGGCCAGAGCGCGGTTAATCAGCCGAACCAGATGCAGGGAAACATTTTTTGCCCTTGGATGGGGGCTGAATACTACGCTGTTGCCTGCTGCCAGCATCCCAATGGAATTGCAGATAATCGTTTCCGTGGGATTTGTGGTAGGCGTAATCGCGCCGATTACTCCAAAGGGAGAATACTCCACTAATGTAAGGCCATCGTCTCCTGACATGGCGTCTGTTGTCAGATCTTCGATTCCCGGCGTTTTTGTTGCCGCAAGCCGGTTTTTAATTAATTTATGTTCATAATTTCCCATCTCAGTTTCTTCTACTGACTGACGGGAAATATATTCCAGGTTCTCCTGATTGAGCACTACATCGCGGATGGCCTGCACATAAACTGCTCTGTCATGCATGGTGCAGTTCATATATTTTTTCTGCGCGGCAGCGGCAGCCTCTACTGCGTCATTCATGTTCTCAAAGATGCCCCAATTTCCGCCGCCGGCTTCCGCCGCCGGATTGGAAACGTCATCCAGCCGGCCTAAGACCGCATTTACTATGCCCGCTACTAAGCGTTCATCCACATTCATTGCTTTCCCTCCTTAAACAGACATTGCATAACGCGCAATCTCCATATCCTGTTCTACCGTTCCGCCTGATACCCCGATGCCTCCTACAACCTGACCGCCGGATACATAGGGAAAACCGCCTCCAAAGAGAATAATTTTTCCCGGGGCAGCGTTTCCAATCCCGTAAAGGGGACCGTTTGGCTGTGCCGCCTGGCCTAATTCATGTGTAGGCATATGAAAGGCATTTGCGGTATATGCTTTGCCTGCTGACACTTCCACGCTGCCTGGCAGCGCGCCTTCCATCCGCTCAAGCAAAAGCAGGTTTCCCCCGCTGTCAACGGCAGAAAAGACCACCGGAACCCCCAGCTCCCGTGATTTTTCCCCGGCTCTTACTGCCATACTCCTAAGAATCTCCAGGGAAATCGGAGGAAGATCTTTCGTATGTTCTGCCAATATATTTTTTACCAATTCCGTTACCTTCTCCCGCATTTTATCCTGGGCCACCGTTTCCTCCTGGAGACGGGCCATGGCATAGACAGCGTCGGATAAACGGTTGACGTAGCGCATCAGCACTTCACGCACAGGGGAACTGCCCGTCAGTTCCACCATACGCCGTTCCGCGCGCCGCACAATCGTCCGGGCCACATGAAGGGCAGAGGATGCCGTATCCACGCCTGGAATGACAAAATGCGTCATTTTCCCAGTTGTCTCTGTACAGGTATCCACCACATGTTCCAGAAAATCCACATCTTCTTCCGAAATCAGCCCTTTCAGCTTTGAGGCGCCTTCTTCATCGCTGGCCAGTTCCGCCCCCAGGGAAAATAATCTTCCCTGAATGGTGTGTATGGTGGTCCGGATATATTCCTGGCATGTATTAGAATAGGCCAGGCCCAGCATGGAGTTCGCTTCGTCAATGGTACCGTAGCACTCTACCTGAAGATCTGATTTGCTGACCCTCGATCCTCCTACCAGGCTGGTCTGACCCTTATCGCCAGTTTTCGTATACAAATTTGCCATCAACCCACCTCCACTGAGTCTACAATACCCACGATGGACGTATCCACCGGAGCCGAGCCGTCGCCAAAAACATAGCGGGCGGAACTTCCCTTACAAACAATTACGATCTCACCGGTACCGGCTCCTACCGAATCCACGGCAATCTCCGTTGAGCCTTCCCGTTCCAGACGTTCAGTCAGTTTCTCAACCATCAACAGCTTCATGCCCACCAGATTCTCATTTTTACTGGTAGAAACTACGGTTCCGATTACTCTTCCTAGATACATTCTTCCACCTGCCTCATGATTCAATTTCTATACGGATATCCCGCCTGCGGGCCTCGTCAGATACCAGCTGGGTAATAAGCGTCCCTTTCGGAACAAGAATTACGGCATGATCCGGATAAGATTTGATATGCTTTCCGCCAAACACCCGTCCTTCCAGCTTTGCCTGATATACTGCTGCACCTGGTTTCGGCCTGCCTGCTGGCTGTATTACACCTTCTTGCCTGTTTACTGCCTGTATTACAGGTTCTGACCTGTTTGCCGGCTGCACAGCCGCTTCTGATCTGCCGGCCGTCTGCCCGGCGGCTTTTGCCCTGTCGGTTGGCTGCATGGCAGTTTCCGCTCCGCTGACTGCCTGTATGCCCGGTTCCTGCTTTCCAAAAGCAGACGCAAAGCTTAAGACAGCTTTTTTCGCTGTTTCTCCCAGCCCGTCCGAAGTCGTCAGAAACGCGCCGTAATCTCTCAGCGCATTCTTATTTTCCCGCAGTTTATTCTTGAGAGCTTCCGTCATATGGAATCCCCGCCGAACGCGTTCCGGATTATCAGGACAGCAGCCGTCTACAGCCACTATCACATTTTTCCCCCGCATCAGGCCGTCCAGAATCACAGCGGCAGCCGGAGTATCCGCCATACATGCAGCCACATGGGCTGCAGTGTTTACAGTCATTGCAGGAACCAGAATTGTGTCGTACCGAACAGTAAGGGCCTCCGGTGAATCTCCCGGCGTTTCTATCCACAATTCTTCCGGTTCCAGGGCAGAACGAATTGCTGATACATCCAGCAGCTTTGCAGCGCTTCTGGTTAAAAGAACCCGATAGCTGAACCCCTCTTCCCGGCGCAGCATTCTCAGACACTCCAATCCAGGTTCTATGCCCATATTGGAACCGGTATAAACTACCAGCGCCTGTTTCTGACGCTCTATCAGTTTTTGCGCCACGCGCTCCGCAAGGATCTGGGCTACAATGCCATGGACATATCGTTCCTGTTCCGTCAACGTCCTCACCCCCTTATTCCGTACAATTCATGGCAATGCCCAAAGGCGTAACCAACAGCGGCGCCGCCGGCTTCACCACAGGGGTGCCAAGATATTTCTCAAAGACTTCCTCAAACTGAGTAAAGCAGCATGCGCCGCCTACCACATAGACTGTGTCTACGGGATATTCCTCTAAACTCCGTTTGACAATGGAAGCCATCTTCTCCACCACCGGTTTCACTACAGGAAATACATTTGCTTCCTGGGCCTTGTCACGTTTCATGATTTCAGCCTCCTGCGTGCTGCATCCGTAAAATCCTGCCAGCACCAGGGTCATATGGGTGCCTCCTGTAGGCTCGTCACTTGTGTAAATGACTTTCCCATTCTCCAGAATGCTGATCCCGGTAGTTCCTCCGCCTACATCCACCACTGCGCCGTCTGAAATACCCAGAACAGCAGCGGCAGCGGTAGGTTCGTCTACAATTTCAGTCAGCCGGAATCCGGCTGACTCTACTACATTTCCAATGGCTTTTACGTTGCCGGATAAAATTCCCGGCGGAATTGCGCAGGCCCCCGCTTCTAATGTCTCACCCAGCAGTTCCTCCAGCTGGCCCTTTAACTTTGTCACAGCCTGTACAGCCCCCACGTAATCCACCACAATGCCGTCCCGAACTACAGTCGATGGGAAAGTGGCTCCAGCCACCGGCTTATTTTCTCCATCTACCACTGCTAAAACAATGTTTGCAGTGCCCAGATCCACGCCGGTGCGCAGATTGCCTTTCCAATCCTTTTTCTCGCCGTTTTTTATCAGGCTCTCAAATTCCAGCAGCGTTTCATTACACTGCGTCATATCGCAAGCCATATGCACTTCCTCCACTGCCTCTAATCCAGAATGATATATGCCCGGTCGCCGTTTTTCACGCCCAGGGCATTGGCCTCTTCTACGTCAATGTGCATCTCGGGAGCAAATTTATCGGACACGCGCAGCAATACATTATTCAGTATTGCGCCGCGCAGACCGCCTATCTCCACCCGGACAATCTGCTTATCATGTACCCCCATACGTTCTGCAGTCGCCGGATCAAGATGGATATGACGAAGAGCGGCAATCACGCCCCTCTTCATCTCCACTTCCCCATTGGGACCAATTACCTTTACGCCCGGCGTACCTTCCAACTGTCCGGATTCCCGAACAGGAGGATGCACGCCAAGAGCAAAACCGTCGCCGATGGAAACTTCCACCTGAGATTCCTCGCGCAGAGGGCCAAGCACGCGCATACGCGTCAATTCACCTTTCGAACCACGGCTGGTTACTGTCTCTGCGGCGGCATACTGGCCCGGCTGCCCCAAATCCTTCACCCGTGTCAGTTCACTGCCTTCTCCAAACAGAGTATCCATATCTGCCCGGTTCAAATGGATATGGCGGTTAGAAACGCCGATTGGAACAGAACGTTCCAATTTTAACAATTCTTCTACCACCAATCTTACTACAAGACGCAGGAACTCTTCCTGCGCGTATTGGCTTTTCTCCACGGTTTATTCCTCCTCTCACAGATCCTTCGGAAGAATTCTTTCCACATCTGTGTGCGGACGCGGAATAACGTGCTGTGATACAATCTCGCCCACTTTTTCAGCGGCAGCGGCGCCTGCGTCTACAGATGCTTTGACTGCGCCTACATCGCCGCGAACCATTACGGTCACCAGACCTGAACCAATCTTCTCATAACCGATCAGCGTAACATTTGCTGATTTGGTCATGGCATCGGCTGCTTCAATGGCACCAACAAGACCTTTTGTTTCGATCATGCCAAGAGCTTCACCCATAACGATAACCTCCAATCTATTTTAATCTGTATTTTCCTGTTTGCTGCCGCGCTTTCCCTTACGGCCTTTTGCGGCCCCTGTCCGCTTGGCAGGCTTCGAAGCTGCAGGTTCTGAAACTTCCTGCTCCGGAACGGCTTCTCCTTCCTCCGTCTCAGGCTGTTTTCCCTCCTGCGCTGCTTCTTTTGAATCTTTGGCAGGTTCTTCCTGTTCGGAAGCCGTATCCTGCTCTTTCACCGGTTCTTCCTGTTCGGAAGCTGTGTCTTGCTCTTTCACCGGTTCTGCTGCATCATCCTGCGCTGCTTCTTTCGAATCTTTGGCAGACTCTTCTGAGCCAGAAGCCTTCTCCTTTTCTTCTGTCTCTGCAGGCGTCTCTTTGCCCTCTGAGTCTGTTTCCTCTGAATTATCTGCAGGCGTTCCCGATACAGAAATTTCTTCCTGGTTATTTATTCCGTTTGTCTGTTCCGGTTCCGGAACTGTATTTTCTTCCTTTTGTTCGTCTGATTCTGCCGGCAGTTTCTCTTCCTCTTTCACCTTTTTGGAACCCTTTGGCGGTGTGGGAGGCTTCGGCTTATCCGGCTCCTTTGACGGCTGTGCTGTCCCAACAGTATCCGGACTGTACACCAGCATGTCGAGTCCGGCAGAGGGACGGGGAATCACACGTGTACTTATTACCTGATTAACTTTAGCGGCTGCCATTCGGGCTGCGTCCACGGCTGCCTTTACAGCTCCTACATCGCCCTGAACCTTAATAGTAGTCCAGCCTCCGCCTTTTGTCAGCTCATAACCGATCAGTTCAACATTGGCTGATTTCACTGCTGCGTCTGCCGCCTCAATGCCGGCAGCCAACCCCTGCGTCTCTATGAGCCCTAAACTTTTCTTCATTCCCTCACCTCCCTTCCAAAGGTTTTAACGGCAGCTTCTTCACGAGCCGCGCCGCATTGGCGCCCAAAATACGTACCTGGTCTGCAGACCGAATGGGAACCCGGAACAGGGGATGCTCAAACTCCAGCTTGGAAATATGCAAAACAGCTTCTTGCCTGTCCATTCCGACGCCCACTTCCAGACGGGAAGCCTGAGCGCCTTCCCATGCCAGTGTCAGCGCGTCTCCTTCTGTCTTTGTCCAGGTTTCACAGGGAATTCCTTCTTCCTCCAGTCCGTACAGCAATTGCCACAATGCTCTCTCCGGAACGTCCGGACTGCACAGCACATGAACTGTGGGCTTTGTCATTGCAATTTGGGCAGGATTCATATCAACTCCCCCTTTCCGCCAGGGAAAGCACCAGCCCCGTTGCAACTGCATTGCGCGGACCTTCCGTTCCCCGGATATTTCCGCGGCCCGCCACAACCTTATACTGTGACAGTGCATCCGTAACCATCTGCGGCACTTCAAAGTCCAAAGCAGAACCGCCTACCAATACAACAAACTGAATATCCCGAACATTTCCGGTGGGACTGACCCTTGCCAGCGCCCGAAGAGCATTTGTGACAAATACTTTCTGCTTGGCCTGACGGCGGATCAGACGGATTTTTTCCATCGACCAGTCACCCTCTAAGGGCAGCATCTCGCCTTCTTTCAGAATAACGGTTTTAGCAAAAATATTGGGATCTAACGGCTCGGAAAAGAACTCTACCGTTCCGTTCTCATGCCTGATATGGAAAAAGCTTTCCACTTTCGCCAGCGGATACTTCTTCACATCCTCTGCAATATCAAAGCTGTCCAGACCCATCTCCGACTGGATCAAAAGCGTTACCATGTTGCCTGCGCCTGCCAGATGAATGGAATGGATTTCTCCTTCCTGATTGATGATGGACGCGTCGGTGGACCCTGCCCCCATATCCAGGATAGCCAGAGGCTTATTGGTGCCCGGCGTCGTCAGCGCCCCCCGAATAGCCATATCAGCCTCTACACCGCCTACCTGAACCGAGATGCCGATCTGTTCCGAAAATTCCCTGGCAATGGCTTCCATCTGAAGACGGTCCGCCTTCACCATAGCGGCAATGCCCACCGCATTTTCCTGTGAAAACTCATTGGCCAGGCCGCCCTGAACCTTCTGAGGAGTAAATGTATCTACTGCCAGCAAATCCTGAATATGAATATCCCTTGGATGCTGTTTGGTCAGGTTCGCCATAACCTGGCGGACCTTCTCTAACATGCCGCCTGCGTTGGTTCCCGGTTCTCCGCGGACATCCTCCAGAACAGGAAGTGATTCCACAGCCTGCATGATCTTTTCGCCGCCGGCATCCACATCTACCTTCACCGTACGATTCTGCCCGTAGAACTCAATAAGGCCTGCAGGGATTTTCCGCTCCTTGACATCCCCTGCAGGAGTCTTAATCACCACAGCGGAACGGTTGCCGATCAACGCGCGCGCAATCGGCACCACCTGCTGGGTTTCCTCCGAAGATAAACCAAAAAGCGTTGCAATTCCGTAGGGATTGGAGAGTACCTCCACTACGCCGCCCACACCGGCGACTTCCACTGCTGAGCGCATGCCCAGAGGAACTTTGTCCACCAGAGCTACCTCATCTACAATGGGAATCTTGTGATGCAGACGATTGTGAATCAGTACGCCGTCATCCCGCTGAACAATCGCTGCGGTTACCTGCCGCGTCCCCATAGAACTTTCATTGATCAGCCTTGCGGCGTCTTCAAAGTCCACGCTGGCAGGAACCACCGCAATATAGTCTTTTCCCCCCGCTGCCTGGGCAAGCTGCGTGACAAGGATTGTCTCTCCTACGCCAACGCCCATGCCGCCAGGCGTGGATGGATTATGCCCAATCATGGTAGATTCTGTAATAATAGTCTCCGTGATGGTTTCCATGGCTACATCGCCGATAACCGGAGCTGCTTCATTCAGACATACCTGTGAAAGCTCTGAAATCTCAATGCCCACCTTTTCCATCGCGCTGGTCAGGGAATGAACGACGCCGTTGATGTTCTGCCGGGTTCCCTTGATACCTGTTGTTGGTACTGTGCCGCTGGCCAGAAATTCTACTCGATTTCCGTCAATCTTTGCCAGAGCTGTTTCTGTTGTCGCATTTCCAATGTCAATGCCTGCAACAATTTTCATAGTGGAACCTCCCAACTTTGCAGAATCTTAGAATTTCTTCAGTCTGCCGCGCTGTTCATAAACATCAGCAGCTTCGCGAACGAGAGCAGCCGCTGTCTTAGCGCCGTATTTCTGATCCAGTTCATTGGCAATGTCAATCAAATCCTGCTTGCTGGAACGGTACGGACGCAGTGCATTATAAATCTCCAGCAGACGGTCATCCGGTACAGCAATCAACTCAGCCGCGCGGCGCAGATTTCCTGCGAACGCTTCACGGTTTACAGATTCTGCCACCTGAGCCTGCATCTCTAAAGTATCAGGAGAAATACGCATATCATCTGCTGTAATATCGCCGGAAATCACTTTCTCATAACTTAAAGAAGTGAAAGGCTTGCCTGTAGGCGTTTTAATTTTATCGGCCATATTCTCAGCAAGGGGGTAATTTTCCGATGTAACCTTGCCGCCTGCAGAAGCAGCAGGAGCTGGCGCGGATCCGCCGTTGTTCATGGCCTGCATAACCTGTTCTACAATCTGTTTCATTAAAAGTTCCTGATCCATGATTATGCCTCCTTTCACTGGAATGAAACTGCGACAGCCTGAGGTCGCTTATCGTTATCAACATGTTCGGTTTCTTTAATATGCAGCAATGCCGCAATTGCCTGATAGGTAGGACGAGCCATCTGATCATTGCGGACCGGCACAGGCGTAGGAGCCTCACCTTTCGCGTACTTGGCTGCATTCTTACCGATCTGACGGAATGTATCCATTTCAATCAAAGGAGCCTGTGAAAACAGTTCCAGGTTGCTAAGAGGCGGAAGATCCTTCTGGTGGATTACCGTAGTGCCCTTAGACTGAATTCCGATACCGATGCCGGAACCTGAATATTCAGCGGCGTCATGAGCGATAAAGGAAACATCAGAGGTGCGGTATACACGTACCACACGCCATTTCAATCCTTCTTCTTCAATGCCGGCAATAATCTCACGAAGCACCTTATCGTGAGGCTGATGAATAATTGTCTCGGTCTGATAAATACCGAAAGCCGGAGCCAAACCGATGACTACTTCATCAGGAGCAACTCCCTTAGGCGCATCCCCCTGCTCGGTCAAGGTCATCTTGCCGGCTGCAGGCAGGGCTGCGGGTGCAGGTGCAGCTGCTGCAGGCGCGGACGCCGCAGGAGCTGGCTGACTTGTCATTTCTTTTATTACTTCTGCAATAACGCTGCGCAGTGTTTTTTCATCAAAAGTCATATCTGGCACACCTCCTTCTAAATGTCTTCCGGCCGAATTGCATTGGGAATATCACTGAGCTGTTTCCATCTCTCTTCACTGATCTGGTAGCCAGTCATAGGTCCATGGTAATCATTCGGCGCATTGACAGCAGACAATACATGGAAATTGTCCCCAAAGATAGAAGCTGTGTGGAGATAATCGCCTGCTACTTTCTGGCGAAGCATGTTGTAGATATTGTTTGCCACATCCGGGAATCCGGCTTTATCAAGAGCTTTTACAAAATCTACGCCTGTAACATTGCGCGCCATCATATCTTCAATTGCCTTCAAGTCTTCATTTACGTTACGATCCGGCATGTCATTAGAACCGTTCGCGTAAGTAGCTGCTTCCACTTCTGCATCCGTAATTGGAGGCAGACCAAGTTCACGGAACAGACCCTGAAGCGCACGGGCTGCCTTGTTGCGGGCTTTCAGTACATCTTCTTCACGTACCGGCTGCAGGCCGCCGTCAATCTTCATATCGCGCTGGATAATATTCCAGTCGTCATAGTCTTCTGCATCCCAGTTGGATCCAGCAAACATATTGTCATAGTTGGGCGTTGCGGAATAACCGGAGCATATATAGTCAGTTCCAGAGAAGAACTGCGGTACGCTGCGGGCCACACGGCGCAGATCGGAATGTGTAAAGGTCTGGTCGTTGGATGTGGTGGATTCCAAATCAAGAAGCATAGCAATCAGGTTCTCAGCAGCGATTGCGCGGATACCGCCGGGTACGCCGGCCGGAACGCCTACGCAGGATACGGAACCGTTCTGTGTTCCCTGAACGCCTGCGCCCTTGGTAATAGCCAGGCAGCGCGCTTCCAGATACAGCATGGATTTGCCTTCTGCATAACCCATCTGAACTTCTGAACCTGTACCGGAGGTGAAACGCATCTTCAGGCCGCGGCTTGCATAGCAGCTTGCCAGGAATGCTTTGGAATAAGGAGTGTCATCGCCGTCCATAAATACCGGCTCTGTGCCGTATACGGAGATTGTCTCAGCATATGTAGTGAAACCGCGCATACCAAGCATTAACTCTGTAGCTTCTTCCAAAGCGCACTGTGTCATAACTCCAGGACGTCCTACCTGAGCGCCTACCATAATGGCAATTGCGTTAAACGGCGCGTAACGCGCGATACCAACAGTTGTCTCCATCTCAGCAAATCCGCGTACGCCGGCTTCTGCAGCGTCAGCAGCAATCTGAACCGGATTATCCTTAACGTTGGTAACATGACACTGGTTTGCGGGCATCAAGCGGGCACGCATTTTGGACATACCCATCATAATTTCTACTATCGTCATCTTTCCTACAACTTCGGTCAGTTTTGCCGGAGTAATGGAAAGTGTAATATCCAGAATTTCTTTACGGGAAACATTGATATCCACAATCTTGCGGGCGATCTCCAATGAATCCAATGCCATAGCCTTCTCTGCATTCTCCAGACGGATGGCATGATCTGCGATAAAGGTATCCAGCATATCAAAATCAGCGCGGCACTTGCCGTCTAATTCTGTTACGCGTCCATTTTCAATCTTAATGCTTGGAGTAGGATCGAAAGGGCTGTTCATGGCAATCAGACCAACTTCCGGCCACTCTTTGACGTAGCCGTCCTGATTTACCGGGCGGTTCGCCAACACTTCAAAACGTTTTGATTTCATAGCTTACAGCTCCTTCCTGAATTAAAGAATGTAAGGGGTAGTTGTTGATTTCAGTTCCTCATCCGGCGCCAGAGTCTTCAATAACTGAAGTCCAACGTCACGTGCAGCGATAATTGCCTGTTTCACTGCGCCGGAATCTCCGGAGAAGAAATAGTTCACTTCGTTAGAGAAGCTGGTTCCGCCGTTGCCGGGCGTTGCAAGAGTCACGCCGTCAATGGTTGCAGCCTTGGAAGCAGCATCTGCTAAAACTACGCCGATACCTGCAGGAGCGCCTACTGTGATGCCGAAAGCTTTGCCGAGAGGCGCGCCCCATACTTTATTCAATACATAAGAAGCCCGGGCGCTGTACTGGAATTCCAAATGTCCTGCGCTGTTGCCGTATACATCGCCCATAGTACGCGGAATCTCCCGCAAGCATACTTCTACTGCACGGCGGGCGTCAGATACATCCTCAGCGCCGAAAATAATCAAAGAACCATGGCCTGCTCCTCCTTCGGTGTCACGGGGGCACTCTACCAGAAGGCATTCACTGTTGGTTGCTTTTACTGCCTCATCAGCGGCAAAAATCTGCGGGCCGGCACCAACACGGTCACTGATAATACCGATTGCGCGGTATTTCGGATCAATTTTAAGAGCTTCGTGAACCTGATGATCCAGGTTAGCGATAACCAGACCGATTGTATGGCCCATTGTTGTGCCTACATACTCTGTCAGGTTGCATGACGGCTCAGCCGCTGGTTTTTCGCAGCACTCTCCTTCTGCTGCAGGAGGCGTAGCGATGGCTCCCAGCCTCTTCATAACTTCTTCCATGATGTTGTTGTTCAATTCATCCATGTGTTTTCCCTCCAAAATAATATTGTTGCTGTTTCAGCATTCTCACAAAAGCGGTGGGTTTCCTCATTATTTATGAATCCCGTCATTATTCCATATGCGGAAGGATCTTCTCCACATCTGTATGCGGTCTCGGGATTACGTGGCAGGAAACAACTGTTCCAACTTTTTCAGCGGCAATGGATCCAGCGTCTACGGATGCTTTCACTGCGCCTACGTCGCCGCGTACCATAACGGTAACTAAACCAGAACCGATCTTTTCATATCCGACCAGGGCAACGTTTGCGGACTTAACCATAGCATCGGCAGCTTCAATAGCGCCTACCAGACCCTTTGTCTCTACCATACCAAGGGCTTCTCTTTGCATTTTGATTCCTCCTTGTAATATACTGCGGCGCACCCGTCAATTTATTGCGGCATGCACACACAATTGGTTAATTTGTTGCTATTTCCTATTATACTAAAAACCGGCTTGTACTTTCTTGTCGTTGTCAGAGACTTTTTTGTCTAATATTTTGTATAGTTTGCACAATTATTCCTTTCTGTACAAAAGAAGGATTTTGCAATCAGTACATTTTTCCCAGATGTCATCCCGCCCAGAGACCTTTTCCAATAAAAGGAACTGCAGATTTTATCATACAACAACATGAATTTACCTGCAATTAATATAAAAAACCAGCGGTTTTGCCCGTTCAGGCAGCTCCGCCGGTTCCTCATTCTATTAACTTTAACCCATGATCTGCTTCAAAATAGCCGCTGCGTCTTCTTCACTGGCCCTGCGGGGATTGGTGGCATATGTGGCGTCCGCAAGGGCTGCAGCCACGAGTTCTCCCTGCATTTCCCTGACTTCTGCCAAATCCGCGCCCCACTCCTTAAGAGTGGACGGAATTTTTAAAGTATGATTCAAACGCTCTATCTCACGAATCAGATTTGAAACTCCAAGCCTGACATTGGCAGCCGGAAAATCCATGATTTTTGCAATCCGCTGATACTTTCTTGCCGCAATGGAATACTCTCCGCCCACTACATGGGACAAATTCGCATTGAAAGCCAAAACCTTCGGCAAAAGCATCGCATTAATGCGCCCATGGGCAATATGCAGCTTCCCGCCGACCGCATGGGCCAAACTGTGATTGATGCCCAATCCGGCGGAATTAAAGGCAAGTCCTGCCATACAGGAAGCATTCTGCATCTTCGTCCTGGCAAGCAAATCTCCGCCGTCCTTATAAGCCAAAGGCAGAAACCGGAAGACCAGAGAAACGGCTTTCTCACACATGGCGTCGGAAAAATCATTGGCATTGACCGAAACATACGCCTCCAGAGCATGCGTCAGCACATCCATACCTGCGTCAGCCGTAACTGATGCCGGAGCGCTGGCTGTAAGATAAGGATCTAAAATCGCCACCGGAGGACGCAGAGCCTGACTGTCCAGAGGATACTTAACTCCCCGGGCGCTGTCAGTAATCACGGCATAATCCGTAACCTCAGAGCCGGTGCCGCTGGTGGTGGGCACAGCAAAACATTCCATCTTGTCCGTCTCAACCTGAAGAACTTTCTTGGCAATGGCCCGGATAGCCTTAGCCGCGTCAATGGTAGAACCGCCGCCCACAGCAATTACCGTCTCCGCCTGGCACTCTTCAAAAGCTTTCACCCCTGCAGCCACCACCTCAATGGGCGGATCCGGCACTACTCCGTCAAATACGCTGACCTCACATCTTGTCAGATAAGAAACAACTCTCTCAATTGCCCCAATCTGGACCATAAATCGATCCGTAACAATAAGAACTCTCCGATCCTCTACCCGGCGCAGACGTTCCAGAGCGCCTTCCCCAAAAAATATCCTGGTACTGAAACTAAATTCCTGCATCATAACCTCCATTCCGCCGCCAATGTCCGCAGACTTGGGCTGCATGTTCAGACTGTCTTTCCTCCGCAATAAATCTCCCTGTACTCTGTGGGCGTCATTCCCACTTTGCGTTTAAAAGCCTTGCTGAAATAATTGGCCTCGCTGTAAGAAAGCTCATAGGCAATGCTGATGACAGGCATGTCCGTGTCCACAAGCATTTCCCGAGCAACCTCAATTTTACAATCTGTCACATAAGTAATGAAATTGACCCCGGTGATTTTCTTAAAAACCCTGCTGAAATAATATGAACTCATATTCGCATACTCCGCGGCCTGATCCAGGCTGATTCCGCTCTTAATGTTGCGGTCGATATAATTAAGTATCCTCTGTTCGCTGCCAACCTGATAAGCAGAATCTTCAGCAAAAACATCAAAAATCACATTAAGCATCTTCTTTAACACAAGATAAGCGTCATATTTTTGCGTCTGCTGATCATACCGGAGCTTAAACTTCTCCATAATGCCCGCCAGTTTCATCTGAACAGCAGCCCCCAGAGGATCCCCCAACTGCATAAGCCCCTCGGCAAACCGAAGCACCTGGAACCGAATTACACTTTTATTATGGATATCTTTATGAAGAGAATCAAGGTAATCTTTTGCAACATCTGTGCACTTTTTATAACAGAACGCCCTCATCTGCTCAGCTAACAGCTTCAGATACCGTTCCCGGCGCTGCTGTTCTCTGTCATCTGAAATAAGGGAAGAGTCCCTCTTTAACGCGCGGACTGCCGCCAAAAGCCATGCAGGACGGCATGGCTTGAGCAGATAATCCTGCAGGCCCAAACGCCAGACATGAGGAGCAATATCAGAGCGGACGCCTACGGACGTCACCAGAATCGGCGTATCCGGCGACACCTGTCTGGCCTGCGCCAGCATATTCCGATGCCGCAAATCAAATCTTGGCACATCCGCAATCAGCAGATCCACATCCCCTTCCCGAAGCAGCGAAATGGCCGTCTCTTCTTCCGGCGCAAGGATAATCTCTGCCGATTCCAGCCCTTCTGCCAGAATACATCTGGTGATCTCCCGTTCCAGCTGATTTTCATTCAGCACTAAAATCTGACCCATAGGCCGCTCGCCTCCTTGTCTTTCCCTCTTTTGCGACAGGCAAAGATCATCTTCTCCGACTTCTCCTGCAGCACGTTCAACTTATCTTTCCCTCTTTTGCGACAGGCAAAGATCATGCCGCCGGTTAGAAAGAGTACCATACCTTATCTATCCTTCCTTCTTCTGGGGCAAGCGGAAACTTACCATATATCCCGCCCGCCCATCCTTTCTGGGACTGACAGACAGGCCGCACCTTTTTCCAAAAATCCGTTTCAGGCTCCGATCCGAATCATGAAGGGAAAAATTATCATCCTGAGAAGAAGCGTCCACCTGGGCATTCATCTCTTCTAATGAAATTCCTTCATTATTGCTAATCACCTGAACAATCACATCCCCCTGATCCGCCTCAGCAAATATCTCTATCTCACGTGTCTCCCCGGCGCCGCAGCCCTGAACCGACAGCCCCACCAACGGCTCCAGCACCATGTAGGGACAATTCACGCCCCAATACTCTTTGGGCACTGAAATACTGTAATGAAGCGCTTCCCCTTCCCACGCCTTCTGGATACGCAGCAAAGCTCCCACATAGCTCAGTTCTTCTCCCAGCGTAGAAATCTCATGATCCGACTCGGTAACATAGCGCATAATATCTGCAAAATCATAGGCTGCAGCCTCAGTTTTCTCCGCTTTTTCCTGAAAAGCAAGCTGTGAAATAATATTCATCACAAAGAAAAAATAGCGAAGCCTCCCCTGCTGCTTCATATTCGTAAGTTCACGTCTCTGAAAAGAAAATTCCATATTTGAATTGGATTTCCATTCCTCCACCGGTTCCATTCCTGCCACTTCCAAATCCCGATCTGCCTGCCTGCCTGTCTGCATCATAAATAAAATTAAATCATGCAGCAAGGTGACCGCTGATTTAATCTTTTCATAAGAAACTCTCTGTGTTTCGTTATAAGCTTCATCCAAAGCCTTGTCCTTATGCCAATTCGTCTTTACAGGCAGAATATCCTCCAGTTCTTCTTTCTCATCCTGCCGCAAACGTATCTGGCCGCCCATCATCGATCCCATATAAACGCCGTCGTAAATCAGAGGCAGCGCAAAATCCACCAATCCCGCATGGCAGCGGTAAATATAAGGCTGACCGGTAATTGCGGCCTGCAGGCCGCCGTGGGCGTCGCACTGCTTGCACATTTCAAAAAAATCCTGATGCTTGCGTCCCATCTGGCAATAGGGAGTAAAGCCGCTGTAGCGCGTGATAGGACATCCCCGGTAATCCACTGTCACAAAAGCCAGCCCCATGGCCCTGGAACAATCATCCTGCAGCATTTGAAGAAAACCAATATCAATATAATCGGATATTTTATTTGATATTTTATTTGATTCTTTCACCATTAATCCCATCTCCCAGTATATTTCCCACCCTCAATGACTGCAGATTTCAGTAAAAATACCGTACTGCAGCCTGCCGGAATCTTTCCTGACGTTCCTATTATAACAAAAAAATCCCATACACACAATTCTTTTTTGGCCCTGTCACAACTTTTCATCTTTTCCCGCAGCGGCTGTCTGAAACTTCCGTTTTTTCCTCGGGCAAATCAAATTCACAATTGACACAGGCACAGCATTTTAAATACATGCAGCACTTTTTGCGCCCATGACAAAATGGGATGCCGTCCATCCTTAAAAAGCAAAAAACGCAAATTATTACAGGCAAATTATTACAGGTTGACACCAGAGTGGAATTATTTTACTATGGAAGCGAAACTTCCATAGTAAGGATGGCCATTCGGCCCGCAACACGACTAGCTGAGTATGATGATTACTTTACATGGAAACTAAAGCTTCCATAAGGAACCGCTGTAGCAATCAACCAAATCTGATTTTCCAAAAGGAGCAGCTAACATGAAAAAGAAACTTATTTCCATCCTCACCGCCGCCGCAATGGTAATTCTGTGCGCCTGCGGCAGCACTGCCGGCGAATCCCGCAATACGGATCCATCACAGCCCTCAGACAGTGCGACTTCAGAAGAATCTGACAATGAGAAACAAGAAACCGAACAACAAAACACGGATTCATCCGCAAAAACTTCCGTGACAGATCCCAGCGGAGCAGAAATTACCTTGCCTGATGAAATAAATTCCATCGTTGTACTGGCGCCTTCTCTGTCCGAAATTGTAATTTCCCTTGACCTTGGAGATAAAGTCACAGGATACGACAGTTACAGCGCCGGCCTTGCGGGACTGCCTGAAAATGTCCCAACCTTCGAAATTACCAACCCGGACATGGAACAACTTGCAGCTCTTGCCCCTGATATTCTGCTGGTCACCAACGAATCTCTCTACGACCAGGAATCCCCCTTTCAAGCTCTCATTGATGCAGGAACCTGCGTCATCTGCATTCCAAACAGAGACAGTATCGAAGGAATTAAAAGCGACATTGAATTCCTTGCCTCGGCCCTGGGCGCGTCTGAGAAAGGCAAATCCCTGATAGATGATTTCGGCGCGCAGCTGGAGGAACTGGCTGATATTGCGGCAGACATTCCGCAAGAAGAGCGCAAACGCGTCTATTTCGAGGTTGCCCCCGCGCCAAATATGTACAGTTTCGGCAGCGGCGTCTTTCTCAATGAAATGATAGAATGGATTGGGGCGGAAAATATCCTGGCCGACCAGTCCGGCTGGTTTACTGTGGAAGGAGAAACAATTGCGGCTGCCAATCCGGATGTTATCTTCACAAACGCAGACTATATGGAAGATCCGGTGCAGGAAATTCTTGATCGGGACGGCTGGGCTGATATTTCCGCTGTGGCAAATAAAAATGTTTACTGCATTGACAATAATTCCTCTTCTCAGCCTAACCATAACATTGTGAAAGCCATGCGCCAGATGGCCGAAATTCTCTATCCGGATTATTATTCTGCAAAATGAAGTACCGGACGAAAATGACTGTACTGCTGTTTGCAGCCCTGGTCTCATTGCTTTTAGGCATTGGAATCGGCAGTGTATTTGTGGCTCCCGGAGACATTCTGTCCATTCTTTCCAACCGGCTCTTTGACACGCCTCTGTCAGAGAGCCTGCCTGCCGGCTATCCTGCCATGGTGCTTAATATGCGTCTTCCCCGGGTAATTCTGGCGTTTTTCACCGGAGCGGCGCTGGCAATGAGCGGCACTGTAACCCAATCCATCCTTCAGAATCCCCTTGCCTCCCCATTCGGCCTCGGTATCTCTTCAGGAGCCGGATTGGGAGCAGCCATTGTCATTATATTCGGTCTGACCGCAGCCGGATTAGGAACTCTTATTCTGCCTGGCGTCAGTTTGGGATTTGCCCTGGCCACCGTATTTTTCGTAGTTCTAATTTCTTCCCGCTTAGACAGCGGCATGTCAAATGTAACTATTATTCTGGTGGGTACGGTGTTTTCCCTGTTCTGCAATGCTGTGATGAACCTGCTTGCCGCAAGTTCCCCCGCTTATGGAGAACGGGTGCAGCTTTGGCTGTTAGGCAGTTTTTCCATGAAAGAATGGAATGCCGTATGTGTATTGGCGTTGGCAGCGGTTCTGGGACTTGTGTTCTTCTTGTTTTACGCCCGGGAATTGGACGTGATGACTTTTGGCGAGGAATCAGCCCAAGCCATGGGCGTGGATTTATTGAAACTCAAACGTGTTCTTCTGGCTGCCGTTGCGGCGCTGACCGGCGCAGCAGTCGCTTTCGTAGGCATTATCGGCTTTGTGGACTTGATTGCGCCCCATATCGTGCGCCGGTGGTTCGGCGCAGCCCACAGAAAAGTGCTTCCTGCCAGCGCTTTATTTGGCGGCACATTTCTGGTACTGTGCGATTTGGCTGCGCGGACGCTGATCCCAGCCCGTGAAATTCCAATCGGCGCCATCACCGCTCTGCTGGGTGCGCCTTTCTTTCTGTATATCTTTTTTGCAGGACGTAAAAAGCATTGACTCAGACGCTGTTACCCATGCCTACGGCAACCAGATGGATGAAAACAACGCAGAAATGGAGACTTACTATGCTAAGAATTGAACATTTAAGCTGCGGCTACGGCGGGCCGCCCATTGTCAAAGACATTTCTTTCCATGTAAAGGAAAGAGAAAAGCTGTGTATCCTGGGCCCTAACGGCTGCGGAAAAACCACACTGCTTCGGGCAATGGCCGGCCTTCTGCCCAGCAGCGGCAATCTGATGCTGATGAACCATGATCTCCACAGAATGCCTGTCAAAGAGCGCGCCAAAAAACTGGCCTTAATGAGCCAGTTCTCTCCGGCAACTTTCGACTACACAGTCTATGAAACTGTTATGCTGGGACGTTACGCACACCAGTCAAGGGGCATGTTAACAGGAGAAAGCGACGCAGATCGGCGGGCCGTAGAAGAAAGCCTGCGGCTGACAGGCACCTGGGATCTGCGGGAACACCTGGTTACCAGACTTTCCGGCGGCCAGCTCCAGCGGGTATTTCTGGCCCGGACCTTCGCCCAGGAACCTCAGGTGATTCTGCTGGACGAACCCACCAATCATCTGGATCTGCGCTATCAGGTGGAATTGATTGAAAGCTTAAAAACCTGGGCCAATGCCGAAGGACGCTGTGTTGTAGGCGTATTCCATGATATGAACCTGGCTTTATCTTTCGCCGATACCCTGCTTCTTTTAAACCACGGGCAGATAGAGCACTGCTGCAAGCTGAAAGAGTTTGATCTGTCTTTGCTGGACAAGCTTTACAATATGAACGTACGGGGACATATGATTAAATCCCTTCAGCGCTGGGTTTAAAACAATACTGTAAGGATAATCTTCTAATGTAAACGATTTCTATTTCCATATGAATCAAAATATAGCAAACAATCTATTATATTTCGTTACACAGGAACTAGCGGATTGCCCTTTGGCTAAGCAAACGATTCATGGGCGTCCTTAGTTCGCCGGAACGTTGCCCAGTTTGTGTGTCAAAGGGCAATCCGCTAGTTCCGTCCGTCTCCAAATAGAAAAAAGTTTCTTCTAAAACTTGCCGCCTCCCCCTCCGTGGGTGGTGCCGGAAGAGGACGTATGAGTCTTTGAACCGCCGGAACCTCCTGAACTTGAGGAATCTTTGGAATCCTCGTTTTTCGGCTTCTCTCTGCGGTCAATTTTTTTATACAGGAACAAATCTTTTTCTTTTGTCAGCTTCATGCTGCCTTCTTTCACATAGCTGTCTGCCACCAATTGGCTGTGAACGCTTTTCAGCTTGCTTCTCATAATTCCTGTTGCAATCAGCGAAATAATAAAGGCAGCGAATACGGCCACCAAAAGAGTTGCAAAAGGATCGAATGGCTCCTGGGGCATGTGATCCACATCATAAGGCTCTCCTGTCTTCGCCTGAGTGATAAATTCATCGCACAGATCCGCGAATGTTGTAAATGCAGCCGCGTATTCACCTGCACTCAGGTCATCTATGAATTTTTCCGATATATATTCCCGTCCGGCATCTGTAATGGCTGTGATTCCGTAGCCTGTTGTCGATATGTACCAGTCTCTTTCCCCCATGCTGATCAAGAACAATATTCCGTCTTTCTCGGCCCCGAATCCATAACCATTATAATCATAAAAATCATCTGCGTATTCCATGGCCGTCATTCCATCCAGGGAATTCACCGCCGCCACCACAATATCCACTTTCTGCCTTTCGCTGATTTCATCCAGTTTGCTTTCTAAGTCTGTTTCTTCACTCTCTGAAAGCAAATCAGGTTCATCCAGCAGCCTTGAAACATTGCTTTCGGCAAATACGGGAAACGCTGAAATTACAGATAAAAGCAACGCAAAAAATACGGGAAATACTTTTCTTTTCATTCTTCTGCCCTCCTATATGATCCAAATCAGGTAGAGAGCAATATAGAATACTGCGCCTATGATACCTGTCAGTCCAAACAGCCATTTTCGGTAAGCTCCTTTATCCAATGGCAAGTCTCCCACCATTTTTCCATTTTGACCGTTCATGGCAAAAAGATAATTTTGGCCCTTCCAGGCAGTGCTCAAAATCCAAACAGGAAAAAGGGCGTATTTTACCTTACCATTCTGCAATTGAATGCTGCCTGCTTCCTTTGTAACCGTGGAATATCCTTTTACCGTTGCGTCAAAAGCCCGTTCTGTGCTTTTTCGGATCCGATCATTGGCTCGCTTTTCACTTTTTTCAGCGTCCACATCATACTTATCCGCCAAAAATCCAGCCAGATACGCCGTCTGAAAATCCACGGCTTCTGAAAAATCAAAAGGTTCCAGAGACTCCATCAAATCATCCGGCATTTTTACAGAACCGTCCACAGGAACTCTCTCAAACTCCAGATTTCCCCCTCTGCTTACAGCATAGAAACTGGTTTCTGTATAATCATACCTGCTGTCGCTCCATCTGCGGATCTTGGTGGCTTTATAACGCATATTGACATCAGCGGCGGCGTCAAACAGCCAAAAGGGCACATAGATGCCTTTTACTTCATTGATGTGATTCTGTTCCTTGAATATTTTGGGAAGCAGCCGCTTTCCTTCATAATGCTTTTTAAGGGCAAGTTTTGCGTCATTTTTGTCCAGTTTAAATGGAATTACATAATCCGGTTTCAGGGTTCCCCGGAATTGTTCCATCATAACAACGGGATTTCCGCAAAAAGGGCAGGAAGACGCCGCCGTATTCTCATCACATGCAATTTCACCGCCGCAGGAACGGCAGACATAGGAACGCAGCCCCTTTGTCTCGCTGTCCTTCCACTCATTCCCGGCAGACATATCCCATTTCATATCATCTGCCTGTTCATTTCTTAGCTCTTCATCATAATTTGCCAGAGTTTCCACTTCAAATTCCGTGTCGCAGTAAGGACACTTCATCTTTTGTATCGTACTGTCAAAAGCAATTGCGCCGCCGCAGCAAGGACATTTATACTCTTGTAATGCCGCCATTCCATTCCTCCTGTTATTTTTCTGTTATTTTCTGTCATTTTCATCAAACACATCTCCGCATTCCGGGCAGAATTTAGGCGGATGCGCAGGATCCTCCGGTTCCCATCCGCATTTATCGCACCGGTACAGCGGCACGCCTTCCGGTTTCTTAGTTCCGCAGTTCTGGCAGAACTTTCCCTTATTCATCGTCCCGCAGGAACAGATCCAGCCGCCCTGACCCGCAGGCTTCGGAGAGCCGCATTCCGGACAGAACTTGCCGGCTGCCGACGCGCCGCAGGAACAGATCCAGCCCTCCGCCTGCGGTTGTGACTGTGGATGCTGCGATTGCTGCGTCTGCCGCTGCCGCGATTGCTGTGACTGCTGCTGCGATTGCTGCGTCTGCTGCTGTGATTGCT
The DNA here is from genome assembly GCA_910584585.1 of uncultured Lachnospiraceae bacterium. Taxonomy (GTDB): domain Bacteria; phylum Bacillota; class Clostridia; order Lachnospirales; family Lachnospiraceae; genus Petralouisia. The sequence goes on along the minus strand of CAJUBP010000023.1, from coordinate 26,043 downwards.
GCGTCTGCTGCTGCCCCATGGCAAACAGATTCTGGGCATTGGCGCCTCCTGCATTCATCGCCATACCCATTCCCATAAATCCTGCCATAGCCCCGGAAGAATTGGAAGCCGCCGCTTTCATGGCGTCTGCCTGAGCGCCGACTAATGCCGCGCCTGCCATATTGGCATTCTGCAGAACAGCCGTGCGCTGAAGCTGCTTGATCATCTCTGCGTCTTCTTCCGGCAAAGTCACGGAACCAAGAGCAATACTTACCACTTTCAGTCCGCGGAGCTCTCCCCATTTTGCCGAAAGAGCCTTATTCATGGCTTCCTCTAATTCTGTGTTATGGGAAACGATCTGATTGGGGCGCAGTTCCAAATCAGATAGCTTGCCAAATGCCGGCTGCAGCGCGCTGATAAACTCTGTTTTCAGCTGGCTGTCTAATTCGTCCCTCACGTAATCCTGTTCCACATTGCCGCAGACATTAGCATAAAACAGCAGCGGATCTGAAATTTTATAGGAATAGACGCCGGAGCAGCGGATCGAAACATCCACATCCAGGCCAATCTTGGAATCCACCGCGCGGAAGGGAATGGGATTGGGCGTTCCGAATTTATTGCCGATCAGTTCTTTTGTGTTGAAGTAATACACTCTCTGATCCTTCCCGGCATCGCCGCCGAAAGTAAAACGCTTGCCCACTGTTTGAAAAGTTTTCTTAATGCTTTCCCCCAGGCTGCCGGTAAAAATGCTGGGCTCTGTGGAAGCATCATATCTGAACTCGCCGGGTTCCGCACATACCTCCACAACTTTTCCCTGTTCTACAATCATCATACACTGGCCGTCCGCCACAGCAATAACGCTTCCGTTAGAAATCACGTTATCGCTCCCTTTTGTGTTTGAAGAACGGGAGCCTGTGCGCTTTTTTCCTTTTGTGACCATAACATTCTTTTCCATTGCTTCACAATAGAAAAATTCTTTCCACTGATCTGCAAGGGTTCCCCCCAGCGCGCCTGCTCCTGCCTTTATCAGTCCCATAATGTAAACTCCTTTCTGCATAAACATTTATATGTAATATTCATTGACCGGAAATTAATCCAAATCAACTTTATCTATAAAGAAACACGCAGAATAAATCTGCCGTCTTTCACAGAAAACGCATAGATTCCGCTATAACGCTCCACAATAATTTCTGAATTCACAAAAAAATAAATAATTCCCTGAAATACTAGAGCGTGTCTTAAAATTGCTTTCTGACAGATGTATTCTCCACTTAGTGGGAGATTTGTGCCAAATGAAGGGCGCATAGCGGGCTATGTAACCTGAATTCATGCAGATTGAACTACTAATGTTCAATCTGATAGCGCAAATATCGCGCTAAGTGGGGGATGCTTGGCACTAAGGGGGTATCAGGTGCGAAGCCTGGTGGATTCCTTAGTGCAGATGGCGGGAATGAATTTTAAGACACGCTCTAAGATCCCCGCCATACTTGCCGCTATAACAATGCGTTTCTGCCATGTCCAGTTAATACCGCAAAACGCGGCGGACAATACCATGCCAAAAATGCCTACAGAAGCTTCTGATACAATTCATCCATACTTCCGATACATTCCAGAACTTTTTCATTATTCAAATAGAAATATAACCTGCGCCCTGCCGCTTCGCAGTATACCAGCTTTTCCAAATTGATCCGCGTTATGCCATTTTTGCAATGAAGGATCAGACTGTACCTTTCCATATTAATCATGGGAATGAATCCTTTTTCCATTTTTATCCCATTTCCGCCCGGCATTATTCCCTTGACATCACAAATGACACTTATTAAAATTAAAACAGACTAAGACTTCCGGGCGAATCTGGAATATGATAAAGAATATAACAAAATCCGGCTTCGAAACTGCCGGCAGCGTAAAATGCTTTTGAAACTGCGTGAATGGCAAGGATGTGTTTATTTATCTTCAGGTACGGACAGAACTACCGGATTACTCTTTAGCGCCCAAACACTTAACGACAAATTTATTTCAAACGGAGTACATACTTATGAAGATGGAACAAAAACTTGCAGCGACGCTGGCGGCTTTGCTGCTGATATCAAACAGCCTGCCATCTTTTGCAAAAACAACGCAAACGCCAAAAGAACCGACAGCAGCCTCAGACAATGCTATGATATTTGACAATACCTGTCGGCATATGCTAATTGTCACGGCTGACGATGCGGATACTACAGCTTCCGGTCCCCAGGACATCTCCACCACCACAGCTGATAACGAGGGTATTACAGCTTCCGGTTTCCAGAACACCCCCATCATCACAGCTGACAACGCGGATACTCCATCCCCTGGGGAGGCTCCCGGATTCTCCGCCAGAATTACACTTTCTCCCCAGGGATATATTGCAGAAGGCACTTTCAAAGAATTTCCGCCTGATATCAGCCTGGCAGAGCCATTGTATTCCCTGGATGGGAAAAACTGGCAATCCTGCAAAAGAAATTGGTATCTGCTCCTGCCGGAAGATATGGATAACGAAATAACCGTAAAAAAACTGCAAAATCAGACCTGTCTTCATGAAAATCAGGAACCTCTAAAAAGTTATATTGCCAAAGAGATCGATTGTTTTTATTTAAAGCTGCGCCTTACCAGAGAAAACGGAATCACCTATGACAGCCAGACAGCGGTCATAAAACGGGAAGGCCCAAAACCCCTTTCAGAAGAATATACGCCTGTGGCCGCATTCAGCCCTTCCATGCTGGTGCGCAAGTTCAGACCTTATATTTGCTACGGCAGATATCAAATTACCGTAGGAGAACATTCTACATCGGAAAAAATAGCTGCATATCTGCCGGACGTCCTTCCCATCGAGATACAGATCCTGCAGGAAAATAATGCGTTTGCAAGATGCACGGTAGACTGCCCGGTCACCTGGAAACCTCTGTCGCTGCCAGAACTCACTGCAGGGGAAAGCATAACTATTTACGACGCAGCAGAAGAAATCACAGTTCCAGCAGGCACAATAGTTGATACCCCGGCAGGCGTTTTTCAACTGGAACAGCCCCTTAGCATCAGTGAATTTGCTCTTTCTGATGAAGTCAGGTTGGTCTTAAACGTCATTAAAGACAAGGAAGAACCCACCGGCGCACTGCTTCAGAATAACACCGGATTGGAGGCAGTTTTCCATCTAAAGCCCACCGGCGCGTCTGCTATCCGGGCCTATGCACTGGCGGAAGGGGAAACAGAATGGACAGAACTTTCCGATGTTTCGCTCTTAGAGACAATCAATGCCCAGCCTTCCACCGCCAACAGCAAACATGCCCTTGTTTTAGAGAAAGATCAGGAACCTTACCGGTCCTACCTGGAAGCAAAAGCCGCCGGAGAAGAACCCGTTCCCTTCTTCATTGGATTGAAAATTGAAGGAGGAAGTTATGACGGCAGACAAATGATCCTTCCATGGCCCAATTCCTATCATATTCCGGTTCAGCTCCCGGCCCTGGGCGGCTCCGGAGGGAATGAAGGCAATGCCGGCTCAGACAATAAAAATGACAGCACCACAGAGGGTCAGCGGCCCAATCTTCCTCAGGAACCGGAGGACAATACTGGGGGACAGCAGCCGAATCCTCCCTCAGACACGAAAGACGACGCAGGCGGACAGCAGCCAAATCCTCCCTCGAACACGGAAAACAATCCGAATGGTTCTCAAACAGATCCCCCGCAGGATCCTGAAAATAATTCCGGTGGAACTCAAACGAATCCTTCCCTGGATTCTGAGAAAAATCCGAATGGTTCTCTGACAGATTCCTCTCAGAACTCCGGAAATAATGCCAATGGCTCGCCAACAGATTCTTCCCAGAACTCCGGAAATAATGCAGGCAGGCCCCAGACAGATTCCCCGCAAAATAAAACGGGCAGGCAGCAGACTCATACGTCAAAAACTCCTGGGGACAGCATAAAAACACCGGACATGCTGGGCAGACTGTTTCGTGAAATATTAAATGAAGAGCAACAATCTCCAGAAAGAAACTACATACCAGAAAGTTCCGAAGACTCAATTCAGCCTTTTATCCGAGTACAGACGGAAACAGACATCCATTCCGATAAAAAGCATCCTCCTATCCTTGCCTCAGGAACTGCCAAACCCCCTATCCAGGCGGAAGACCCCGCGTCGGATACAGTTGACATGGAAACAAAGACTTCTCACTCTTTCGCCTTATCCGAGCAGGAAGAACAAGAAAGTCTGACAGAGCAACCGGACCGCAGCAGGGAAACCTCATATCACAGAATCTTTCTCCTGATTGCGGCGGCTGCTTTGGCTGGCATTTGCGTTGCCCCGGCTGTCAGCAAAAAGACTGTACGAAAATAAACTAGACTTATTACGAAAGAAGCGGTGCAGACAGATGTTAAGGCAGGCAACATCTGTTGAATTTCTTATTAGTATGTATAACGTAGTAGGAAGGAGAACGATATGAAACGTGAAGAATATATTCCTGATGAAGCAGTTGTGAAACGTGCAAATGCGGCGGTAAAAATTGAGTTAGAAAAGAAGAAAGCATTAGATATTCCTATCGTTGTTTATGATAGACAAACACAAACGATATATCATGAGAGTAATGATGGAACGAGAGTAGAGATCGGAACAAAAATGAGAAAGGGGCGTTACAGTGAACGTATTGCAAAAAAAACCTGAAGTAGTTGTATTCGCCGGACCTAATGGCTCAGGAAAAAGTACGTTTACAGAGTTGTTAAAACCTCCGATGGATTATATTAATGCCGATGAAATAAAGAAGAATCTAAAATGTTCAGATTTGGAAGCGGCGCAATTAGCAGAAAAACAAAGGGAAAAACATATTGAGCAGATGAATGAGTTTTGTTTTGAAACGGTGTTGTCTACAGAGCGTAACCTGAGGTTATTGGAGAGAGCAAAAGAAAAAGGATACTTTATTCGTTGTTATTATATCCTCACCGCAGATCCTGCAATTAATATTTGGCGTGTGAAATCAAGGGTAGAATCGGGAGGTCATGATGTTCCAGAAGAAAAAATAATTTCAAGATATGATAGAGCGTTGGGTTTAGTGAAAGATGTAGTAAGAGCCTGTGATGTATGTCATATATATGATAATTCTGGAAAACGCCCATTTCGCATATTTAAGAAGAGAAAAGATAGAAACAAATAAGGAGTACGATCACGACCAGGGAGGACGCATCCAAAGAAAATATATTACCGAAGAACTTGCGAATAAATATTTTGCAATGTTTTGGGGAAGAACGGATGTCTATGCTAAAAGAGGCATGAAAGGGGGATATCTTCCACAGTGCGATCACAGATGGAATAACCGGATATGTCCGAAACAGCGAGGTGAAAATATTAAGTGCGAAGCCTGTGAGCATAAGAGATGGACGGAACTTAAGCCTGAAAAAATTATAGAGCACCTTCTTGAATATCGGGAAGACGGTGCGGACGTATTAGGTGTGTATCCGCTGTTTCCAGATGAAACATGTCGGTTTATTGTCTTTGATTTTGACAGTCATAAAAAAGGCACTGAAAAAACGGATTTTGCCAATATGAACACTTTATCTATCTTGTAAAATCAAGGCAGGAAGCCGGAATAACAGTGACGGTCACAACAACGGATCCGCAGAATGTATCTTATGGAAGCCCGGAGTTTTGTCAGAGATGCGGCAGAACTGCTGGAGATTGCACTGGAAGAATAAAATATTGGGGATTTTGACGGCGGATGAGTTAATATAAAATGAATTCTTTATTGGACATGATTTAACTTGTAAGTATGAAAAAGGAAAGTTGTTGGTGGAAAATAGTTTTTCTGCTTTGTGTAACAGAAACTTTTGTTTATGGTGGAAATAACAGTAATAAGACACTGGGTTTATTCTAAAATCTAAATATCCTGCGGAAATTCCATCCTAAACCTTGTCCCTTCCCCCACAACAGACCATACCTCAATGGTTCCGCCCAATTCCTCCACAATGCTTTGCACAATATACAATCCCAGTCCTGTGCCCGTAGCCCTGTTATTTTCTCCCACAAAAAACCGCTGAAAAATAAAAGGCAGCTCTTCTTTTGGAATACCGCAGCCGGAATCTTTAACATCCACATAGATTTTCTGATTTTCTACCCGTCCAGATACCTGAATATTTCCATTTTTATCCGTAGCTTTCAGCGCATTGTAAATTAGATTCTCAAAAAGTATATTCAGTTTTTCCGGCTGGGCCATGAAAAAAGCATCCTGCTCCGGTTCTTCCACAATAAAGTACACCGATCTGACTTCGGCTTCTCCATGGTATGCCGCGTAAATCTCTGAGAGCATCTCCTTAAGAGATATCCGAACCGGTTCCTCTTTGATTCTGTCCAGGGCATTAATGGCAGAAAGCCCCTGAAGTCTCCGGGCCATTTCCCACTGCTTCGCCTCCGCCTGATCCAGGTATTTTTGCAGCTCCATATCCACTCCCACGCCGCTTTTTCGGATTGCTTTAATAAAAGACTGGGTGGCAAACACCGGAGCCTTTAAATCATGGGCCATATCGGAAAAAAAGGCTTTGCGTTCCTCCAAAAGCTGAGTGACCTCTTGGGTACGCTCTTTCACCTGTTCTTCCAGATGATTGGTAAGTGCGTCATTTTCCCTTAACACACGGCGGCTGCGCAATACCATCATAACGCCGAACACCGCCACCAGATACAGCCCGCACCACTCAAACTGCCAGAAAAAACGAATGGGCTCGAAAAAATTAGAATAGAAAAGATTGACAATCAGACCCATTCCAAACACCGAACAGCCTGCCCTCATTGCGCGGATTTCCAGACTTTCCGCTTCCGTCCCCCGCGACGCGAAAAAGGCGGCGCTGCAAAAAGTAAATACATAATACATATCCGTCAATTTTCCATGAAGCGACACCGCCCATGAAAATACTGGAATCAGCAGACACAAGATAAATAGTATCAGCGGCCAGATGAAAAGAACCATCCTCACCCACCGCCAGATTTTTCCACCGGAAAATTCACAGGCCAAAACCGTAAGCTGCACCACACTGAAGCACAGACCGTAAAACGCCAGATTCTGCACAAGAAACCAATACTGCGCCGCAGGCATGGCAAACAACTGTACAAAATACCGAAACATATAAAGGGCATAAAAACAGCACAAAAACCCAAACCAACGATTGATATTTCCTCCTGTCCGCCAGAGAAAAATAGTAAATAAAGCCAAAGTCAGCGGCAGCAGAAACGCCAGCGCATAAGCAAAATTCCGGATGCTGTCCACCCTCTGCAATGTTTCAGCCGTACCCAGTGCAGGAGGAAAATACATCCCGCTGTAATATCCCAGCTTTGAGGAAGTTTCCACCCGCAGCGCATGCTCCCCCGATTTCAGCAAAAAAGTAATCCTCCCATTTCCCGTCCCCCGGGCAAGCTGCTTATTGTCTAAAAAAATGGCATACTGAAAAGAAAGCTGGGGAAAATCTACAGATACAATCCGGGGTCCGCCTTCATACCTTAGAATCAATTGATAACTGGCCCTGCCATGAGGCGAAGCTGACAAATCCCCCCGTTGGAGGTTTGAAAATTCACCGATATAAGTGGGCTGATTCTTCACCTTTTCATCGGTCAGCGTCCAGCCGTCAATAAGAAAAATAGGATTCTCCCTCTCCAAATCCTCCTCCTTAAGAGCAATGACGCCTGACTTTCCATAGGGAGGCGGCGTTTGATATTTATTATCCGTATAAAAAAGCAGCATAAAGAAGACTGCCAATAAAACTAAAATGCCCAAAGACTGCAGCCAGGCTGTCAATTGTCTCATATGCGCCTCCTTATGTTGCTTCACTCAATTGCTGTTTCACTTAATTGCTGTTTCACCGATTAATTTTTCATGCACCCGATCAATCATTTACGGGGACAAAACGGTACCCTTTTCCCCAGACAGCTTCAATAAAATGATGTTCTTCCCAGGCTTTTTCCAGTTTCCGGCGGAGACGGGACATATGGGTCTGCACCATCTGCCCGCCGTCCCAAGGCTGTTCTCCCCATATTTTTTCAAAAATCTCTTCCGGGGTAAAAATATGTTCTGCCTGCCCGGAAAGCTGCTGCAAAATATCAAATTCAATAGGGGTAAGAAGCAGTTCTCTTTCATTCATTAAAGCCTTGTGTTTTGACAAATCCAGCAAAAGCGGGCCATAACACAGCCGGGTGTGCCCGGATACCTCCAATCTCATCCGCGTCTCCACCTTTATCCAAAAAAGTTCCGCAGAGGTGTCCTTTGTAATATAGTCTATGCCGCCAGCCGCAAATCCTTCGATTTGTTTCTCTGATTCTGTAAGGCAGCTTAAAAAAATCACAGGCGCGTTTATCCGTTTGCGAAGCTTTTCACAGACAGAAAATCCATCCTCTCCAGGCATCTTCACGTCCATCAGCACACAGTCATAGGACGCTTCTTCTGCCAGCCGGTACGCTTCTTCCCCGTTTTTGGCAATATCTACGATACAGCCGTGGCTGCGCAGAATTCCCGCCCAAAAGATTCTGTCGTCTCCGTCGTCATCCACCAGCAGAATCCGCCAGGAACCGCCCAAATCTTCGGATTGATTTTCTGATAATAAGGGCTGTGCCTGATCTTGCGGAACTTCTTCCTCCGATTGATTTAAAAAACGCACATAAGCATCTTGCACCAGTCCCCGCCGCTTCCGGGAGATGGGAATACTATGCCCGTTTTTGGTCATAACGAAATGATCTTTAATGGCCTGGACATGGTTTAAATTGATAAGATAAGAACGATGGGTTTTCAAAAATTCCGGCCTGGCCAAAAGTTTCTCTTCAAACTCCGCCAAAGCGGCAGTGATCTCATGAATTGCGCCGTCTGTTAAATGAAACGACACGGTTTTGTTGATTACCTCCACATATTCCAGCTTTTGAAAGGGGACTTTGACCACGCACTTGCGATTCTTCAGTACCAGGCCCTGTTCTTTTTGGATCGAAAGTTCGCTTGCCACTTTGTCCAGCAATGGAAAAAACGAATTGACGTCTACAGGTTTGATAAAGTAATAATATGCCCCCACACTGTAACTTTCCAAAGCAAATTCCGGCGACGAAGATACAAAAATTATTTTTACATTTTTGTCCAGCTCTCTCAATTCCCAGGCGGCCTGCACACCGTTTATTCCGGGCATAAGAACATCCAGCAAAATAAGATCATATTCCCCGCCCTCGATTTCGCATATAAAATCCATGCTGTTGTGAAAAAAACGGCAGTCAACGCTTATTTCACGGCTTGCCTGATACTCTTTTATCAATTCCTGGAATTGTTCCAGTTCCCGCTCATCATCATCGCAAATCGCTATCCTCATGTTTCAAACCTCCCTCTGCAGATCCTGATATTTATCATACCCCAATCTGTATTTATAATCAAATTTAAAACAAAAGAAACCGGTTACAGCCAAATTCTGACTGTAACCAGTATCCTTGCCATACTGTGAAAGCCGCAGGTATTTCTGTTATACTATGAAAACCACAATATCATTAACCATGAAGTCCGCCCAACGGCAGATTCCCCATTGATCATTTTATTTTCATGGTCTTTTTGTATCCGGTGCTGCTCTTAAACAGTTTCTTATAAGCAGCTTTTTGTTTCTTCGGACAACTGATTTTTGCTTTCTTATAGATACTCTTAATGGCATTCTTGCCCACTGATTTCAGTTTCGTGGACTTAATGGTAATATTTTTCAGGTTTTTGCACCCACGGAAAGCCTCGGCTCCGATTTTCGTGATGTTTTTCCCAATGACAACTTTACGCACTTTCTTATTATTCTTAAATGCTTTCGCTGCCACAGAAGTAACCTTATAAGTTTTGCCATTGATCTTAACGGTTGCAGGAATCGTAACTGTTCCGGAGACAGCGCTCATCTTCGTGAATTCCACTGTATTATTTTTCATCACTTTATAAGATGTTTTTCCAACGGTTACTTTGCTTCCCACCTTTGGCGCCGTGTCCTTTGGAGTTTCATCTTTCGGATTTTCCTCTTTAGGCGTCTCATCCTTATTCTGCACAACATATTTTGTCATCAAGTATGCTGTCCGATTATTATAACAGATTTTCGTCCAGGTGGAAGTGCCGCCTTTTTCAAAAACTCTTATCACCGTATCTTTCTTTAATTTTGCCACAACGTTATTGTCATTGACATCTTTTGCAGAAGAACGCACCTTTACATATGTCATGCCGGAATTAAAATTGCCTGTCTTAGCATAGAGAAGAGTCTCTGTTTTTTCCGTTTTGCACACACTGCAGGTGGTGGTAAAACTGCCTTTTTCCTTGGCTGTGGGCTCCTTCGTCACCTTGCCGGTTGTCTTAAAGGTATGGCTGGTCTTTTCAATTTCCTCTGTCTTCTTATCTCCGCAGGTGATACAGGTGCGCTCTCTTGTTCCAGTCGCCGTACAGGTTGCTTTCTTCGTCACTTTGCCGGCGTCCCAACGGTGCTCTGTTCCCCTTGCCGGAATTTCTTCTATCTTAGTTCCGCCGCATTTCGTACAGGTAAATGTTCTTTCTCCCGGCGTTTTGCACTTGGCCCGTTTGGTTATTTTTCCGTTATCCCATACGTGGCTGCATTCTTTCACTTCAACTTCTACAGAAACCTCGATTGTCTCATATTTGTCACTGTCCGGGCAGTAAATAGCAGGATAGCTTGCTTTTCCTGTTTGAGCCAAAACAGTATCCGGAGTCTTCCACTCATATCCTTCCGGCAATGCTACGTTTTTCAGCGCTCCGCCTTTTTCTCCGGCAAGGCCTGTGGGCAGCTGGCCGGGCTGCTCCGGAACCTGCTTGGGAATCACGCCAACTACTTTCGAGAAATTTTTCTTATAATTATCATAGGTTACTACGACACGGAGAGTCTTGCCAATATCCTCTTCTGTTGTGGTATAGACGCCGGTAGTATTCCTGCAGATGACAAAATCGTCTCTGTACCACCGGTAATATCCCCGGGCAGAGCTATGATAGTCAGGTTTTAATGATCCATGAATTTTCGCTTCCGCTTTCAGTTCCTGTCCCACCTGCAACGGATCTGTCGCGCCTGTAACCTCTATGCCATCACCGAGTAAGTCCCGCCTCAAATAACGACCAGAACCCGGTTCGTCTATGCCATTCACCCTGAATGTAATGATTGGATCCCCATAGGTATCTTCACCCGTTTTAAAATCATAAATAAAGGTTGACCCAAGCTTCTGATCCGCTCCAACCAACGCGCCATAAATTGGACTCATATCCATGCTTGTCAATACCACTGCTGTAATATCTTCCACTACAATATCTTCTAACTCAGTCAGATTATTATCTATTTTTGTTTCCGCGTCGTCTTTAAGATTCAGACGGTAAATTTTCTGAATTCCGTTAAAGTACAGACAGTCATGATACTCACAAATTGAAATCCACCGAGACATCGTACTGCCATTTAAGCCGTCTTTCCATGTCTCTGTTTCACCGTCTGTATAACATACAAGCTTAGGACTCGTTGTACCGTCATAATCCAGCAAATCAGCTACCCTGTAAATGCCATGGTATATGGAAAAATAGAAATATCCTTCATAATAAACAATATCACTCAGATAGTAATCAATAAAAGGACTATCCTTATCATTCTTATCCTTATCTTTCGCCATCCACAAAGGATTTCTATCCTTATAGGAAGATCCGTCTGCAGCTTCCATATCATAAGGCCCGCTCCAACTACTATGAAGAGACTTGCCTGCAGCTTGATCCGCAGCCTTCAGTTCTTCATCAGTCAGCAGAAAATAACCTCCCAATACTATTTCAGACTTGACGTCATATTTTGACCATGCCACATCCACATGGTAATATTTTCCGTCAATTTTAATCATATTCCATACAAGATTCCCGGCTGCATTTTTCACAATCAGACAGGGAATGCCAAGGAGATCCCGCATAATATACTGATACGCTTGAGCATAACCGTCAGCCTGAGCTTTTTTATTCACCAACGCGCCATACGCGCTGTGGACATCATCATCCGGATTGCTGGTAGTCATAGGACTCTGCACCGTGGCGCTGCCGTTTTCACAGATTTTGGCAAGCCACTGATTTACCAGCCATGCTTTCTCATAATCTTTCAGTTCTCTGTCCGCGCTATTCGCGCTATTGATCGTATTGACAATCTCAGCCGCTGCCTGGGCCATCTTTTTTTGCCGATTGGCTGCTTCTTCCGCGTCCAGAGAATATGTGATCTTCGCTCCGGCAACCATTTTGGTAGCTGCGTTTGTATCAAATGTGATCTTAGAAACAAAATACTGAGGAAAACGGTATTTGGGATTCATCAATGCCGTTTCCATATTATTTGCTGTCACCTGGCAGCCTTCCAGAGAAACATATTCTTTTCTCTGCTTTAAACCTCTTACAATCGCCTGTTCTGCTTTTTGAATCTCGCTTACGGAAGCTTCCGAACCCACTGCCGCGTCTGCTGCTTTTATTTCACTTCCGCCTGCATACAATTCCTCTTCGTTCAAATCCGCTGCGGAAGCATCTTCTTTCATCGGTAAGGTATCTTCTGACGCGGCAAATACAGCCGTGTCCTGTATAGAAATACACATTACAATTGCTAAGAATAATGACAAAATCCGCCGGAATACTGTTCTGTTGTTCTTCACAATATTTCCCTCCTTCTTAATATGCCGCAGTTATATTTCTGCTTTAGAAAATTCTATTCTTATACTGAAATACCGACGGCAAGTTGATTTTTTGTCATTATATCCTATTTTTTTGGCACGATCTGATTTTTGCGTGAATGGCAGCTATATGGCGCAAATGGTTTTATTTTTTATTTCATAAATCGCAGAATCATGCCAAGCACGTTATAATTATTCCTTACCAAATCACAGAAACATCGTACCTGGCAATCTTCGTGTCATTACATATACTCCTTAAAACATTCTGGCGTCTCATTAAAGTCATCCGCCATTTTAATCTGTCCTTTCAATATGCCGGATTTACGGCGGGATTTACCCGCAGAAATGCGCCCAGACCCACTTTGCTCTGTGTTTAATGATTTTGCAAAATTGAGCACCTGTAATTTTTGGCTTTCTGGCAAAAAAGCCATAGCTTCCATCGTTAACTGTTGAATAGTCATAAACGCTCCTTTCTCTTAATCTTATAATTCGCTAAGTTTGGCTGCTCATTAAATTGTAACACAATTTCCATCTTCTTTCACTCTATTTCTTATATGCAGCTCTGAAAAATTGTAACAATTCAGCCTTCGGCTTCACTATTACGGAATCCGCCCCATTTAAAGTTTGCCTGCGGCAAAGGGGCGGATTCTTTGGCTATTTAACATTACTGGCTGCTAACTGCGCAGCAAGCGCACAGTTGCAGGCTGAACAGTTACGAGAAATTATTCTTTTCAAAAAATAACTATTCCATCTCAGAATCTATCATAAATCCCGCCTGCTCTAACAATTCTTCGGCTCCCTTGGCATTCCGGTATCCGTAAATTTCCATATGGCCGCCCCTTGTGTGAACATAATCCGCAAATATCTCTGCCATCTGCGTTTTGTCCATAAAAATCTGATCTGACGGTTCCTTCAGAATTCCGCAGATTTTTCCATTTCTTTCACGTCCTGTCTCATCCTGAATCTTCAGATCTAATTTCTGATAATCCTTTTTCCACCTTTCCATCTGGCCTTTCGAGGGCGGATATCCCTGCCTGTCTGAAAATCCCTGAAAACTGTCGGTGCCAAAAAACAGCACAGGGGTATTTCCCAGAGAAAAGGTTTCTGCAACCTCCTTCCACTCACCTGAAAATTCCTGCAAATCCACGCCCAATAATTCTGTTTCCATGGAGTATTCTCCCAATTTGATTGTAAGCCTGACCGTATCCGCAGGCTCGAACCTTAAGATGCCGGAAATTTTCTTAAATTCTTCTGCCGTTTCCTGTGTCAAATCAGAATCCGACTGAATGGAAAGTTCATAGACTTTCTGTTCTTTCCAATAGGATTGCCATTGTCCGTACAGGAAAAACAAGATCCACCCGATTAAAATACAAACTACAATATTTTTATAAATATTCCGCTCTTTCATTTACTTGCCCTTAATTTTTTATTCTTATACTTGTAACTGCCAAATGATCCAAAAAATTACGCGCCTTCGCTTCTGTCCGCTCTTTTCTTATAATAATTCATCCGCAGGTACAGCCAGCAAATGATAAGAATCAGCACAATCAGAACCAAAATGATAATCGTTATCCACCATTGATTGGTTTTGGGCGCCTCTTTTTCCACTTTTAATTCCACAACCTGTGGTTTTTTGATGGAAGTGCGCACTTCCTGGCTCTGTTCCGTCAATTCCCCTTGTTCATTTTCGTAAGAAAAAACGACAGTTCCCACTGTCTCTCCGTATTTTTTACCGTCTTCCTCTATGATATTGCCCTCGCTGTCCATATTCAGCGTTCCGGCAAAAATCTTGATCTCTCCATCCAAAGAAGTTCCGGCTTCCATCGTTCCCAGAAACAGCTCCTTTTCCGGAAACAGTCCCTTTCCCTCGAAACGCGCCTTCACATTGTAAAGGACCGCAAGGCCTGTATTCTGAATCTGAAAAGTCAGAAAATCCGTATCGGCTTCATAAATACTTTCCGGAAAGGACACATTCACAAGATCCGCCTGAGGTATCTGGCTGACGGATAAATTTACCGTTTCTGCGGAAGTGTAGGCATTTCCTTTTTTGTCTTCATATTCAAATTGGAACTGGAGAGACACCGGTTCTGCCGCCGCTTTTTTTCCGACAGAAAGATTCTGAGACAGATCCACAGCGGTTCCTGCTCCCAACCTGGGAAAATACCAGGAATTTTTCTCCAATATGATATCTTTATTTTCCGAAATCAAAGTAATCTTCATGTTTTCCAATGACTGGCCGGTACTGCAGTTCTTCACAGAAACTGACCAGGGCTGACTGGTTCCCGCCGTCACAGCCGTACCCTGCAGGCTGTTAGCAGAAATCATCACTCGGGGCTGATGATTAATTTCTTCTTTCGGCTCCGAACCTTGTTCTGCCGGGATTACGTCCTCTCCCGGATCTGGCTGGACAAGCTCTTCTCCCATTCCGGCTTTATCAGAGCCATCCGGTTGTTCCGGTTCCTCTTCGGAGGGGACTCTTCCGTCTGTGATTTCCGCGTAAATGGTAAAATCCTGCCGGATCATCCTTTCCCCCGTTTCTGCCTGAACAGTCAGGTGAAGGGGATACTGCCCGTTGATCCGATCCTCTTTTAATTTAATCTGACATTGATAGAGATAAACGCCGTCCTCCGACTGTTTGACTTTCTTCTGGTAATTCTTATAATAAAAAGGACTGTTTTCCTCCCGCTCAAAAGAAATCCCCACAATGATTCTGTCGGAATCCAGTTTTGCTTTCGTCACAAAGGGCACCACAAGATACATCGTGTTTTTCTTGATGGAAGGCTCGTAGCCTTTGGAAAAAGACTGCTTCATCCCCTGGTATTTCCGGTTGGTTTCAATGGTAATTAAGTTCTCATATTCTTTGCTGTCTCCGTAAGAATCAGAATTTTTTGCATACGCAATCACAGAAAAAAAGAGGGTGATCTGCAAAATAAAACAGATCAAAATAAGCATTCGCCTGGAACGCATTTGAAAAAATATCCCTGTCATCTGTATTTTTTTCAATCTGCTTTCCTGATCCTGATAAAAATATACTTTCTTTCTATTTACTCTTTTCATAAATGCTGCATCCTCCCTCTGCCTGTATGAGATATTTCATGTCCCGGATTCGAAATTTTTCTCTGCTTCATTTTCTATTTTTCCAATTCCCGATCTTCCTCTTAATTCTTCCTGTATCTTTCCTCCGTCCATTTCATAGACTTTATCGCATAGAATTCTGATATCTTCACTGTTGTGGCTGGCCAAAAGAATGGTTTTTCCCTGATCCTTCAGCTCTAAAAGAAGAGAACGGATATCCTTGACTCCATGTTTATCCAACCCGTTAAAAGGTTCGTCCAGAATCAGAAAATCAGGATTTTCCATAATGGCCTGGGCGATGCCAAGGCGCTGGCGCATCCCTAAGGAATATTTGGAAACAGATTTCTTCAAATCCGGATCCAGTCCGGCTCTCTCTATGGCGGCGCGGATTTCCCTCTTAGTTATCCTGCCCTTTAATCCCGCCAGAATCTCTAAATTCCGCATTCCGCTTAAATTTGTCAGAAATCCAGGCGTCTCGATAATGACGCCGATACTTTCCGGAAAATCAATGTCTGTTCCGATTCTTTTTCCCTTTACCCGGATGGTTCCTTCGGTGACAGGAAGAAACCCGCAGATGCATTTCATTAAAACAGTTTTGCCGGAACCGTTGTTGCCAGATATTCCGTAGACTTTTCCCTCTTCCATGGTTACGTTGATATCTGAGAGAACGGTGTCTTCTCCGAATTTTTTTGTCACGTGATTGACTTCGATATATGGAGGCATTGAAACTCCTTTCCGCACGCATTGATGGATCAATTTATTTCTCTCACACGGCAATATAACAATAAGCTATGCAGCAGCAGCGCCGCCAGGGAAAATGCCAGAAGGAAGATCCAGATCCCCCAGCCGTCTGTTCCCCAGTTTTCCTGGCAGGCCATCCATTCCTTCGGGTACATGGCGTACATTTCGGGCAGATAGCGGTCTTTTAAAATAATTAAGAGATAATAGATGACAAAGGGCAGTCCGTACGCCATATAGTAATTTTGAAATACTGCGCCGAAGATTCCGGCCAGTTCCGCCATAATTCCTCCGGTGACGCTGACGCGAAGGAGCAGCAAAAGATTGATCCAGACCTTTTCCCAGGGGACGCCGCCCTGCAATTCCAGAGGATACAGGAATAAAAAGCAGAGCAGCAGACCTGCGATTCCGCTGAAAAATAAAGGCAGAAATCCTCCGGCATATATCTGCAGTGTTTTGCTTTTGACATAATCCACCCGGCTGGTTCTTATCAGGTAAAACTTGATAAATCCGCAGGAGGATTCTCTCACATAGGCTGCGCCTGAGGAAAGGGAGGCTGCAATGGGAATTACAAACAGCATGGTCTGGGAATCCAGGGCAGCTTGATAAAATTTCAGGAAGCTTCCCTGACTTAACGGATATTCGATTTCATAAAAATGAAATCCGGCGGCCATTCCCAGAAAAGACAGACATGCCGCGGCCCAAAACCCTTTTTCCTGCAATAATTCTTTCATTTCCGCTTTCCTCCATTCAGGAATAATACCTATTCTCCTGTAAAAGAACTGAAATTATATTTTTTCAGGGTATGAAAGGAAAGACCTGCTAAAAACGCCAGAAGCGCCAGGAAAATGATACAGGACTGTCCAATGGAAGGAAGCACGTCATACCCAAAATCATGCATTCCGTAAGTCGCGTGGTTCAGAGGGCTGATCCATCCGGTGATCCTCCGGACCAGAAACATCTCATACTCTTCCTTTCGAAGAATCTTTGCCAGAATTTCCGGATTCAGCAGAAATCCAAACAAGCTGTAACATAAACCTGCGCCGATTGCAGCTTTTTTTCCCAGCTTCAGCTGAAAATACAGCATCAGAAAGCTTAAGGTCAGGGCATAACACAGAAGAAGCAAGGTAATCTGCATACTGCAGGAAAAAGGAGTTGTGCTTTCCATAACTTTTACAGTGGATGGAATGGACAAATCTTTTCCCATCTTGGAATAGGCCAAAAGCGCCGCTGTCTTGCTCCAGATATTTCCCGGATAAGTCCTTTGCATACAGAGCAGGCTGGTAACCAGAAGCACATAGATCAGATACAAAAATGTCACCAGGAAAATATAAAAAAACTGCGCCAGAAGCCAACGGCTCTTTTTCATCCGAAGCAGCATATAGGGGGTAAAGGGACTTAATTTCGGCAAATCCAGAAACAGCAGAATCAAAAGCAGGGAGCACAAAAGAATCGCTGTGGCGTCTCCGAAAGTCCAGATAAACGGCTCCCAGGCCTGCATAGGCGAATCGTAATAATCCGCCACCATCATAGCCCGATCGCTTAAGAAAAAGCATAAGATAAAGGAAAACAGAAAGGTGATAATCACCCTAGGATTCTTAAAAAACCCCAGGAAATTCCACCTGACTGCCGCCGCTGTCTGTTTTACAGAGTCCATAGTTAGTACCCCAGTTCTCTGTCAATAATGGTTCCGTCTATGGCGTTGATGGTCAGAAAACTCTGGTTGGAATGTTCCCCGCTGTCTTTGCTTATATATTCCGCAGATTCTGAATCATATCCTCCGAAAAAATCCCAGACCGGCACAAGAATCCCGGATTTGCTGTTCACCGTGGGATCATAAATCCTGCTGTAGCCCAGAGTAATTTTTCTGGTATGGTATGTCAGTTTATTATAATAATCCATCATATCCGCATTGGTGATTTCCATCATCTGTTCATAAATTTTGATCATGCTGTCAAAATCCATCAGCTTCACATTCTTGGTCTGAACTTCTTCCACATTGTAAGGGTTGTAGATCTCTGCCTTTTCAATGCCATTGCTTCCCACAACCACCTCGCATCTCTCGTAACTCCAGGGAATCAGGGTACTGTTGTGATCCTCCAGGCTTCCTCCGTAGGAATCTGTAAAGGTAATAGGCGCGCCGTCCAGCATTCTGGTAAAGTAAAAGATATACCCTGTATCCTGAATATCTTCTTCCTGTATGTTGTAGCTGCGGCAGTAAAGGGCGTAATTCCAACTGGTCACTTCCCAGTCCCAGCCCAATTGATCGATTTTTTCTTTCGCAATTTTTTCGGCGTCTTCATAGGATATTTTCATCATCCCCTTGATCACATCTTCTGAAATGGGATGTGTATCTGTTTCCCCGTCAGCAGAACTGTTCTCCGTATCCATAGCGTATCTTCCGTCTTTCCATCCTGTGGCGTTAAAGTCACGAAAACTCTGAGGCCCCTCTTCCTGAGTCTGAATCAGTATTTTAATATCGGAAGTATGGGCATCGCTGCCATCAATAATATAACCGTAGATTCCATGATCTGTTTCCGCCACGCCGTAAAATCTATTTTCATCTACTTTCGTCACAGGCTCTCCATAAGAAGTATCCACATATTCCAGGCCAAAAGAAGGGATCACTTCCTTCATCTCTACAGAATCCGGCGCGTCTTTCATGCTCACCTCATCCCCCTCGATAGCGGCGTCAATGTCAAAGGCCAGATTTCCCTCATCATCTGTCCCCCAGTTATAAGGATCCAGATTGCCTTCCGCTTTCCATTTTTTCAGCATTGTAAGATCCTTCTGATAATCCTCCTTAGTCCATTCATTGTAATCATACCCGGAATAGAATTTCGCTCCCTCAAAGAATATCTTTGAAACTTGATCAATCAATTCCTGATCTGCTTCTCTGGCAGATACCTTGTAAGTGTTCATGGAATCCACTTTGGGGAGTATAATCTCCGCATCCGTGTCAACCACAAGTTTGCCGCCTTCATACTCTGCCTGGTTCTTGTAAGTTTTGGGCGCTTTGATTATTTTATTGATTTTTCCTTCTTTTTCTTCGGCGGGTTCTTCCTCATCCAAAGTATCGTCTGCCTTACCGTTTTCAGACTCTCCAGCCTCCTTCGAACTTTGCTCTTCTTCATTGCTCTCATATTCCTTGATTTTGTCCGCGCCCTTTTGTTTTACAATGGATTCCTTCGGCGTTTCCTGACACCCCGCAAGAATGACAAGAAATCCTGCAGCAAAAATAATCCCGAACCTTTTCCTGACTGCCGCTGTCAAAACAACCCAGTTTTTCTTTCTGGCTGCTGCAATACTTTCTCCTTTTCTCTCCATAATCTTCCCTCTTCCTTCCTGCCTTTTCGTCCGTATTTCACCATGAATCGTTTGCTTCAATACCCAAGTTCCCTATCAATCACCGTCCCGTCTATCGCATTGATTGTCATAAAGCTCTGCTTAGAGTGCTCCCCATTATTTTTCTCGAGATGCCCTTCAATTTCCACATCAAACCCTCCGAAAAAGTCCCACACCGGCACCAGAATTCCAGACTGATTATCCACAGTCGGCTCATAAATTCTGCTGTAGCCTAACGTTATCTTCGTAATATGATAAGTCCTCTGCTTCTCATACTCCGAAAGATCTGCATTGGACACCTCCATCATCTCTTCATATATTTTCGCAATGCTGTCAAAATCCATTAACTTCACGTTCTCTGTCTGAATCTCTTCTATTTGATATGGATTATAGATTTCCACCTTCTGGATCCCGTCGTCCCCCACAATCACTTCACATCTCTCATAGCCCCAGGGAACCAGAGTACTGTCCATATCCTCCAGGCCGCCTCCATAAGAATCTGTACACGTAATGGGAATTCCGTTCACGACCCGGGCAAAGTAAAACAGATAACCACCATCCAATATTTTTTCCTTTGTTACATTGCCTTCTCCATGTGTGAAAACGGTATAATCCCAATCCTGAATTTCCCAGTCCCAGCCCAGCTTTTCAATCTTTTCCCTGGCAATTTTTTCTGCGTCTTCATAGGAAATATCCACAAACTCTTTCAGTTCCTCTTCTGTCATACCTTGGTAATCTTCCCTTTCATGATCCATCAGGTATCTTCCTTCCATCCAACTGGTAAACTCCCGGGGATCCGGCACGTCATCCCTGATTTTGTCAATGGCAAATTTAATATCTGCGGAAACATCTCCTGATGAAACAATCCTATAATCGTAATTCCCATGTTCTGTCTCCGCCACCCCGTAAAATCCATCTTCATCCACTTCTTTCTGGCTTTCTTCCCCTTTCCCGCTGACCCATTCCAGGCCAAAAGAAGGCTTCACTTCCTCTTTGACCACTTCCTCGGGCGCCTCTGCCATCTCTTCTTCATCCCTTGCAATTACCTCATCAATGTTAAAAGTCAGTTCTCCGTTTTCATCTCTTCCATACTCGTATGGATCAAGATTTCCTTCTGCCTTATACTGTTTGAGCCTGGTAATTTCCTCCTGGTACTGCGCCTTAGTCATCTCGTAATAGCTGTATGAGTGGTAGAATTTTGCGTTCTCAAAAAATGCATTGGTGACCTTATCGATCAGTTCCTGATTTATTTCCTCCGCAGAAACCTTATACGTATTCATGGCGTCCACTTCCGGCAGGACCACTTTTGCGTTGCTGTCTATCACAAGAACCCCGTTCTCGTATTCCGCCTGGTTCTGATAAATTTCCGGCGCATTCACCATGTCCTTGATTTTTCCTTCAGCGCTTTCGTATTCATTGACGCTGTCCGCGCCTTTTTGTCTCACAATGGTATTCTTCGGCGTTTCCTGACAGCCTGCCAACATGCTAAGGCAAAGGCCTGCTGCAAGAATTGCTGTATGTTTTTTCTTCATAAGCTCCTCCTTTTTTTATGATGAACTGTTTCTGAAATATGGGGCGGGGAAACAGTTCTTATGAATTTATGGTAACAGGTTATTTTTTGGAAATATTCACTCAGTTGTAAAGGTTTGGTAAAGGATTATTTTTATACAGATATAAGTTAGAGCGTGTCTTATTACTCCGGCGGTTAAATATCGACGAATTTTACGCAGAATAAATTTTCATCTGCAAGGCGGAAGAAGGCGGCGTAGCGGGGCTACTACGGATGACAACGCGGCAGATGGAAATTTAGGCAAGTAAAAACACCGATATTTAATCGCCGGAGTAATAAAATTCAAAAATAAGCTTTTTCAAAAGTGGTTGCTATTTCTTTATTAATTGAATATACTATACATAGTTAATGTCGCTGGCTTAACAGGAGGTATATCTCGACCTTTAACAGAGACAGTTATAAGCGGGCATATCTCAGCCCTAAGCGAGACAGTTACAAGTGAGTGTTTCGCCGCTCAAAGCGCGAGTTTAACAATGGGACGGATTTTCCGTCCCTGTTTTTATAACAGGAGGATGTGACTTTGACAATAAAAATATATGAGGTTAATCCCAGATATATAGATTACCTAATTTCCTACGCGCCACATTTGTTTCAAAACAAACAGCCCAAATAGTACAATGAGAGAAAATATATTGGCATCGTTCTAATTGTAAATGGCATGAATTATTTTGCGCCATTATCTTCTTTTAAAGCTAAGTACGAAAAAATAAAAAAAGGCAATACAACAGCACTGGCAAAAAGACGTAATGATTTTAGTTTATTAGAAGATAAAAGTAAAAGATTTAAATCAGAATCCCGCTGATTGAACCCATCATTTAATATTTATACTTTTATAGTAATGTGCACATAAGTATGCTATCACTCAACTTGTTACCGCCCTAAAGAAACCCCCAGTGCTGGAACACTGGGGGTTTCCCGTCCTGAATGGACTATTTACTGCTTTTTGCCTGCTGGCCCTATAGCATATGCAACTTTGTATTTCAATATTCATTTCAAAATCTTGGCAGAATCCTTCACCCTTTCGTTTTATTTGAACTTGCAGAAGGAACCCAGGGATATTTTTCTTTTAATTTCTCCTGAAATAATTCCAAATCTCTCATTTTTGAAACAACTTCCGGAATATTCATTCTCTCCACAATAGCTTCAATCAGTTTTTTTCCCTCCTTAGCCAATTTCATTCTGGCATCGGCATCCGGAATTGGGGGAGTGCTCATGTGATCGCTTTGTTCTCCAAAATAATACCCAACGCTTCCGCTCTGATAAGCCAATTGAAAAAGTTCTTGAAACTCGGCTACAGACTGCCGTTTCTGGTGAAAATACTCTTCTGTAAATGGAATATCCTCCAGCCTTCCAAGCAAATCGTATGCACCCACTGTAATAGCATGAAAACTATCCATACTGGTAAAGAGTTCTTTCGCATTCTGAAACATCTGCATGGTCAAATCCATATACAAAACAGGAACTCCTGTTTCATCAAAAAAGTCTCTGACCATCGGGCTGCAGGTCATATGCGCCGGTCCATGAAAACTAATGTAAATCTGACGTTTAAATCCCTGGCGCAGCAGACTGCGGGCAACCGCCCCCAAATAATCAATTCCTTCCCTGACGCTTACCTGCACTGTTCCTCTTCCTGATGCTGTAGCGCCTGCATAGAAAAAAGGAAGTCCACTTAATGCAAGGCCATCAGCTTTCTCCGCCATCTTCAGCGCAAATGCTTCACTGATCACTGTCTCGCTGTCTAAAGGAAAACCTCCATGCATCTCAACTGTGCCTACCGGCACAATGATAATATCATTTCTGTTTAAGTATTCCTCCGCTTCACTGTTCAGCATCTTTGTCAAAAACCGTGTTCTCATGATAACGCTCCTTTCTTTGCATCTCTCTTTTCCTGAAGCTCTATGCGAATTCGTTCGCTGTCTTCTTTTTTCAGGTTAAAAATAAATCCCAGGCCGACAATAATCAGCAATCCGGTAATTACCGGAATTCCCGTACACAGATATCGAATCCTGCCGGCAACTTCCGGTGTCTGTGACGCTGCTCCCGACACATATCCAATCCATCCCAATGCATAACTGGCAATGGTAGAAGCCAGGGTAGATCCAAGTTTCCGGGCAAATGTAAAAATAGAATATACGCTTCCGTCTGCGCGCTTTCCTGTAATATATTCCTGATAATCCAGACAATCTGTTACCAATGCCCATACAAGCATCGTAAAAAAAGCATTTCCGATATTCACAATCATACTCAATCCAAAATAAATCCAGACGTTTTTGATCGGCACCAGGAAAAGTACCAGAGATACCGCAAAGGAAACTACCGTAGGATATAAGATTGCATTCCTTTTTCCGAATTTTTCCACTATCTTTGGGATAACCGGAAATAGAATAAAAATAAATAAAAGCCCTGCAAGCGTAACATACGTCAAAAGCTGCGCATTGTGATAATATTCTTTATACAGATAAGATCCAAACTGGCTGGAACCTGTTGTCGTAATGACAGACCCCATAGTTGCAACCATCGCCCCAATCAGCGGTCGGTTCTTAATCACTCCTTTTAAAACTTCTATATAACTGTATTCTGAGCCGGACATCTCATATTTCACCCGCTCTGTAGACAATGTTACCATACCAATATACGCTGCTATAGAACAAATTGCGAAAACAACAGCTACTTTAAAAAAAGCATCTGGAATAACATTGCTGTTTTTATCATAAATAAACTGGGGAATAAACGCCAGTAAAAGCCCCACCACTGTTCCGCCGATGGTACGCGCAGTGGAAAGTTTTGTCCTTTCCACCGGATCTGAAGTAATGACAGACGCCAAACTCCCATAAGGCATAGATGTGCCGGTATAGCTCATACCATAAATAATATAGGAAGCGCAAATCCAGATATGTTTTGCAGCGGCTCCCCAGGAGGAAACATCCGCAAAACACATAATGCATGCAACGGCAAGTGGTAACATTGCTATTTTTATATAAGGCTTAAATCGATCCCCGCTCTTTCCTATCTGAAACCGGTCAGGAAGGGAACCTATTAAGGGATCATTAAATGCATCCCATAATCTTGAAAACAAAAACAATGTGCCCATAAAAAACGGACTTACCCCCAACACATAAGTGCAAAACACCATAAAATAGGAATCCACCAGTAAATTTACAAAACTTCCCCCTACATCTCCCAGAGCATAACCAAACTGATCCTTGATACCGAATTTTTTCATTGCATCTTCTCCTTTTTCTGTTATTCAGAAGGCGTATGCGTCCGGACTTGCAGAAATCACCTTTTTCCTGTATAGTAGATTATAACAAAAGAAAATAACAATGTATATTGCATAAACAGCTTAATACATTGCATATCCTGCATACAAGAATTCTGGGAGGAAATACATGCATTTCGATAAAATTATGCTAAAATTACAAAAAGAGCTCTACTCTAATAAACCAAAAGCAATAGATGCGCACAAACAGATACAGTGGCAAAAAGAGCTTGCCAGGAAATTCCATATTTCTGAAGATGAACTATACGAAAAACTCCCTATGATAAGCGCAACTGCTGATATTCATAAAGATATCACCAACGACACAATATCTATCCCCCTGCACAGCCATAATTTCTGGGAAATACTTTTCTGCTGCCACGGAGATGTAAAATACATAATCAAAAATCGGCAA
Organism: uncultured Lachnospiraceae bacterium; assembly: GCA_910584585.1. Taxonomy (GTDB): domain Bacteria; phylum Bacillota; class Clostridia; order Lachnospirales; family Lachnospiraceae; genus Petralouisia. The sequence goes on along the minus strand of CAJUBP010000023.1, from coordinate 1,004 downwards.
TACCTATTCCAGGCAGGAAATATCCTGATTATTGAACCTGAAACAGCCCATCAGCCTCTCATTTCATCAAAAATCCAACTTTCTTATGATCGTTATGTGCTTCGAATACAAACAAATTTTCTAGAAAAATGCGCTTCTGTCTACCCCGATGTCTTCTCAGTAATAGAAAAATGCAGAAAAAGCAATAACTGGATGCTGGAATTCTCATCTTTTTCCATTACCCAGAATATCAACAGTTTCTTTGAATTAATGGAAAATGAAATGCTCTCACAGCAGGAACATTGGCAGGATGCCATTAACCTGCAGGTGCTGCAATTATTTTTATATCTGAACCGCTTTTATTCCAACGCAAAAGAAATGACCGGGCAAACTGCTGACGATCAGCTTTTGGAATCACTAATTCAATACGTTTTTTCCAATTACAGCCTGCCGATCACCCTTGAAAAAACTGCAAAAGACTTCTGCACTAGCCAGTCAAAAATATCCCATCTGTTTAAAGACAGACTGGATACCTCCTTTTATCAATATGTCATTAAAACACGCCTGATTGCGGCAAAACGGCATCTTTTTAATGAAGTCCCTATTACAGAAATCTGGAAAATATGCGGCTTTACAGACTATTCTACTTTCTATCGTCTCTTTAAAAAAGAATATGGTTTTTCTCCGCGGCAGTTTCGGGAATTATTTTTTATGAATAATTTTGATACAACTTTAAATGTCTTCCAACACAATTGAAATCTTCGTTCTTTCTCCCAATCTGCTCTCAGTCTTCATGGTTCCCTGATGCACTGCCGCAATCTGATCACAGAGCACAAGACCCAGTCCCATAGTTCTTTCAACAGTTCAAAGCCATCTTTTCCTGGAAGCGTAATATCAAAAAGGGCAAGGGTAATAAATTAGATCGTTGATGGGCATGTTTTGTAAAAGTGTTTTTAAAGTTCTTTTGAAGTTATGATATTCACTTAACAGAACATCAATAAAAAACATCAAAAGATAAATTTGGC
>CAJUBP010000022.1 GCA_910584585.1 uncultured Lachnospiraceae bacterium | reverse complement strand
GGCGATGACGAAACGCTTGCCCTTGCAAATAAAGGATATACGGCTGCTGATATTCTGGAACAATGCAGAAAATTAGATGAAGCGGGTATTGATATTACTTTGTTTATATGACAGGTCTTGCGGGAAAAGACGGCGGATACCGTAATGCAAGGAATAGCGCCAAGCTGTTTGGTCAGCTCAATCCGTATTTTGTTTCCGTGGACTCTCTTACGCTTTTCCCAGACACAGAGCTGTACCAGATGGCACAGCAAGGCTTGTTTGTCCCTGCTGAAGAAAAAGAGCGTATCCGTGAACTGCAAATGCTAATCAATAACTTAAATATACGCACACATTTATTTGCAAACACGGTTTCAAATTTCACGCCCGTAACGGCGTATCTTCCGTATGACCGTAAAAAGGTCACAAATGAATTGCAATATGTATTAGATCATACGGATGAAATGGAGATGAGGAAGTATAGAAATAATTTAAAATCTTTAGGATAAAGGTTCGGTTTCATCTTTCGTCCACCAAATTAAAAAAACTTAATTCTGACAGGAGGTATTACCGCAGATTGAAAGAAGCGGTGTACATATCTTGAAGAATTTGCCGAGGATGCGGCACAGCCCGAAGTGAGAACAGTAGAAGATTTTCTCGACAGCATTGAGAACCAGAAGCTATATCAAGTTTTGATTAAGGTGGACAGGCTTACCTGCAAATCGCTGTAATGAAAATGAGGGCTATTCTACCCATGAAATTACAGTACAATTCACCATCACAGAAAAAGCCTTTGCCCCATTTTTCTTTTTTGACGAAAATGAGATGGCTTTTTGACAACTGAATATTCATTCGCCAAACACTTCCTCTTTGTGATTGTGAAAGCATAAGCGTGCGCAGCGGTACGACAGTTGGGGTGGAACTCCCGTGGCGTCAGTTCGCTGCTGACCGTTTGGCGATTTCCCTTGCGTTTACCGCAATGGCATTTTCGGGGTGTCGAGGACAAATAGAAAATGCTTTTTATCATAAAGTCAGATGCAGGGCGGCACGGAGGTTATAGGCGGATGAGAGAACATATTGCAGGGAACGGGGACATTCATCATCCCGAACGCAAGCACGGTCAGCGACCTGCTTGAAGAATATATGTCTATTTATGGCGTGAACAATTTGGTTCGGAAAAAGAAATTATATGGTTAGTTGAAGGACGATGTACGGGAGATACTAAAGACATTATGCCAGTACAAAGGGGTAGAAATATATTCAAGAACAGTCAGAGGAGTCTTGAAAAGAAGAAAATGATGGGGCCGCTTTTTAGTGGTTGTAAGTAGTATATGCTTACGATACCCGCCTTTCAGGCGAGCAGTAACAGAGCCCTATGGGGGGTGTGATTTCTCTTTTTTGCTCATAAGAGAACAACTGATAGCTACAAATAAACCAATTAAAATCCACGGAAATGCTGCTTCTAAAAAATCACTAACCATACTTCATTCCTCTTTCAAAATTCAAATTCTTCGGTATGTCAAACTAGAGCGTGTCTTAAAATTCATTCCCGTAATCTGCCGCTCCGCCTTACACCAGATTTCATGCCGATGAATGTACAAATAACTTGATTGTTTTGAGGGAATTGTACAGCCATGCCCTAATCACTTTCATAATCAACCCGTTTCTATTTTGTCAGATATGGAACAAATTGCGGCGGCAGCACTAAGAGGGTGTATTCTGTCATTTCTTCCGGCAATTCCTGCATATCTCTTGAAAACCACATCAAGAAATGATTAAATATACCGCCGATATAGAAAGAAACTTTGTATTGATCCACTAATGGTTTACCTGTATCTATCTGAGAATGAAAGTATTTTTCCAATACCTTTAGAAGTACCATTGACAATCCAGCATGGTAAATGACAAGCATTTGTTTTCTGTAATTCAGATAGTGCTGGAACATATTCAGCAGATATGTTTTTAAGTCGGGTTTTTGTGAACGGACTGTTTCAAGGTATTCACTCATAACAGAATCCAGAAAGTAAAAAATAATATCTTCTTTCCCTGTAAAATGCCTGTAATAAGTCGAACGGTTCACACCGGCTTTTTTGACAAGCATTCGTCTCTTTCTTATTGTAGCTCTGTATGTGGAAAAGTCAAGACAGGAGATTAAAATATTTTTTCTGATGAAAGGCGGTATATGTGACATGAATGAAAATGCAAACAGTTTTTTGGGGGAGGCCCCTATCGGAAAACTAATGGTAAAATTTGCTGTCCCAAGTATCATATCCATGTTGATAGCGGCGATATACAACATGGTAGACCAAATTTATATCGGACATGGCATTGGTTATTTGGTAAACAGCGCAACCTCTGTTGTATATCCCTTAACGGTAATCGCGCTTGCGATTGCCTTACTGTCCGGCAGTGGCTGCGGGGCGTATTTCAGTATCTGTCAGGGAAGAAAGGAATACGACAAATCATGTAAAGCGGTTGGAAATGCTTCTTTGATGACGCTATTGTGTTCTCTCGTTCTGGTTGCTGTCTATTGTATTTTTCAGCAGCAGTTTTTAGGCATATTTGGAGCGACAGAAAATAATTCGGCTCCGAGTTTTGTATCGGCGCAGTTGCTTTGATTACATTTGAAGTGTTCCCGGCACAGATTGTCAGCATATTTGGAAATGGGGACGCTTTATATATGGAATTTGCCACTTTAACCATGCGTATTTATTTGAGCGGGATTGTATTTACCTGCGTTCAGAAAGGCTGCGGCTCATTTATGCAGGCGGTTGGCTTGCGTCTGCATTTTCTCCAAGAACTATCACACCGGCAAACCAAGACCAGCTTTGGGTAATTTAACAGAAAAGGAAATCCTTCTTTTTTTGAGATTTGCCATGTGTTATAATAAAGAATAGTTTTTAATGGGGTGGGGGTAAATATTGACGTTTTTACTTGCCTAAATTTCCATCTGCTGCGTTGTCATCCGTTGACGTAGCCCCGCTACGCCGCCTTCTTCCGACTTGCAGATGAAATCTGCCGCCCCGCTTCACACCAGATTTCATGCTGAATTTAGTCAATGTAGCTCGCTACACCTTCGAAATCCAACATAAAATCTGATATAAATTGGAACGACATCTTGCGGAAAGCAATTTTAAGACACACTCTGGAGGATGAAACTGATATGAATGAAAAGATTCTGATTGTGGATGATGAAAAAGAGATTGCGGATTTAATGGAACTTTATCTAAAGAGTGAGGGTTACAGCGTCTATAAGTTTTACAATGGCATGGATGCGTTAAAATGTGCGGAATCAGTAAAAATGGATTTGGCAATCTTAGATGTTATGCTGCCGGATATTGATGGGTTCCATATTTGTCAAAAGATTCGGAAACATTATTTTTATCCGATTATTATGCTTACAGCAAAGGCAGAAGATACAGACAAGATCATGGGGCTTACCATCGGAGCAGATGATTATATTACAAAGCCATTCAACCCCCTGGAGGTTACGGCAAGAGTTAAGACGCAGCTTCGTCGTTATGTCCATTATAATAATGCCGCAGGCGCGGAAGAGGAAAATGAACCGATTACGGAATATGATATTCACGGACTTATCATCAATAAAAATACCCATAAATGCACATTGTATGGAAAATCAGTTACATTAACCCCGATAGAATTTTCCCTTCTTTGGTATTTGTGTGAAAACAGGGGAAAAGTGATTTCATCAGAGGAATTGTTCGAAAAAATATGGGGCGAGAAGTTTCTGGATCATAATAATACGGTGATGGCGCATATCGGCAGGCTGCGGGAAAAGCTGGGAGAGCCTGCCAGAAATCCGATATTTATCAAGACGGTATGGGGAGTAGGGTATATGATTGAGGAATAAAAAAGAATGGTTCATATGAAAATTTACGGGGAGGATTTGCAAAATTCTGAAATTTGTGATATTATCTTTTTATGCGGAAATTAATCACAGAATCCTTTAGCTGATTATAATAGACACTCTGATATTTTACAAGGTGGAGGAAAGCAGATGGAACATGGTAATTCACAAAAGACGAAAATACAACTTTTTTCAGTTATTTCTATCTTTGTATTTTTAGTCGATATTTATCTTATCGTTAATATGAAAGAGAACTATCCGATACTTGGAGTTGCTGCTTTTGCAACCTTTGTTTCCATTAGTTTAACCATAAGCGCATGGCTGAAGTGGAAAGAATTGGATAGCCAGCGATCGGAAGAACAATATGTTGACATTATGAAAGCAGAGAAGTCAACTCATCTGGTTTCCCAGAAGAAATTTCAGGATTTGGATGAGAAATTGAATTTTATCGGCCAGAAAATCATGCCTTTGGAAAAATCCAGTTCTGTAAATCAAAAGAAAATTGCTAATATGCTGGAAACTCTTATGGACGGTCAGAAGAAGGTTGCGAAGGTGACAATCAGCCGCAGTAAAGAAAATGCAAATGCATTGATGAATTCCAATGATCAGTTGTTAAAACAGATGGAAGAGTTCCAGCAGTCTATGTTGGAGATGAAAGCAGAAGTATTGGAGAAGCAGAATGAGATTTACGATAAGAAGCTTCAGAGGATGGATGATAATCAGAGGGAAATTATAGAGAAAATTCAGGAGTCCTCCAGTTTAATTCAGAATATTATAGAAGTAATCCCCGAGAAGATTCAGGAGTCCTCCAATTTAATTCAGGATATTATAGAAGTGATTCCAGAGAAAGTAGCCCAGATACCTCCGTCTGTGATTGTAAAAGAAGTTCCTGTTGAAAAGGAAAGTTATCAGGGGGCATCTTCAAAGGAACTTATGACAGAACCTGAAGAAGAAAAGACAGAGGTGATATCAGAGCCATTGGAAGAAGTTTCAGAGATTACGGCTGAATATGATGCAGAAGAGATTCCTAATGTGGTAGAAGAAGGAATACCAAATAAATTGGAAGCATCGGAATCGGAGGAAGAAATTCCGAATATAGTGGAAAAGCTGGGATCAGGAATGGTTCCGAATAAATTGGAAGCATCGGAATCGGAGCTTATGCCGGAAGCAATCATGGAGTCAGGATTAGAGACAGCTCCGGAATCAATGCGGGAAGCGGCTGAAGAGCCAAAAGGGATGATGGAAGCAGAGCCAGATATGGGAACAATGCCAGAACCAGTGATAGAAGCGGAACCTGAACTGGTATTGGAACCAATGGTGGAAGCAGAACCTGAGCTGGTACCAGAACCAGTGATAGAAGCGGAACCTGAGCCGGTACCAGAAATAATGATGGAAGCAGAACCTGAGTTGGAAGCAGAACCAATGATGGAATCTGAGCCAGTTCCAGAAATAATGATGGAAGCAGAACCTGAGCCGATGTCAGAATCAGTTATGGAACCGGAACCGGTGCCGATGGAAGAACCAGTGACGGAATCCGAACCGGAACCAGAACCAGTGATGGAGACAGAATCGGAACTAGTGCCAGAACCAGTGATGGAGACGAAACCCGAACTAGTGCCAGAACCAGTGATGGAGACGAAACCCGAACTAGTGCCAGAACCAATTACGGAAGCGGAACCTGAGTTAATGCCAGTAGATAAGCCGGAATTGGTTCCTGATTTGGAATTAGCAACGGAAAAAGAAATTATATCAGAAGTCACGGAAGGGTCAGAACCAGAGCCGGAATTAGCAGCAGAAGAAGAAAATATACTGGAAACTGTAGAAGAACCAGAAGTTATGTTGGAGACTGCAGAAGATACGATTCCGGAAGTTATGCTGGAAACTGCAGAAGATACGATTTCAGAGACTATGTTGAAGACTGCAGAAGATACGATTCCAGAGGCTATGCTGGAAACTGCAGAAGATACGATTTCAGAGACTATGTTGAAGACCGCAGAAGATACGATTCCGGAGGCTATGCTGGAGACTGCAGAAGATTTGGAACCGGAAGCAGAGCCAACAGAAGAGCCAAAGCCGGAGGCAATTCCGGAACCAGTATCCGTAATAGAAACCGGAAACATGCCGATGACGCCGGAAGATATTGCGGCATTATTAGCCAGCGTAGAGCCGGAGCCAGAGCCAGAGCCGGAACCAGTGCCGAGACCGGTGATTGAAGACGGAAACAGGATGATGAGTCCTGAGGATATTGCCGCTTTAATTGGGAATACTACCGTAGATGGGCTTCCTGAGACAATTAACAGAATCGAAATAGAAGATAAACCTTTCATGCCGGATTTATCCAATCCGTCGAAATTGATGAGTCCTGAGGATATTGCTGCTTTGATTGCAAATATGTAAATGATGTAATAAGGAACTGTACAGGTTATTTCTGCACAGTTCCTTATTAAGTTAATGCCGGTTTGCCCGCCTTATTCTGATAGGAAAAATCATGCTGCCGCCCAGTGTCAGGTTTTGTATTGGCAAAATAAGTATGCCCTTTCGCGTAAAAATCTCAAACTTCTATCACATTTAACAGTTAAAATAAAAAAATCTAAAAACAGGATTTGCAGGGATTAAAATGGAAAAGACAACGATACTAGTGATAGAAGATGAAAAGAAGTTATTAAAAACACTGAAAGATTTTTTTGAATTAAATCAATATAAGGTATATACGGCAGAAGACGGGCTGGAAGGAATTCAGCAATTTAAGATTCACAGTAAAGAAATCAGTTGTGTTTTGCTGGATGTAATGCTGCCCTTTGCGGATGGAAATGAAGTGTTAAAGCAGATCCGTCTGATTTCAAATGTTCCGATTATTATGCTGACAGCCAAAGAAGAAGTAGAGGATCAATTGAAAAGCCTTTCTTATGGGGCGGATAATTACATTACGAAGCCATATTCTCTGGCTGTGGTGAAGATGCATATTGAGGCTTTGCTGAAACGGTTCCGTCAGGAGCAGGATTTTCTGACATCAGGGGAGATAAGAATTGAAACAGGTGCCCAGAAAGTGTATGTCGGAGATGAATTTGTGGAAACTACTCCTAAGGAATTTGAACTTCTGCACTTTTTTATGAAAAATGAAGGAATTGTTCTCACAAGAGATCAGATACTGGACAGCATCTGGGGTTATCATTATGTAGGAGACACCAGAACGATTGATACCATTGTAAAGCAGCTTAGGAAAAAACTGGGAGATGGTTCTTGTATTCGTACTGTTTATGGCGTAGGCTATTGTTTTGAAGGAAAATAAAATGGAAAGAAAACTTAGAACAGATATTTTTTTACGGCAGTGTATCTTTATATTTGTCATTATGGGAATCAGCACTTTGCTCTATATGGTGTTTATGCCTGTTTATTACGAATATGTGAAAGATAAACAGATCGTACAGGCTTATCATGATATCGGGGAATTGGATTTGTCTGATCTGGATGAAAAAGATTATGTAATGTTTGCAAATTATGAGAATGAGAATTTAAGCTTTTGCATTGCGGATGAAGATATGAAACCTGTCTATTTAACAGAAGCAGGGGAAAATAAAGAAAATACAATACATCGGAGCATTACAAAAAGGCTGGATTCTTTTTCCAGGAAACCGGAAGTGATCAGAAACAGCGGAAAACTTTTAGAAACGGCCAGGTACCGGGGGATTATAAGGCAGGATGAAACAGATTATTATGTTTTAATCAAGGATATTGCTGCAGGGCGGAAAAGCATTACCATGGCGGAAAAATTCTATATGGCGCTTTTTATGCTTCTTATGGTTCCGGGCTGCATTTTTATGGCGCTGATGTGGAAATATCTGTTACAGCCCGTGGATAAACTTATTTTTTTCACAGATTCTGTGGTTAATGGTACTTTTAAGGATGAATTGCAGGAAGAGGGGAGGTACAGAGAACTGAATCATCTTGCAAAGAATTTGAATCAGATTTCCCAGCAGATGCAGAGACAGTCGGAGCAGTTAGAAGCAGATAAGAAGCAGATGCTTCATCATAATGTCCGTCAAGATCAGATTGAAAAGCGCAGGAAGGAGTTTATTGCAAATATTACTCACGAGTTGAAGACGCCTCTTGCTGTCATTTCCAGTCAGGCGGAAATGCTTGGATACCTCAAAGAAGACAAAGAATACTATGTGGAATCCATTCAGGAAGAAGTGGCAAAAATGTCAGATATGGTCAGCAGCCTTCTGGAAAATTCCGTAATGGAACATCAAATGGAAAATATGATTCAGAAAACCATGGATATGAAGGAGATTATGGATTATATTATTATCAAATATGAGGGGATGGTAAAGAAGAAAAGGCTGCATATGGAGACATTTCTGTCAGAGAATTGTTATGTCAAGGGAGATCGGGAATATATCGAACAGGTTGTGGACAATTACATGACAAATGCTCTGGAATATACTGATATCGGCGGAAATATTCGGCTGACCTTAAAGAAGAGAGATGGATTCGTTCGGGTGAGCGTCTATAACGAAGGAAGGCAGATTCCAGAAGAAGATTTGGATCAGATCTGGAGCGGATATTATCGGAATAAGAAAGTAAAGAGGCAGGAAGAAAAAGGATTTGTTCATGCGGGGCTGGGGCTGTACATTGTGCAGAATGTGGTGACTATGCACAACGGAAGTTACGGAGTGGAAAATCTTCCCACCGGAGTGGAATTCTGGTTTACTTTACCGGAATTTACGGAATAACGGGAGGGATTCGGCATATAATAATCAAAAAAGAGAGCGGTTATTATGAAGCATAAAAAAGATATCAGACAGAAAATGGCGGAAGCCATTTACAAGAAGCCTTCCCTTGGGAAAAAAGTCAGTAATCTGGAAAAATCTCTGAAAGAAGTCACAAAAATATTAAATGAAAATAAATAAAACGAATCCCCCAACTGTGCCGCAATACAGTTGAGGGATTCTTCTTTCGATTATAGTGGCAAAGCGCTCAGCAGGCTGTTTGTTGTTTCTGTCATTGCTGTCTAACCATTTGATGGTGTAGTGACATACCACAAAAAAAACACCGTCCCCGATGCTCACAGTCATCAAAAACAGTGCTTTCAGTGCGCCTCCAGGGGCTCGAACCCTGGACACCCTGATTAAGAGTCAGGTGCTCTTCCAACTGAGCTAGAAGCGCATTCGCTATATCTTTAACACAAAATATATTATATAATAAAAAATTTAGAAATGCAAGAACTTTTTTAATTTTTTTTTAACATTTGGTAAACTTGACATAATAATTAGAAAAGAGTAGAATTGTACTAATTAAATAATACAATTAAGGAGAAGAAAAATGAAAAAAACTGGTAAAAATATAGTGATTGCAGTTCTTGTAATAATTGCGGCATTTCTATATTATTATATTACAATTCCCGCATTCAATATTCATTCTATGGGAACCTGGTGGTTTATCATCGGAGGGGCTATTGTGCTGACGCTGCTTTTTTCTTTCCGAAAATCATGGAAGGAAAGAGAAAGGAGTCAAGGCAAAGGAGGGCTTCATCTGTTGCTGGATATCCAATTCGGCACAATTTCAAAAATCGGATTCGCCATTACCGGAATATTGATTTTTATTCTGGTGATTGGGACTTTTCTTTCTTCTCCCATTATCAACGCGAAGAAGTATCAGCAATTGATGACTGTGGAGGAACGGAATTTTTCAGAAGATATCTCTCAGGTGGATTACAATACAATTCCTATTTTAGATAAAGATTCCGCAGCTCTTTTGGGAGATCGGAAAATGGGAAGCATGGTAGATATGGTATCACAGTTTGAAGTATCCAATGATTACAGCCAGATTAATGTAAATAACAAGCCGGTGAGGGTATCGCCTCTGGTTTATGCCAGTCCTATCAAATGGCTGACCAACCAGAAAGCCGGGATTCCCGCTTATATTAAAATTGATATGGCTACACAGGATACAGAATGTGTGAAATTAAGCGAGGGAATCAAATATTCCAAGTCAGAGTATCTGAATCGGAATATATACAGGCATCTGCGTTTTAAGTATCCAACCTACATTTTTACGGAACAGATTTTTTTTGAAATTGACGATGAAGGAACGCCTTACTGGATTTGTCCTGTGAAAAAATTTAATATCGGACTGTTCGGCGGAGTGACTATTGGGAATGTGGTCATTTGCAATGCAGTGACCGGGGAGTGCCAGGATTATAAGATTGAAGATGTTCCTCAGTGGGTGGATAAGGTATTTCAGGCAGAGCTTTTGATGGAACTTTACGATTACAACGGGACTCTGAAACATGGATTTTTCAACAGTGTTCTTGGACAGAAGGATTGTCTGGAAACTACAGACGGATACAATTATATTGCCTTGGAGGACGACGTATGGGTATATTCCGGCGTTACCAGCGTCAGCGGCGATCAGTCTAATGTGGGATTTGTGCTGATGAATCAGCGCACCATGGAGACGCGTTTTTATAAAATAGAGGGCGCTACGGAGAAATCCGCCATGTCTTCCGCAGAAGGACAGGTACAGAACCTGGGCTATCAGGCTACGTTTCCATTGCTTTTGAATATTTCCGGAGAGCCCACGTATTTTATGGCCCTGAAAGACGGCGCAGGTTTGGTGAAAATGTACGCCATGGTAAACATTCAGAAATATCAGTGGGTGGCTACGGGAGATTCCATCAGGGAATGTGAGAAGTCATACACCCAGCTTTTGAAGACGAACGGGATTGCTGCAGGGACCAGTGAAGAGAGCAAGTCGGTTTCCGGTAAAATAAGCAATTTGATGCCGGTGAATATTGAGGGAACCTCCCATATTTACTTTGCGTTGGAGGGAAAGGAAGAGATATTTGACATTGACCTGTCCAATGCGGATTTGCTGGATATTATAAAATATAATGCGGGAGACAGCATTCGGTTTTCCTATCTGGAAGGGGATAATCCTGTGAAAGTGACAGAGATACAGAAATAAGGCGAGGAAAGGATCAAAGATGTATCTGGTAATTTTATTCTTAAGAAAAACAGCAATTTGGAGGTAATTATGAATTTACAGGAGAGGTTTTTAAAATATGTTTCATTTTGGACAACTTCAGAGGATGGCAAAGATACCATTCCAAGTACGGAGCGCCAGTTTGCCCTTGCGGATGAACTTGCTAAGGAACTGAAAGACCTTGGCCTTGAAAAAGTAAAGAGGGACGAGCATTGTTATGTCTACGGTCTGCTTCCGGCGGCGAAAGGTTTTGAGAATAAGAAGCCGGTGGGATTTATTGCCCATATGGATACAGCAGTTTCTTTTTCCGGAAAAGATGTGAAGCCTCAGATTATACCGGATTACAACGGAGAAGATGTAGTTCTGCCGGGAACCGGGGATGTGATAAAGGTCAGTGATTTTCCCCATTTAGCTTCTTTAAAAGGCAGGACTTTAATTACGACAGATGGGACAACCCTTTTGGGAGCAGATGATAAAGCTGGAATTGCGGCCATTGTCACTGCCGCGGAAGAGATAATCAGAGAAGAGATTCCTCATGGAGATATCTGGATTGGATTTACCCCGGATGAGGAAGTAGGAGCCGGAGCGGATCTGTTTGATTTGGATTATTTTCAGGCGGACTATGCCTATACGGTGGATGGGGACTATGAGGGTGAAGTGGCTTATGAGAATTTTAACGCGTCATCTGCCCGCTTTACCGTCAAAGGAGTGAATGTCCATCCCGGTTCAGCAAAAAACATTATGGTGAATGCAGCTTCAATTGCCTGTGAAATCCAGTCTTTGCTGCCGGAACAGGAGACGCCGGAGCATACGGAAGGGCATGAAGGGTTCTATCATCTGGAAGGGATGGATGGGGACGTCAATGAGGCTCATCTGAATTATATTGTCAGAGATCATGACAGTGAAATGTTTGAAAAGCGTCAGCAGACCCTCCGTGAAATCGAAGAAAAGATGAATGTGAAATACGGAGCAGGAACGGTTACACTGGAACTGAAAGAGAGTTACCGGAATATGCTGGAGGTGATGGAGAAGAACTTCTTTGTGGTGGAAACGGCGAAGGAGGCCATTAAAGCGGCCGGAATGGAGCCGGTTTCTCTGCCTATCCGGGGCGGCACAGACGGCGGAAGACTGAGCTTTATGGGGCTTCCCTGTCCGAACCTGGGAACGGGAGGATATGCGTTCCATGGGCCGAAAGAGCATGTGACAGTGGAAGGGATGGAAGCTGCGGTGAAGGTGATAAAAGGAATTGCAGAACGGGCTGTGGAAATTAAAAGATAAGGAACAGCACAAAAAAGTGATAAAATAAAGATAAATATTTTAAGGAGAATCAGCATGATAAAGCCAAACAATCTAAGTCCCGGCGACCGCATAGCAATCGTCAGCCTTTCCAGCGGTATGCTGGGAGAAGAATATTGCAGCCACAATATAACCATCGGAACAAAACGAATAGAAGAATTCGGCTTAACCCCTGTGTTTATGCCAAATTCGCTGAAAGGGAAAGATTTTCTGGAACGGCACCCTGAGAAACGGGCAGAAGATTTGAAGCAGGCTTTTTTGGATGATTCTATTCAAGGAATTATCACTGCAATCGGCGGAGATGATACCTTCCGGCTGCTGCCCTATCTGATGGAAGATAAAGAATTTATTCAGGCTGTTAAGGATTCTCCGAAACTGTTTCTGGGATTTTCTGATACCACTGTAAACCATTTGATGTTTCACCGAATCGGGCTTCAGACATTTTACGGGCAGGCATTTCTCTGTGAATTTGCTGAAATAGCAGATGAAATGCTGCCTTATTCCAGGGAGGCGTTTCTGGGCTGTTTTCATGGATTTCATTCTATCCGGCCAAGCGGGATATGGTATGAGGAACGGACGGATTTTTCCAAAGCCGCGGTTGGCAGCGATCGCATCTTTCATGAGGAAAGCCATGGGTATGAGCTTCTTTTGGGAGATTCGGTTTTTGAAGGAGAATTGCTGGGCGGATGCCTGGAGTCCATGTATGATATGTTGGAATCTAAAAGATATGCAGAGGAAGGGGCAATTTGCCGTCGGTACCGCATTTTTCCGGAAAAAGACGAGTGGAACGGGAAGATCGTGTTTTTGGAAACCTGTGAGGAAAAACCTGCGCCAGAATTGCTGCGCACGGAATTACAGGCCCTGGAACATGCGGGGGTATTTGACGCAGCCAATGGGATTATTGTAGGAAAGCCGCAGGATGAACAGTATTACGAGGAATATAAAGAAGTTTACCGTGAAATGTTTCGGGATAAGGATTTGCCGGTTCTGTACAATGTAAATTTCGGACATGCATTGCCGCGGGCAATCCTGCCTTATGGGGCGCATGTTCGGGTAGATGCGGTAAAGCAGGAAATCTTATTTTTGTAAGGCCGGGATCTAGAGCGTGTCTTAAAATTCATTCCCGCCATCTGCACTAAGGAATCCACCAGGCTTCGCACCTGATACCCCCTTAGTGCCAAGCATCCCCCACTTAGCGCGATATTTGCGCTATCAGATTGAACATTAGTAGTTCAATCTGCATGAATTCAGGTTACATAGCCCGCTAGGGTCTGCCCCAGCAAAGCGAGGGCATGCGCCCTTCATTTGGCACAAATCCCCACAGGGCGCCTTCGGTGTCCCACTAAGTGGAGAATACACTTGTCAGAAAGCAATTTTAAGACACGCTCTGGTTCTGTCCGTCTTTCAAAAATAAAAATTCAGCCATAATACTACAGGATGGCTTGCACTTTAATTGGTAAATCTTACTGCCGTTCCATAAGCAATTACTTCAGCAGCTCCCTGCATAATCGCCGAAGAAGCATACCGGATATTCACAACGGCGTCCGCTTTCATAGCTGTTGCTTCTTCCACCATCCGTTTGGTGGCAAGGGCTCTTGCCTCATTCATCATTTCGTTGTAAGCTTTCAATTCGCCGCCCACAATGGTTTTAAAGCCCTGGGTAATGTCCCGTCCGATATTTTTGGACTGAATCGTGCTTCCTTTTACCAGGCCGAGCATTTCAAGCTCTTTGCCGGTAATATAATCAGTATTTACTAAGATCATCTTCTTCACCGCTCCTTATCTCTTCGATTCGTTCGATTAAATTGTACACAGAAACGCCCATAAGGGCCAACAGCGCCAGGAGAAATACAATTTTTATGACAGCAGGTACAGGCATAATGGTCCATAAGAAAAAGTAAGCCAGCAAAAACAGCATCAAAATGACTGTAATAATGACTGGAGCAATTAATTTTGTACTTTTCATATCATACTCCTTTACATACTGAGAACCTGGAACAATCTTATTATACCCTTTCTGCTACCTGAACGCAATCAGTTTATAAATCGGATTTCCCATAGAAGAAAACCGTTCTTCGTATTCTGTCATAACATTTCCGGCATTCATGGCTTCATCCCGATGCAAATCCCGGGTGACTTTGTCCAGTTTCCATCCCGCTTCCTTTACCTCTTCCAGAGAAAAATCAAAAAGATCCTGGTTGTCCGTTTTAAATTCCACATTCCCTTCTTTTTTTAAAACAAGATTGTAACGGGCGAGGAACTGCCGTGAAGTGAGGCGGCGCTTTGCATGGCGATCTTTCGGCCAGGGATCGGAGAAATTCAGATAGATTTTGTCTATTTCATGTTCCTGGAAAATATCGCAGATGGTTTCTGCCTCCATTCGGATAAAGCGGATATTATTCAGAGGTTCTTCTTCCATTTTCTGAAGGGCCCGAAGAAGAACGCTGGAATATTTTTCAATGCCGATGTAATTGATCTGTGGATTTTGTTTTGCGAGAGTCATTAAAAACTGCCCTTTTCCCATGCCGATTTCAATATGGATGGGATTGCTGTTTTCAAAAATTTGCCTCCAGTTTCCCTTATATTGTTCCGGTTCCTGAATGCACCAGCGGCTTTCCGCAATTGCTTCTCTGGAACCCGGGATATTTCTCAATCTCATAAATACCTCCTAAAATTGATATAATAAAGTTATATGAATCAGCCGGATGACTGCCATTCTCCATAGAACGGCAAAATGCGCCGGCCTATGGATATCTTATCATTTTGTACTAGGGAATAATTTATTTGGCCCATAGGTATATTTAGGCATATAATACCATACCAGAAGTTGCAACGCAACTTTCAATATGTTATACTATATAAAACTTGTAACAGATTTGTAAAAGAAATGAGATATTTCGTAAAATGTCTTAACAAAGATGCGGCAGGCAGTTTGGAACAGTTCTTACAGCCTGCAGGAGAACTTAAGGAGAAATTTCATGAAAAAGAGAAGGATATGGACAGGTCTGATTCTAGGGGCTGTAAGTCTCTTTCAGGTGAATTTTATGACTGTCCAGGCGGAAGAGTATTGGCCGGAAGGGCCACAGATTGCAGGGGAATCGGCGGTAGTCATGGAAGCGTCCACAGGAACTGTTTTGTATGAAAAGAATTCCCATCAGCAGTCATACCCTGCAAGCATTACGAAGATTATGACAAGTTTGTTAGCGGTGGAGAACAGCAATCTGGATGAAGAAGTGGTTTTTTCCAAGAATGCGGTTTACCGGACGGAAGGATCCGGCATTTCCAGGGATGTGGATGAAGTCATGACCATGGAGGAATGTTTGTACGGCCTGATGCTGGAATCTGCCAATGAATGCGGGTATGCAATTGCAGAACATGTGGGCAAAGATTATGATGATTTTATAAAAATGATGAATGACAAGGCAAAGGAACTAGGCTGTAAAGATACCCACTTTAATAATCCCCACGGTCTGCCGGACGAAGAACATGTTACCTGTGCTTATGATATAGCTCTGATTTCCAGAGAGGCATTGAAAAATGATGTATTCCGTATGATTGTCAATACCAGGCGCCATACCATACCTC
This sequence comes from uncultured Lachnospiraceae bacterium, assembly GCA_910584585.1. Lineage (GTDB taxonomy): Bacteria > Bacillota > Clostridia > Lachnospirales > Lachnospiraceae > Petralouisia. The sequence goes on along the minus strand of CAJUBP010000022.1, from coordinate 49,665 downwards.
CTACCAATAAACACGATGAGGAAACGTATCTGAGCAATCATCATAAGATGCTGAATGATTACAAGGGGGATAAGCAGTATCTCTACGATTATTGCATCGGCGGAAAGACAGGCTATACCAGTGTGGCCGGAAGTACGCTGGCTACTTTTGCGGAAAAAGACGGCATGACGTTAATCTGTGTGGTGACCAAGGAACAGGCGCCCAATCATTATTTGGATACCAGAGCTCTCTTTGATTACTGTTTTGAGAATTTTCAGCTCTGGAATGTAGCGGAAAATGAGAAAAATTATTCTCAGGACATCAAAGAGAATAAAATATTTGAGAATGAAGACTCTTTTGTGGGATTAAATAAAGAGGGATGCATTGTGCTTCCAAAAGCTGCCGCATTTACTGACGCTGTGCCGGAAATTGCGGAGATCAATGATTCTAAAGATGTCATCGGGAACATTCACTATACCTATGCCGGACGGGCTGTGGGCGGAACCGATATTGAAATAACCGGAGCGAAAGTTTCTGAATACAAGTTCCAGAAGGCAAAGAATGAAGAAAAAGAAGATGAAGTTCAGGAAGAAAAGGTAGTAGTAAACATTAACGTCAAATATATTTTGTTAGGAATACTGGCAGTTGCGCTGCTTATTGGAATTGGATTTGGAATTTATAAATTTGTAGATAATTTCTATTTGATTAAATATAAGCTGGAATGCAGAAGGCAGCGGAAAATGAGCTTTAAAGATCTGAAATTTAATCGGAAAAAGGATTGGAAATGAGATAAAACCCATTATCATGCTCAGCCGCCTGTCCGGCGGGACGCATGGTCATCCTGCGATGGAAGCCGATGACTTTCATAAGTAAAAGAATCTCTCTTTGGAGATTCTTTTTTTATTCATAATTGACAGGGTAAGTGGATAAGAATATAATAAAAATGCATGTTTCATAAGAATGGTTCAAAGATAAAATGACTTATTACAGGGATAAATAAAATGGATAAAGAAAGTGAAGTATATCAGTTTCCGGAAATGAATCTGATCGCAGGACGCGGTGCGGAACTAATAATACAAAAGATTTATAATTCTTCTCTGGGAGCCAGATTGCTTCTCAGAAATGATAAGTTTTTGAATCCGAAATGGTATCGGGAAAATTTAGTAAATTATCTGGAGTTTTTTGTTCCTGAGGAAGAGTTTGCTGATATCACAGAGGAGTTGGAGGGGCTTTTTTTTATTGATGCGGCGGAGTGGGAGCAGGAAAATAATCCTGAAAAGGAGGAAGATCCTCGGCTGAACTTAGATCGGGAGGAACATCAGGAGAGTTTAGAACAGGAAAAATTGAGAATTGTGCTTTATCAGAAGCGGGAGGAAAGATGGCAGAGAGGGGACAAGAATCCCAGAATCCGCTTAAAGATCATAGAATGGCCCTATCAGATTCCTTTTGAACTGGAATTAATTCCTTATGCGGGATCAGCGGTTCAGGTGGAAGAAAAGACATTGGAAGATTTGGCGTCCCAAGAAAAAATTACTTATCGTATGTTTTCCGAAGAGGAATATTTGTCCAGAAGTTTTTATAGAATAGTTGAAGATTTAGAATTAATCAGTCCCATGTCCTGGTATAAGGACAGCTATGATATACTTACCACACAGATGATAAGCGGCAGGAAAGTATCTGAAAGTTTTGGACAGCTTCTTTTGGAGAATCCAATTCCGCTGCTGAAAGAACGGCTGGAGATTATAGAGAGTTTTCAGGATTATAAGTATATGGAAAAACGCTGGGAGAATTATATGAGCCGTTTTTGGACAAAACCTTTTCCGCAGGAGGATGACGGTGATAAAGAAGATGAAGCGGAATGGAGCCGGGTAATTCAGATTTTTGTGAGGTTTTTTGCGCCCATCTTTGATGTGGCCTTGAAAAATGAATTATTTATCGGAGACTGGATGCCGCAGATAGGAAGGTATTTGGATTAGAGGGTGCCTTAAATTTATTCCCGTAAACTGAGACGGCAGATGGAAGGAATGATTTCGTAAACACGTTCTGGGAAAATTAGAGAAAACTGAGATGGAAGGAATGATTTCGTAAACACGTTCTGGGAAAATTAGAGAAAGGGAGATTAATTTATGGATATTAATTCGTTATTAAAAACAGTGGACGATCTGGTGTGGGGAATTCCGCTGATTGTATTGATTCTGTTGGTGGGTTGTTTTCTAACAGTACGGCTGCGGGGATTGCAGATCCGCCGGCTTCCATTGGCAATCCGCAATCTGATTTCAGATGATTCTGCCGGAGAAGAGGGCGAGGTATCCGGATTCGGAGCACTGTGCACTGCATTGTCTGCCACTATAGGGACAGGAAATATTGTGGGCGTCGCAACGGCAATTGTGGCCGGCGGACCGGGGGCCTTATTCTGGATGGTCATGGCGGCGGTTTTGGGTACGGTGACAAAATACGCGGAATGTCTGCTGGCCATCAAATTCCGTGTTGTGGCGGAAGATGGACACATTCTGGGAGGTCCTTTTTATTACATAGAGCGGGGAATGGGCAAGAACTGGAAGTGGCTTGGAAAGCTGTTTGCTTTCTTCGGAATCGGAGCGGGGGTTCTGGGAATTGGAACTTTTACCCAGATCAATGGAATCACAAGCGCAGTAAACAGCTTCTTTGATCCGGAAAATCAGTGGAGTGTAAAACTGCTTGGAAGAGAGTATTCCTGGACCGTTATCATTGCGGGAATTATTTTGACGGTTTGTGTGGCTCTGGTGCTGATTGGAGGGCTTCAGAGAATTGCAGGAGTGGCTCAGGTATTGGTGCCTTTTATGGCGGCTACCTATATTACAGCAGCCGCGCTGATTCTGATTTTTCATTACAAAGAAATTCCGGCAGCTTTTGTTACCATTGTACAGAGCGCGTTTGGTCTGCGGGCTGCGGCCGGGGGCGCATTGGGCGCTATGCTTCTGGCTATGCAAAAAGGCGTGGCCAGGGGAATTTTTTCGAATGAAGCGGGGCTTGGAAGCGCGCCTATTGCCGCAGCGGCAGTTCAGACGGATGAACCGGCTTCCCAGGGTCTTGTGTCCATGCTGGGTACAGTGATTGACACGGTGATTATCTGTACCATGACGGGGCTTACCATTGTGATTACCGGAACCTGGGATATTGGCCTGGAGGGCGTGGACGTAACCACAAAAGCATTTCAGATCGGGCTGCCCTTCGCCCCGGCGGTTTCTTCTTTTATCCTGATGTGCTGCCTGGTGTGTTTTGCGTTTACAACAATCCTCGGCTGGGATTATTACAGCGAGAAGTGTCTGGAATATCTTACAAACGGCAATCAGGGCGCAGTAAAAGTATACCGGCGGATTTATATTTTATGCATTTTGGCGGCGCCGTTTATGACAGTTTCCGCAGTTTGGACCATTGCGGATATTTTCAACGGATTGATGGCAATTCCCAATCTGATTGCAATTATTGCGCTGAGCGGTGTGGTTGTAGCTGAGACAAAGCAATATTTGAAGAAAATTGACGGCAAAGCGTAAATTTTCTTATTATTCCATTGCAATTTACTTTTACATAAATTGCGCAAGAATAACGCTGGCAATCGTCCCAATTAAAGTGGTAAAAAGCGCGCCTGCCAGGGTGTAGCGGGTTTTCTGGACTTTGGCGGTCATAAAATAAATGCTCATGGTGTAGAAAATAGTTTCTGTGCAGCTCATCATAATAGAGGTTATGGTGCCATAGTAGGAATCCGGTCCGAATTCCTTGAAAATATCCAGCACCAGCCCTGTGGCTGCCGAGGAGGAAAACATTTTTACAATGGAAACGGGTACAAGTTCCGCCGGAAAGCGCAGAGGCTCCGTAATGATTCCAAGTGCGGAGGATAGCAGATCCAGAAATCCGGAGGCCCGGAGAATTCCAACGCCTACCATCAGGCCGATTAAGGTGGGCATAATGCCAATTACGGTCTGGAAGCCGTCTTTGGCTCCCTTGATGAAATCATCATATACATTATGGCGGTTTAAAAGCCCGTATCCCACAATGGAGAAAATTAACAGGGGGATCATGGCGTCTGATAAGAAAAGGAGTATTTTCAATGGAAGATACCTCCTTTTTTCTTTTTGGGCAAGTCAGCATGACCGGGGCTGTATCCAGAAAATGTTCCCTTTGGGGGAAGATTATTGCGCGTGCGGTTTTCCGGAAGGGCATACATAAATTTGGCAAATATGACTCCTGCCAGGGTGGAGAAAAAGGTGGCGATCATGGCAGGGCCTAAAATGGCTGCCGGGTTGGCGGAACCGTATTGGCTGCGGTAGGCAATCATATTGACTGGGATCAGTTGAAAAGACGAGACATTCAGGATTAAGAATGTGCACATGTCTTTGCTGGCAATTTTGCTGTGATGGTTTAATTCGCCCATTTCTTCCATGGCTTTTAAGCCGGCAGGGGTAGCGGCCCAGCCAAGGCCGAAGACATTGGCAATGATATTTGTGGATATGTATTCATTTGCTTTATGGCCTTTCGGAATTGAGGGAAACATAAAGCGCAGAAACGGGTTCAGGGTGCGGGCCGCCCCGGAAATGATGCCGCAGTTTTCTGCAATGCGCATCAGTCCCACCCACAGGGACATGACGCCCAGCATCGTAATGCAGAGGGCTACGGCTTCTTTGGATGAGTCCAGGGCTGCGTTGGTGACAGCCGGAAGATTACCGGTGAATGCGGCATAGACAATGCCGATGACAATCATAAAACCCCATAAGTAATTCAGCATAGTGGCATTCTCCAAAAGATTCAGTTGTTTATATCCTATGCAGCAGAGAGAAAAATGTGCAGAAGTTTTCTCTCGTGAGGGACCGAGTTCTATGAGTGCCATTGTGCAGCAGAGAGAAAAATGTGCAGGGTATTGCATCTGGGGCAGATGCATGGTTTACGGTTTTTTCATCAGCCCTTCAATGGCGCTGGTATATCTTGCGTCGCCTGAATCCTCTGTGTTGCGCGTTCTTTCACCAGCCCTTCAATGGCGCTGGTATACCTTCCGGTGGTGACAAGGCTTACCGTAGATTCAATATATGTTCCGATGCTGCTGATTTTTTCCGGCGGCGCGGCATAAAACACCTGAAAATGATTGTCTTCCAGATATTTTACCATCTGTTCGATCCGTTCTCTGGACAGGGCAGAAAATGCTTCGTCGATAAAGGCCAGACGGGCGCAGCAGGCCTGTCTGGGGTAACATTGCAGCAGGCTGGCGGCCAAAATAATGAAATAGGGCGTCTGCTTTTCTCCGTTGCTGGCGGAGCCTTGTTTTTTGGATAGGTTTGAAATAATTTCGCTGTCTCCCTGCCGGCTTACAATTTCCATATCATACATAAAATATTTCCGGTAATCGGTGTATTCCGTTTCGTCTTCTTCTTCCAGAATCACCTCCATAAATTCCCGGATGTCATGTTCCATTTCCTCATCTTCTCTGGCGGAATTCATATATACTTCCGGCGTATCCATGTAATTTTCAAGCTTTTTGCAGATACGGAAGAATACGCTCCGGTCAGGTTTTTCTTTCATCACAAATTTGTAGGTGTCCTGGCCGAAGGGAAGGGTCTTAAGTTCCCGGTTAATGGCGGCGATTTCTGTTTTTGCATCCCGGATTGTCTCGTTAATTTCCGCCACAAAATCATTCATAAAGGCGTTTTCAAGTTTCAGGGACTGTTCCGTTAAGCGGCGGCGGACTTCCTCGATGCGTATGTTTGCAATATTCCGGTATTCCTCCCGGAAAAAGGGAATATAGGGCACTCCCCGTTTGCTGCTGTCGATTTCTGCCAGTTTACAGTAGTTAAGCTGCGCGTTTTCCATCTGGCGGACGCATTCGTCCACTTCGTTTCGCAGGTTTCGGAGTGTTTTGGGCGTAATCACCTGGAGGCTGTCTTTTTTAGTCCTCAGTTTTTCATATTCTTCCAGCATTTGCTGTTTCAATTCCAGATGTTTCCGGCATTTGTCGGAGTATTCCTGGTCTTTCACATAGATTTCTCCGGCGGCATGTTCCAGGGCAATCTGCTCCTGCTCCAGGTCTTTTTCAGCGGCCCTGATATCCCCGATCAAAACATCCCTTGCATGTTCCAATTTCTGGTATTCTTCTTTGGCATGTTCCTGTTCCTCTATGACAGCCATAAAATCAGGATTTTGGCCGATTTTTTCGATATCGTCTTGAATTCGTGCGCTGCGCTGGGAAAGTTCGGTCAGCGATTGAAGAGAGTTAAAGTCGTAATGATCTGCCTGCCAGTCAATTTCTTTTAACTCTGCCCGCCGCCTTAGGAGTTGTTCCTTTTGTTTTTGAAGCTCTTCTTTTTCCTGCAGCTGCTTCTGTTTTTCTTCTGTTGTTTTTATGAGCTGACAGTTAACGGCGTCCTGTCCGAGACAAAATTCTGTCTGCTTCATATTCATGTAGGAAAGGGCGTAGCTTTTGGCCAGCATGCCGTTTTGCGTCAGGCCGCCTTTGGGATACTGGCGCAGTTCTTCCAGAGAATCACACAGATGGATGCCGTTCAATAAATAATTGGCGTATTTTCTGGCGGTTGCGTTGGGAATATTTAAAATTTCCGCAGCGGAACCCGGCGTCATGTTTGTTTCAGGCAATTGATCCGAAAGAACCACATTAGCTGCGTGCAGCTTGTGATCCTGCAGAATTTTCATGGCCTGGCGGCAGTATTTTTCTTCAACAATGATATGAAAACGCTTTTTTCCCAAAAAAGTTTCAATTGCCGGGCGCCAACCAAAATCCCGTATTTCCTGTACCAGTTCCGCAAAAATTTTCACTTCTGTATGGATTCCTTTTGCTTCCAGTTCTTTCTGGATTGTCTGCCGAGCTTCTTCTATTTCTTTGGGAAATACCAGGATATTGGACTTTAACCGTTTGATGCTGTGTTCCAATTCACTGATTTTATTCTCAGAAACTGCAAGCTGGTCATTGAAATGCACTTCATCTGTCTCAAATATTTTATCCTGTTTTGCTGCAAGTTCTCCAAAATGCACAAAAGCATTGATGCTGTCCTCTGGCCTTCCGGCAGGGGCTTTGCCAAAATGCGCAGAGGCATTGACGCTGTCCTCTGGCCTTCCGGCAGCGGTTTTGCCAAAATGCGCAGAGGCATTGACATTATCCTCTGGCTGGAACGGATTTTCTGCCAGATGGCAAAGAAGGTTTTTCTCTTCTTCCGATAGGGGAAGATATTGATCTATCCATGTGAAAATGTTTGTAAGTTTTCTCTGCAGTTCTTTTAGCGTGGATAACTTGTCTTCTTTTTGTTTAATTTCTTTTTCTATAGTTTCGCGCTGCCGTTTTAATTCATGGAGGCTTTCCTGCATCCCCTGAAAAATATCGTTATTCATGGCAATGCGGAAGCGTTCGCCGGCGTCGCTGTATTGCTGATCGGTTTCTTCTTTGCGCTCTCTTAAAGTTTTTATATTCTGTTCCAGGGACTGTATGTGAAGTTCTGTGTTCTTTTTTTCCTCTTCTGCTTCCTGCAATTCCTGATAACACAGCATTAATTCACGCATTTGAAGAATTTTTAGTTTTTTCTCATATTCTGTGCTTTTTTGCTCTACTTCCTCAAGGCAGGATTTGCTGTCCTTTAAGTTTTCAAATACTTCCTTAATCTCTTCAAACCGCTGTCTTTGTTCCCTCAGTTCCTTTAGCGATTCTACTTTGCCCGGCTCTAAAACACATTCCTGGATGAACTGGTCGATATTGTTTTCAGGATGGAAGGCCATCATTTTCAGAAGTTTTGAGCGGTATTTTAAGACATCGCAGCGCAGTCCCAAAGCTCGTAAAATCTGTTCTACGCCCCTGTCTCTTCCGAAAAAATCTGCTGATTTCAAGCATTGGCCATTGACAGACAATTCGTTTCTGGGGGAAATCCGCAGCAGATTTCCTTCCTGCCTTGTAAAATTGATTTGTTCTATTTTGGCGTTTTGACAGACAAACCAACTGCTTTTCTGGGAGGTTTCATTGGCGGATTCTACGCAGACGCCTGCCACAAGAAAAGCGTTTTCTGCCGGGGACCAGAATTCCATGGCAATATAGCTGATAACCTGGCCGCTTCTTAAGTATCTGGAGGGGCCGTTGCTTTTGGTGTCTCCCCTTACGTACGCAAGGACTGTCCGGTCCCGGTCTTTGGCGGCTTTGTTGAACTGGGTGTTTCCGGTAAGAAGGTATGTCATTGCATCCAGAATTGTGGATTTGCCGCTGCCGTTTACTCCTGTAAATAAGGTGGAGCCTTTCAGATTGACGCAAAGCTCCTGAAACCGGGACCATTGTACAATCAATAGCTTTGTGGCTGTTTTTCTATTTATCTGCATCTGTAATGTATTCCTCCTCTGCGTTATCGGAAGCATGGCGGCTGCCTTTGCCTGTATCATTTAAACTGTCGTAGGTTTCTCTGTTCATACTGTCTGAACTGTCATAGGGTTCCTCATCTGTATCGTCTGAACTGCCGTAGGTTTCCCCATCTATATCGTTTGAGGTATTGTTGTTCAAATCACTGTTTTGTTCCATCATTCTTTTCTGTGTAATTTCCGCAAATTTTGAGAATTCCTCCTCATCTAACGCAAATTGAAGGGAGGGAAACAGTCGGATCAGGCAATCTGCGTCTCCTATTTTTCCTTTGACATCTAAAAGGTTAAATCCGGAAAAAAGCCCCAGGATATCGGATAAGAGTTTTTTGTTGTCAATTAATTCTTTCACGCTGTACTTTTCCAGTTCAAGGCTTAAGTCAGAGACGGAGATCATGATTGACAAAGATAAACTGCCGGCCCGGATTCTGTCGGCATACAAGGTCCAGAGACAGCACAATACAACGCTCTCTATTTTTTTCAGCGCTCTTCGATTGGACTGTATCTTTCCGTTTTCTCCCATATCCGCGCAGTTTTTGAGCATGATGACGCCGTTTTCCCGGTCTGTCACAACGTCAAATCCGATATAACCAAAATAGATGGAAAAGGGTTCAGGTCTTTTAGAAATAAAGTAGTAGGCTTTTTTATTTTCCTCGTCTTTATCACGTACGATAAAAGTGGATTTGAGGAGCCTTCGGCAGGATTTTTGAAATAAATCTTTTTCGGAAGAGGTATAATCGTTCCAATATTCTTCCATGTTCATGCGGGTTCCTCCTTTGTAAGCATGTTTCTATAGATTCTTCCTAACCTGGATAAACCAGAAAAGCGCAGTACAAAAATTTTGCCATTTTGCGCAGAAAATTGTTTGTAAGAGCCTAATAAGTAGGGTCATACGGGTTCCTCTTTTGTGATGCGGAACCTTCGCAGCCGCATTTGCTGTACATCCAGATAACCGTCTAAGATTTCCAGAGTATATCCGTTTTCACCGCAGTACGCAACGGCGGATAACGCGCAGAGCAGATCGCGTTTGCTCTGCAGCGGCAATTGCTCACAGGAAAGTGTGCTGCCGCTGCCCATAAGCTGTTTCAGATACTCTTTCATTTTTTCTTTTGCATAAGGGTTATAGGCTTCCTGTTCCTGGCTTTGTTTTGTTTTTTCAATATCTTCTTTCGTCATTTCTTCCAGTTCAACGACAGTTTCCTGCAAAACAGCATGGGCTTTCCTGGGATAACGGAGAGAGCCGGTGTCTATAAATTCATTTTTTTCAAAGGAAAACAAATCGCTCATTTCTTTCGGAAGGGTTTCTTTCCAGTCAAGCGCGTCCATTTCCCGAATGAGATAGCGTAAGGTCCGCTCTACATTACCTCTCATGTCCCCTTCCCGGTTTCGGAGAAAACGCGCCCGGCCCACTGCAATCTGCAGATAGATGTTAATTTTATGCTTGATATCTCTCATAATCCGATCATAGTCTTCCACCAGAAAACGCTTTGTTGACTGGATCATATCCGCTACATATTCTTCTGCTTTCGGTTCCTCCAGTTCCTCTTCCAAAGCGCATCCCAGCGTCAGGCGCCGGTTCCATTGAGGATCGTCCAGAAATTCTTCTAATTTGCTTTTGATAAAGGAACGGTAAATATGAATGTTTTGTTGTTTGGTAAGCCTTGCGTATTCCCGCACAAAGCTGCCGTCGCAGTAATCCAGCAGATTTTCAGTGAGACTTTCCAGGCTTTTTTCCTTAACCATCCGCTCAATAATTTTTTTGATAAAAGTTGCCAGCCGTTTCAGGGATTTGGACAGCAGCCTGGCATTGCGGTAAATATTTTTCAGGCCGTCTACATAGGGATTCTGACTCCATTGTTCTGTATTCTGCAGAATATTATAGATATTAAAAATATAAGCGGAGAATTCCTCATGTTCCGGCTTTATTAATTTCTGCAGAAATTCCGCCAGTGAAATTCCCTGTTCGGTCATGATAATGAGTTTTTCGTAAGTATTGTCGTCATTATCTTCCTCCAGCCATCCGATTTCTTTGGAGCAGAATCTGCGGATGATACTGTTGGCAATATCATTGTAATTTCTCTCTCCGGTTTGTTGTTCATTGTCTGGTTCTATAAAATTAACATGATTTTCCAGCAGATATGCCAAGAGCGCGTCACGGATTCGGCTGCGTGAAATACGGTAAGTGATTTCTCTGTCGTACTGTTCATAAATGACTAGAAGACAGTCGGCATAGATGCGGTTGTTGCTGCCGCTGGACAGACAATTAAAGAAACCGGGCGGGATGATGTCGAATAAGTTTGTCATTTGTTTTCCTCAATTATATGTAAGTAAGAAATTCGGGATAATCTCCTTTTGCAAAAATATGGGAGGTGTTAATTTTTATTTCAGTAATAAAATGTTCCATTCTTGTTCTCCCAGGATTTTTTATCATTATAATACATTTGTTCGAATACTTCAATAAGGAACTGTTTAGAAATAACTTTTAAATTCTGTGAATTATTTAAAAGTCATTTCTAAACAGTTCCTCATTGAAAACATTCGAACAATTTATGTTTCGATACACAGGAAATACAGGATTGCCCTTTGGCTAAGCAAACGATTCATGGGCGTTCTTAGTGCAGGCAAAATCCACTGCTTATGGAGACTTAGGAAGGAGGGCTTTCCCGACTTTCTTAGCCGAAGTTAGCAGTTAGTTTGCCGGAACGCTGCCCAGTTTGTGTGACAAAGGGCAATCCTGTATTTCCGTCCGTCTCCAAAATATAAAAAGTTCACTATTTCAGCCATAAAGGAAAGAACCCATCAACACTGACACAAAAACTCCGCTATCAACTCAATGCAGTTTTCCACATCCCTTTTATCCGCAACCTCCGCAGGAGTATGCATATACCGCAACGGAATGGACACCAGTACAATAGGAATTCCCTGATTGGCAAAATGGATCTTATCCCCATCCGTATAAGTCAGGCCGCTGGCCGCTTCTGTCTGAATGGGAATCTGCATCTTTGCGGCGCATTCTTCCATCTTACGGTTTAACTTCTGGGTGACAGTGGGACTGTTGCAGAGCACCGGTCCGCCTCCTAATATGACGGTTCCGGCTTCTGCAGTTTCCTTATCGCCGTAGTCGCTGCAGTAGGTAACGTCTACCACTACTGCAAGGCTTGGATTGATTCTGGAACTGCACCAGTATGCGCCGTTTTTGGTGGTTTCTTCTCCTACGGTGGACGCTGCGTATACGCCTGCGGCGCATCCCTTTTCTTTGGCCCGGCGGAGGGCTTCCATAATAATGAAAACGCCTAATCTGTCGTCTAAGGCCCGGGCGGTGAATCTGCCGTTCATCATGGGGCGGATATGGGTGTCAAGAGCAATGGCGTCTCCCAGGGAAACCTGCGCCAATGCCTCTTCTTTTGTAGCTGCGCCGATATCAATCAGAAAATCTTTGGCTGCCAGTTCTTTGTTCTCAAAGATTTCTCTTCTTGCTTCCACGACGCCGTAAATAATGCCGTGTTCTGTGCATACCTGAACCTGCTGTCCCGGATAGGTGAAAGGGATAATTCCGCCCCGGTTTACTGCCATAAGCCGTCCCTTTTCTGTAATGTTTGAGACGATTGCGCCGATTTCATCGGCATGGGCAGACAGCATAATTCTGGTGCCGCTCTTTGGATTCAGGATGCAGACAACATCTCCGATCTCATCTTCCTGTATGGCGTCTGCACAGTTTTTCATGTAATCTTTTACCGTTTCCTGTACCGGCGCTTCACAGCCGGATACAGAAATTTCACTTAATATATGATTTAAAAAATGTTCATTCATTTCAGTCGGTCCTCTTGTTATTCTGCTCTGTCTGCCTTTGATCTGGGTTTAGGACAGGGAACCGCCTTTGTCAATCATGAAAAAAGGACTTATGTCCGCAAATCTGCCCTGCACACACTTTTACGGATCACCAATTCTGTGGAGACAGAGACATGGATGTTTACATTTCGTTCCAGTTGAATGCGTTCTATCAGCATTTTGACGGCCTGCCGCCCGATAAAATTCATATGTACGTGCACGGTTGTGAGAGGCGGGGCCAGATATTTTGCCATGGAAATATCATTAAAACCAATCACGCTGATATCTTCCGGAATCTGAAGTCCGGTTTCCTGTATGGCCCGGTAGCATCCTACCGCCAGGGAATCATTGGCTGCGAATATTGCTGTGGGAAGTTCCTTTTCCTCTAAAATTTCTTTCATCATCCGGTAACCGTGTTTTGAGGTGTAGCCGTCGACTTTGACATAGGAGTCACGCAGGGCGTTCTTTTCAGCCAGGAAACGCTGGAAAGTAGGGAGCCTGGAGTCTAAGATTTCATGTCCGTCCGAGTCCAGTTCATTTCCGCCGATAAAGCCGATTCTGCGGTGCCCCAAAGACCACAGGTATTCCATCACCTGCTGTACGGCAAGCCGCAGATCTGTGATAATGGAATCTCCCGTGCTGCGGTTTCCAATAAAGTCCACGTAAATGTGCGGTTTTTGTGTATTGTCAATTTTGCGGACAGTGGTTTTGCTGAATGTGCCCAGACAGATAATCCCGTCTACTGCGGCAAACTGCGGCATTCCGTTTTCAATGCTTAAGGGAACTCTTTTGAAGTTCCTGTCTTCGATTTCTTTTTCTATGGCAATACGAACTGCCAGATAGTAAGGGTCTTCCAGTTCCTCTTCCGGGGAATAAGAACAGATGACCCCTAATTTTAATTTGCGTTTGCGCTTTTTCTTTTCTTTCATATGATATTCAAGCTGTTCTGCAGCCTCGAATACTTTTTTTCTGGTTTCCTCCTGTACGGTCAGCGTATCGTCATAATTCAGGACCCTGGATACAGTTGCGACAGAAACTCCAGCCAGTTCTGCAATATCTTTAATCGTTGACATCCCACGTTACACTCCATTGTTATTCATATGTACTAATTTCATGCGAAAGGCAAAAATTTTCATCTTGATTCTAACATATTTATTGTGGGTTTACAAGTACGGCAAAGGCTGTAAAATACCTGATTTAATGAAAGATTGTTACTTTTGGCATCCTTCGTCCAAGTTTGTGTAAGCAGCGGAATCCTCCTGCACGAAGACACGCTTTAGGACATCGCAAATTGTTTACTTAACCAAAGCGCGTTAGCCTGTCACTTTCAGCAAGTCTGAAAAGGTATCCAGATTCCAGGTGGCAAGTCCGCAGGATTTGGCGTCTCCGATGGCTGCGCATTCCATGCCCCCTGCAATGGCTGCTTCCAGTCCTGCTTTCGCGTCTTCCACTACAAGGCAGTCTGCCGGTTGTTCTCCCACAAACTGAGCTGCTTTGACGAACACCTCCGGGTCTGGTTTGGAATTGGTAATATTATTTCCGTCAGAAACAGCGTCAAAGTAATCTCCCAGTCCCAGCTGGTTCAGGATGAAGCCTGCGTTTTTACTGGAGGATCCAATGGCCAGTTTATGGCCCTGACTGCGAAGGGCATCCAGTGTTTCTTTGACTTCATCTGACAGATCCGCCGGGCTCATGTTTTTCAAAAGTTCTTTGTACACGTCGTTTTTCTGTGTGGCGTATTTTATTTTCTCTTCTTCGCTCATTGCGCCCTCATAGCGCTCTAAGATAATCTCAAAGCTTTCCATGCGGCTCACTCCCCGGAGGCGGTTGTTAATGGTTTCATCAAAATAAATATTCAGTTCATCCGCCACCTGTTTCCATGCCATGTAGTGGTATTTGTCAGTATGGCAGATCACTCCGTCTAAATCAAAAATAATTGCTCTGTATTTCAATGTGAACGACTCCTTTGAAAGATATTAAGATTTAAAGTTATAAGTTAAAATTCCCGCTGCAAGCCAGCGCTGCCAAGGTCCGGAGCTTATGATTCCGGCTCCGGCTGGGCGTCCGCCAGATTTGATGCTTCGGAGCTTATGATCCCGGCTCCGGCTGGACGTCCGCCAGATTTGATACGATAACCGCCGCAAGGATGATTACGCATCCGCAGATCATCCGCAGGGTTACCTGTTCATGGAGAATCAGAATGGAAAATATGGTTCCGAACACCGATTCCATGGACAGGATAATGGCCGCTTTTGTCTCATCTACGTATTTCTGGCTGGCGGTCTGTAAGAGGTAGCACAAAGCAGTGCTGATGACTCCAAGGTAAAGGACGCTGAGCCATCCCTGAGTGGTTACGTGAAATTCAGTTTCCCCAAACAGGTAGAGGCTGATGACAGACAAAATGACAGCCGTCAGCATTTGTACAAAATTCAGTACCACTGCCCTGTATTTTTTTACAAATTCACTGGTGAAAAAGATCTGGAAGGCAAAGCCCACGGCGCAGACCAACGTCAATGCGTCTCCGATGCCCAGGGACAGATCTTTCTCCAGAGATAAAAGTCCTACGCCGAAAATAGCCATAATCGCTCCTGCAATGCTTTTCCTGCTGATTTTTTTCTTCAAAATAAGAAAAGCAATAAAGGGAACCATTACCACATTCAAGGCGGTTAAAAATGCGTTTTTGGAGGGCGTGGTGTACTGAAGCCCTACAATCTGGAAGGCAAAACCAACGAAAAGAGCACAGCCCATCAGGATGCCTGCCCGGATCTCTTTGAAGTCAATGCCTTTCAGCTCCCGGATGCTTGCGGCGCCCATCAGGACGGTGGCCAGCAGGAACCGGATTGCCATAATCTGAAAGGGGCGAAGGCTTTTCAGAGCCATATCGCTGGCTACAAAACCGCCTCCCCAGATGACTGTAACGGCAATCAGGCCTGCAATTGCAAGATATTTTTTCATGATTGAAACCTTCCTTTCTGATGTGAATCATTTTTGCGCCTTTACAGGCGTTCCATTGACCAGGATATCCACTTCTTTTCCTTCCAGAAGGGAGATATCCACATGCTGTTGGGCGTCAATGTGGATTTCAAGCCAGCTTCCGGGACAGTGAATCCGGAAAGTAAGGCCCTTCCACTCTTCTGGCAGCTTCGGGTTTAAGTGAAGTCTTCCGGCGTCGTCCGTGGACAGGCCCGCAAATCCAAATACCACTGTCTGCCACACGCCGCCGGCATTGGCCGCGTGAATGCCTTCTCTTGTGTTGCCCTGCAGATCCACCAGATCTAAGAACGCCGCCCGTCTTAAGTAGCGGTAAGCCTTGGAGGCGTCTCCCACCTTCAGACCCATGATGGCGTAAATGCTGGGGCTTAAGGAAGAGCCGTGCATGGTGCGTTTTTCGTAATAGCTGTAATTCAGCTTCATGGTTTCTTCGTCAAATTCTTCTCCAAGAAGGTGAAGGAGCATTACCACGTCGGCCTGTTTGATAATCTGCGTCTGGCTTGTTTTCGTGGTCTTTAAGGCTTCCGGACGAATGGGCCAGTCGTTTTTGTCATATTTTTCAATCAGGACTTCTTTTAAGTCAAAATAGCCTTCGAACTGTTCTAAGAGCTGCGTGCCCTCTTTTTTGGGAAGATAAATTTTTCCCTGTACCTGCTGCCAGGAAGCGATTTCCTCTTTGGTCAGATGTATTTTTTCAGACAAAGTCTTGTAATCCTGCGGGTGTTCCTGTTCTAACCGTTCTGCCAGGGCAATCACATAGCGCAGGTTCCACCTGGCCAGATAGTTGGTGTAGACGTTGTTGTCCACCGGCTCATGCCATTCGTCGGGGCCTGTGACCTTGTGGATTTCGTAGCGGTCTTTTTCTTCGATGTACTGACAGCGGCTCATCCAGAACCGCGCGGTTTCCATCAGGATTTCCGCTCCCATATGCAGCAGGAAATCAGTGTCTTTGGTGATTCTCACATAATTGGCAATGCCGAATGCCACCGCTGCCGTTACATGGTGCTCATAAACGGCCACATAGCAGCGGTAACAGGTGCCGTCCGGCTCAATGGTCCAGTCCGGGCATTGCTCGGTGCCGTCGTCCGCGGATTCCCAGGGATATTGGGCGCCTGCAAAGCCGTTTTTGGCAGCGTTCCTGCGGGCGGCGTCCAGAAGATGGTAGCGGTAGGTTTCCAGCCTGCGGGCTTTTTCCGGGAACGTATAAGCGAAAAACGGCAGCATGAAAAGTTCCGTATCCCAGAAAGCATGTCCGCCGTATTCTTCGCCGTGAAGCAGCTTGGCTCCGATATTCACATGGGAGTCGTATTCGCTGGCCGTATTCATCAGGTGGAACACATTAAAGCGGATGGCTTTGTTTAAATCATCATCGCCTTCAATCTGGATGTCCGCCTCTTTCCAGAGGGCCTGACAGGAGGTTTGATGAAGTTCAAATTCTGCTTCAAAGCCCGTCTTAAGAAATTCCGCCATTTCTGTTTGGATGGTTTCTTTTAAGGATTCTTTCTGCACTTCCCGTTCCGTATAGATCACCGCATATTTGGTAAGCTCTGCAGTTTCTCCCTGCCGGGCGTCGAAATCCAGGAATTCCACAGCCTGTTCTCCGAAATCATGAAATACATGAGTTTTGACCGCGTCCTGCTGATCCTGCTTCACCTGTACCAATGTGCCGCAGCCTTCGTGGAGGTGGTTGTCTCTGGTGGCAACCTCCAGGTATGCGCCTGTTTCCCCCAGTTTTTCATTTTTCGTCAGATAGGTATGCTTTACCTTGAACCGGGGTGCGTCGCAGAAATTAATGACAGTGCCGTCAATGATATTTTCAATTTCTATGATGCCGCTGTAGTTCAAAGGCGTTACGTACAGCCGGACTGCCATGCGGTGCACATGTGCCCGGCTGATAAAACGCAGGGTTTCCACCTTGGTTTCCCGGCCTTTCCGATCTTTGAGGCAGACGCTTTTTAACAGGCAGCCTTTCTGCATATTCAGCGCCCGGGTAAAGGAAAGAATCTCGCAATTCTCTATGCCGATTAATTCTTTTTCCGCATAAAGCCTAAGGGTCAGCCAGTTGGGCATATTTGCCAGCTCCCGCATAAATGTTTCCGATTTGTCAAAAACGCCGTTGATATAAGTGCAGGGAATGCTTCTTGCGGTACCCTCCTCATGGCTTCCTCTGGTGCCCAGGTAACCATTGGTCAGGCAGAACAAGCTCTCATATTTGAGGTTTTCATAAGGGTCATACTTGTCCTGCACAACCATCCATTGGCCGTCGCTTAGATATCCCTGAAGTTTTTCTGAAAATTGATTGGTCAATTGAGGCTCCTTTCTTTCATTTGATGAATAAGTTCATGCAGGCGCTGCTGCTGTCCCTGCTCCGTATCACAATTTAATGCAGATATTTCTTTTGTGCTTCTTCCTGTTCCTGTCCCTGCTCCACAATCTGCAGCCGGAATCCGAGGGTGAAATCTTCCCGTTTTACTTTAAACATTTCCAGCTGTTCCTCTCCGCAGCTGTTGCTGCCAAGTCCGGAATGTTTGTAATCCAGATGGATGATTACCTCTTCGGCAGGTTTCAGTTCAAATGGATGGGCCGCCTGTTCGATGGCTTCATCTGTATAATTGGAAAGGTTTAATCCCAGTGGGCGTTCCATGGCGCACAAAAGGGTCTTCGCGCCGTTTCCGACGCCGAACCACAGCACATGTTCCCGGTGGCCGTTTTCCTGGGGATAGACATAGTTTGTGCCCATACCTTCCACGGTATTCCGGTAAATGCCCATGGCGCAGGCCCGTCTGCTGTCCGGATAATTTTCTCCGGGGCCCATGCCTTCCCAGATGGTTTGCTGCAGCGTTTTATTTCCCCGCATTTTGACGCCTAAACGGGGCAGGAATTCCGGTTCCAGTTTTCCCCGCTGAAACTGTTTTGCGTCTAAATTGACTTCCAGGTGGCCGCAGGGATAAATCCGGTATTCATAGGTGCAGGTATAGCCCCAGGACTGGTTCAGGCAGCCGAAATCTTTGCGGATTGTGACGATTGCTATGCCGTTTTCTTCCCGCCAGGAAAACCCTGCGTTCTGTTCGCTGGATTTCTGGATAAAATATTTATTCATCCAGTCTTCTTTTTTATACATGTCGTTGTCGATGGTGGGCCGGTACACGGTCATTTCAGGCCCTGCCGTCAGGTATTCCTCTCCTTCAGAAGACACAGATAAAAGGGTTCCGAATACGGTGTGGAACTGGACCCGGAGTTTGTTATTTTCTATCGTGAGAATGCCCGCTTGTTCTGTTATTTTCAAAGCTTCCCCGGCCGGGCGTCTGGTGAAGCGAATCTGTTTCTCTTCCAGTTCAAATTGCACATGGGATATTTCATGGTCTGCCTCTGCGTAAGGAACAGCTTCTTTTTCCCGGAGGGAAAGGTTCAGGAAGTAAGGAATATTAGCTTCCGGCGTAAATTCTTCATAGGGGATGGTCACGGTCTGGGTTTCCCCTGGTTCTGCATGCAGATTGTCTATTCTGCCGGCCTGGATGGCATTGCCGCCGCCTTCAATTTCCCAGTTCAGGTACAGCCCGTCCAGGGAACGGAAATTGTAATAATTTTTCAGGCGGATTTGCTGCTGTGTTCCTTCTGCTTTGGTGATCTCAACCGGGGCAATCACCTGCTTGTATTCTAACAATGCCGGGGACGGGGTGCGGTCCGGCATTAAAATTCCGTCGATACAGAAATTTCCGTTGGTGGGGAAATCTCCGTAATTGCCGCCGTAACGGTAATAAGTCTGGCCATCCTGTTCCGTATAGATGCCGTGGTCATACCACTCCCACAAAAAGCCGCCCTGGAGCCGCTTGTATTTGCGGTAAAGGTTCTGGTAGGCCTCCAGACCTCCCGGGCCGTTTCCCATGGCGTGGCCGTATTCGCACATTACATGGGGCTTGTTTTCTTTGTCAGTGCCTGCCGCAATTTTTTCCAGAGGCGCAAGCCTTGTGTACATGGTGGAATAAACGTCTGTCACTTCCGCTTCAAAATCTCCTTCGTAATGGATGAGCCGTGTGCTGTCCAGTTGCCGGATGGCCTTTGCCGCGCTGCGGAAATTGCAGCCGAAGGAGGATTCATTTCCCATAGACCACATAATGATGCAGGGGTGATTTCTGTCCTGTTTCACCATGCGCGCGCTGCGGTCCACATATGCTGTTTCCCAGGAGGGATCATCGGTGATCCAGGCGTAGCGCTCTACCCATTCAAATCCGTGGCATTCCAGATCCGCTTCATCAATGACGTAAAGGCCGTATTCATCGCACAGATCATAGAAATATCCGTTGGCCGGATAATGGGAGCACCGCACGGCGTTGATGTTGTGCTGCTTCATTAAGATGATATCTGCTTTCATCTGTTCATAGGTGACACAGCGGCCCTCTTTTGGATTATAATCGTGGTGGTTGACGCCGTTTAACAAAAGAGGGGTTCCGTTGACGCAGAAGTTATTGTCTATCATTTCTATTTTGCGGAATCCTGTGCGGACGGATAATTCCTGCTGTTCTGCGGTAATGCGCAATTCATAGAGTTCCGGGGTTTCAGCAGTCCATTTCTGAACGTCAGGAATGATTTCTTCGATGGACGCCTTGCCGTTTTCTGTCTGAAAAGAACCGCTGGCAACGGTTTTGGCAGATGCCTTTTCACATTTGCAGAGTTTCCAGGCACCCCGGCAATCTGCGTTTTTCGCGCGGATTTTTACATTCAGAATTCCGTTGGTATAATTATTATCTAAATCGCCGTTTACCTGAACATCCAGTACGGCCTGTTTCGGTTCGTTGATTAATTCCACATCCCGGTAAATTCCGGACATCCACCACATATCCTGATCTTCCAGATAAGTTCCGTCCGACCATTTGTAGACCCGTACCGTGATGTCATTTTCCCCTTCGCGGACAAGATCTGTGATATCGTATTCTGCGGCAAGGCGGCTTACTTTTCCATAGCCGGCGTGTGTTCCGTTGATCCAGACGTCATAGGCGCTGTCTACTCCGTGGAATTTTAAAATGGTGTCATTGTTCAGCCATTGGCCGTCCAGCGTGAAGGCGCGCTTGTAGATTCCTGTCGGATTTTCTGTTGGCACAAAGGGCGGATTGACCGGAAACAGATACAGAACGTCCGTATAATGCATCTTGTCATATCCCCTTAACTGCCAGATGGATGGGACATCAATTGTGTCCCATCCATCTGTGCTTTCTTGCTTATTCATAAATCCTTCAGGAGAAAGTTCGGGAGCTTCCCTATATAAAAATTTCCATTCGCCGTTCAATGTAAGCCGCGGGGAAGAATCCCGGTAAAACGAAGTACGGGCTTCTCTTCTGCCGATGTGTTCCAGTAAATGATCTTCCCATCTTTTTTTTACTCGTTCTGACATAACAGTTCTCCTTTGATACTTTTATTTGATCGATCCGCTTGTGCCCTCCACAATGTATTTCTGGGCGATAATGAATATAATAATCGGCGGTATAATCATGATAATGGTGATGCAGAGCATTGGGATAATCTGCGTCTCGTGAACTCCCTTAAATGCCGCAAGTCCCAGGGCCAGGGTGTATTTGCTTCTGTCCTGTAAGAAAATCAACGGCCCAAGGTAATCATTCCATACACTAATCATATTCAAAACGCCTACCAAAATCAAGGATGGTTTCAGGATCGGCATAAATATTTTCCAGTAAATCTGGAAAGCGTTGGCTCCGTCGATGCGGGCCGCCTCTTCAAAATCCTTCGGTATGCCCATCAAAAACTGCCGCATCAGGAAAATGTAGTAGGCGGAGCCGAACCATGCCGGGATAATCAGCGGTTTCAAGGTGTTAATCCATCCAAACATTTTAAATTCCATGTACTGGGGAATCATGGTTACATCCCAGGGAATCATCATGGTGGATAAAAGAATCATAAACAGCACATTTTTGCCTTTGAAGTTAAAACGGGCAAATCCATAGGCTACCAGAGAGCAGGAAATTACCTGTCCGACAGTGGTGCCCACGGTAACCAGCAGGGAATTCCACAGGAATGTGCCGAAAGGCTGGGCATTCCAGGCGTCCACAAAGTTTTGCCAGAGCCATTTGTCCGGAAACAGCTTGGGCGGATAAGCCACGGCTTCCGCTTCTGTCTTAAATGCCGTAAACAGCATGTAAACAAAGGGAGACAGGAAGTACAGCGCCATAATTCCAAGCAGGATGTAGATAATGGTTTTTGAAATCTTTGACATTTTCATCAGCGTTTCCCTCCTCGTTTGGATTTTTTCCCTTTCTTCGCCACGCCGCCGGCTTCTGATTCATAGAATACCCATGCGGAAGACGATTTGAACACCAGCGCGGTAAGACAGAGGATAATGATAAACATCACCCATGCGTTGGCGCTGGCGTATCCCAGCTTGTGGTGCTTGAACGCGTTGTTGTAAGTATAGAGGCCGTAGAAATATGTGGATTTCAAAGGCCCGCCTCCGGTCAGAAGCATTACCAGCGTTACCTGCTGGAAAGAACTGATAATGGAGGTAATCAAGTTAAATAAAATGGTGGGCGTAATAATCGGAAGGGTAATGCTGAAAAACTGTCTTGCCGGATTGGCGCCGTCAATGGTGGCCGCTTCGTATACGTCAATGGGGATATTCTTGATATCCGTGTAGAAAATCAGCATCATGCTTCCTACGCCGAAGGCGCTGGCGATAATGACTGCCAGGATTGCCCAGGCGGGATCCACCAGCCATTTGGGACCTTCAATGCCAATCAGGGACAAAAGATAGTTCAGTACGCCGTAATCCCCGTTCAGTATCCATCCCCAGAGAATGGATACTGCCACGCCTGAGATAACGGTGGGGATATAGAAAATGGTACGGAAAACTTTCACGCCTTTTACCGGCTGTGTAATCAGCATTGCCAGAAATAACGCAATAATCATGTTAAGGGGCACGAAGATGGCCGCGTATTTCAAGCTGATGGTCAGTGATTTAAAAAACTGCTTGTCGTTGGTAAACATTTCAATGTAATTGCCAAACCCCACAAATTCCGGGTCTGCCGCCAGGGGCCAGTCAAAGAAACTCATAATCAGAGAAAATATCAACGGGCCGATGGTAAATACAAGAAAGCCGATGATCCATGGCAAAATAAAGAGATACGGAATCGCTTTCCTGGAGATTCGTTTCTGCTTCATCCCTCAATCCCTCCTGTCGGGCGCATGTTACGTTACTGCTGCGCTGCCTCGTCCAATACATCTGATACATTTTCCATTGCGCTGGGGTTGAATACCCGCTCAAAGGAAAGGGAAAGGTTCTCTGACAATTCAGACCAGCTCTCGTAAATAAAACTGGATGGCGTGTAGTCGGAGCTCTGTTCCAGCATGGTGTAGAAAGGCGCGTATTCCGGCTGTTCCATGATGCCTTCCGATTCAACTACAGAGTAAAGTACGGGAAGTTCCATGCCGATTCTTTCTTTGTTCATCTCTTCGCTGGTCCAGAACTTGATGAATTCCCATGCAGCTTCTTTGTTCTTGCTGTCCTTGGACATGGAGATTCCGGAGGAGCTTAAGATGCTGATGGAAGGCTGGCTGCCGAAGGACGGGATGTTTACCACGCCGAAGTTCACGCCGTCTTCTTTTAAGGTGTTAATGGACCAGGAACCGTATACGTACATACCGGTGTTGCCGGCGCGGAATTCGTCAGTGCCGCTCTTTTCTGTTGCAACTGCGGAGCCGTCTTTCTCCATATCCTGGAACATCTGGAATACTTCTTTGGCCTGGTCGGAGTTCAGGTTGCCCTCTAATCCGCCGTTTTCATCCACATAAGCGGTTCCGTTGCTCCACAGGTACATTTCATAGTCATAGGGGTCCGGCTTCATCTGGAAAGAAAATCCCTTCTTGCCGTCGCATTTCTCGGTGATGGTCTTGGAAGCTGCTTTCACGTCTTCCCAGGTCCAGTCATTGGTAGGCTCGTCGATGCCTGCTTCCGCGAAAATGTCTTTATTATAAAACAGCGCGTGTGTGGTGAATCCGATTGGGATGCCGTAGGTGCTTCCGTCGTAGGAATTGTAATTCCAGAGGGTGTCGTAGAAGTTCTTCTTATAATCTTCGCCCTCTTTCTCAATATAGGAATCCAGAGGTTCCAATCCCTGAGAATATGCAGGGTAGTTCCACATGTACATCACGTCCGGCATATCGTTAGAACCCATTCCGGCGCTGATTTTGGTGTCGAACTCTCCGCCGTATGCTTCCAGGGTTACTTCAATGTCGTCATGAGCTTCATTGAACTTGTCTACAGCTGCCTGCTGTGCGTCCACATCCTCTGCTTCGTCCCAGGACGCGAAACGGATCTTTACCTTGCCGCCGCTTTTGCCGTCTCCGCCGCTTCCGCTGCCTCCGTCTGAACCGCAGCCGCCTAAGAACATAGTTCCTGTCATTGCAAGAATTAACATTGCTACTAATTTCTTTCTCATAGTGTTTCCTCCTCCATATTTGTTTTGGTAAAATTATTGTAATATTAATTGGTAAATAAATCAATATTTACTTGGTAAATAAAATCAAGTTTTACCATTTTCATAATTTGGCGGATGATTTTTTGTGCATTATGTATAAAAAAATTAGAGTATCAAGGGAAGGGTTCAACATGTTTAAATGGGAAATGCAATGTTTCTTGATAATTCAGGGCAAATATGACAAAGATAAAAACAGCTGCCAAGAATTGAAACTGGAGCGTAGAAATAAAGAAAAGGAGGCCAAAAGGCGGGAACCAGAAGAAGTACGGTTACAATTTGCGCCCAGATATAGCAAAATCATTACAAAATCTGGCAGGTGTGAATTGTGGCAAAGTACGCTGCGGAGAATTCTCAAGAATAATAAAGTATAGCATATTGAGGGAAAACTATGGTATAATATCAAAAACAATAACTGCGCAAAAGGAGGTATCCCCGTGAATCACTACAATACAATCAATGAAGTTCTGGTAAAGCTATTCAACGAGATTATGGATATAGAAGAAAAAGCAATTATCACAGAAGAATTCAAGGATATCTCCAATAACGATATGCATGTGATAGAAGCAATCGGAACAGGGGAAGGCAGAAGTATGTCGGCAGTGGCGAAGTCCCTGTCGGTGACGGTGGGAACGCTGACCATTGCCATTAATAATCTTGTGAAAAAGGGCTATGTGAACCGGGTGCGCAGCCAGGAGGACCGGCGGGTGGTGCTGATTTCTCTTTCGAAAAAAGGGGAGAAGGCATATTATCACCATGAGAGATTCCATGATGAAATGGTGCAGGCAACCCTGGAGGGGATGAATGAAGAGCAGGTGGAGGTGCTGGTGCAGGCATTGCAGAATCTGAGCGGGTTTTTCCGGGGGTATGGGAAGTG
The DNA here is from genome assembly GCA_910584585.1 of uncultured Lachnospiraceae bacterium. Taxonomy (GTDB): domain Bacteria; phylum Bacillota; class Clostridia; order Lachnospirales; family Lachnospiraceae; genus Petralouisia. The sequence continues at coordinate 25,140 of CAJUBP010000022.1, read as the reverse complement.
AAAATATTTAAATTTTTATTGATTGTTGGAAAGGAGTAAACAGTGAAAGAGGGATTAGATCGTTTTCTGACGGCACAGCAGGATTCTTATAAGACAGCCTTGCGGGAAATCCAAGGCGGGCAGAAAGTAAGCCATTGGATGTGGTATATTTTTCCCCAGATCGCAGGGCTTGGATACAGCCAAATGGCCCAGTATTACGCAATCAGAGATATTGAAGAAGCCAAAGAATATCTGAAAAATGATATATTAAGGCGCCGTCTCCTTGAGATTTCCCAGGCTCTCTTAGAGACAGAATCGGATGACGCTGCTTATGTAATGGGTCGGCCGGATGATCTGAAGCTGAAGTCCTCTATGACGTTGTTTTTACTGGCGGAGCCGGAATGCCAGGTCTTTCAGAAAGTGCTGGATAAATTTTTTCAGGGGGAGAAAGATGGGAAAACGGAAGAGATTTTGTCTGCTTGTACAGGGTAGGGGAAGTATGATATAAGTTTTATGTTGTCATCCCCAATCCGGTAGCGGAAAGGGGATGAGCATGTGGAAATGCTGCTATCATTTTTCCTATTGGCCTATAGTTCTATGTCCTTTTCATTAAATTGTTTCTCAACAATTTTTATATTTCCTTTATAATTTTTGCGAATCATTCGTTCCAAATTGACATATTCCGGACTCGCTTTTAAATTTGGCGTTGAAGATGTTACTATTGCTCTTGCATATACACGATCAAATTTACAGAAAACATTTTTATACAATAAGAAAGTTCCCTTAAGCTGAATCAACGCTTTGGGCACATTAACGCCTTTGAGTTCTATTAAAACAGCAGTTGGAATTGCATCATCAATGACAAATAAATAATCGCATTTACTCGTATTTAATGGGACGGATTTATCTTCCACTATTATTCCACCATCCATTTTATATAAAATAACATGGTTTTTCTTCGTATTCTCAAGCACATATTTTTTTTTATTCTCTTCACACTTTATTTCTGAACGTCTGTCTGATGACTCAATACAGTTCACCCTATTTTTATTATCGCATTTCTCTAAAGACTTACTTTGCAGTTCTACATTAATACATTCTTCTAATTTTCTACAAATCATTCATCTATCTCCATAGTAATAAGCTCATCAAGTTCACTATTTGTAATAGAGGATACTTCATCAATATAATTTGTATTAATCATATGACTTTCCTCATCTAATAAAGATTCCAGTGCCTTTTCAGAATTATCTACTTTATAAGCGGCAAATTTTTCATAAGACACTCTTAAACTTTTGGGAATAACACATTTATTTAGCTTTGTATGCTGATTCTCCACCTTTTCCGAAAATAATAATATATTCGTAGAAGTAAGTATATAAGGGCTATGTGTTGTTATAATAACCTTACTGTTCGTTGAATTTATCATTAACGAAATGAGATTCATAACATCCTTTTGCGCAATCGGAAATAAATGTGCTTCTGGTTCTTCAATTATAATAAATGATTTTTTCTTTTCTAAAATTGTCGCAAAGGCAAGCATCAATATCCACAGTATTTCCTGCTGACCAGAGGAACCATACATCAATTTAACCCAATGATACTCATCAAAATAAATTTTTTCACCGTCGTTCTCACTTATATAGTCTGCTTTTAGAATTTTCTTAATAAATTCATAAGCCTGGTCTACTGCGGCATTATTTATCTGCCCTTTTACCGTCTTTACATAATCTGTAATCATTTCCGGAATTTTAGTTCCGAACTTATTTTTTGTTACTTTTATCAGTTTAATAAATTCCTGCATAGTCAAATCCATCTCATCAGCAGAAACATCCTGTAACTGCTCAGACATGGTCGCTAACAAACTTCTTCCGGCTGGAATATAAATAATTTCATCATCGTTTTCAAATACCGAAAACAACCGTTCATTTAAATGACGTTTCATTATTCCCACAGCAGTTATATTATCCAAAAGCCCCTTTGTATTGAAATTATTTAAAAACATTTCGGATGCCTCATTTATCAATCCCATAAGTTCTTCTTTTAATTTAGCATCAAGAGAAAATCGTACATAGCCATCACGGTTTAGGAAAATATTAATATGCTTTCCGGCAAACATATAGGAAATATTAAATTTCTGCATATGTTTCGTCTTTCCAAAGCACCCCATAAACTGCTTTGTCAAATATTTCATATAATTATTGAAATACTCATTTTTATGATTCTGTGTAAACTGTATTGGATCCATTAGATAATCCAAGGTATAATCTCTTATTTTTTGAACAAAATATACAACCTTACAAATTGTACTTTTACCAGAAGCCTGAGTGCCTATAAATATCTGAAAGTTTTTATTTAAATTTATCTGTGCCTCGTTTACCGGTCCAAAATTTTGTATGACAACTTTATTTTCCATAATCAAAATCTCCATTGATTCTATCATTCATATCAGATATTAAAATTATAATAGAGCAGCAGCTAATTTACAATATATAAGTGTTTATATAGTGAAAAATCAATTTTACATAAATTTTCAGACAGCAATATGCAGCACAATAGTGGCAATTTTAAAGTAAATTAAAATAGAGCAGATATCCACAATCGTAGAAATCAAAGGAGCCGCCATCAATGCCGGGTCCAGATGTACATGCTCTGCAATCAGCGGCAGGCTGCAGCCGATAAATTTGGATAAAATTACAATAGCAATCAGCGCAAGGGCAATCACAAAAGCCATCTGCAGATCTCCGTACTGGATATAAATCCGCAGTCCGTTTACCACTGCCAGAACGGCGCTTACCAAAAGCGCAATCCGGAATTCTTTAAACATTACCCTGAAAATATCCTTAAATTTGATTTCATCCAGCGCCAATCCCCGGATCATTAAGGTGGAACTCTGGGAACCGCAGTTTCCGCCGGTTCCGGTCAGCATGGGGATAAAGGAAACCAGAAGGGGATAAAGCTTAAAGGATTCCTGATAATGGGTGATAATGGAGCCGCTTACCGTGGCGGACAGCATCAGAAACAGCAGCCAGGCAATCCTGCTTTTGGCATGGGAAAAAGCGGAGGTATTGAAATAATTGTCCTCCGTCGGGGTCATAGCCGCCATCTTGGTAATATCCTCGGTATTTTCCTCCTGCATAACGTCCATGGCGTCGTCAAAGGTGACGATTCCCACCAGACGCTCTTCCCGATCCACCACCGGAATTGCCAGAAAGTCGTATTTGTTGAATACTTTTGCGACTTCTTCTTTATCTTCATGGGTGTCCACAGAAATCACATTTGTCTCCATGATATCTTCAATCTGCATGGAATCTTCCGCCATCAGCAGGTCTTTTACAGATACCATTCCAATCAGCTTGCGGTGCTCTGTCACATAGCAGGTGTAGACAGTTTCTTTGTTTACAGCCGTATGGCGGATACGGCTGATGGCTGCGCCTACGGTCATTTCTTTTTTGATATTGACATATTCGATGGTCATCAGGCTGCCGGCGCTGTCTTTCGGATAGTTTAAGATCTGATTGATCATTTTCCGGGTTTCTTCGTCCGTGTTGCGCAGGATTCTGGCTACTACATTGGCCGGCATTTCCTCGATCATGTCTACCGTGTCGTCCAGAAAAATATCGTCCATCACGGCCCGCAGTTCCCGGTCGGTTAAGGTGTTAATCAGGGTTTTCTGCATTTCACGGCTCATATAGGAAAAGCTGTCTGCAGCCTCTTCCTTGGGGAGCAGACGGTAGAGCAGAGGGATTTCTTTTTTGTCCATCTCGTCAAAAAGAAGGGCGATATCGGCAGAGTTCAGGTTGTCAAGCATCTGGCGGAGCAGGGAGTACTTGCGCTGCTCTAACAGTTCTTCAGCTAAGCGGTGGATTTCTTCGATTTCCATGTCTGTGAAGTCTAAGTCTTCCAGGTTGATGTTGGGTGTGGTTGCCATGGGGGATCCCTCCTTTTTTTTATTTTTAGCAAAGTCTGTGTGAAGCGGTCATCAGGGGGCTTCTGGGATAGTGTAGTGGGTGTTGGGGGGAGCGTTAGGACTCTTTCTGGGGTAATGTATCAGGTGTTGGGGGAGCGTCAGGGTTCTTCCTGGGATAGTGTGTTGGGTGTTGGGGAAGCGTCAGGGTTCCTCCTGGGATAGTGTGTTGGGTGTTGGGGGACCATCAGGGCTCTTTCCGGGATAATGTATCGGGTGTTGGGGGACATCGGGGCTCCTCCCGGGGTAGTGTATTGGATGAATCCTTTTGAGGATAATCCAGAACTTGGGGACATCGGGGCTCCTCCCGGGGTAGTGTATTGGGTGTTGGGGGGAACCATCAGGGCTCATCCCGGCATGCTGCGTGGTGGGGGTGGTTGGTTTTGAGCCGGGTCCCTCCTCATGGTAAATCATATCACATTACCGGGAAGTTGTCATTGGCTTATTTTGCATAATGGGAGAGGGAGGGTCATAAAATGAAAGGAATATACCGCAGAAAGCGCAGTTTGGAATGGGAAAAAATTTTTTCGGAGAGAGGTTCAGGTTACGGAAAGAGAATGTAAAAAACAGAATACTGCTGGCAGTGCTTGCTCTATTGATGTGCCTGCAGGCGGGGTGCGGAAATGGCCAGGAAAGCCGGGAGGATTTTTCCGCTTATATGAATCAGATTTTCCGGGCGGAAGTTACGGCTAGCACGCTGAACATGCATTATAACCTGGCTCATCCGGAAAATTACGGGATTGAGGATTATAAGGTCACCTATGGAAAAATATCTGCCGGGGAAGGAACGGAAACATCGGCCATACTGGAGAACTGGAAGGAGAATCTGAAGAAATTTAAGAAAAAAGATCTGACGGTCGCCCAGCAAATGACCTATGATATTATCATGGATTTTATAGAAAAAGAAACTCCTGCAGGAAAATTCCATCTGCATGAGGAAATTTTACGGCCTTCCACGGGATTTCAGTCCCAGCTTCCGGTGCTGCTGGCGGAGTATACTTTTTATGACGCCAGAGATATTGAAGATTATCTGAAGCTTTTGTCTGAAACTCCGGAATTGTTTGAACAGATTATGGAGGTGGAGAAGAAAAAGGCGGAACTGGGATTGTTTATGGCGGATTTTGCGGTGGATGACATTGTGAGCCAGTGCAGTAATTTTGTGGAACATCCGGAAAGCAATTACCTTCTGTCTACTTTTGATGACCGTGTGGATCAGGCGGAATTTCTGACGCCGGAACAGGCGGAACAATATAAGGTCAGCAACAGGCAGATTGTGACCGGGGATTTGATACCGGCTTATCAGCGGCTGGCGGAGGAATTATCTGCTCTGAAGGGTTTCGGGAAGAATTCCGGGGGTTTATGCGGGCTGCCGGGAGGAAAAGATTATTATGAATATCTGGTGCAGGATACCACCGGGTCGGATTTGTCGGCGGAAGAGATGCAGCAGCAGGTAAAAGCGCAGCGGAAACAGGATTTGGAATCTCTGGCGAAGATTGCGAAGGAGCACCCGGATATTAGGCAAAAATGCGGAAATTATCAGCTTCCTACCGAGGAACCGGAACTGATTTTAGAGGATCTCCAGGAGAAGATGAAAAAGGATTTTCCATCGCCTCCGTCCGTCTCTTTTTCAGTGAAAGAGGTGCATCCGTCTCTGGAAGAATACACGGCGCCCGCTTTCTATCTGACGCCGCCTATCGACGATATTTCCCGGAACTGCATCTATATCAATAAGTCAAAGGGCGACGCGAAAATGGAACTTTACACCACGCTGGCCCACGAGGGATTTCCGGGGCATCTCTATCAGAACGTGATGGAGCGAAGCTGCGGCTTAGAGCCGATCCGCAGTCTGTTCGGCAGCAGCGGTTATGCGGAAGGGTGGGCAACTTACGTGGAAATGCAGTCTTTTTATTATGCGGATGTGGATCAAGAGGTCGCCGCTTTTCTACAGAAAAACCAGTCCGCCCTTTTAAGCTTGTATGCCAGCGCGGATCTGGGTATTCATCATGACGGCTGGACCTTGCGGGATACCATAGATTTTTTTGCATCCTATCAGATTACTGATAAAAGGGTGATTCAGGAAATTTATCAATTGATTGTGGAAGAGCCGGCCCATTATTTGAAATATTACGTGGGGTATCTGGAATTTCTGAATCTGCGGCAGTATGCCGTGGAGAAGTATGGGGAGGATTACAGCGACTATCAATTTCACAGCGCGCTGATGAAAATGGGGGCGGCGCCTTTTGCTGTTTTGAAGAAATATCTGCCGGAATTTTATGAGGGGTGTGGATTGTAACAGGTGAGGCGTTTGTTTTTCTTTTGCGTGGTAATCAGCTTGAATATAATAACAAAATGCAGTACAATATGTACAGTAGAATATGGTGTTTTAGCAATTGAGAATTTCTTATAAATTGAGAGTGGTGGAAATTATAAAAATGAAAATTTATCTAGATAATTGTTGTTATAACAGGCCATTTGATGATCAGACTCAAGAAAGAATTCACTTAGAGAGCGAGGCTATATTGTTGGTTTTACAACGAGGACAATCTGGAATATACAAAATTGTGGGAAGTGATATATTGGAATTTGAGATAGAACGTATGCAAGATGTGGTAAAAAAACAACGTGTAAATGATTTATACAAAGTGGCAGCTGCAAATATATGTTATGAAGAATCGTTGAAGGAACGTGCAAAAGAAATTCAAAAACATTCTAAAATTAAGACATTTGACAGTTTGCATATTGCATCTGCGGAAGCTGGAAAGGTGGATGTGATGCTGACGACAGATGATAAACTGGAAAGGATGTCTCAAAGGATTGATTTGAAAGTTAGAGTAATGAATCCTTTAAAATTTGTATGGGAGGTGATATAGATGATAAATATTAATTTAAATAATCCTCTTGAAATTCGAACAGTTGGGATGCAGGCTCTTTACGAAGCTTTGGGGCCTGTAGGAGCGGTACGGTTTATGCAGCAATTCGATTTAGGGTATGGTGATTATACTAAGGAAAAACAAAATGAACCAGATTTGGATCTTGAAGAAATTGACGCTTTATTAAAAAGATAAAAAGTGAAAGGGAGATTCCTTATCAGGACAATGCAAACAGTATTTTATAAATGTCTGGGCCTGATTCCTAGAGCATGTCTTAAAATTCATTCCCGCAATTTTAAGACACGCTCTAGGATTGCCAAAATTTTTCCGTCTTTTTCATATCTTTTACCCTATTGCAGATGTTCCAACAATTTCCCATATACTTCCCGCTTGGAAATCCCACGGTCCTTTGCCACCAGCTTCATGGCCTCTTTGCGGGAAATGTCCTGATTTTCATAATGAGCCATATGTTCTTCTAGTGTAAGGCTTTCCCAGCTTTCCTGCTGCTCTTTCTGAATTTCCTGAAAGCTTTTTCCCTGAATTACCAGTACAAATTCCCCGCGGGGTTCTTCTTTTTCATAGTAAGCCATTGCGCCGGAAATGTAGGTGGGAAAAACAGTTTCATATTTCTTGGTAAGTTCCCGGCAGAGGGCAATGCCGCGATCCCCCAGAGTTTCGTATAATTCTTCTAAGGTTTTCCTCAGATGGTGGGGCGCTTCATAGAGGATGATGGTGCGGGTTTCATTCTTCAGCGAAGCGAGTATTCGTTCCCGTTCTTTTTTCTCCCGGGGCAGAAAAGCTTCAAAGGCAAAACGCCTGGCAGGAAGGCCGGACATGGTTAAAGCGGTAATGCACGCGGCGGCTCCCGGCAGAGACGTGACGCCAATGCCGGATTCCTGGCAGATACGCACCAGATCTTCCCCGGGATCGGAAATGCCAGGGGTTCCTGCGTCGGTAATCAACGCAATGTTCTGCCCTTGCTGCATTTTTTCCACAAGCTGGTATGCCTTTTCGATTTTATTGTATTCATGATAGCTGGTCATGGGGGTTTTGATGTCAAAATGGTTCAGCAGTTTGATGGAATTGCGGGTGTCTTCCGCGGCGATTAAATCCACTTCTTTGAGAACACGGAGAACCCTTAAAGTAATGTCTTCAAGATTTCCAATGGGAGTGGCGCACAGATATAATTTGCCGGGCATGGTGTGTTCCTTTCTTGTTTGGCTGGTGAATTTTTGAATTTATTTGATCAGATTTTGTAATTGTGATTTTAGCATAGGCGGGGGTTTTTGGCAATAGAGGGTTGTTTGCAAATTCAGCGCAAATGCTGTCGTTGCTCATCGGAAATGTCCGGCGTTTTTCTGTAACCCACTTTTATTTTCCGCAATCTGCCCCTGCAAAAATATCTGGGGATTTTGCTCTTCCCTATCTCAATACCCATAAATCTCATAAATCTCATCCGTATAGATCCCCTGCTCCCGATACACAATCAACGGCTTTTCCACCGTAATCCGGGGATTACCGCCCCGAAGCCCTTCGATAAGAACCATATTCGGTTCTTTATCCACAAAGGGATGGACCAGTTTCATCCGCTTCGGTTCCAGGCCGTACTGACGCATCAATACCATGATCTCAGTGAGCCGGAAAGGCCGGTGCACCATGTAGAACCGGCCCTGGGGTTTTAAAAGTCTGGCGCTTTCCCGGATAACATCCTCAAGGTTACAGAGAATCTCATGGCGGGCGATGGCTTTGGCTTCGTTGGGGTTGGCAAGGCCGTGATGGTCTGTCATATAGGGCGGATTGGTGGTTACCACATGAAAAGAAGATGCTCCGAAGTGTGCGGAAGCATCTCTGATATTGCCGGTTTCTATGGTGATTTTATCTTCTAAATGGTTGTAGGCTACGCTGCGTCTTGCCATGTCTGCGCTCTCCGGCTGAATTTCCAGTCCGGTGAAATGTTTTCCCTGGGTTTTGGCTTCCAGCAGGATCGGGATAATTCCCGTGCCGGTGCCCAGATCCAATACCGTTTCTCCAGGTTTGACTTTGGCGAAGCCGGAGAGAAGGACGGCGTCCATGCCAAAACAGAATTTCCTGGGGTTCTGGATGATGAAATATCCGTTTCGGTGCAGCTCGTCCAGCCGCTCTCCTTCCAAAAGTTCGATTGCCATAAATTAACTCCTATCCGTTTCAGTGCAGCTCGTTCAGCCGCTTTCCTTCTAAAAGTTCAATTGCTATAAATTAACTCATCATAGAGCTTACAGCTTGTCAGGCTATACAAACCGGACAAGCTGTAAACTGTAAAATATTAATCAATCTTAGATTTTCCTTTATCCTCCAAAGCGGACAATTCCTTCATTTCTTCCGCAGACAGTTTCAGGTGTTCCTTTTTCCGCTTTGGTTTAAAGCGGAGCTGCTCCACTTTGTACTCCCGGATTTCTTTTTCGTCGTCCACTTCCACCAGGACTTTGACGGTCTGGCGCAGGACGTTGACGCTGTTTACTTCGCCTTTTAATCGATCGTCTGTGGTCACGTAGTCGCCCACATGGGGGAGACGGCTGTTTAAATATTCGTAGGTTTCTTCTTCATTTTTCAGGCAGCACATCAGCCTGCCGCAGACGCCGGAAATCTTGGAGGGGTTCAGGGAAAGGTTCTGTTCCTTTGCCATTTTAATGGATACCGGCGCAAATTCAGACAAAAAGGTATTGCAGCAGAGCGGTCTGCCGCAGATGCCGATGCCGCCCAGAATCTTGGTTTCATCCCGGACGCCGATTTGTCGAAGTTCAATCCGAGTGCGGAATACGGAAGCTAAGTCTTTGACCAGTTCCCTGAAATCAATGCGGCCGTCTGCCGTAAAGTAAAACAGGAGTTTGTTATTGTCAAAAGTGTATTCTGCGTCCACCAGTTTCATTTCCATTTTGTGTTTTTGGATTTTGCCCAGGCAGATTTTGAAAGCTTCTTTTTCCTTCTGGCGGTTTTTGGCCTCAATTTTTTCGTCTTCCGCAGTGGCGGCGCGGATGACGGGCTTTAAGGGCTGAACCACTTGATCCGCTTCCACTTCCTTAGGGGCTATCATAACGGTGCCGAATTCCACGCCTCTTGCCGTTTCTACAATGACATGGCTTCCCAGAGTGATCTCATAGTCCTGGGGGTCAAAGTAATAGATTTTTCCGGCGGTGCGGAATCTGACTCCAACGATTTTTACCATAATTTAATTCTCCTTTATTGTCAGCAGCAGCAGTTCCATCACAAGTTCAAAGTTTACGTTGGCGTTCAGCCGTTGTTTTGCTTTGGCCAATGCTTTGAGTATGTTTTCGATTCCTTCATAGGAGCTTTTGCTGGCCTGCTTTTTTATATTATAAACCTCATCCCGGAAGATGAGATGATTTGCGTCTGAGGTGGCTTTATAGAGCAGCACATCCCGGTACCAGATGGTCATAATGTCGAAATAATCGTTAATTTCCATCTTATAATTACTGATTTGCTTGATGGCTTCCATCATTTCATACAGTTCGATTTCTTTGATTCTCTTTAAAAGCTGCAGTGCGGAGTTCTTGATTTCATTAAAATCTTCCGAGCCCGCCAGCTGAATGGCTTTTCCCACATTTCCCTGGGCGAAAGCGGTGCAGATATCGGCCTTGTAATCGGGAATCTGGTATTCCTTCATCAGAAAGGAGCGGATTTTGTCATCTGCCACGGCTTTTAAATTCAGTGTAATGCACCGGGATAAAACCGTAGGGAGAAAGGAATCTGCATTGGCGGTTAACAGCAGAATCACGGCATAGGCCGGGGGTTCTTCTATGGTTTTTAACAGCGCGTTCTGGGCCTGCTGATTCATTTTTTCCGCCTCGTCAATGATGTATATTTTGTAAGGGGAGGAATAGGGCTTTACTTCAATGTCGCTGTTGATTTGCTTTCGTATGTCGTCTACGGAAATGATATTGGGTTTTTCATGCTGCAGATAGATGATATCCGGATGGTTGCCGGACAGCGCCTGTCTGCAGGAATGGCAGGCCATGCAGCCTTCCGTGCCCTTTTGCTGGCACTGCAGAGCCATAGCGAAGCTTTTCGCCAGCATCATTTTCCCGGATTGATCCGGCCCGTTGAAAATATAGGCATGGGATATTTTATCCATGGAAATCGCGTTCTGTAAGTGTTCTTTGATTTGTTCATGTCCGATAATGCTTGAAAAGCCTGCCATAATCATTCCTCATTTCCGTATATTATGTGGAGATATCCAGCAGCAGTCCGCGGATCTCCCCTACTTTGCTTAAAATTGTAAGGTGGTCTTTCTCGTCTTTTACCAGTTCGCTGGCAAGATCATCCAGATTCTTATCCACCAGTTTGACAATTCCGTATACCCGGTGGCGTCCTCTGCGGTCTAAGAAATTTTCTCTGGAAAATTTGTGGGATCGGTTTACCACTTCATTGAGAAAATCCTTGACCAGTTCCCGGTATTTCTTCATATCCCGGATATCCATATGCTGGGAGAGCTTTTCTCCCTGAGCGGTAATGTCGTTCATCAGGCCGTTTAACTTCTCCTGCAATTCGGCCTCTTCCACCTGGCTTGCCAGGGTGAATTTAAAGGTTCCGTCGCCTTTTTCTGTCTGCTGCGCTGCTTCTACCGGCTGCAGGGCGTTGACAGAATCTACTTTGAGCGCCATGGAATCACCTGCCTCTCTGTCCTTGTGTATGATTCCGGCGGTGAAATATGATAGCGTCTTACTTGCCAAATTTCCATCTGTTGTGTTTTAACCGCCGGGGCGTTATAAATTATATTACTATTATCGGTTTTATCTATGGTATTGTAAAGTTAAAAATACGGTAAACTTTCAGCGCAGGAAGGATCTGATACAGGAAATAATTTTTCGGGTGCAGATGTCCAGATCCTGGTTGACGAAAGAATCTGTAATTCCTGCCTGTGTCAGTTTTTCCTGGGAAAAGTCTTCTTCATCTGCCAGAAATCTCCGGCAGAGTTCTTTATATTTCGGCCTGGACTGTATCCGTTCCCGGTTCAGGGCACGCTGCAGCCGTTCTCCGTCTTCCAGTTCAATATACAGGGGAACCAGAAATTCTTTTCCGAAATAATCCCGTAATTTCAGATAGGATTCCAGTGTGCCGATAATCAGGTAGTGATGCTGCGCAAGGTTAATCTGATGGTCGTTTACCGTAAAATATTTCCATATGCCGTGGACGGTATGATAGGCCCGCAGTTCGATGATCTTGCCCTGCCGGGCAAGCTGCTGCTGCTCTTCGTCCGTTAAAAAATAATATTCCACGCCGTTTGTCTCTTCATCCCGGGCAGGGCGGGTGGTGTACGGGATCAGTGTCTTTAAGGGCAGGGAGCCGCCTGATAAAATTCTTTTGTAGATGGTGTCTTTTCCGCAGGAACTTTTTCCCATTAAGCAAAATATTTTTCCCATAATGTTCCTTTGCCAAGCAATTTATTTTATAAAGTTGAATCAGGCCGTATGCCTTTCAATATGGCTGCCGATTCTATTATAACGGATTCCATAGAATGTGTAAAGTTTTGTTCTGCTCACGGGCAGGCTTATTTGCCAAATGATTTGCTGTTTCACTAAAAATATTGGAATCTGCCGGCAAATCATTGAGAGCGCATTTGTTTACAGTTTCACAACCTTAATCCGGCCGTTTTCCATATCGCTCGGCCCCACCACAGACAAGCCCTGCTTCTGGCATTGGGAGATAGTGCCCAGCAATTTTCCGGTCATAATTTCTCCCGGGGCAACCAGCGGAATTCCAGGCGGATACAGATAAATGTACTCCTGGCTGGTATGGCCGGTGGAGGCTTTTAAGGGCAGCAGATCCGTGGCCTGGTCGATGGCGGCGGAAATGGACATGCTGGGCTTTGGCATCTGGTAAATCATCTCTGCAGTCAGTAGTTTTTCAGAAACATCGGAATCGGAGGCCCGGTACTTGTGGTCAATGTCGTCCAATGCAGAGAACAGCCGCTGGAAACCGGCTTTTGTATCCATCATGGAGGTTAACGCCGTCACATAATGGCCGGAGGACATTTCCATCTGCAGATGATAGGTATGCAGCAGGATGTCATACAGCTCTTTTCCCGTCAGGCCGGTGGTTCCCACAGAAATCAGTATCTTGGAAAAGTCGTGGTCGAAGCATATCTCCGGCGGGCAGGAGGATTTCTGAAAAACTTTGATATGGCGCAGATGTTCTGATTTTTGATAGAATTTCTGCAGCATTTGGATGTATTCGGCCATATGCGCCGCGCCTTCTTCTTTTAGAAACCGGATGCACCGTTCCATGGAAGCCATCAGCAGGTAAGAAGGCGAACTGGTCTGATAAATATCAAGAAAACGTTTGATCAGGCTGATATCCACCAGACTGGAATTTACATGGAGCAAAGCCGTCTGGGTCAGGCAGGGCAGTGTCTTGTGAAGGCTCTGAATCACAATGTCTGCGCCGCATGTTAACGCGGGAGACGGAAATTTCTTAGAAAAAGTAAAATGGGCGCCGTGGGCTTCGTCCACAATCAGAGGAATTCCTCTGGAATGGGCCAGATCGGCGATGGCCCTGATATCGGACACAACGCCGTCATATGTGGGAGAAGTAATAAATACTGCGCCTGCCTGGGGAAAATCATGCAATGCCTGTTCCACATAAGCAGGCGGTATGGAGCCGGAGATGCCGAAGTCGGCGGCGGCAGGCAGCAGATAAATGGTTTCCAGTTCCCTTAAATAAGCGGCGTGATAAGCAGATTTATGGCTGTTTCTGGACATCAAGAGGGTGCCCCTCCTGGGCAGAGCGGCGCTGACGGCGCTTAAAATACCGCAGGTGCTGCCGTTGATCAGATAGAAGGTTGTTTTTGCACCGAAAGTTTCAGCAGCCCGCATCTGCGCTTCTTTTAAAATGCCTTCGGCATGGTACAGGTTGTCAAATCCGTCAATTTCCGTAATGTCAATGGAATAGGGATTGGGAAAATCCAGTTTATCTGCGCGTTTATGCCCGGGCATGTGGAAGGGGTAATAATCGCTGTCTGCATAAGCCTGCAATTTTTGATCCAGATAAACAGATTTCTGAAGGGTGTAAAAAATGTTATTGGACATAAGCTGCTCCTTTTATCATAATTTTGTAAATCATATCCATAGTATACTGGAAAAAAGCCGGGAGGGAAAGTAATTGTTGTGTTGAATTGTTACTTTTCACGCCCAGATATAAGAAAAGAATTATAAAATCTGGCATGGGAGTGAATTGCAACGTTGAATTTCAAATTATCCCGTAGTAAAATAGAAGGAGTTACATATCAGAAAGAAGTAATGCAGGAGGAACATGAAGTGAAAGCGAAAAGGAGTATTAGCGGGCGGATACTGTTTCACACGGATCTTATGATGATTTGTCTGGTAGTGGCGTTTGTTGTGTTGATGACACGTTCTATGAGATCTTTGACAGACAGCGTATTGTCTGACGTGCTTCCGTCCATGACAAAGACAGCGGCTCAGAACCTGGAAAGCAATCTGCATATGCTGTCTGACCGTTTTTTTATGATTGCGGAAAACGAAGCCATTACCAATCCAGACAGCCCCCGGGAGCAAAAACAGGCGGTACTGGAGAATGCTCAGGCGGGCATTGAATTTGCGTGGCTTGGCCTGTATGACGCAGAGGGAACTCTGTATCAGGGCGATGAACGATGCCCGGAATCTTTGAAAGAGAGAAAGTTATTTCCCCTTTTGCAGGAAACCCAGAATATGGTAATAGATGATGTTTTTGAGAATGGAGATACCCTGGAGCTGGCCGTAGGGCTTCCGATTCTGAACGCGGAGGGCGGGCTGAGCTACTATCTGGCAGGCGGCTATCATTATGATATCTTAAGCGACGTGCTGAGCAGCATCAATATCAGCGCTAACGGAGAGGCGTTTATTGTAAATGAAGAAGGGCGCGTTATGGGCCACAGGAATACGGATTTGGTGCGGGAGCAGGCCGATATGGCAGAATATGTGGGAACAGATGTCATTGAAAATAAAGTGGTTTCCGGGGAAACCGGCGTTATGGCTTATGAATTTAAGAATGATATGGAACTGATCAGTTATGTTCCCATCAGCGGAACCAACTGGTATCTGGCGATCATAGTTCCGAGAAGTGATTTTATGGGGCCGGCAAATGACAGCATTATGCTGGGGATTTATATTACGCTGGGAATTTTGTTTGCGGCGGGGCTTTATACCATAGCATATGCCTCCAGAATTAAAAATTCTCTGAAAGGCGTGACCAGCCGGATTGAACTTCTGGCAAACGGAGATTTAAAGACCCCTACCGAAATCAGCAGGGCGAAAGACGAGACCCAGGTGCTGTCGGCGTCTCTGAGCAATACGGTAAACAGCATTAACGGTTATATTTCAGAATTGTCCAAGATTCTCTCCAGCATTTCCGAGGGAGATTTCGATGTGTCGGTGGAAGGAGAGTTTAACGGTGATTTCGTAATTATGAAAGAATCTTTAAACAGCATTATTGTTTCTTTAAGCCAAATGCTGATGTCGGTGCAGAATTCTTCCAAAGAAGTGCTGGAGACAGCCGGAATTGTGTCAGAGAGCGCAGTTCAGGTACATACAGGATCCAGTGAGCAGTCCAGTTCCCTGATGGTTCTGACAGAGGAAACCAAAGCCATTGAAGAAAATATTACTGAGGTGGACAATAATACCAGGGTTGCGGGCCAGTTAATGGAGAAAGCGAGAACCAGCATGGACGCCGGCGACGCGAGTATGAAGAATTTGCTGCAGGCAATGGAAGATATCAACAGCAATTCTCTGGAAATTACCAAGGTAAACCGGATACTGGAAAATATTGCTTCCCAGACCAATTTACTTGCCCTGAACGCCTCTGTGGAGGCCAGCCGCGCCGGAGAATTCGGAAAGGGATTTGCGGTGGTGGCTTCCGAGGTGCGGGAACTTGCAGCCCAGAGCACGGAATCTGCCAAACATGCTTCTGAGATTATCGGCAATTCCTTAAAAGCCATTGAAAACGGAGTGGCATACGCGAATCAGGCTGCGGAATCTTTTGATGATATCAGTGAAGTGACCAGCAAAATGACAGATATTACGAAACGTCTGGAGGAATCTGTCAGCGTTCAGAAAGAGTCTCTGGAAAATATGGCGGAACAGATTGAGCAGATCAGCAATGTGGCGCAGCGGAATCTGGACGCAAGTTATGAGAGCACCACAGCAAGCCAGAAGCTTCACAAGCAGGCGGAAGGCCTGCAGAATATTTCCGGCCGGTTCCGGTTAAGGAGGGAAAGATAGAATGAAGAAGAGAAAGAACTCTGCAGGCTGCGCCGGCAGCTCTTGGAAGCGTCTGCAAAGAAGCGGGAAAGCATTCCAGAAGCGGGTATGCCTTGTACAGACAAGGATCTGGCAGCGTCTGCAAAAAGGCAGGACGGTATTTCTGGCCGGATTTCTGGCATGTATCTGTATATTGATATCCGGCTGCGGCAGCCAGACAGCAGACGGCAAGTGGAAAGATGGGTATTACACCGCAATGATGGAGGAATACTCCCATGGATGGAAAGAATATGTGACCATCTGCGTGATGGACAATAAGATTGTCAGCGTGGAGTTTAACGCAAAAAACGCAAGCGGTTTTATCAAGGCGTGGGACAATGCCTATATGAAAAATATGTATCCCGTTACCGGCACGTATCCCAACCGGTATACCAGGACGTACGCAGCAGAATTATTGGAGGAACAGAGTGGAGATGAGATTGATATGATAGCGGGGGCCTCCAATTCCGGCGGGAATTTCCGCAGACTGGCTGCGGCAGTGCTGGAATGCGCAAAGAAGGGGGATACACAGATTGCGGTTGTTGCGGCGGAGAAAGAAGAGTGAATTTTTGGCAGAATTTGTAGGATAATAATTTCTCATAAATGGAAATCCATCAGATTTTAAATGAACTGGTAAAGAAATTGGATCCGAACAGAAAAACGACGATGGCGGTAATTTCAATATGCCCGACCGACTCTGAATATCTGAACATTCCAGACTGTATTTTTTATAACCATTATTTTGGATGGTATGGCGGAGATGTTTCTATGAATGTTCCCTGGTTTGACCAGTTCCATGCAGAATATCCCAAAATTCGTGTGGAAGACGTTATAAAGGTTACCATATATTCCAATCAACCGGAGGTTGAACTTTTTGCTAATGGATGCATGAACTTTTGAATGGATTTTCTGTTATTCGGCTGCTTAACCTGATGGGCGTGACAGGCATGCAGATGTCCAAAGAGCAAATGCTAGAGCGTGTCTTAAAATTGCTTTCTGACAGATGTATTCTCCACTTAGTGGGAGATTTGTGCCAAATGAAGGGCGCATAGCGGGCTATGTAACCTGAATTTGGCGCAAATATCGCGCTAAGTGGGGGATACAGATGGCGGGAATGAATTTTAAGACACGCTCTAGAACTCAATAAATCAAATTGAGAAATAAAGATAAGAGATCAGTTATAAATGGAGGTAAATTAGAAAAAATATTTTAGCATAGCAGAGAAAAGCTTTCGCAAAGTGGCTAAAACGTCATAACAGCGAAAGCTTTTTTTGACACATGCTCTAGCATAAACTGTATTTTTACAATATTTTTCCTCTCAATATCATCCAATTTTTTCACAGTAAACTCTATTCTCTTCTTTAATAACTCGATATTCTGGATGTTCTTTTATCTTCACTTGTCTCTCATTCATATATTTTTTTACTAATTCAGAATATCCAGCTATCCTCTCAGTTGATGTAATATTTTTTAGGCAATTGCCTGCAGCAGTGAACATAACATTCCCATTAGGTATTCCATTCTCTTTATTTTCTTCAATTTCTAGCGTTTCTCCATCTACATACAATAAAACATTCTTCTCGGTTATTCCAGTCGATGCATAGCCACCTAACGTCTCAAACTTAATCAGCCCTAACGTCTCCAATTCACTAAATACGGAGAATGTCAATCCCCATTCATTAAATCTCTCTTCGTTACTACTATAAGGAACAACTGCATCTTGCCTTGCAGATTTAATTGCCCCATTTTCATATAATTCAACTGTAATCATCTGCATACTACATATTTTTCGAAATGCTTGTGCATATACTGGTGTTATTTCAGATAAAATTCTTATCATGTTAGATGGTGTTGAACCTGGGTTTTCAAACTCTTTCCCCAAAATTTTTCCCCACATTATTTGAACTATTTCATCTGACACAAAGCCCGCAGAATCCATAAATCGCTCAAGCCATTCCTTGTTCACTCCTGATTTTTCTGTAAAGTCGGTTTCGTCCTTAGCCGTATTAATTGCTATTTGTGCTATATCTTTTTGATTTTTTAATTTTTTTATAGTATTTTTAGCATTTAGAACTGCAATTAACTTTGACTCACTCGCCATATCTGACTTTTCCACATCTGAAATATACATATCTAACGCCTTTTTTGTTAATCCAGCATACGGAAATAACATACTCATAATACTTGATGTTTTATCTAACACAGCTTCATTTTTTACCATATCTAACGCCGTTTCTCCAGCTTTCTCTATAATTCCCATTTTTCCCTCCAATGCACTTGTTTCCACACTTCCCGCTGTACCCGTTTCGGATTGTGACCAGCTTCTTTTACATCAGTTGCCCTCCTTGAAAATTGTAATGCACAAAGAACGGACGACCCAAGGAGGGAGGGCTGCTTACACCAGAATGGTGCAGCGGGACTACCTACCCGCTCTATAAGAGATTTTATCTTTTACGTTGTGTTTTCATCTCTGTTCCTTGATTCTACCATAGTATAGGAGACTTTGCCACAACAATATAGGGCACAGCCGCCATGCCCCACATTTTTACCGTTTCAACACTCTCTTGATTTTCTGCTTCTGACATCTCAAATCATTCTGTTTTTCATATAAGCTATCTCTCTTTACAAAGCGATTTCATGCGTTCTAACTGCGCCCGCATTCCTTCCCGCAATCTGGCTCTATCCTTTTGTATTCCCCCGTCAGACTGCGTATCTCATTGGTGTTTAATTTTATCTGCTCCGACATGCATATCCAATCAATCAGATTGCGGACTTCTCTAACTGCAGTCATCATCTATAGGCCTGGGTTCTTTATATTGATATCCGGCTGCGGCAGTCAGAAAGCGGACGGCAAGTGGAAAGATGGGTACTATGCCGCAAATTATTTTCCCTTAATTTCAATTCTGTCCAAAATTCCCTGCACGCTTATATTCCGATGTGTCAGATACATTCTCGTCACATCCTCCAGGAATGCTTTGTCTGCGCCTGTTGCCTGCTCAATGTCTGGAAGCGTATAACCTTTGTCTATGTATTTCATAGTCTTTTTTACAAGCCGGAAAATATCTTTAGAATGCCTGGATTCTTTTTTCGGCAACCTCAGCTTCCCGCTTAACTCCGCCGTTTTTGCATGGCCGTAGTACACCATCACGGGGTCTCGTGCCAGTAATTTGTTCCAACTGTCCCCAATCTGTGTTCCTTTATGAAGCTCCAATTCATACAGGGGATTGAGGTCGCCTACAAAGAACGCCCCTTCATCCAGGCATAAAGAAATGCTGTCTTCGCTATGCCCCGGCGTATGTATCAGTTCCCCTGAAATCCCGCATTCCTCCAAAAGCAGCCGGCTCTCCCCGCAGGAAATGACGCGGACCTCATCATCTATAATCGGCTGGTAAAGGCGGTTTCCCTCTTTTGCAAATACCCTGTCCGCATCGTGGATATGCGCCCGCTGCACGTCAGCTGCCACAATTCTCACGCCGCAGCCGGCAATCTCCTGTGCAATTCCCATATGATCCGGATGGAAATGGGAAATAAACAGATACCGGATTTCCTGCACCGCTGCCCCTGCCTCGCCAAGCGCCCTGCAAAACTGCGGAAAAGAACCCGCCCATCCCGTATCAAAAAGGATGCTGCCATCCGTTCCCCGGATAAGATATGTGTTTGTACCGGAATACTTTAATTCTATTACCATCTTACCCCTCCATTTTATAAAAGGCCCATCTGCTTCGACGCCTGCGCCATACGCTGCTCCGTTTCATGGGCTGCCTCAAAATCAGGTTTCCCCATTATTTGCGTAACGCTCTAAGTTATATATCTTTTTCATTAGTCAATCGTTTTTCTTTCAACCAGTTAATATCATCTTCCGTCGGGGTTTCATAGGCGGCTGTAATTTTCAAACGGGCTGGCGTATCTCCACAACAATATCCGAAACTGATTCTTAACGTCCACTCACCTTCTGTAACAGAAATTTGTTCTTGTATGGAAGTATCCTTAGTAATTTCAGTTCCCACTTTTTCAAAACAATATACGGTTTCATCGTTTGGCGAAATTACTTCAACTTTAACCTGTTCACTTATTGGGAAGATACTTTCTTTTGATTTCATAAGCAAATTAGAAAAACTAACTTTCAAGTTGACAGTATTTTCCTCATGCACATAAAAAGACCAATTTCCTTGTGTAACAAATGGCGCGTTATATTTCTTAAGTGCTGTATCTAAACGGAAGATATAACCCTGTTCAATATCTGAAATAAGTTCTTCCTTTGTAAGATAATATTCATAACAGTCATAGCTACTATCAAAATCAGCAACGGTGTCATAACTTTTTAATGGAATGATTGTATTGTTGGCTTCTGATGCGTCAGTAGCGGCAATAGTTACATTTTCAGGATTGCCAATACTACTGGAATCCTCTTGTTTTGCAGACCTACCGCATCCGCTTAGTAACAATAAAATAGATATTGATAAAAATACAATTCTTATTCTTGTTTTTCTTGACATAACGATACCTCCCATGAAATCACCTAATAATTTTATTTTACCACAAATGAACGCCGATTCTATTAAATATTCCTTAAACTTTTTTACCCTATTCCGTTCAATTAAGCCAAAGGCGGCTTTACCCTTCTTGTTTTTTGCGAAGGGTTCAAGTAGCTCTCCAGACGAAAGAAAAGAGGGCGATGCAATGTATGTTACATATCAGGATTTGACTGATACCAGATAAGGATTAAATTTTTGGTGTAAAGATTCAGGATTATTAAGACACGATCTAATATATAATTGACCCAGTGCTGATTCTATGATAGGCTATATTCAAAAGTATTTTAAGCTTTCGCAAAGTGGCAAAACACCATCACAGCGAAAGCTTTTTTTGACACATTTTCACAGTTTCCAACGTTAATCATTTTGAAAGGGGGTTTTTCTGTGTCGCTAGATATCCATGAGCAGTACGATAAGATATACCGCTACTGCTATTTCAAAGTGAATAACCGCTGCCTGGCGGAGGATTTGACGCAGGAAACATTCCTTCGGTATTTTGCCCAGACCTCTTATGTGCACCGGGGCAAGCAGCTGGCGTATCTCTATACCATTGCCAGAAACCTGTGCGTTGATTTCTACCGGAAACCAGAGCGGACAGTTTTGTCCGCTTCGGCTTTCGAAGAGGATTGCGGCAGCTGGCAGATGACGGAAAGGTTATCAACAAATCCGATGGAACAAGTGGAAACCTCTCTTCATATTAAGATGGCCGTGGAAAAACTCCCCATGGAGATGCAGGAATTGATTTTGCTTCGGTATGTCAACGAGCTTTCCGTCAGGGAAATCTGCAATATCACTGGGATGTCCCGCAGCAGCGAGTATCGGATGGAACGGGAAGCGCTGAAGCGGCTGAAGAAAATGTTAATCATTACAGAAGGAGGAATTTAAAATGCCTGATTCTTTTAAATCTCGGATAAAAAAAGAAATGCTGCCGTTGTATCCGCCCCCTGCCCCTGAGAAAAAAGAAAAATTTCTGCGGGAGCTTCCGTATCCCAGAACTGGTCCCATAGAAACCATTGCAGTTCAGATTGGTTATATCCGCAAATCTGTCTGGCTTCTGTCTCTGCTGCTGATTGCGGCAGCTTTAGCGTATGGAGAAAATAACTGGCAAAACTCTGAAGATTACGATATGCTCTGGCGCTTTTCGGCGGTTACCCCCCTGCTGGCGGTACTGGCGGTGACAGAGACTTTCCGCTCCGGCGCGTATGGCATGGCAGAACTGGAAATGGCAGCGAAACACAATTTGCAGCAGGTTCTGCTGATCCGGATGGGCGCAGTCAGCGGGGCGGATTTTCTTCTGATCCTGTCGGTACTGCCGTTTCTTGCCCAAAAAGAGCAGATAGGCCTGTTCCGGGGGGCTGTGTATCTGACCGTGCCCTGGCTGTGCACCTGCGTGCTGGCGTTCCAGATTGAAAAATACGCAAAGGGCAGAGACGGCATTTGGTATTGCTGTGCTCTGGGACTGTTTTTTGTCGGAGTCAGCCTGATGGCTGGTCAGTTCCAGGAAACGGTTTACGGAGACAATAAATTTTATTTATGGCTGCTGGCGTTTTTGATCTCTGCGTCGCTTCTGGCAAAGCAGATCTGGCAGATTTGCCATAGAATAGAGAAATGGAACAAGAACCTGTGTTGGTATTGAGAAAAAGCTGGAATCAAAATGATCCTGGAATTTGTATCTGACAGCGGAATGGAGGAAGCAAAGTGGAATTAATTTTTGACAGAGTGACGAAACAGTATAAGAATAAACTGGCGGTAGATCGGGTGTCCCTTTCCCTGAAACAGGGCGTCTACGGGCTTCTTGGGGCCAATGGGGCCGGAAAAACCACATTGATGCGCATGATGTGCGGAGTGTTAAAGCCGGACAGCGGAGAAATCCTCTGGGACGGCCGGACAGTGGAGGAGGAAGCCTACCGGGATGTTCTGGGATACCTGCCCCAGGAATTTGGATATTATCCTGATTTCTCAGCCATGGATTTTCTGATGTATCTTGGCGCTTTAAAAGGCATTTCGAAAAAGCAGGCCAGGGGAAAAGCGTTGGAATTACTGGAACTGACGGACTTATCCCCTGCGGCAAAGAAGAAAATCAAGACATTTTCCGGAGGGATGAAGCAGAGGCTTGGCATTGCGCAGGCGCTTTTGAACAATCCGAAGGTTCTGGTGCTGGATGAGCCTACGGCCGGCCTGGATCCGAAAGAGCGGGTCAGGTTCCGCAACCTGATTTCTAAATTGGGCAATGACCGGATTGTGCTGCTTTCCACCCACATCGTGTCGGACGTGGAGCATATTGCGGATGTGATTCTGGTGATGAAAGCAGGCTCCATTATTCACCAGGGAACCCTTAAGGAAATCATACGGGCCATTGAAGGGAAAGTCTGGGAGTGCAGAGTGGACGCCAAAACAGCGGAAGAACTGACGGCCCGGTATCCTGTGCTAAATATCCGGGAGGAGGAAAACGGAACGCTTCTGCGGCTGGTGTGCGGACAGAAGCCGTCGGAAACGGCTGTCTCAATGGAAGCGTCACTGGAAGATTTATATCTCTATTATTTCAGCGAGTCAGATCTGAGAGAATAAATGAAAATTTTCGGTTCAAAGTCTAAATATGTCTCTGGGAAGATACACGAGAGTTGTCGTTTCAAAGGGGAACTATGTCAGGAAAGAGGTTATGGGAAATGGGAGAACTATTGAGTTTAACAGGATATGAATATAAAAAAATATTTCAGAAACGGTCCACATGGATTGCTTTAGGAGTGGTTCTTCTGTGGACTTTGTTTGCAGGCATCAGCGGTATATTGGGGGATTATTATATTGAAGGGGAGAAGGTGTACAGCCATTATCAGATGGTAAAGCAGGAGCGCTATGCCTTGGAACATTTGGAAGTAAAAGAACTGAATCAGGATTTTTTTCAGAAAATGCAGGCAGATATGGAAAAATTTTCCGGAACTATGGAGGGAGTATCAGAGGATGCGGAAGAATTTTCCGAAACGATGGAGGGAATGTCAAAGAACCCAAAAGCAAAGGAGAATATCATCCAATATTGGAGAGAATATGAGAAAGCCAATAAACCATACAGCAACCTGTATATTCTGCTGGCAATGATGGAAAACCGTATCGGCGATTTCAATATAGAAGATGTGGACGGAATGAATTTCTATGAAAACCGCAGCAGAATGATGGAGCTTATTTTCCAGGGGGAGGAACTGTCAGAAAAGGAAATTGCCTTTCATGAAAAGGAAAATGAGAAAATAGAAACGCCCTATGCCTATGGAAATATGCTGGGGTTTGACAATTATTTCCGGATGCAGGCGCCCAACTTTATTTTTCTGGCCTTTGCTTCGGCAATTATTCTTGCCCCAATGTTTGCGGGCGAGCGCGCCTCCCGTATGGACGCGTTGGTACTGGCTTCCCGGTATGGGAAAAATAAACTGATCCAGGCAAAAATATTGACAGGGCTTTCCTTTGCTTTGTTCGCGTCTTTGGGATTTACAGCAATATTCCTGTTGGAAACTCAGATAATTTACGGATTCAGCGGCTGGAATCTTCCCATACAGGTAAGCGTGGAAGGATTTTATCTGAATCTTCCTGTGAATTTGCTGGAATTTCTGGGAATTGCTGCAGGCTGCAGCACTGCGGCCTTGTGCATGACAGCCATGATTGTGATGTTTTGTTCTGCCAAAATGAAAACGCCTTTCGGCGTGATTATTGTATGCTTTGTATTTATATTTGCCCCTATATTTCTAGTGAATCTTGCGGCAGGCAACCGGTTCTTGTACATGTTGGTGTGCAGTTTGCCGACGTCCATGTATTATGCAAGAAGCGTGGCGGCCCATCAGCTTTTGTCCGTTGGAAATCATTGCTTTTACTTTTTCCAGTGGGTTCCGGCAGTGTATCTTGTCCTGACTGCGGGCCTGGCATGCTGGAGTTACCGGTGTTTTAAAAATCATCAGATTCGGTAGGTTGGGAAAAACGGGAATAATTTTAAGAGCTGCTTGAAAATCAAGCAGCTCTAGTGTATAATCTAGTCAGGAAGTAAATCGGATGCAAAATCCGATTTGCCCTCAGTAAAAAAGCTAAAATCACAAGAATTTAAGCATCCTCACTTTTGGACGGGTAGGGATGCTTATTTCTTTTTATGATTGTCTATGTAAGACAGAGCCGCAAAAATTACAAGTAATAACGTAAGAACTTCCATTATACTCATAGGGCATCACCCTCTTTCGTAAGACTAGAGGGCATCTATGGGAAAACCGCATCCTGCTTTCTTTTCAATTATACATCTTCATTATAGCTGAATCATGGCAAGGGTTCAATTGAAATATTTTAAGAGCTGTTTGAATAGCTTGAATAGCGTCCAACTTTCTCAGGACGAAATGCTATTTCTTTACGTTTGGGAAAAAAGTCTTAGAAATAATTTGACATTTCCAAAATTTTGGAATATAATAGAAAATGTCAACGCGGGGTGGAGCAGTCTGGAAGCTCGTCGGGCTCATAACCCGAAGGTCGCAGGT
>CAJUBP010000021.1 GCA_910584585.1 uncultured Lachnospiraceae bacterium | reverse complement strand
ATAGATGGCGATTAATTATCGCCATCTGCGCCGAGCACGGCCGCTCTGCGGCATCTACTTATTCGTGCGAGTGCGGATCCCCCGGAGGGTCTATATATCTGGCAATTATTTAATGTCAGATATATAGATAGAGTATTGCCGGAAATTTCCAATTTATACAATTTGGGAAAAATCATTTTTGATCTGCAGGAAGAATTCGAAGAAAACGACAGCGAACTGGAAACTGCCGCGCGCGAAAGCATCGGGGCTGCGGCTGCATATATCCTGGAATGGTTTTGGATTGACCTTGACGCGGAGGAGGCCATCAGAGAAAGGGATTGGTAAGTGATCCTATTTTAAAAACCGTTCAAAAATAACTTGTGAACACTTCCATAATTTCGGCAAAAAAGAGAGGGCACATTGCCATTACCCTCTCTTTTTTACCGCCAGAAGAAACCGGTGAATCCGCCCTTCTATCACTCCTTCCCGCTCCAGCAGTTCCTGAGCCCGGTAAAGATTTTCCAGACAATCCTCCACCTGAAAACCGGGAAACTCCCACTCAATCACGCGGGCAAACCACACAAGGGCTCCCACGTCCCAGAACTTAATGGGCCGAAAGGCTTCCTCTGCTTCCAGCGCACAGAAACCCTCTTGTTCAAAAGCTGCTTTTGCTTTCTCTAAATACTGTTCCGGAAAAGGAAGATCCGGCACATCTTTCAATAATAACGCCACCAGTTCCCTGTCATTCTCAGCGCCTACCTGTTCCGTGACAAAAACGCCGCCGGGTTTGAGCACCCGGCTGATTTCAGCGGGATTAAAATCTCCATGACAATTGATAATCAAATCAAAACTCTGGCTGTCAAAAGGCAGCGCTCCGCCGCCGTCCGCCTGACGGAAATCAATTCCCAGAGGAAGCAGTTTCTCCCGGCACAGCGCGACATTGGGCGGATAATTCTCTGTTGCGGCCAGATTCTCACAGGGATGGCCGAAAGACAGCAAAAATTCACCGCCGCCCGTGTCAATGTCCAACAGCTTCATTTCCGGCCGCAAGTACCTGTTCACTACTTCCCTGTAATTCCAGGGCAGATCCCGTTCCTCGTCATATTTCCCATGGATATGGGAAAAATCCCATCCGTGAATATGGGCCGCTTCTTCTTCCTGAAGCCAGATTTTCCGCAGAGTCTCTTTCTCCATATTTTATCGCTCCCTTATCTTTTATGGGGTACCAAATCTTGAATGTCCCGTAAAAATTTCAACAAAACCGCCCCATCCAGCAACCTCCGGCACCCCGCCCAGAACAACGGAACCGCCAGAATTAAGCACCCCGTTTCCGCACACAGATAAACAGCGCAGATCCTTGAAAAATCCCTTATGCGGCCGTCCGCGTTCATCCGCTGTATCCCGCTTAAAATCTCCCGGCCGTAATAAGAGAAATCAAAAATATTATTTTCCGGCAAATAAACGGCCGGCAAACGCACAAGCTGCAAAAGAGCCAAAAAGACAATCACCGCCGCAAGAAAGGCCCCAAGGCCCCAAAAAGCGTCAAAGCCCCGCCGCGCCCCAGGCTCCTTACACTCATAAGCAAAAATCAGCTTCCGATGCGAGAACACGCAAAGACGCAGCACAAACCACAGCCCCGCGGAAAAGAACCCAAGAAGCAGAAGGCTCTCCCCTAGCTTGCGCAGGCTCTCCAGATCATGCGTTTCCCCTTCCAGCGGAGTCCGCAGAGCCACGGCCGTCTCCTGCTTCTGCTGCTGGGCCGTCTTCCCCGCTTCCGCCCCTATCAGCAGATGTTCCGCCGGCGCCTTTGGATCCGCCGGCCCGCTGCAGTAGATCACGGGAATCTTCCCGGAGCCCAGCTGAGTGAGAACGCCGCCGTCCTCATAAACCCCGCGGACTGTGTACTCCCTCCCGTTGATCTTAAGCCTCCCGCCTTCGCCTCCTTCCGGAAACAGCTCTTTGGCGAGGCTTTCCGGCATCACCGCCTCCAGTCCCGCCGAAGCGTCAGCCGAAAAATATTCCCCTTCACGAAAACGCAGGTTTGCCCGCGCCCCGTAATTCGGCGTCGTCACCTGGCAGTACGCCAAAACGGATCTGTCCTCCGCTTCATCCGCCGCCTGCGCCAGTTCCCCTGCGCCGGCGGCGGCAAAGGCTCCCCCTTCGCCAAAAGGCTCCGCCTGGGCCAGTTCCCCCACGCCGGCGGCGGCAAAGGATTCCCCTTCGCCAAAAGGCTCCGCCTGGGCCATGGAAACGTCCAGCCCCCGAACGTCATACGCCTCTATGGCCGCAGGCGTCCGCTCCTTTAAGCCCCCGTTGGCCAGAGCCGCCGCATAGAAAAAAAGCGCGGAAAAAGAAAGGCAGATCCCGCCGCGTATCAAAAACAGTATGCTCTTTTTCTTCATTCCCTTCACACGCCTCACCGTCTCATCGCCGGACAGGCTATGGTTGGGATCGCCTGACATCCGCTTCATTCCTCCACACACCTCACCGTCTCATCGTCAGACAAACTCCGGCTTGGGTAAACCGCCAATGTCTGCCCCTCCAGATTCACTTCCAGAAAACAGGCGTCATAATCCTCACTGCGCACATTAACCGGAGTTTCCTCCACATACTGCTCCATCCCCCAGGGCCCTTCCCGTCTCCGCAGCAGCATCACGCAGGGCTCCCCATCCCGGCTTGTGAAAACGCTGGCCGGGGGAACCTTCACAAGGGCGCCTCCGTCCTCCGTTTTCTCAGCGGGCGGAACGGTTACCGCGCGCACTTCCGTCAGCAGCAATATTTCAATCCTGTGGGCGGCGGCGGTGCACAACACCAAAATCATAAAAAGCGCCGCCGCCATCCGCACGGCCAATTGTCTTGCATTCTTCATAAACCCCTGTCCTTTCATAATTTGCGGATCATTGACCCCTGCGGGCCTTCCCTCACCTCACCCCTGACAGCTCAATCCCCTGGGCCAGCTCCTCATGGAAAAAGAAAAACAGCAGCAGCGTCGGCAATGCCGCCAAAACCCCACACACAAAAGAAAGCTCAAAATTCACCTGGTTCACGCTTGCCAGGAACACGGAGAGGGGATACCTCAAAATGTCCTTTAAAAAAGTAATGGGCTGCTCCACCATGTTCCAGGCGTCCACAAAAGACAGGAGAAACACGCTGATAAGCCCGCCTTTCCCCACAGGCGCCATCACCCGAAACAGGATCTTCAACGTCCCCGCCCCGTCCAGCCTGGCCGCGTCCAGAAGCTCATCTGGGATCCCCTGAAAAATCTGAGTCAGAAACACCGTCCCGAAGGGCAGGAACGCCATAGGCAGGATCAGCGCCAGCCATGTGTCCAAAAGCTTCATCTCATCCAGGATGATGTAATTGGGCACAAGGGTCACCTGCACCGGCATCATCATCAGCGCCATCAGCGAAAAATACATCCCTTTCCGAAAGGGGACGGGATATTTCGCCAAGGCAAACCCTCCCAGCGCGCTGACCAGAATCTGCCCCGCCGAAATCGCCAGGCACAGAAACAGACTGCGCCAGAACTTCATCAGATACTCCGTGCCCCTTAAAAAAACCATGTAATAGCCTTCCAGCGAAAAAACATCCGGAATCAGGTGGAACGCCGTTTCCGCGTCCCCGTCCCGTCCCATGGCCGCCGCGTAATAGCGGCTGATTTCATCGGGGGACATAAAGCTGCCGCACAGGGTGTAGACTGCGGGAAACAGCACCAAAGCCCCGAAAAGCAAGAAAATCACAGCGCTCAAAGCCTGTAAAAGACACTTAGAATTCATGGATTTTTGCCGTTTCATCCTCATTCCCCCCTGTATCTGTTTTGAAAAAGATATAATACCCACAGCAGGGCCAGCAGCGCCAGAAGAAGCAGAATGGCCGCCACGCTTAATTTCTGGTAATTCAGATTCTCAAAATTGTTATTCAGGAAATGCTGCATCATGTAAATGCTGTCATGAGGGTGCTTCCCGCCTAAAAGGAACGCCTCCCGGTAAGACTTAAAGGCGTTTACGACGCCCATAACCGCCGCCAGGAAAAAATGCGGAGCCATCAGCGGCAGCGTAATGGAAACAAGCTTCCGCAGGCCTCCCGCCCCTTCCATCGCGGCCGTCTGGTAAAATTCCTCCGGGATCGCGTTCAGGCCGGACAGCAGCAGGATCACGCCATACCCAACGCTTTTCCACAGATACAGCCCCAGCAGCACCCAAAAAGCCTCCGGCCCTTCCAGCCATTGGACAACCGGAACGCCCAGACGGATCAGCCAGTGATTCAATACGCCCGTCTCCGCGAAAAATACCTGGATCACCATAACCACGCTGGCAATGGGGAGCACTAACGGCAGCAGCAGGATATAGCGGAAAAACCGGCTTCCCTTAAGCCCCTTTTGGATCAGCAGCGCCAGGAAAAAGCTCAGCGCCAGATTGGCGGTTACGCCAATGGCCAGAAACCGCAGGGTGTTGGCCGCCGCCAGCCGAAAGGCACGGGAGGAAAAAACCTCTTTATAATTCTGAAAGCCCGCAAAAGAAGCCCCGCCCACGCCAAAAGTGAAAGAGTATTTCACACAGATGGCAAAGGGCAGCAGAAAAAACAGAAAAGTCCCCAAAAGGACCGGCGCCGCAAGGCACAGCCCCGTAACCATTTTTCTTCTTTCCAGCGGCTGGGCGTTGTCTTTCCTCATGGCTTTCCTCCTCTCTATCACAAACAATTTTTAAGATTGGCCACGCGGCCTGTCACCCGTTGGCGAATTTACCGCCGTGTTTGCCAACATGACACGCGCGCCCGAAGCAGCGCGGCCTGTCTCCCGACGGCGGATTTACTGTAAATCCCGCGCTACTCATCAAAATAAAAACGCAGTTCATTTTCTAAATCATCCAGCTTCTCTTCCACGGAACTTTCCTCGCTTGTCATAAAGAGTGCCTGAAAGACCAGGGAATTCTCATAATAGCAGAACCGGGCTGTGGTGACCTGCTGAGTGATCTGGAACAATTCCTCGGCTTTCCCCTTGGCCTCTTCCGAATCCACCCCCGTCCCTAAAGCAAACTGATACTGGAGCGCCGGCACAACCGCGTTGTTATTGACAGGGACAGCCCCAAACATCTTTCCGTTTCCAAAGCCTTCCCAGCCTGTGCCGCCCTGCGCTTCATCCGACAGCAGAAAAGCCAGGAAATCGCCCGCCTGGGAAGCCTCGGGGCTGTTCGCCCGGACCGCCGCGAACACATTCACCTGCGCGTTGATCCCCCCTTCCCCGTTTGGAAACGGCAGGAACTTAACGTCCGTCCCCGAAGCGAAAGATCTCTGGACAAGGGATTCAAATACGCTGCCTGTGCAATGCCCCAGCATCGTGACGTCAGGCAGCTCCGGCGCGCCCTCGGAAGAAAACTCCCGGCCCTCATCCAGCAGCTTTGCCAGATTCCGCAGCTCTTCCGAAAACGCGGCGGTCTCTTCCTCATAATCCAGCGCAGGCGTTCCAAAAAGCCCCGGCATGTATTCCCTCAGCAAAAACTCCGTGGGAAATCCGCTCACCCCTGTATGGCTTGCAATCTCCTCCAGAAACTGCGCCGGCTGGCCCGAAGACGGCTCCCAGTCCCCCAGCGCGCCCTCCGCCACGGCGACGCCCGCCAGCATATACCCCAGAGGCAGAAAATACTGTTTCCCATCCACTTCCCCGGCTTTCATCACCGTCTGGTTCAGCGGCAGATCCTTTAAATCCTCTATCACCGTATTCAAATCTAAAAACACGCCACCGTAACTGCTTTTTATCATGTCTGGCAGCGCCTGGTTGCTTTCATCCAGAAGAAACACATCCGGCCCCTTGCCCGCCATAACCTGCACCTGCATGTCCTTCACGGCCTTTTTGTTTTTTTCCATTTTCTCCGTAGGGGAATTGTCAATAAAAGGAACCGTCTCAATCTCCACCTCCACTTCGGGATGGAGCTTGCAATATTTTGATATCGCCTTCCTGTAGAACTCCTCCTGCTGTTCTGAAATGGCAATCACCAGCTTCGACGAGTCCCCAGCCCCCTCCGCGTCCTTTTTCCCGGAGGATGAGTCCGAAGGACCGCAGGCCGCAATGGAAAGGGCGCATAAAAGCCCTGCCAGAATAAGCGCTGTTTTTTTCTTCATATCTTGTTTCCTCCCATCCGCTTTCAAACGCAGCAGCTTAAATCAATCTGCTCGAGGGTATTGATTTAAGCCGCTATGAATACAGTTTTATGTTTTATACCAAAAATGATACAGGGGGCGTTCCTTATTACATATTTTATTTTATTTCATTGTATCTTGTATCTATTATCGGCCAAACGTAAAAATTAGTTTACGCGTCATTTAATTATATCCATGGCACTCGAATCTCTCGCCAGCGGACACATTGAACGGTGAACTTATATAGGAGCAATGGCCGCATTTATACTTGTATGTAATGTATTTTGCAAAAACTTTATCTTGTCCGTATACATATCCATGTTTACACTTTCTAATTGTAGGCCCCGTCTCGCCATCTCCCACTTTCACAGTGTTCAATGTCATTCTCCCACACTTTCCGCATTCCTGCGCCCGCGGCTGAATTCCTATCGCTGCCGGCTGGGCCGCTGACACTGGCAGCGCCAGTGTAAACGCCATTGCGCATAATACCAAAACAGACGTTAATTTTTTCTTCATACCTATTCCTCCTTCTGTCCCCTTGCTCACTTTTAATATCTTAGTTTACCAAAATATAACTTTTCAGTCCTATTGCATTCACTTTACATTTTTCACGTCATCAATATAGCATACCTATTTTTCTTTCTGCCCATATTGGCCGCCAATTACAGATTTATTGTCCATATATTTTATTTTTACAAAAAAGAAAAAGTTCCGTCCATATCAATCATTGAATAGTTCATGATATAGACAGAACTTTTTCACAGATCCCGCAATATTTTAATTCTTCCCATCAAAAGGCAGCATAATATTTACAATAAATTCATAATTTTCATTGACGCACTCCATTGTGCCGCCATACCGCTCCACAGCATCCCTCACGCTCCGAAGCCCCCAGCCATGCAAGGATGCGTTCTCTTTCGTTGTAGCCGGAAAAACCGCAAACTTCCGGTTTTGGCCGCATGGATTGGACACCCGGATAAACAGAAAAAAATTAGCCCTGCGCATGGTGAGTTTAATCTTTCTGTTCCCATCCAGTTTTTCCACCGCTTCAATTGCGTTGTCCAGAAGATTTGACAGGATGGTACACAGATCATTGGACAGGATTGTACTGTTTTCAGGAAATTCCACGTTGATATCGGGCATAATGTTTCGTTCATTCATTTCTTGAATTTTGCTGTTTAGCACGGTGTCAGTCACATCTATGCCTGTCCATTGCTTTTTTGATAATGCCAGAATAGGTTCCGCAATTTCTTTTATATATCTTTGAGCCTCATCTACTTTTTCTTCCTGCAGAAGCTGATACAGCAGATTTAAATGATTGTTTAAATCGTGATACAGTTTGGCATTGGTTCTGTAGATTTCATTTAAAGAATTATAGTTTTCATTTAATAAATCATGCCGCATTTCAAGAACACTCACTTTATGTTTCTCTTCTTTCTGCATCACAGCAAAATAACTGGTAAATATCATAGATGCCAGAAAACACACCGCCAAAAACCCCAAAGCAGGCATGGAATCATCAATCATTTTCAATGCCTGCCGCGATAAATATATAAACCCGATAAACCCTCCCAGAGACAATGCGGTAATCAGATAAGCCTCTTTCAATTCCATTGACAATCTCTTTAAATATTTTCTCATAAACAGATAAAGCACTGTCCACAAACTGTTTACAATCGTGATTATAATTGCCCGCATTGCTCCAAAACTGCTTAAAATCTGATCAAGTGTCTGAGAACCGTCAAAAAAATCTGATACAGTTATCAGAATAAAAAAATCGAAAAAATTCATACAAACCAAATAAAAACTCATGACAGAAAAAGCAGTGATATAATTTACCTGATAAATTCTCCATACAGACACACTTAAGAAAAACGCAACTACAATAAGTGTGAAATAAGAAAATAATGCAAATTGATTGCAAAATAAAACCACAGTTGTGAGACCAACTGACAATACAATATCAGTTTTTCTATTACCACGTTTCCTTTTTTCTGAAAAAATATCTGAAAAGATCAAATTCGCAATAAATCCTTCTATAAACGTTGACAGAAATTCCGCCATTCCATAAACCAGCATCATATTCTTTCTCCCCAAAACGCGCTGACTTTCTTTTTTAATTGCTCCAGTCTTGCATGGCTGGCAAACAGGCGAACTCCGCCTTCTACTTCCACACATCCATTTATAATTTTCATAATGTGCTGAATATTAACAATATTTCCCCGATCGACAAACACAAAGTCTTCCGAATCCAGTTCTTTTAATACGTTGCTCAGACTTTTTCTCACTTTGGCTGTACTTCCGTCTGTCAGATTTATCACTGAGTTTTTCCCATCCCGCTCTATGTATCGGATATTCCGGTATGGTATTTTTTCCATTCTGGTAGGCATATCAATACAATATGTCTGATTCGATCTGGTCTCAATCATTTTAACTGCGTCTAACAGAGCATGGCTGAATCTGGAATCCATGCTGTTCTTGGGAACATAACGGAAAATTGACAGCTCGAACGCGTCTATGGCATACTTCATGTGAGATGTAATAAATATAATCAAAGCTTCCGGCAAACGCTTCTTAATATATTCCGCCAGCTGCATGCCGTCAATGCAGGGCATTTCAATATCGCTTAAAACCAAATCAAAATATTTTCCCTCTTCAATATCATACTGTAACAGCCTGCTCTGGGAATACCCTGTCATTTCCGCATGAATGCCGTGCTCTCTCAGCAGCGCGTTTACCCGTTTTTTCAATACTGTCAATGACTGTTCTTCATCGTCGCATACTGCAAGATAAATCATAGGAATCTCCCCCTTCAATCATTTTAATTGCGGCAATTAGACGCCATGCTTCCAATGCCGCCTTTTTTATCCCATTATACCAAAAAAATTGTATTTCCCAATCCTCAAGTGTACGAAAATAAATTTTACAGACACACCGCTTACAATAAAAAGAGAAAAGAATGCTCAAACTCAAATTATGGCAGGGCAAAGTCATTAATTATAAAATCTATATTACGATTCTGCTTTTTTGAGCATCTCGTTCAGCAATATGTTCTTCAAATTTCACGATACTCTCTAATTGAAAATTAAACTCCATCTGAGAACTCGGTTCATAGTAAAAATGTTCCATGATGAATTTTACAAATTGTATCGGTGATATGGGTTTATTAGCCGGAATTCTGCAATTTTTATAACTGCCTAATGTTACATGCGAATAGGGATGATGAATCCCACTGTCTATTTCCCGATTATTATAATCAGCCCTAATCACTACTGGCAGCACAGCTTTATTAAGTATATCCCCATACAAATAATCAGCATCATACAATTCAGCATCATTTTGATAAATTTCATAAGAGGGCGACGGATAATATGCCAATCTATGTGATTGAAGTTCTGTGCCGCGGCTGTTAAATCGGTACATAAACTGAAGAATCCCTCCGTCCGGCAATTTCATATTAAAATTATGATTTTTTTCTATTTCACCATATATCGTAGTGTATTCCATATTTTTTAAATAACGTGAAATATCCATATATTTTTCCCAAACCACATCTGTTTTCTGCATAATTGGAAAATTATATTCTTCCGCTAGTCCGCATCTGATTAATTCTTGTGTGACTTTTCTCACCTCTTTAAAGACTTTTTCCTGATTTTTCAATGAAACAACACTTCCTTTAATGTGTTTATCGTAGACTCGTCTAAGTCCTCTTTCCTGATTTCTCCCGCTTGAATCTTTGACGCAATTTCCGCTAAGTTGGAATTACTCTTTTTTATTTCTCTAAGCTCATTCTGAGTCATATCTCTATGAATAATTCTCATATTTTTTCTCTGGGATTCATTCGGATATTCAAACTCTAACTGAAAATTATTTTCCTTTACGCTCCTATATTCATCAAGCAGAATATCCATGTCACTTCCCAAACCACTAACCCGAACCCAGGCCTTGGATCTTGTGATTGCAGTAAATAAAATATTTCTTTTCCGGGATAAATTTACTCCTTTTGCGCACAAATCCGCATTGATCAAGTAAACAACCGCCGCTTCATTTCCTTTTGCTCTGTAAATTTGCGTAATGGCAATAGAATCTTCCTGAAAAAAGGCGTCTGGAGTCGTTTGAACTCCAACGATATGCGATTTAATTTCTTTCTCCATCAACATCATGCGAATCTGTGAAACATAACTTTTTGTAGTTTTTGGATCTGGATGAATAATCATAATATCCTGATATTTCAATTCTTCATTTTTTAAATTTCTTTCAATATCTTCGACAACCCATTCCGCTTCCTGATCAGAGCGATCAAATTTTCTAAATTGTATCAGATCGTCTATCGGAGAATGTTCTTCCAAAAACCCGGGACTTGTCTCTTCCGTCCGGTACAAAGTAACTTTCTCCCCGTCTTTCATTGTCCCGTCTTTCAATCTATATCCAATGTCCTCCCACAATTTTTTATCCTCAAACAACTGCACAAGCGGCGTTTCTTCCCGCATTTCCTTTCTCCTGTATATTCCAAAGCCCAGGCTATGGGCGGTAATTAAAACCGGCCTGGAATTCCGATAACACTTTGACAAAACAATATCTTCCGACTTTCCGTTGCTATTATCCAATGACACATTAGGTTTTCCGCCGCGATATCCAAAAATCTCTTCCGGTGAATCAACATTTTTATTATCCAGGCTCTGCAGCTCATCATATGCGTAAACGAGCATACGGCTGTCCTGCGGAAGTGACATATAGCACATCCTTAAAAAATATTTTGAAAAATCCTGTGCCTCATCCACTAAAATCACATCATACAACGTCCTGGGGTTCCCCACAGCCTCCACTGCTTCCTGACAAACTTTATCAAAAACAGCCGCATTTCGGCCAAATTCTCTGCAGGCGTCCATATAATCATAACAAACCAAATTATTCGCTTTACAGAAATTAAAATACAGCCCCTCAGAATTTTTGCTTCCCCATGCATGAATTATTTTAATTCTATCCCAATCCGGCTCCTCATTGGTATTTTCAATAATAAAATTTGTAATCAATTGAAGAAACTGTCCTTTTAAAGCCCTGCTGTTAAATGTAACAGCGATAATCTTTTCTTCATACATGGTATACAGATACGCAACTTTCAAAGCCAAAACAATTGTTTTTCCTGAGCCTGCCAATCCGCGGATTCTCTGCACCCCTTCCACGGTTTCAATCACCGCTTTACTTTGAAATTTATCAAGACATGATATCTGATCTTCAATCGCTTTCAGTTTTGCCCCTTTTGATGTCGCGCTTTGCAGATTCGTCCTGTTCCCGCGCTTTTTCAATTGCGAAACCATCTGAATTGCTTCCAACAGTTTCCCATAATAATGCTCACTTTGCGTCCAGCTTAACCTTTTCAAATATTCTTTCAATTCTTTGGCGGAAATGCAAATGTCTTCGCCGTTCTTCCGATAACGCGGAGCATATGAAACAACAGTAATAGGCACTTGCAGTTCTCTTCGATTTGACAAATTACGATATCTCTTTAACCTGGCTTCCATGTTATTATACAATTCATCTAACAAAGATATCTTGCTGCCAACTTCCCCTTCAGATGATAGGTCCAAATCAAAAATCACCACTCCATATTGTTTGCATACCAGCAATGCATCAACTTTAATTTTTCCGTCCATTCCTCCCAAAACAGGATAACCTAAATAGTAATAACCCTCCAAATTCAGTGTATTCAAAACAGCAGCCACTTCATCCGCAAGCACTTGTTTCGATGTAGCGCCATTGACAACTGTAATCATATCATCACCTCTCACATTGAATTTTTCTTCCCTCTTTACACAAATTCATTTCTATCTTCCTTTTTTATTCTCAAATTCATAGGAATTATAACTGAACCAGCCTGAAAAGCAGAAAATTTATAGAACTTATTTTACATAATATATCATATCCCGCAAAATATCAAATTAAATTTTCCTAAAATTTCCGCTAAAGCTGTTCCATAGCTTTACAAAAATTTTAACGCCTAATCTTCGGTTACCGCCGGAACAATTCTTCCGCTCTTTTGAATACTCAGCATTCCCACCGGCACTTTTTCATATCCACATGATTCTCATCCCTGAATTCCACATGTTCTTCTAAGAGCCGCTCTTTCTGCTCCTTAAAATGCGGCGCTAACCGTCCGGCATGATTCACCACGCGATGGCAGGGATATTCTCCATAATATTCTGACATGCTTAACGCCTTTCCCACCAGTCTCGCGTTCTTCTCCCTGCCGATCAGTCTGGCGATCTGGCCGTAGGAAGCCACGGCTCCCTCAGGGATTTCTTCCACTGCTGAAAGAATTTCATAGATTAAATCTTCCGTTAACACTGCAGACATTTTATCACCTCTTTTCCCTGAAAGAGTACTCTCGGAAACTCACAGGAAGATCCGGCCTTTTATTGACCTTAATTCCAACCGCGGCCGTCCGGATTCCATCCCGGACGCCATCTCCCTATGGCCGCTGTGTCTACACAAAACCGGACTGGGACATCCGTCTCTATCCCCCTGTCCCGCAGGGGACGCAGGCATATAAGGAAACCTGCAATAACCGCGTATCCATCTGGACGCGCGGCTGAAGAAACAGACCGCTCACATAAAAAAACGCCACTCTCTAATAAGTGACGATTCCTTTTTCGATTATTTCATTGTTACCGTATAAGCCATCCATAATCCTGCCTGCAATCCACTACATAATCTGCGTAGACAACATCATCCACGATTTGGAAGATTATCATATACCGTTTTTCAAACAAGATAAACCGATAAGCATTTCTGGGAATATATTCCCCTGTGAGCCACGGACATCTCTGCGGCATGATTTCCAGTGAATTTGCGGTTTTCTCAAACTCTACAGTCAACCGTTCCGCAGCTTCGGGGCTGACCTGCGCCAAAAATGCAGCATGTGAAACAAGCATCTGCGCTGCACGCTCTGACACAATAACATGGTATCTATTCTGCTGTTCCATGACCTGCCGCCTCCTTGATTGCATTTCGCATCATTGCAGCTACTTCATCGACAGAATAGCCTTTGCTGCCACGCATCCTGTCTTCCTCAACCGCTAAAAGTTCCTCACGGAGCTTAAGCATTTTTTCCCTGCGATTATAAGTCCCAATATCCATAACCACCAAATCCCCCTCGCCGTTCTTGGTAAGGAAAACTGGCTCTGCGGTCTTTCTGCACTGCTCGGCAATCTCATTGTAATTCTGCCTGATTGCTGCTGATGGGCGAATATTCATAGCGACACCTCCTCAAATCAACAATAGTAATATTCTACCCATATTATATCCATTTCATGCAATGAAGTCAACAGGTTTTTAACATGTTTTCTATTTTTTATGTACCGCATCCAAACGCAATCTCTAAACAGAAAGCGCCGGAAAATGACAGGTGTTCCGCAAGATATGGCTGCAATTTTTCGCCGCAGCCAACTCTTGCGCATAAAGAACAAAGCCGTCAATCCGCCCCATCCCTACTCCCAGTTCAGCATATCAATCTCCACCTGAAACGCCTGCCGCGCCTCCTGGTTATACGCGTCCGGATAATCCCGGTAAATCCGGTACAGGCCGCGGTTTTGGCCGCCCAGGGAAATATAGCTGTTCGTCAGATCTATGCCGTATTCCTGCTGCAGCCGTCCGGCTGTTTCGGCCAGATCCGCCGTAAGCTGCTTTTCAATTTTTTTCTCCAGCTGATACTGCTCGGAAACAGAACTGATCCGCCCTGTTTTCAGCCGTCCCTTTCCCGTAATCCTGACTGTCACAAGAGGCAGATTCCCCTCCATCGTGACAGTCTTTTTCGCCCGGATATTTGAGATTTCCACCGCCAGATTTCTGGAAGGCTCACAAGTGAATTTTTCCAAAAGATTCTGGCAGAGAAAAGATTTCATGGCGTCCTCTACACTGAGAATTCCCTGATAATTAAAGTTGGACACTGCCGCGTATCCGGTAATCGCCGGCCGGTTTCCCTCTCCTGTCAGCACGGGGATCAAAAGGAGCTCATCCTGGTTGTGCCACTGATTCATCAGGTTTCCCACCGTGGCAATCTTGTTCTGCTTAAAATCCTTCTGGCTCTCTAACATTTCCTCCAGATAGGTTCCCATGGAGCCTTCCGTCTCTTCCGTAAGACTTAAAATTTCCGCCGCAGAGCCGCTGCCAATCAGCAGACTGGTATTTCTGGCAGAGGCTTCCCGCTGCTCCCAGGCTGAGAGAATTCCCCGAAGCTGCACCGTATCTGAGAAAACATTTTCCCCCAGCACCACTGCTTTCATGTGATTATAATCCAGCACACGGTTGGTATTATTTTCATAGGATTTTTCCACATGATACATATCCGCGCCTTCTAAGGACAGACCCATAGCCGTGTCCACAGTCTTCCCCTTTTCCGAAATCTGCGCAAGATCCGGAAAATCATAGCTTACTACCAGATCCGGCGAATTTCCCGCTTCCCGGCGGAATACATCCTCCCCGGCGGCTTCCCCTGGGCTGGTTTCGGAATCCCCGGCCAGGGCTTCAACGTCTTCCTCCTGCAAATCAATTCCCACTGCCAGCGGAAAACTGCGCTGCTCCAGCTCTGTAGACGCGCATCCTGACATATGAATCATCCCAATGGCCAGAACCAAAGCTGTTTGGGCTTTCATCATCATTTTTTTTCCATACTTCTCACTGTTCATTCTCTTCCCCCTCCTTTTCTCTGGCAGTCCTGCGCCTGATTCGGTATGTCAGAAGCAGAATCAGCAAAATCCCTGTCAGCCCCGGCAGCACAATCCATTTCTGGTAAATCTCATACACTTCCATCAGAAATGTATTTCCGAAAAATCCCATACTGATGATAAATGCCAGAATCAGTGAAATCCACATGCTGTAACGGTTTCCAGACTCATGGAACAATTCTTTTAAAACCAAAGTGCTCTGAAAGGCCCCGGTATGCATCAACGCGAACAATGCCAGAAACCACACAGAGGTCATAATCACATCCTGTCTGGTGAAAAATCCTCCCGGCAGATTTATCATGCTCATCAAAGTAATCACCGGACGTTTCAGAACCCCCAGCGTATTCCTTCCAAACACCCCCAGAAGAACCAGATAAATTGCAAGGTTCAAAACCGAAACCTCAATAAGCGCGCATTTGCCGCAGCCGGCAAGTCCCTCCGGTTTTTGGCAGAAAGGCTTGAGAAACAACAGTGCCGTCAAAGGCAGCAAAAATACCCAGCAGGCCAGGGTCCCCTGCAGGAAATCTCCGCTCTTTGAATACATCAGCGGAGCCCAGTAATCCGTCCGAACTTCCCGCAAAGCGAGAAACAGCATCACCAGCAGCGGAATTCCCAGAAACCAGAAAATGATTTCATAAACCCTGGCTCTTCCCTCAATGCCCCGCACCGTTCCGTAAGCCGCCAGAAGCAGCAGCAAAATGCTGACCCAGAAATAGGACCCCTCCGGCAGCAGCCAGGTCAGCACAAGGGTGGCAGCCTGGTACAGCGCAAATCCGCAGAGTGTCACAAAATACAGATAATAAAACACCATAAAGGCGTCCCCGGCAATCTGCCCTGCCGTATCCTTCATATAATGGTAATAATCTCCCTGGGCGTTCTGAAGATTTTTCCGTATCAGCCATAGAAACGCCCAGCCGCCTGCCGCTCCTAAGATCAGGCAGAATACGCCGTCCGCCCCCGTCAGAGAAGACAGGATTCCCGGAAGCATCAGGCTGCTTAACCCGAAGATATCCAGAATCAGAAGCCTTCTTACCTGCCGCAGCGATATTTTCCAATTATCCGCAAACATAACCTTGAACCTCCTTATGATTTCCCCTTATCCTGCCGCTTAAATCTCAATCTGGTGCGCGCGCCCTCTCTGGTATAGATGGGCCGTTTTCTCAGAAGCCCCAGAGGAAGCCGCAGAAATGTGTCCCGCTCATCCCGATATCCGTTCAAATCCGCCCCCACAAAAGGCGAGAGATAGGGAATCCCAAAGCTTTCCAAATGAGACAGATGAATCAGAATTCCCAGCGTCCCCACCAGAAAACCGAAAAACCCCAGATACCCGCAGAGGAAAATAAACAAAAATTTCAAAATACGGAAGGCCGTGGCGAACTCTTCATTGGGCACCGCAAAAGAACAAAGGGCCGTTAAAGCCACCACAATCACCACAATGGGGCTGACAATATTCGCGTCCACCGCCGCCTGGCCGATAATCAGGCCGCCTACAATTCCTATGGTATTCCCGTTGGCTCCCGGAAGCCTGACGCCGGCTTCCCGCAGCAGCTCAAAAGCCACTTCCATCAGAATAATCTCCACCACTGCCGGAAAGGGAACCCCTTGTCTGGCCGCCGCCAGAGACAGCAGCAGATCCGTGGGCAGAATCTGGGTATGGAAGTTGGTCACGGCCAGGTACAGCCCCGGAAAGGTCATGGCCAGAAAAGACGCCAGATACCGGAGCATCCTCGTAAAAGAGGCAATCTCCCACCGGCTGTAGTAGTCATCGCTGGTCTGGATAAAGGTATTGTAAGTGGCCGGCAGAATCAGGGCCACCGGAGAATTATCCGACAGCAGCACAATTCTTCCCTCCAGAATCGCCATTGCCGCCCGATCCGGCCGCTGAGTGGTCTGAAACTGAGGAAAAGGGGAATAGGTCCTTTTTTCCGTCAATTGCTCAATAATCCCGCTGTCCAGGGCGCCGTCAATCTCGAACTCGCCCAGACGCTTCTCGATCTCTTCTAACATCCCCGGATGAATCAAATCTTTCATATAGACCAAATCCACATTGGTATGGGTCCGTTTTCCGGCAAAACTCTCCTTCACCTTCACATGGGGACTGCGAAGACGTTTTCGGATCAGCGCAGTATTCAATTTGATGGACTCCGAAAATCCTTCATTGGACCCCCGGATCACCTTCTCCGATTCTGTCTCATAGACGCCCCGGCCCGGATAGCCTTTGTCCGGAATCTTAAGGGCCTTGTCGTATCCCTCCAGGAAAAAAAGCACATCTCCAGTGAGCATTCCCTGGGCCGCGTCTTCTATCGTGGCAAAAGGCTGGGAATCTGAGATATCCTCCACATTCTGCTCCACATAAGACACCAGTTTTTCTTCCGGCAGCTCCCGCAGCGTCTGCAGGATTTTGCCAACCGCCGAATCCTTCCATTCCGTACTGCTGACAGCTACCTCAATATAGGCAATGTAACACTCTTTTTCCAGGTTCTGCCCTACTTTCACTTTTCTCTTTTTGATGTCTGCGCAATCGGAAAAAAGCTCTTCAAACTGGCTGATATTTTCCTGCAGATCCGAAGTAATT
This sequence comes from uncultured Lachnospiraceae bacterium, assembly GCA_910584585.1. Lineage (GTDB taxonomy): Bacteria > Bacillota > Clostridia > Lachnospirales > Lachnospiraceae > Petralouisia. The sequence goes on along the minus strand of CAJUBP010000021.1, from coordinate 49,079 downwards.
TGAACCGCCATAGTTTTCTCCTTTTCCATGCAGCCGGTCTCTCTGCCTGAGTTCCCTGCCTTCCTGCAGCAGGATTCTCTGCCTGAATTCCCTGCTTTCCTGCAGCGGGACTCTCTGCCTGAGAATCCCGCAAAAAAAGGATAAGCAGTTTTTGCCTATCCTTTTCTTACATTTATCATTATTTTTTCCCGAATTTTCCTTTTTATTCCTGTTTCTGAATCATTTTTCCCGGACAACCATTTCTGAATCGCTTTTCGCTGACGGCCTGTCCGTTGATTCCTGTTTCTGAATCATTTTTCCCGGACTGCTATTCCTGTTCCTGGATGATGTTTTTCACCACAATCTCCTGATTTTCCACATGATGGCTCACAATTTCCACCACTGTTTCCTTATCCTTTCGCTTCAGCCCGTCATAAATCCCCTGATGCTCCTCAATGAGCCTTGGGTAAATGCTCTCGTTCTTCAGATATTCCACCCGGTAACGGTACATCTGCTCCCGCAGATTATTCAGCATAGTTACCAGCTTAGGATTATCCGCGGCCTGATAGATGGAATCGTGAAATTCCACATCGGCCTGGGCAATCTGCTTCACATCGCCGCTTCTGGTGCTTTCTTCAAAATTTTTCAGAGCCACATACAGCTGTTTCAGCTCTTCTTCCGTCATATTGTCACAGGCCAGCCCCACCGCCAGCTCATCCAGCGCCTTTCGTATCTTAAGTACGTCCTCCATGTCCTTTTCCGTCATTCTGGCCACCTCCGCCCCTTTTCTGGGCATTGTCACCGCCAGCCCTTCTAATTCCAGCATGCGGATGGCTTCGCGGATGGGAGTGCGGCTTACCCCCAGCTTCGACGCGAGCTGCAGCTCCATCAGACGTTCTCCAGGTTTGAGTTCTCCTTTTAAAATCGCTTCCCGCAGGGTATGGAAGACAACGTCCCGCAGGGGAAGATATGCATTTGTATTTAATTCCAGCTTGTCCGTCATGTTCTACCTCGCTTTTTATTTTTCATACTCACTTTACCTGCATTATTATAAATATCTGTCAGATATACCTGTTTCGCCAAATCTCCTCTGCGCAGCTTCTGATATGCCTGCTGGGCCAGCCTGTCCTCTTCAAACAGCCCGAACACCGTGGGACCGCTCCCGCTCATCATGGCGTTCAGCGCCCCGCCTTTTATCATTTCCTCTCTAATCTGGGCAATCACCGGATAATTGGGAATGGTTACGCTTTCCAGCACATTGCCCATACGGGCTGCGGCGCCCCTCAAATCTCCGGCATTGATGCGCTCAATCAGGCCGTCAATATCGGGATGCAGGGTATCCTCATCCAGTTTCAGGTTCTCATATACAAATTTTGTGGATACGCTGATGGGAGGCTTGGCAATCAATACTTTACACCTGGGCATGGGCTGCAGGGGCAATAACTGCTCCCCGATTCCTTCCGCCAGGGCCGTTCCCCGCAGAATGCAGTAGGGCACGTCCGCGCCAATTTTCACTCCCCGCTTCATCAGTTCTTCTTTGGAAAGCCTCAGAGAAAACATCCGGTTCATTCCAAACAACACCGCCGCTGCGTCGGAACTGCCTCCCGCCATGCCGGCAGCTACCGGAATAAATTTCTGCAGATCAATGAACACGCCGCTTTTAATCTCAAACTCGTCTATCAGAAGCTTTGCGGCCTGATACACCAGATTGTTCTCATTCTCCGGAAGATAATACAAATTCGTCTTAACCCGAATCCCCGGCTTCCTGGTCTTTTTCAAAATGATTCTGTCGTAGAGTCCTACGGTCTGCATAATCATCCGCACTTCATGATAACCATCCTCCCTGCGCCTTAGGACATCCAGTCCCAGATTGATCTTCGCAAGGGCCTTTAATCTTAATTCCAACATCTCATTTCTCCTGTATTTTGTATACATTCTTACTTAACAGTTAACCATTTTTTCCATAAAAAGTCAATATTTCAGGCGCATTTTGACATTTTTTACTATATGTTGTCTTGCATGGGATTTTGCTTCCTGCTATACTGGACTTGATATATCAACTTTTTCATGCCCCTGATGAAAGGAATGAACCATATGTTTAAAAATTTTTTCTCCAAACCGAACCAGACCGCGTCCGTTTCCTCTGATTCTGAAAATAATTCCCGTCCCAGGGGAGAACATGAGCAGATTCTTTCGGAAATCAGCGATATGATGGAAACCCTCGGCTTTGACACCGAGCATCTGCTGTGGATTGCCAAACAGAACAAAGAAGCTTTTTCCACCCTGGTGAACCACAATCAGATGATTGCCAATTCTTCCGCTGAGAATCTGGAGCAGGCCGCCTTCGTGGAAGAAAAAATTCAGCAGGTCAACAGCAACAGCGAGACAATGAACGAGCACATTCAGTTGGTGGAAGAACAAGCTGACACTGTTTTAAGAAATATTACCGAGAAAAACGAAACCATCCAAGAAACCTATCACATGCTTCATGATCTGACAGAAACCCTGCGCATTACCCAGGAAACGAATCTGAAACTGCTGGAATCTTCCCAGAGTATTCACAAGATTGTAGAATATATCAAGAATATCTCCGAAGAGACCACGCTGCTTTCGTTAAACGCCTCTATCACTGCCGCCCATGCAGGGGAAGCAGGCAAGGCTTTTGCCATTGTGGCCGGTGAAGTAGGCAAGCTCTCCGATGAGACAGATTCTTTTATCAATGAAATTGAAGATATCGTGAAAGAATTAGAGGAAAATATTCACAGCAGCCATGAATCCACCAAACATTCTGAAGAATCCATTGAAAAACTCAGCGGGTTTGTGGAAAGCACGGTTCAAATTCTGGCGGGAACCCATGAGTCTCTTACGGATATCAAGAAAAATATGGGGAACCTCACCGCAGTTTCCCAGACAAATGTGGAGGTTTCTTCCGATGTGAGAGAGGCTTTGAGCCTGCTGACTGACACCATTTCCACTTCCGCAGGCCAGACTCAGGATTCCATTGACATGATTGCCCAGCATCAGAAAAAAACGGACACTCTGTTTTCCTGCTGCGACAGCATCAGTTCCATGTGCGAGAAGCTTCAGTACAGCATGTGCGCTGTCAAGGGAGAAAATGATATCGTAATCGGCATCAATCCCTTCACCTCCCCCAATGATATCAAAAATATGTATCAGCCGGTGCTGGCCCGCATTTTTGACAGTCTGGGGCTGAAGGCAAAGATTATTATTGTCAAAGATTACAATGCTCTGGGCGAGCAGATCCGGGAAGGCAACATAGACGGCGGCTGGTTCTCTCCTTTCGCCTATATCACCGCCGCCGAAATGACTCCGCTGATTCCGGTGGCCACTCCGCTGATCAACGGCAAGGATTACTACAATGGCTACATTATTACCAGAAAGGATTCCGGAATCGAAACTTTAGCGGATCTTCCTGGCAGAACCTTTGCCTATGTGGACAAAAACAGCGCCTCCGGCTATCTGTACGCAAAGCACAGCATCAAAGAAGCCGGCCTTGATCCGGAATCCATCTTCTTGCATGTCGCCTTTGCCGGAAGCCACGATCAGGTCATCCAGGGCGTCATTAACGGTGAATTTGACGCCGGCGCCACTTACAACGAGGCATACGACAAGGCTCAGGCCGCCGGAACGGATATGTCCGGCATCCGTATTATTTCCACTACCGGCAATATCCAGAAAGACGCCATCGCTTTTGGCCGGAGTATGGATCCGGAACGCATCCGCCAGATTCAGAACGCTTTTGTAAATTTCAAAGATTTCTCCGGCATTGCCACTCCGGTGACCGGATTTGTGGAAGCCAAAGACAGCAATTATGACTTGATCCGGCAGGTGCAGAATGCAAAATAATACCGGGAAAGTGTTAATTATTTCCTGCATCTTCCGATATAATTGATAAGAGTAACACTATCATCAGGTTACGGACAACCAAATCATTTTTGCCAAGGAGGGACAATACTATGAGCGTAAACAGCGTAAATAATGTAAACAGCTCTGCCGTTTATAACAGTACTTCTGTTCAGCAGAACACACAGGCTGCTGAGAAGACAGATACTTCCAAGAACGCCGCCGAGAACAAAGGCGTTGTATATGAGAAGGGCACTTCTTCCAGCTCTTCCACCAAGGGCATCTATTCCAAAGATGAAATTGTAGCCCGTCTGAAGAAAGACGCAGAAGCCAGAACTTCCCAGATGAGAAGCCTGGTAGAGAAGATGATGACCAGCCAGGGTAAGAAAATCGGCCAGGCTGACGATATGTGGAAATTCCTTGCCAGCGGTAAGTTTACCGTAAGCGCTGATGTGAAAGCACAGGCCCAGGCTGATATCGCTGACGACGGATACTGGGGCGTAGAGCAGACTTCCGATCGTATCCTTGAATTTGCCAAGGCTTTGACCGGCGGAGACTCTTCCAAGGCAGAGGAAATGCGCGCTGCTTTTGAAAAGGGCTTCAAAGCTGCCACCGGCGCATGGGGTTCCAAATTACCGGATATTTCCCAGAGAACATACCAGGCCGTTATGGACAAATTCGACGACTGGGCAGGCGTTAAGAAAGCAGAAACTGAAACAGAAGCTTAATCATTAAGAAGCTTATCGCTAAGGAACTGTTCAGAAATGACTTTTAAATATTGCGCGGAATTTAAAAGTGATTTCTGGACAGTTCCTTAGCTGCCGAAATGAATACACTCATAAAAAACTCAAAAAAGAGAAGCCGGATCTTTCCGGTTTTTCTTTTTTCTGAAAAATTCATCAAATCTTCACATTCCCTGCTTCTGCTCTATGCTAGAAAAGTTCATCAAATCTTCACATTCTCTGTTTCTGCTCTATGCTATAATGGCATATACTTACATATTTACTGCAACCAATCATCTCATTCTCAGATATCATAAGGAGGAATCTTCCATGGCGATTATGCTGCTTTTATGCTGCGCCGTCATCCTCTCCTGTATCATCGCAAACCGCTTTTCCAATAAATTCGGTATGCCCGCCCTTCTGTGCTTTATGGCCCTGGGCATGATATTCGGCTCTGACGGACTGTTTAAAATTTCTTTTAACAATTACACAATAACGGAACAGCTCTGCACCGTTGCGCTGATTTTTATTATGTTTTACGGCGGTTTCGGCACAAAATGGCAGACTGCCCGGCCGGTTGCGGCAAAAGCCGCGCTGCTCTCCACTTTCGGCGTTGCGGTTACCGCCTTCCTTACCTGTCTGTTCTGCCACCTGGCGCTGCATTTTTCCTTTACGGAAAGTTTTTTGATTGGGGCCGTCTTAAGTTCCACAGACGCCGCCTCTGTATTTTCCATTCTCCGCTCGAAGAACCTGAACCTTAAGAACTCCACAGCTCCTTTGCTGGAAATTGAAAGCGGAAGCAATGATCCCATGGCCTATATGCTCACCATGATCGCCCTTGCCATGATTTCCGGCGACGCCGGCGCCTCCATTCCCCTAATGATGTTTACTCAGATTGTGTTTGGCGCGGCAATCGGCATTGCCAGCGCATTTATCGGAATTGCGGTATTAAAAAAGGGAGACATTGTTTCAGAAGGAATGGACACGGTATTTGTCATTGCCCTGGCGCTGCTCTCCTACGCATTCCCCACGCTGATCGGCGGAAACGGATATCTGAGCGTGTATCTCACCGGAATCATCCTGGGCAACAGCGCCATCAATAACAAAATTACGCTGGTACACTTTTTTGACGGGATTACAGGGCTTGCGCAGATCCTGATCTTTTTTCTGCTGGGGCTTCTGGCGTTTCCCCACCGGTTTGCCGGTGTTTTCCTGCCCTCTTTGGCGATTGCGTTGTTTTTAACGCTGATTGCAAGGCCTGCGGCAGTATTCCTTATTATGCTTCCCTTTCATTCCTCCCTGCGGCAGTGCCTCCTGATTTCCTGGTCAGGGCTTCGGGGAGCTGCCTCCATCGTATTTGCCATCATGGTGATTGCCGGCGGCATAACGCTGGAACATGACTTGTTCCATATTGTCTTCTTTATCTCCATGCTCTCTGTGGCAATTCAGGGTTCTCTGCTTCCTTTTGCCGCTGAAAAACTGGATATGGTGGACAACAGTTCCGACATCCGCAAAACCTTCAACGACTACCAGGACGATTCTGAATTGACGCTGATGCAGATGTATATCCCCAGAGGCCACAACTGGGAGAACCGTTTTGTCCAGGAAGTCTGCTTTCCCACCGGTTCTCTCGCCCTTATGATCAAACGGGACAATGAAACCATTATACCCAGGGGAAATACCAGGATTCACGCAGAGGATACTGTGATTTTGAGCGTACCCGCCTACCGCAGCGAAAATGACCGCAAGCTGAAAGAAATCCAGATTACGCTCAGCCATCCCTGGTGCGGGAAAACCATTGCAGAACTGAATCTCCCGGAAAACCTTCTGATTGCCCTGATCAAGCGTCAGGAGGAAAACCTGATTCCACAGGGAAGCACCCGTATTTACCGCGGGGACACGGTGGTGATTTATAAGTAAAGTCTCTGTAAGCAGTGATTGGCACTGTTGACATGAGTACGCAAGAGATGCATAAACAAAAATCCTTCTGGCATAAAACATAGTCCCAGACGCAAAAAAACATTCTGGCTTTTTTGCGTTTGGGACTATGAGATATTTTTATTTTCATAAGCAGCTAGTGAATAATTTTCAATCATAAAAAATAAATTAGCATTTCCTAAAATATCAAAATACCCATCAATTGCGTTATGATGCCAAGCCCAACAAACGGACGATTTGTAATCAACATTCATGATTGTTTCTGGAAAAGTAAAACCATGTTTGCATATTTCGCTGTATGCATACTTAAAATTTTCAATACAAGGATCTTGTTTATTAAATTTGTATTCTATGTATGCTTTCATGATAGACATTGCTGATGAAAATGCCATTACCTCATTTGCTATGGTAAACTCAGTCTCTTTTCCCGTATAACCACTTTCAATAGCTTTGCATATCGGACGTTCCAAAACAATTGCTTTCGCCAAACATGCCGCTATTTTGTGCCTGTCTAATTTTATCTCCATTGCAGTTTGTTTCATGAATGCCCTTTTTACAAAGTTTTTAATATCATTGTATTCCCTGCATAAAGAGTCCCTGCTTCCGTCACGAATGTAAAGAGCATTGTCTGTTTTTTTCAATTCATTGAATGTTGGGATAAAGCAATCATCCCAAAAAGTTTTAAATTCTTGTGCGTTCATATAAATTCTCCAATAATTCAGATGCAAAATCCGATTTTTTTATATACGGCAATGCATCTGCAATATTGTCATCTGAATTTGGCAATTCTATTTGACAAGATGCAGGTATTTCTTCCCAGTTGGGGTCAAATTTAACCAATTCTAAAACCGTTGTTCTCTCATTTTTGCTAGTTATATGCATATTATTCTGTTTTTTCAAATAATTGGCATAAAAAACGTACCATGCAACACTCAATACAAACATTATAATTGCTACTATGATAAATATGAAAATATTAGAGTTCAGGTTCATTTTCCACACCTCCATGCACTGCTATTTTTTCTTTTTTTAGGTTTAGAATTAAGTCTGTCAGCAATAATATAATAGGAAATGCAGCAGATACTGCGAAGCCTATCATGTAATAAATTGCATAACTATTTTTGCTTAAATCATAAAGGTTGCTTTTGTCCGCTAATACCGTAATGGAGACCGTGACAGCTATAACAGAAAGAAGTATTGTTATTGCGCTTAGTATTTTTAATGGCGTCTCTATCTTGGCTTTTAGATACTCCCAAAAATTATCTACATTACTGATTCCTTGAACAACTATTGCCACTGCAAATGCTTTTGGTTCCTCAATATTAATTAAGATGCCCAATACGATGATTGTAATACAGACTAATATTTTTTTGAAATCAATCGTCCAATCATCATATATGTTTTTCCTATTTCTCATTGTATACTCCCATTTGGCATTTATCTATAATGTAAATTATAATTCTATTTTATTCTATTCTATATAGATTAATACCGTGTCAGTCTATGCTATAAATTATTGATATTGTCTTTCAATAATAATATCAAATGCAAAAAACACGCTCCAGCCCCTCACACATATCCGTCCAATTTTCAATCAACTATATATTATCTCAAATACTAATTTTTTGTCAATTCGCAGAATAACAAAAAAACAATATATTTTTTTGTCTATTAAGCACAAAAAAACAATGTTTTTTTCAAATATATTTATTAATATTGTGGTGGCTGCTGGCACGCATCGTATTAATAAAAGAACTGCCAGGAAATGTCCGCCCGCCGTATAGGCAGGTAAATTTCATTTCCCGGCAGCTTCCTTTTCGAACTGTCCGCTCATTGGGACTTACAGATTTCATCTGTACACATCATGATAATTCCACTTGCAGACATCAAATGACTTATCTATTTCTTTGCAAATTTTACTTTAAACACATACCACAGCGCACCGGTAATACATACCGAAGAGTAACCGCCGCAGATAATGCCTGCCATCAGAGGAAGGGCAAATTCCCGGATGGAGCTGACGCCCAGTATAAACAGCACAAATACCATAATAAAGGTAGTCAGCGAAGTATTGATACTTCTGGACAATGTCTGAGTGATACTCCGATCGGCAATTTCCATCAGAGCCTGGGGCTCCTTCTTCTTGCTTCCTCCCAGATTCTCACGGATTCGGTCAAAGATAACGATGGTAGCGTTGATGGAGTAACCAACAATGGTCAGCATACATGCAATAAAGGTATTTCCTACCGAAATCCTTGCCACTGCATAGAATGCAAGCACTACCAGCACGTCATGCAAAAGGGCGATTACCGCGCTGCCTGCAAACCGGATATCCTTAAACCGGAACCAGATATAAATCAGCATACAGATGGTTGCGATAATCACGGCCCAGATTGCGTCTGATTTCATTTCGTTGCTTACTGTGGAACTGATATTCTCAGCAATAATTCCGTCCTCGCTGACGTCAAATTTATCAATCAACGCCTGATTCAGAGATTCACGTTCCGCCAGTTCCAGAGAACGGGTCTTAATCACCACCTGATTGGTCCCCTCAATCTTCTGGGTCTGAACATTGGGATCTCCGGTAACCTCTTCCACTACCGGAACAATGTTCTCATCAATCTCATTGATGGTGTAATCTTCATTAAAAGTCACTGTGGTGGAAGTTCCGCCTACAAAATCCAGACTGTAATTCAGGATACTTCCGTCTTTTGAGTTATTGATGACCATTCCCACAACGCCTGCCAGAATCAATACTCCGGAAATGGCAAAAAATACCATGCGTTTTCCCAGAAAATGAATCGTTTTTCGTTCCGTGGTAGAACCGTAAAATTTAGCGTCCTGCACGCCCAGCGCATAGAAGCATTTCATCAGCCAGCGCGTCACTACCAACGCGGTAAACATGGACAATACAATACCAATTCCCAATGTGTAGGCAAAGCCTTTGACCGAACCGGAACCTCTGGTTCCCAGCACTACTGCTGCAATCAATGTGGTAATATTGCCGTCCACAATGGCGGAAAGAGCCTTCTCGTATCCCAACTTAATAGCAGTGCTTACGGTCTTGCCAGCTCCGATTTCTTCCCGGATACGGGCAAAAATAATAACATTGGCGTCCACTGCCATACCGATGGACAAAATAATACCCGCAATACCCGGCAGGGTCAATGTGATATCAAAAATCCACAGCGCCCAAACCGTCAGCGCGGAATACAGCACAAGAGCAAGGCTGGCGGTGAATCCCGGCACCCGGTAAATCACAATCATAAACAGCATCACCAGAATCAGACCAATGAGAGCTGCTTTCAAACTGGTGGAAATGGCTTCTTCTCCCAACTGAGCGCCCACTACCTTGGAATGGAGCTCTTCTAATTCCAGAGACAGGGAACCGATACGGATGATGGAGGCCAGTTCCTCTGCAGCCTCAAAACTTTCCATATGGGTAATCTGGGCCGTTCCTCCGGTAATCGCTTCATCTACGCCCGGTTCGCTGATGACCTGACCGTCGTAAACAATCGGCAGCGTCTTGCCCACATTGTCAGCCGTGGCTTTGGCAAATTTCTCCGCTCCCTCGTCTGTCAGAGTCAAATCCACAGCATACTGGCGGTTTCCCATATTATCTGTATAAGTGCCGCCCTGGGCATTCTTGATATCTGTTCCCGAAACAAGGGTTTCCCCCTCCTCATTCTGGAATTCCAGGGAACCGGGCTTACCCAGCTCTTCTAATATAGCGTTCGCGTCGGAAACGCCGGGAATCTCAATGTTAATTCTGTCGTTTCCTTCCTGATATACAGTGGACTCTGTGCTGTAGACCTCCACACGTTTCTGCAGCTTGTACACCGTGTCCTTCATATCTTCGGCAGAGGGATTCTCATCCACTGCCCGGTAGGTGATGCTGACACCACCTGCAAGGTCAAGTCCCAGCTTGATATTCCGGTTCTCTCCTACGCCAACCGTCGAGATAATGGTTCCCGCGTACCAGGTCATACCCACCATGATAGCCAGAATCAGAGCCAAAATCCCTGTTGCTTTACTTTTTTTCATGATTTCTTCCTTCCTTACTTTATTCTTCTGCCAGGGCAGCTTTTATCATAATGGCGCATTCAATCCGCTTTTTCTGAAGCTCACAGCCGATTTCATAGGTATCCGTAATGCTTCCGTGAAAATGATGGGAATTGGCCGCGCAGCCGCCGCTGCAGTAAAATTTGGCAAAACAGTTCCTGCAGTTTTCTTTTGCATAGACGTTGCATTGTTTAAATTCCTTCTGCAGTTCTGTATTTTTCACGCCTTCTAACACATTTCCCATGAGAAATTCTTCATTTCCCACAAACTGATGGCAGGGATACAGATCCCCCCAGGGCGTCACGGCCAGATACTCTGTTCCGGATCCGCAGCCGGAAAGCCGCTTTGCCACACAGGGGCCGCCCTCCAAATCTATCATAAAATGAAAGAAATTAAAATCCCGCCTTTCTCTGTGACGCTTTATCATCTCTTGGGCAAGCTTGTCATATTCCTCAAATAACTGAGGCAAATCCTCGGCGCACAGCGCGTATTCCTCGGACGGAGGCGCCACCACAGGCTCCACAGAAATCTGCTGAAATCCCAAATCCGCCAGATGCAGCACATCCTGGGAGAAATCCAGATTCTTGCGGGTGAAAGTCCCCCGCACATAATACTTTTCCTGATTCCTGCTCTTGGCAAACTTCTGAAATTTCGGCACAATCAAATCATAGCTGCCAGCGCCTTTCCGAAACGGCCGCATCCTGTCATTGACTTCTTTTCTTCCATCAATGCTTAACACCACATTTGCCATTTCCTGATTGGCAAATTCCATAATCTCATCATTCAGCAGCACGCCGTTGGTGGTCAGGGTAAACCGGAAATTCTTGTTGTGAATTTTCTCCTGTTCCCTTCCGTACGCAACCAGCTCCTTCACCACTTCAAAATTCATCAAAGGCTCCCCGCCGAAAAAATCCACTTCCAGATTCCGCCGGTTACCCGAGGCCGCAATGAGAAAATCCAATGCCGCCTTTCCCACTTCAAAAGACATCATAGCCCTTCTTCCATGGTATTCCCCTTCCTCGGCAAAGCAGTAACGGCAGGCCAGATTGCAGTCATGAGCAATATGCAGGCACAATGCTTTGACCACTGTAGGCCTGTCCTTAAACTGCTCCATGTAATCTTCATATTCATCACTGGTGAAAAGCTGCTGTTCCTCTGCCAGAGTTTTTACCTCTTCATAGCTTTCCTCAATGTCCTGCACTGGATATTTTCCATCCAGATACGAAATAATCTCTTCTTTTGCCAGTTCTTTCTCAAACAGGGGAATCAGGTCAAAGGTCACATCATCTACAATATGTATGGCCCCGCTGTTTACATCCAAAACGATATTGTAACCGTTATTTTTATACTGGTGAACCACTGCCGGTTTCCTCGCTTTCCATCCTTGTTCGGCGTCTTTCACGCTTTCGCGCGCACAACGCACAAATGACCGCTCGTTTGATGCGAACGGTCCGGTTTTATTCTTATGCTTTTCAAATGCGCTCTACTTGTTCTCACAGCTCTGGTTTCCTACGGTGCAGCTTGTCTTGCACGCAGACTGGCAGGAGGTCTGGCATTCTCCGCAGCCGCCTTTTTTAACTGTGTTCTGTAGTCTTTTTGTATTTAATGTTTTTACGTGTTTCATTTTGAAATACTTCCTTTCTGGGGTTAGTTTATGGAGGTTCTTCGTTTTGGGCCGGGTCCCTCCTCATGGTCAAGTATATCATAGTTTTTTTTAAATGAAAAGTGTTATTTGAAAAATTCCGCGGAGGCGCGGAACTGGTCGCAGTCGATGGTTACGTCAAACTGGCCGCCCAGGGCTGCTGTGTAGGTGTTCACGATGGCAAGACCCAGGCCGTTGCCTTCGGTGGTTCTGGATTCATCGCCTCTGGCAAAACGCTCTACAATCTGTTCTTTGGTGAAGTTCATGGGATAGCCTGCGGTGTTGGTAATCTCAAACCGCACTTTTGTCCCCTCTTCCGTTACCGCTGTTTTCAGAAAAATTCTGGTATGCTCCTGGGAGTATTTCAATGCATTTTCCAAAAGATTCTGGCAAATCCGGTACATATAGCCGCTGTCCGCGGTAAAGTCTGTAGGCTCTTCTGTGAGAATCACCACAAATTCCCGGCCGCTTTCTGCAATTCTATCCTCCATATCCGCCTTCACCTGCGTAATCAGGCGGTTCAGCTCCAGAGACTCCATGTGCAGTTCTACGTTTCCGCTGCTGGTTTTTGCCAAATCAAACAGACTGTCTATCATTTCTTTTAATTTCTGGGCCTTCCGGGAAAGGACTTCAATATAGTCAGACAATATATCACTCAATTCCTCTTTTTTCATCAATTCGATGTAACCAACCATGGATGTGAGGGGAGTCTTTAAATCATGAGACACATTGGAAATCAAATCTACTTTCATCTGTTCGCTGCGCAGCGCCGCCTCCAAATTTTTCTGATTAATCTGTTCCAGATTCTCCATGTACCGCCTAAGCTGCTCTTTCATATAGGCATTCAGAACAAAATTGCAAACAATCCACTGGATTGCCACAGTTCCCAAAGGAATATAGGCTCCGCTTAAATTGCCGTATTCCCAGGTATTGTTAAGCCTGTGGCTGAAATTCAGAATGGCTGCGGTCAGCGCTGCTCCCGCAATCACCCCCAGAATTAACTGCCACTTTCTCTGTTTCCGCTCCCATTCCCGAAAAAAACTTTTGGACTGGATGTCCCAATTCCGGGTTCCATAAAGCAGTATAAATCTCAATATCCCTGTAAAACCTGCCGCAAAGCAGAGGTTCATAAAAGAGCCTTCCTGAATATTATATATGGTGGGCGTATAACGATAAGAAATGACGTCCGACAGCATCATAAATCCAAAGATGCAGCCTGCAATCCCGGGAACCAGCCAGATTTCGTTTGTCTTCAAAATCTTTTTCAGCAGCTGCACTGCCCTTTTTCCCGCTTTTATATTTTTCCATTTTGCAGCCGTTCCTGCACTGCTTTTCCCCTTTTGGGGTTTTTCTTTCATATTGTTCCGTTTTATTGTCAACTTTCCGCACCATCCTTATAGCTCTGCCTTACTTTCAATGCCGGCTTTTCTTTTGATCTTTCTCAATATTTTTCCATTTTATAGCCAATGCCCCATACCACCTTTACATATTTGGGATTCTTCGTGTCAATCTCTAACTTCTCCCGAATATGGCGGATATGTACCATCACCGTGTTTTCCACTGCATAAGTGGCAGCTTCCTTCCAAACCCTTTCATAAATCTTTTCTGCGGAAAACACCTGGCCCGGATGCTCCATCAGAAGTTCCAGGATCTTATATTCCGTGGCTGTCAGCTTGACTTCTGTGCCGTCCACAATGGCTTTCTTCGTTTTGCGGTCCAGCACCAGGCTGCCGTTGACAATCATATCGTCCTGAACCTTAGGAGCGCTGCCGCCCCAGGTATGATAACGTCTGAGCTGGGCTGCCACCCTGGCTGTCAGCTCCGCCGGATTGTACGGCTTGGCGATGTAGTCATCCGCCCCCATCACAAGGCCGGAAACCTTATCGCTCTCTTCCGTTTTTGCCGATAAAATAATCACCGGAATTTTGTTGGTTTCCCTTATTTTCATCAAAGCTGACAATCCGTTCAGCCTGGGCATCATCACATCCAGCAGGATCAAATCCACGGAATTCTCCCGCAGGATCTCCAGGGCCTCCAGCCCGTCGTAAGCCTTTAATGTCCGGTATCCTTCATATTCCAATAGTTTTGCAAGAGAAAACACAATCTCTTTGTTGTCGTCTACCACCAATATGGTCTGTTGTTCCATGTCTTTTTCTCCTTGTAATTTTTGTGCCGTTTCGCCGGATGCAGCAATGGGTAATTTATCCTCGCAAATATACTTAGGCCCTTAAGAACGATTTCTTGCGCAAAATGGTAAAATTTGGGTTCCGGTTTATCCGGGTTAGGGTATATCAGAATACAGATATTATAATAGTGATTTTAAAAATAAAACTCAATAAATTTCTTAAAAAAATATTAATATGCACACTAGAGCGAACAATCTATATTTTGATACACAGGAAAGTCAGGATGGCCCTTTGGCTAAGCAAACGATTCATGGGCGCTCTTAGTGAAGGCGAAATCCACTGCTTATGGAGACTTAGGAAGGAAGGCTTTCCTGACTTCCTTAGACTCCGTTAGCAGTTAGTTTGCCGGAACGTTGCCCAGTTTGCGTGCCAAAGGGCCATCCTGACTTTCCGTCCGTGTTCGCACATGAAACATTCGCTGTATTTCCTATGTATCATATGCCGGCTGTTTAACTTGCCATTCCGCCGATCATCCCCGACGCCGTGCACAGAACCAGCGTAGTTACAAATCTGGACATTTCCATATTGAGTCCTTTCTGGAATATGACAGATCCCAACGCCAGAATCAGAAAATAACACGCGCCCATCGCCATTCCCCAGATAAAACGCTTCCGCTTCATCACTTTTCCGCTTAAAAAGCCCCCCAAAAGTCCGGATATCACATAGATCAGCACAATTCCAATGGAGACAACGCTTTCACTGAGCTGCATCTTATAAAGCATAGCAGACAAAATCAGCAGCATAATTCCCGTTACCATATACATGGCAAGCAAAATTTTCAATATGGATAACAGGGAAAACGCCGGTTTGCTCTCCCCCTGGCCTTTGCCGGGCGCCCTCCGCAATTTCTTTTCCATTCCTTTTCCTCCCTCCTGTGGATGTCCCTTTCACTGTCATTTTATTCCGGCCTTTCTGAAACTATTACACTTCTTTTTTCTAAAATTTCCCTAAACTTCCTGGAACTTCTTGCAAATTCCTGCTGTATCCGTTATATTAATGTAGGGAAAGGAGAGATGTACTTGGATTCAGGTGACGTCATACAATTAATTATTATTCTTATTTTACTCATGTTATCTGCATTTTTTTCTTCCGCAGAGACTGCTTTGACAACTTCTAACAAGATCCGCTTAAGAAGCATGGCGGAGGAAGGCAATAAACGGGCCAAGAAGGTGCTGGAAATTACCGACGACTCCGGCAAAATGCTCAGTGCCATCCTGATTGGCAACAATATCGTGAACTTGTCATCAGCCTCTCTTGCTACAACTTTGGCTACAAAGCTTTTTGGAAACGCAGGAGCAGGAATCGCAACCGGAATTTTAACGCTGCTGGTGCTTATTTTCGGCGAAATCTCACCGAAAACATTTGCTACCATTCATTCCGACAAAATCTCGCTGGCCTATGCAGGGGTGATCGGCTGGCTGATGAAACTACTGACTCCCGCAATTTTCATTATCAATAAACTGGCTCTCGGCTTTTTGATCCTGCTGCGTGTGGACGCTTCCGGCGCCCAGAACACCATGACGGAGGACGAGCTGCGCACCATTGTGGATGTGAGCCACGAAGAAGGGGTCATCGAAACAGAAGAACGGGAAATGATCAATAACGTATTCGATTTCGGCGACGCCCAGGCCCGGGAGGTTATGGTTCCCCGGATTGACATGACATTTGCTGACATCAACAGCACTTACTATGAACTGCTGGAGATCTTTCGGGAGGACAAATTCACCCGCCTCCCGGTTTATGAAGACTCCACAGACAATGTGGTAGGCATTATCAATATGAAGGATTTACTGTTATACGAGGACAAAGATCAGTTTTCCGTCCGAAATATCCTCCGCAAACCCTACTACACCTATGAACACAAAAATACCGCTGAACTTCTTCTGGAAATGCGGAAATCCTCAATCAATATTGCAATTGTGCTGGATGAATACGGCGCAACGGCCGGCCTGATCACTTTAGAAGATCTGCTGGAGGAAATTGTGGGAGAAATCCGCGACGAATACGATATGGACGAAGAAGATCACATTCAGAAAATCAGCGAACTGGAATATATGGTGCAGGGCTCTACCAATCTCAATGATCTGCACGATATGCTGAACCTGGATCTGGTTTCCGAAGACTATGATTCCATCGGAGGCTATCTGATCGGACTGTTGGATCACCTGCCTACGGCAGGAGAATCTGTCACCACGCCGGAAAATATTTTTTTCCGTGTGGAAGAAATGGAAAAGAACCGGATTCACAAGATTTTCATTCGGCTTCCGGAACCTTCGGAAGAAGAGAAATAGACTGAAAATGCTCTGCCCTTTGCTAAGGAACTGTGCAGAAATAACTTATCCGCAGTTCTTTAGCCAAAGGGCAGTTTTCACCTCTGCAGCCTGATTTCTACCGGCTGATCCAGTGTTATCTCATCATTTGTCACCAGGCAGTCGTAAGCCAGGACTCCCACGCCCGCCTGGCGCACCCGCCGCAGCGTTTCCCCAAACTGGGGATGCGTGCGGTCATTCGGCTCAAACCAACGGATTCCTTTCATCTGAATCACAAAGAGTATCCAGGTTTCATAGCCCTCCCGGACGGCCTTTTCCAACTCCAGCATGTGCTTAACGCCCCGCTCCGTGGGCGCGTCCGGAAACCTGGCAACGCCATCCTCTTCCAGAGTCACTCCCTTTACTTCCATCAGGAATTTCCGCTCACCGTTTCTTCCCGCTTCTCCATAGAAATCGATCCGGGAATCTCCGTACTTATATTCCGGTTTAATACAGGTTAGATCCGATCTCTGCTCCAGCCATTCCCGCACTGCCTGATTGGGCGCCTGGGAATCCATATTGATGATCTTTTCCTGTTTGCGGACAGCCACCAAATCATAAGCGGTTTTCCGGTTGGGATTAGAGCTTTTCTCCAGCCAGATCTCGGCGCCTGGGATCAGAAGCTCCCGGCATCTGCCGGTGTTTTTGACATGGCATTTTTCAACTTTTCCATTGATTTGCGCCATTGCAATAAAACGGTTGGGGCGTTCTATGAAACGCCCCTGTGTAATCTGTTGATATCTCACTTTGTACCCCTTCCTGTCTCTTTTGAGAGACTCTTCTGCGCAAAAATGACGAACGCTTCTGTTTATCCCTCTTCCTGCTTTTCTTTGGAAACCCATCTGCGCAGAACGCCGTAAAGATCCTTTAAATCAATGGGCTTGGAAATGTGGGCGGTCATACCGGCCTGGCGGGCTTTTATCACATCATTGGAAAACGCGTTGGCAGTCATGGCAACAATGGGTATTTTCCTGGCGTCGTCCCGGTTCATGGAGCGGATTGCCTGCGTCATCTCGTACCCGTTCATTTCCGGCATCTGCACGTCGCTTAAAATAATATCATAATAATCCGCCGGATGCTCCGCAAATTGCTCCAGCCCTTCTTTTCCGTCCCAGGCCAGTTCAATTTCCGCTCCGGTAATTCCCAGCAGCTCTTTCGCAATTTCCATATTGAGTTCATTGTCTTCCACCAGAAGGATCCGCACTGTTCCTTCTCTGAAACAAACCGGCTCTGCCGGGCCGGATACTTCCTCCGCCTCCAGATCCGCCGCATTGTTCTCATTCTGCATGGGAATCCGTATAATAAAGGTGCTTCCTGCTCCCGGGCTGCTGATAATATCGATGGTTCCGTTCATCATGGTGACAATATTTTTGGTGATTGCCATGCCCAGCCCGGTGCCTTCAATTCCTCCTGTTTTTTTCGCCTCTCCCCGCTCAAAGGGCACAAAAACTTTCTCCTGCGTCTCTTTTGACATTCCGATTCCGTTATCCATACAATAGAATTCATAATACCGCACTTCTTTATTCTGGCTTTCTTTCTCTTCCACAGACAGCTTGATCTGGCCGCCCTCCGGCGTAAATTTCACTGCGTTGCCCAGTACATTCGTCAATATCTGCTGTATGCGCAGCTTATCTGAAATCACTGTTTCATGAATGATGTTCGACAAATCCACCGTCCATTCCTGCTTCTTTGCCTCTGCCTGCACCTGGATCACCGCCTCCACCTCATGCAGCATGGCAACCAAATTGAACGCCTCTTCATTGAGCATCACCTTGCCGCTCTCAATTCTGGACATATCCAGCACGTCATTAATCAGGCTCTTTAAATGCATGGACGACAGCTCTATTTTCTGAATGCAGTCCTCCAAACGCCTGGGATTATCCAGATTCATTTTGGCAATGGTGGTCATGCCCACAATGGCGTTCATGGGCGTGCGGATATCATGGCTCATGTTGGACAAAAACCTGCTTTTGGCTTTGCTGGCGTTTTTCACCTGAATCAGAGAAGTCTCCAGCGCCTCTTTCTGTTTTAACTCCCTGGTCTTATCTGTAATTACCACAATCTGATAATTGCCTATTTTCCCGTTTCTTACATAGATATGTATGTCAAATTCCCGTTCCTCTCCCGTATGGGGATTGGCAATTTTCCGCTGAAACTGATAATCCTGGCTGCGGGACAATTCCTCCAGATCAATATTATTCTCCAGCAGCCATTCATTGATCAGCTCCTGCTGACTGCGGATTTCTTCCGGGGAATATCCCATAATCCGCTCCGCGTTATTGCTGATATACTCCATTTCATTGGTATCCGCGTTCTGCAGAATAAACACCTCGTCCACCGTATCCGTCATCCAGCTGAAGGTCGACTGAAGCCTTCGTTCCTCCCGGCTTCCCTTCCACCAAAATAAAATAGCCGCCACCAGATACACCAGCACTTTGCTCAGCAACGCAAGCAGCGGCGCCTGATAGCATTTCACCACATCGGTACGGATGGACAGACTCCAATTGGTGTTCTCCACAGGGATCACTTTGCAGTATTGAATTTTCCCCTTATAGATCTTCCAATAGGAAATTTCCTGCTGCTGAATCAGGGCAGATTTAATCTTCTCCTGCTCCCTGCTGACCCAGACATTTGACCGGTAATTCTCTTCCAGGCTCTGTCCTTTGGCCGCAATATCCGCATGGGCGCTGGCGTTCAATTCACTGTCGTACATGCAGAAATAGTATTTTCCGTCCAGAGAATCCCCCTCCACAATCTCCTGCATGTAGTCGGCCAACACGGTAATTTCCACCGCCCCGTCCCACTCTTTTGTCTCTTCGTCAAAGGCGGATTTCCAGATGGTAAACACCTCCGGATTTCCCTGATGATCCGCCTGGTAAATGTCTGTAAGCATATCCTGCTGCTCTGACTTCACTTCCTGGAACTGAGGCTCATCGCTGATATTGATGATTCCGCCGCCGTTGGTATCCGCAAACTCTCCGTTGGCTTTGGCAATTCCGATGGAATACAGTCCATATTGTTCCGAAAAAGAAACCAGCTTCTTAACATTTTCATCCAGAGAATCATCCACCTCCCACATCTCATGATTATTTGCGATGGAATCTGCCAAATTCCATACATTGTTCATATATTCCGCAATCTTTCCCTCTGTCAGTTCAAGCTGATTTCCCACATTTTCATCTAATATTTTATACGTGGAAACACAGGTTACCGTGATATCAAACAGAGCCAGCAGTACACATAAGATCTGTACAAAAAAATATGCAGAATACGTTATTCTGTGCTTTTTCTTAAGATTTTTCATAATTGACGCCTCTGCTTTCCTTTATCTTGGAAAATGATACCATATTCCCAAATTATTTTCCACATAAAAATGAGGCTGCCGGAAAATGAAATTTACGCACAATATACGCTTTGAAACGCAATAGTATATATTGTGGAAATTCGTCATTTTCCGACAGCCTCAGCTCTCAAATCCAGGTCTAATTCAATTTCCAGATATCTTTGTCATATTCCGCAATGGTACGGTCGGAAGAGAAAAATCCTGCTTTCGCCGTGTTCACAAGCATCTTTTTGGCCCATGCGGTTCTGTCCTCGTAATCCTGATACATTTCTTCTTTCTTTGCCGCGTAATCTTCATAATCCAGCAATGTCATAAACCAGTCTTTGTTCAGCAGTTCATGGTAAAGCCGCTCCAGGTGTTCCCTGTGCCCAACCTTCATCATTTCCTCGCCTACCATAAAGTCCATGGCTTCCTTAATATCTTCATTTTCCTCGTAAAATTTCCTTGGAACATAGTCTGCTTTCTCATAATGTGCAATGACTGTATCGGAACTTTCGCCGAAAATATAAATATTGTCTTTGCCCACCAGATCCGCGATTTCCACATTAGCGCCGTCCATAGTTCCCAGGGTCACTGCGCCGTTTAACATAAACTTCATATTTCCGGTCCCAGACGCCTCTTTGGAAGCTAAGGAAATCTGCTCGGAAATATCGCAGGCAGGAATCAGCTTTTCCGCATTGGTCACATTGTAGTTTTCCACCATTACCACTTTCAGGTAAGGGCTTACTTCCGGATCATTGTTAATCAGCTCCTGGAGACATAAAATCAAATGGATGATGTCTTTCGCTATCACGTAAGCAGGCGCTGCTTTTGCCCCGAAAATAACAGTAATGGGCGTCGCCGGCGTCTTGCCTTTCTTAATCTCCAGATACTTGTGAATCACGTACAATGCGTTCATCTGCTGGCGTTTGTACTCATGGAGACGCTTGATCTGGATATCGAAAATGGAGTTCTCGTCAATTTCCAGTCCCTGGGAATCTTTCAGATAAGCAGCCAGATTCTTTTTATTTTCCTGCTTAATCTCCAATAACCGGTTCAATACCGCTTTGTCCTCCGCAAAAGCCAAAAGCTTCTCCAATTCATCGGCATTCTTATGCCAGCCGGTTCCAATGATCTGATCCAGATAATGGCTTAAGCCCTTGTTGCAGTGCATCAGCCAGCGGCGGAAGGTAATTCCGTTGGTCTTATTATTGAATTTCTCCGGATAAATCCGATAGAAATTATTCAATTCATTTTTCTTCAGAATCTCGGTGTGAAGGTATGCCACGCCATTGACGCTGTAACCGTAGTGAATGTCCATATTTGCCATATGTACACGGTTCTCCTCGTCAATGATTGCTACGGATTTGTCTTCAAATTTATCTTTTACCATGGTATCCAGCTCACGGATAATAGGCATTAGCTGAGGAACCACGCGGTTCAGGTAATCCATGGGCCATTTTTCCAGCGCTTCCGCCAAAATGGTATGATTGGTGTAGGCGCAGGTCTTGGACACAATGTCAATGGCGTCGCTCATGCGGACGCCCCGCTCCATCAGCAGGCGGATCAATTCCGGAATTACCATGCTGGGATGGGTATCGTTAATCTGAATAGCAGCGTAATCCGGCAGGTCATACAGCTTGCATCCCTTCGCCTCGCATTCAGACAGAATCAGCCTTGCCGCGTTGCTCACCATGAAATACTGCTGATACACCCGCAGCAGCCGTCCTGCGTCGTCGGAATCATCCGGGTATAAGAACAGCGTCAGGTTCTTCATGATATCCCCTTTGTTAAAATTGATTCCGTCTCCCACCAGGCCTTCGTCCACTGTCTCAATATCAAATAAATGCAGCTTATTGGTTCTGTTTTCAAATCCGGTCACATCCAGATCATACATTCTGGACCATACGGTAAATCCGCCGAACTGCACAGGATACACAACATCGGTTCTGGTAAGCCAGCTCTCCGGCTGCAGCCAGGGATTCTTGTTTTCTTTCTGCAGGCGGTTCTCAAAGGTCTGCAAGAACAGTCCGAAATGGTAATTTAACCCGATGCCGTCCCCGTTCATTCCCAAAGTTGCCATGGAATCCAGGAAACACGCCGCCAGCCGTCCCAGTCCGCCGTTTCCCAGGGAGGGTTCCGGCTCTACCTGCTCAATCAGGTTGATATCCTTGCCGTACTGCTGCAGCATCTTGGCCACTTCATCGTAAATTCCCAGGTTAATCAGATTGTTGGAAAGCAGTTTTCCAATCAGAAATTCCGCTGAAATATAGTATATTTTTTTCTTTCCTTCGCTGCTTTCTTTTTCCTTTGCCAGATCTTTTACAATTCCCAAAAGACCGTAGTAAATCTGTTCATCGGTGCAGGCCGCAATATTGTTGCAGCATTTCTGTTCCAGTAATTCTCTCACATTGACGCTCATATGATCTCCTCCATTCTATAATTCACATTTTTATTATAATCATTCCCAATCTTTTGCCGCTTATTCCAGTTTTTCCATTTGTTTCCTTGTGTTCTACAGGCATAGTATAACCTCTTTGTTCTGATTTTTCTTGCAGTATGATGGCAAAATATAGTACAATACTATCAAATCAGGAAGGAGGCCAACGCCGTGAATATTTTAGAATATGAAAACACACAGGAACTGAAATCCCATGGACAGGGCAGTTTTCCCTTTAATATCTATCTCTGCAGCATTCCCCTGGACTTTACTGAGGTGCCTCTTCACTGGCACAATGATATGGAAATCATCTATATTAAGAAAGGACGGGGCCGGATTGCCGTGAATCTTGCGCCATTTCAGGCGGCCGCAGGTGATATTGTCATCGTTCCGCCGGGACAGCTTCATTCCATCGAACAGTTGGAACATGATTCCATGGAATATGAAAATATTATTTTTCAGCTCTCCATGCTGATCGCCGCCCAGAATGACCACTGCAGCGAGCAATTCCTGCAGCCTCTGATACAGGGGCAGCTTCTGTTTCCCAATTATTTTTCTCCGGATTCCCCCCTGTACCCCGCCCTGTCTTCCTGCCTGGACGCCATAGATGAGATCTGCAAAACCTTTCCCAAAGGCTATCAGCTTGCGGTCAAGGGACAACTATTTCTGTTCTTTTACGCATTGGTATCCTCCGGGGAACTTCCGCTGCCCCTAAGAAACAACAAATCCCTGGATCGGCTGAAAGAAATTCTGAAATATGTGGAAACCCGTTACTGTGAGAAAATCTCCATTTCTGAGGCTGCCGGAATCTGCGGGTTCAGCGAATCCCACTTTATGAAATTCTTCCGCAGCAATATGGGAATTTCTTTTACTGCATATCTGAATGATTACCGGCTGACTATGGCGGCCCGGATGCTCCTGTCCTCTTCTGATTCCATTGCGGCAATCGCCGGGGAAACGGGATTTGACAATCTTTCTTATTTCAATCGTCTGTTTAAGAAGAAATACGGCTGCACCCCCTTTCATTTCCGCAGCAAAAATCAGCTCTCCGCGATCCAGAGCGGGTACAGGGAATCTAAAGCGGAACCGTAAGGAACTGTTCAGAAATAACCTGCGAATCATTCCTAACTTTTTCCTATCGTGAATTTGCTTTCCTTATTGACAAAATTTTGTCAAAGTACTATATTTAAAGTACAAAGAAACCATAATATTACATATTTTCAGGAGGGTTCTACACATGAACAATTTAAAGTTAGACGTAGCGGATCAGATTGCAGTTTTAACCATCAGCAGACCAGGCGCATTGAACGCTTTAAACAGTGAGACATTAGACGAACTGAATACTGCATTGACAGAAATCGAAGCAAGAGATGACGTAAAAGTTGTAATCTTAACCGGCGGTCCGGACAAGAAGGACAACCCATACAAATCTTTCGTAGCCGGCGCTGATATCGCTGAGATGGTGAATTTCTCCGCTGCCCAGGCACGGGCTTTCGGCATGAAAGCTGCTGAACCGTTCTTCAAACTGATGAATATGCGTCAGGTTACCATCGCTGCCGTTAACGGATTTGCTTTGGGCGGCGGATGTGAAATCGCCATGGCATGCGACATCCGCATTGCCGCTGACAACGCTACTTTCGCTCAGCCTGAAACAGGCCTTGGCATTATCCCTGGATTCGGCGGAACACAGAGACTTGCCCGTCTGGTAGGCATGGGCCGCGCCAAAGAACTGATCTTCACCTGCGACAACATCGACGCAGCGGAAGCATACAGAATCGGCCTGGTCAACAAAGTGGTTGCCAAAGAAGAATTGATGGATACCGCTAAGAAGATGGCTTCCAAGATTATCTCCAAGGGAAGCTATGCTGTTTCAATCGCAAAGGCTGCCATCAACAACGGATATGACATGGATATCAAGAACGCAGTGGAAATGGAAGCAAATCTGTTCGGCATTACCTGCTCTACCCATGACAAGACAGAAGGCATGACTGCTTTCCTGGAGAGAAGAGCTGCTGATTTGACAGATTTCTAGGATTCCATGCTTGTTCGCTTTAAGGAACTGTACAGAAATAAATTTACCAGATTAAACCCGGCAGAACGCCATTAGTTCTGCCGGGTTTTTTATCCGTTGTCTGGCTCTGACCATTTATATCTTAATTTGCTGCTGCTAAAACTTCGGTAATCTAAGTATTTCTCTTTTTGAAGTCTGCCGATTACAATATACGGCATTACATTCTGTGAAGACGCGTAATTCTCTATTGCCTCAATGGAAAAGTCTTCCTTCTTAATAAAATTCCTGTAGCTTACCGGCTCTAACAATGCATCTCTTGCAAAACAATCTGCTGCAAACTCTTTTTCTCTGTCACTTCCATCATCTACAAATTTAGAAGCTTTTCCAATATCTCCATTCACAATATGTCCCAGCTCATGAAACAAGGAAAACCAAAAGATATCAGCAAAGGCTCCCCTGAGCGTCAAAACCATCTGAAAGGTCCCATCACTTTTTTGAGAAATATACCCTTGCACCGGCGCGCCCCTGAAATTCTTCATAATTGTAAAATCTATTCCATAATCTCCCATTGTTTCCCTTAATTCATATTGAAATCCTGCATGATTTTGCATCATAATCCGTTTCATTTCCGCAATCAGTTTTCCTGACTGCTTTACATCAAAACAACTGGTAAGATTTCTGTCACCTTTCATCTGGCATAACCGAATCCATGCTCCAAGAACATATGAATTTGCTGATTGAGTAGACGGCATTCGGAAAGCCCCTGCGGGAATTATATTCTTCAAATTGGCAATATTGCTGATCTGCAAAACTTTTCGCAGCGATAAAATAGAATCGTCTTTCTTCTCTCGCATTGGAATGAGCCCTTTCTGGCGTAAATATTTTACTATTTCCGCCAATTCATCTCTTGCAGTTCTTTCTTCTTCTATAATTGTCTGCCCTTCATTCAATTCCAATAATTCCGAATCATAATTCGCCTGCAAATTCAGCCAAAAAGATTTCGGGACATTCAGCGCATATTCTAATCCCATGGCAAACTTTGCCGAAATCCCCTTTTTTCCCTTTATAATGTTATTGACATAAGCTGTGGAAACGCCTGTCCCTGCCGCCAATTCCGCCTGGGTAATACCTCTTTCTTCCAAAACCTCAGCAAGAGTTTCACCCGGACAAATCAACAAATTATGGGATATACCAGTTCTCTGTACTGCCATGATAATCACTCACCCCTTCCACTTCTATTTCATTGCAGATCATGACGGTATCCTGTATTTACAGCAATTCCCCCAGCCTCTCTATCTCCTCCGGCCTGGTAGACCAGCTTGTAACAAGCCTTATCACCGTATGCTCTTCGTCCGGCTTCTCCCAGACGCTAAAGCCCACATGCTTCCTCAGTTCTTCCGCCAGGCTGTCTTCTACAATAATAAACTGCTGGTTGGTGGGAGATTCCAGGTAAAAAACGCATTCTTTCTCTTTTAAAACCGTTTTCAGCCGCTCCGCCATCTCTATCCCGTGACGGCCTGCGTCCAGATACAGATTGTCCGTAAACAGGGCGTCAAATTGTATTCCCAACAGCCGTCCCTTGGCCAGCAGGGCGCCATGCTGCTTTGCTGTCGTAAGGAAATGCTTCGGCGCGTTTTTACGGGGAAATACCACTGCTTCCCCGCATAACGCTCCCACCTTAGTGCCCCCAATGTAAAATACATCGCAAATGCCGGCAATATCCTCAAGTGTCATATCACTTTCCCGGCTCATCAGCCCATATCCCAGCCGCGCGCCGTCCAAAAACAGCGGCATATGGTAGTTCCGGCAGATTTCCGCAATGGCTTCCAGTTCTCCTTTTCGGTACAGCGTCCCGAATTCCGTGGGATGAGACACATATACCATTCCCGGGAATACCATATGTTCATAGGATTCATCCTGATAGAAGTTCTCAAGCAGCGTCTCCAGCTCGCCCGGATCTATTTTACCGGAATGCTCCGGCAGAGCGAGAACTTTATGTCCGACGCATTCAATGGCTCCAGCTTCATGGACATTGATATGGCCCGTCTCGGCAGCAACAACTCCTTCATAACCTTTCAGCATGGCAGAAATTACAACTGCGTTGGTCTGAGTGCCTCCCACCAGAAAAAACACCTCCGCTTCGGGGCAGCCGCAGGATTTTCTGATTTTTTCCCGCGCGCTTTCACAATAGGGATCCATCCCATATCCGGTTACTGCCTCTAAATTTGTCTCTGACAAACGCTGCAGAATTTTGGGGTGGGCTCCTGTAGTATAATCATTTTCAAAAGAAATCATTGGTTTTCCTCCTTATGTCAGGTAAAATATCACTTTTTCAGAGGGGACAGCAATTCGAAACGCTCTAGGCTGCCTGCGTACTGAAAATAGAATCTCTGCTCTCCTCTCTCTTGCGTAATTCCGGTTCTGCTGTTATGATATACCCGTGAGCCAAATCATTTGCCGGCAGATTTCCGTCTTAGGAATTGTCAAGAAATAACTTTTAAATAGTGCGTAGGATTTTTCTTTGAGAGTGCTGCTCGAAAATCAGGCGCATAGCGGGCTATGTAACTGATTTTTGAGTGGTGCTCTCGAAGAAAAAGACAAGCAATATTAAAAGTTATTTCTTGACAGTTCCTTATTAAGATTAAGAAACTGTACAGCAAATCATTTGGCAAATACATATACCCGCAAGTATAAATAGCAGAACAAAATTTTTCAAATCAGGGAGGTACAGATTATGAATAAAATCATTGGATTTATCGGCGGCGGCAATATGGCAAGCGCCATCATCGGGGGGATTCTTAAGTCCGGCCTTACCCCGAAGGACCAGATAATCGCCAGCGATAAGCTGGAAGAGACACGCCGCTTCCTGCAGGAACGCTTTGGCGTTTGCGCCACAGATAACAACAAGAAAACGGCGGAAACGGCAGATATTCTTTTTCTGGCCGTAAAACCCCATATTCTCCCGGAGGTGATCGCGGACATCAAAGACAGCATCCGCTGCGATACTCTTCTGGTGTCCATCGCCGCCGGGCAATCCATTGAGGCCATTGAATCCCGATTCGGGAAGCCCCTCCGGCTGGTGCGCGCAATGCCCAATACCCCGGCCCTGGTGGGAGCGGCCATGAGCGCCCTCAGCCCCAACAAACATGTAAGCAACGAAGAGCTGGCGGAAGTAATTTCCATCTTCGAAAGCTTCGGCGCCTGCGAGGTTGTCCCTGAATCCATGATCGACGTTGTAGTGGGAGTCTCCGGCTCATCCCCTGCCTATGTCTATTTGTTTATCGAGGCTATGGCAGACGCTGCGGTGGCAGACGGAATGCCCCGGCCACAGGCTTATAAATTCGCCGCCCAGGCGGTCCTTGGCTCTGCCAAAATGGTGCTGGAGACAAACGCCCACCCCGGCGCGTTAAAAGACGCGGTATGCTCTCCCGGCGGCACAACCATTGAAGCTGTGGCTGTATTGGAAGAGCAGGGGATGCGCAACGCCGTCATCAAAGCTCAGCGGGCCTGTGTGGAAAAGTCCAGGAAAATGGGGAAAGAGAATTCCAAATAACGCCGCTTTGCCGGGCTCACTCCTGCACATAAGCGCTCAGCAGCTCAAGCTCAATTTCTGAAATATCCGCTTTCACCGGATACTGAATCAGACAAATTTTCATGTCTATGCCGTGCATCCCTTTCTTTTTGCCGGATTTGCCCGCCAGAAAGAAAGCGGTTGCCCCACTGCGGCTCTTTACCTTTTCCTGCAGCTGCTGTTTCGTGCAGAATTCCAGAGAAGCCTCTTCACATTCATAGGCTATCTGCAGATTCCGCATTCCCGGAGGGCAGATTTCCCGCAGATGCTCCATAAACATCTCATAATCTTCCCGGGAAAAACCAGTTTCCTCAGAATCCTGCTCCGCCAGCATTCTGTCATACCGTTCTTTGAATTCGGAAAAGGTATCCGTCAATTCAATCTCATTGATGCAATATGGGATTTCCCTCCGCTGCTTACCGCAATGCTTCCCTTTTGCGTCCTCTGCCGCCCGGCGCTCCCGGGCATCTGTAAATTTGCGCATTTCCCCATCCTCCGCTGTCTGGCGCTCCCTATGGGTATCTGTAAACTTACGCATTTTTCCATCCTGCGTCCCTATCTTCAATTTCATTTTCTGATTCACCGGGACATGATAATGCCGGGGCGCTGTCAGGAACGCAAGGTCTTCCAACTCCTGTTCCGAAAAAGGAATCCTGTCATACTCTCCTTCCAATTCCATCGCCATATACTGCACCATCGACAGGGGCCGTTCTTCCAGAAAACCGAAAGAAACCCCATGCTCCAGCAAATGATACACAAGGCACCGTCCTTCCAGATTATATTCCTCCATCCTTCCTGCGCTTCCACTGCGAAACTCATATTCCTTTCCATTGACCCGGATTCCCCGAATGAGTTCCATCAGGTTGTTCCCATCCTCTTTCAGATTCAGCATTTTCTCATCCCGCAGCGTTAATGTCCCCCGCTGGCGCTTCTTTTCCATTTTCACCCGTTCTTTCTGCAGCTGGGTGACATCCTCATCCTCTGCAAAAAGACAGAGCGTCACGCTGTTTTCTTTCCGAAAAACGCCTGCCAACAGCAGCCTTTCTCCTGAAGCTTCCAGTTCTGTTCCCAAATATACTGCCTCATCAAAGCTGTGCATGGAAAAACGTATGTCCTGTATTGTCATGTTTCTTTTCCTCCTATCAACACTCTTTTGCCGCAAAAGGCAAATCCGTATTTCCGTATCATTTCCCCCGGAACCCCTCTGGACATCAGAGCGGCTTCATAATTCTGTCTCTCAATCTGATGCAAAGCCGCATCTACTGTATCAGATAAGTAACCTCTGATTAATTCCACTGCTTCTTCCCAATAACCGCTGACATAGGCTTCCTGCATAGGGGTATCATATTCATCCAGCAGAATGATCACCTTTTTTCCATAATAGCGGTACAGATAATTCGTCAGAGTTTTCAGAGAATAAGAAACTTCATTGCTTTCCATAGTTACAGATATATTTTGAAATTCCTTTTTCTCACACACATTCAGCGCGTCGCTTTTCAAAAGAAAATCATATTGGCTATATAGCGCCTTTATAATTCTGCACAATTTTTTCCTCATCTGATCATAACTGGTTTCTTTTATATCCGCAAAACTTAAAAAAATCACTGGATATGTCCCCTGCAGATGACGAAATGTTTCATTTTTCCAAATAGAAAGCCCTTCAAACAAATCTCCCCGGTTTTTATACTCCACAGAAAAAAACTGTTCCGTCATACTCATATTCAAAGTCTTGCCGAACCTTCTGGGGCGCGCAATTAACGTTACAGGGTCATCAGCCTCCCACCACTCACGAATAAAATCTGTTTTATCCACATAGAAAATATTTCTCATTCTCACCGTTTCAAAATTCTGGTGCCCTATCCCTGTTTTTCTTGCCATGGCCATGCCTCCCTTTTGCCCTGTTCATGCATATTATACTGTATTTCCTCTCAGAATACAATTTTTTCCCTGTTTCACAAGAAAATTTTGTAGCTTTTTCCATTGTCATCCAGCAGATTTCTCTTTATAATGAAACTATCTTGTTTCACTTGGAAAATTCTGAATCGTTACGAGATATGTTGCCGAACAACCATGCGGGCCCAGGCCTATTCGGATGGAGCACTGGCATGACGGCAGTAAATAGAAAGGAGCTTATATTATGTGGGCTTACGAAAGTGTGTTTTATCAGATTTACCCCCTAGGATTTTGCGGCGCTCCCTTTGAAAATGACGGCGTCAGCGAGCACCGGATTTTAAAGGTGAAGGACTGGATTCCCCATCTGGAGAAATTAGGAGTGAACGCCATCTATTTTTCTCCGCTGTTTGAATCAGACACCCATGGCTACAACGCCAGGGATTACCGCAAAATCGACGTGCGTCTGGGCACCAATGAAGATTTCAAAGAAGTGTGCAATTCCCTCCATCAGGCTGGAATCCGTGTGGTGTTAGACGGCGTGTTTAACCATGCCGGCCGGGGATTCTTTGCCTTCCAGGATGTTTTGCAGAACCGGGAGAATTCCAGATACCGTGACTGGTTCCACATTGATTTCAACGGCAATTCCAATTACAACGACGGATTATGGTATGAAGGCTGGGAAGGCAACTATGATCTGGTCAAATTAAACCTGAGAAATGAAGAAGTCATCCAATATCTTCTGGAAAGCATTGATCTCTGGGTCAAAGAATGGGATATTGACGGACTCCGCCTGGATGTGGCTTATTGCCTGGATCACGATTTTGTCCGGAGACTGCGCAGCCACTGCGACAGCCTGAAAGAAGATTTCTTCCTGGTGGGAGAAATGCTCCACGGCGATTACAACCAGCTGGTCAACGACGCCATGCTGCATTCCGCCACCAATTACGAATGCTACAAGGGCCTTCACTCCAGTTTCAACTCCATGAACATGTTCGAGATCAACCACTCGCTGCTGCGCCAGTTCGGACCGGAAAACTGGACCCTGTACAAGGGAAAACATCTCTTAAGCTTTGTGGACAACCATGATGTTTCCAGAATTGCCACCATTTTGGGCAATCCGTCCCACCTGCCGCTGATTTACGCGCTGGCTTTCGGCATGCCCGGCATTCCCTGTGTCTACTACGGCAGCGAATGGGGCGTAGAAGGAGATAAGAAAAACGGCGATCCCAGCCTGCGTCCCAGCTTTGACGAGCCAGAGTGGAACGAACTGACAGACTGGATTGCCAGCCTGACAGCGGCAAAGAAGAATTCCAACGCGCTGAATTACGGAGATTTCCGTTCTGTGGTTCTGACCAATAAACAGTGCATCTTTGAGCGGAAAACAGACAGTGAACGGGTATTGGTTGCCATCAACGCGGACAGTGAACCCTATACGGCGCATTTCGACGCAGGATGCGGAATGGCAGAAGACTTGATTACCGGAAAAGCCCACGACTTCGGCGGAGGAAGTGAATTGCCGCCTTACAGCGCGTATTTCTGGAAATGTGAGAAATAACGGCTGTACTAATACAGAAATAGCGGCTGTACTAATACAGAAATAGCGGTTGGCAAATTAATAAGGAACTGTCAAGAACCAGTTATTTCTTGACAGTTCCTTATTGAGTGATGCCAGATTCTGGATATTGCCATTTATTTTTTTGAAATAAGTTTTGATTTTTTGTCATCCTTTATATTTTTTCATTTGCTGACCGTCTTTTACTGCACGCCCGCCCCAGCCGGTTAAACCAGCTCTGCGGAAGCATCAGCCCGAAAATAATCCCAAGCACAATGGCCCCCGCAATCTTAAAAGTCTCCATTCCTTTTGCCGCGCATTGCTCCAAATCATTCATAATCAGATAATAAGACGTATAATAAATCCCCGCTCCCGGCACCAGCGTAAAAATCCCCGTAATCAAAAACACTGTACTGGGCATTTTCCGAACCGCCGACAGAATTCTGGCAATCAGGGTAAGCACCAGCGCTGCCCAGACGGAGGCCAGAGCCGTTCCGGAACCCTTTGAGACGCA
The DNA here is from genome assembly GCA_910584585.1 of uncultured Lachnospiraceae bacterium. GTDB lineage: Bacteria > Bacillota > Clostridia > Lachnospirales > Lachnospiraceae > Petralouisia. The sequence goes on along the minus strand of CAJUBP010000021.1, from coordinate 17,074 downwards.
GAACAGATATACCATCCAGCCGATGGCCCCATTGATTCCGCACAGCAAATATTCGGAACGAGGCACATGAAACAGCACCGCAAACGCAATGGTAGCGGCCATAGACACCAGAATTTGATCCATCATAGCAAAAACGCACCTCCTCCCAACAGCTGAAATATCTTGATTACCCCGCCTACCCCTATGGCAATACACATGCCGGTCAACAGCGCGTCAATCATCCGTATGCTTCCTGACAGATAATCCCCGTTAAATAAATCCCGGATGGCTGTAGTCAGCGCCACTCCCGGCACCAGGGGAATAATCCCGCCGATAATTACCTTATCTGACAATATTCCCGCCCCGGCTGCAAACAGCAGCAGACTCCCCGCCGTCACCAGCGCGCTTCCCAAAATATTCATAATAAATCTGGAAGCACGGTATTTTGCCGCAAGAATCAGAAAAATCTCCAGAAACACGCCCAGAAAAAATGATACCATACTGTCATAAGGACGGCCTCCCAGCAGATAGCAAAATCCCGCGCTGCCCACGCCGCAGGCAAAAATCATTGCCAGATTTCCCTCGCTGAAAGAATTCCGGCACTGCTCCAGCTGCTCAAAAGCCTCTGTCACACTGTATTTCTTTTCGCAGATCTCCCGGGACAACTGATTGATTTCCGCCACTCGTTTCAAATTCACCTCACCGATCGGCACATAGCGCACCATGCTGCCGGCGTCCTCCCGCTGTTCATAAACCGTGGCAAAGATTCCGTTGGTGATGACAAATACATGGTAATCCTCGATCCCATAGGCCTCCAGGATGCGGCTTACCGTCTCCTGGACACGGTAGATCTCTCCGCCGTTCTTTAATAATACCTCGCCTACTGAAATGGCCAGGTTTAATGTCATTTTACTTTCCGGCATGTTACTTGTATCCTTTCAAAAACTCTTCTCTATTCTTGATTCTCTCTAGCCCTATCCTGCATCCACTCCCTAATCTGAGTCATAAAAATGCTGTGAATCTCCTTGTTGGGAATTGCCAATACACGCAAACCGCCCGGCTGTTCTCCCCGCTGCGTCAAATATCCGGACGCAAAAAGAAGACTCCACACGTTCTCCGAATCATCATATAATTCCCGATACGTCAATTCTTCTTTTATTTCCTTGTTTACCGTTTCGCCGGCGATCAAACGCTCAATCTCATCTCTTGTCTGAAAAGACGCTTTCTTCAAAAGCCTTCTCACTGCGTCATTTCCACTGGTATTCGCCCAGTAATTCTGGGGCAAAAGGTTCGGCCTGACCCGAAGCTTATCCACATAGTTCAGGACGTCCCAGGGACAATAAATACTGGCGTCTCCAAAGCAGTATCCGTCATACCACGCTTTGATCCTGTCATAACTTCCATCCAGTTCATAATAATCCAACATTTCCCTGACTTCATCATCCAAAAAGCCAAAACAGGAATCAAATTCCTGATCTGTAATAGAAAAAATTTTTAAATTATTCAATCCTGTAAAAATGCTTTCCTTCGACACCCGCAGACATCCTGTCAAAATGGCAAAATACAAACTGTCATTTGTTTTTAATGCCTGATCCAAAATATTCCGGATCAAAAGAATCATTTGATCGTAATACCCCTGCTCATTTGCTTTCGCCAAAGGAACATCATATTCATCAATCAGAATTATGGTTTTTCTGCCAAAATGCCTCTCCAGAAGCCGGGACAAAGTCTGCAGACTTCCCATTAGCGCCGCGTCCGACATCTGAAATACACTTTGCCCGCCTGGGTCGACTGTAATCAGCTGCCTGTATATTTCCTTTTCTTCCTTCGTGAGCTTATCACTTTCCAGCAAGTCATAAAATCTTAATGCCTCATTGCCGATAACAGTACACAGCAAAGACCGGGCCGTCTCATAATCTGCCCCGTTTACACTTTTCAGGCTAAGGGACACCACAGAAAATTTACCCATATATTTTTCGCGTAAAGCTGTTTCCTCTGAGATATCCAATCCATCAAATATTGTCTTATCGCCCTCTGCCTGGAAAAAGCATTTGAACATTCCCATATTCAGAGATTTCCCGAATCTGCGGGGGCGGGTAAAAAGATTTACTTTGCCCCGTCTTAACAGGAAATCCCGAATCATGGACGTCTTATCCACATAATAATAATTTTCCTTACGGATTTCTAAGAAGTTTTCAATTCCGATCGGAAGCATTTTCTTTTCCAGTTCACCCACCTGATTTCCTCCTCTCAGCCAAAGTTCCCAGGATGCTATCAGCCTTCTACTTCTCTTTCTTTATAATGTCCCTTAAACTCTCCTATATATCAGCCTTCTGCTTCTTTTTCCCTATAATGTCTCTGAAAACTTTTCCGTATATCAGCCTTCTGCTTCTTTTTCCTTATAATGCCTCTTAAGGCTCTTCAATATTCCCAAATACAGGAAAAGCGTCGGTGTCAGAAAGGCAGTGGGATTATTTACCATGCTTTGGGCCATATAACTGCACAGCATCACGGTTCCCATCATCAGCACCGGATAATTGCGGGACATTCTCCCTGCAGAAACTGCGCTGCTGATTAAAAGCCCGAAATAGCTGACCGCCCCGAAAATCCCCGTAATGGACAGAAACTGCAGCAATTCATTGTGAGGATCTACAATGCGCCCGCCGTAATTGGCCAGTTCCGCTCCCTGATATTCATACAGAAACAAATGAAAGGTATTCAGCCCATATCCGAAAATTTTTCTTCCCGCCGGCAGCTTCTTCCATGCCGTCCAGGTCTGCTTCCAAATCACGCCCCGGCCGCTTCCGAAATTATCCTGCAGCTTCAGCCGGTTCATCCACTGCAGCGCGCCTTCCCACTGTTTCTCCCCCGACAGATTCGCCGCCAGAACTGCCCCGACGGCAAATCCAAAGGCCACAGCTGCCAGAATAAAAAATACGTTCCGGATTTTCCGATAGGGAACCTCCCATTTCTTCTTTTCCGCCGCAATCACCAGAATCAGCAGCAGCCCTAGAAGAATTCCCTCCGCCAGCAATACCTTCCCACTTATCATAAAATTCTGTATTTTCAGCCCCAGAAAAAGCTGCTTCATAAAAGCGTCTGTTTTCCCTGCGCCTGCAATCAAGGTCAGCTTCAAAACCAGGCTTGCGCCCCAGAACATCAGGCACACTTCCAGAAACCGCTTGGCATAATCATGATTTTTCAGGGAAAACCAGAGCATCACAAGAAAAGACACGCCCAATCCCAGAATCCAGCCGTCTGTGTTGGTTGCATAGGCTCCGTAGAATCCCAGTGTCAAAAATATACCATAAAGAACTCTGGAAAGCAATCCGTCCGACAGATAATACAGCACCATCCCCACCGGAAGAATCATGCAGAAATAAGTGCCGCAGGCATTGACATTTCCAATTGTGCTTGCGAACATCCCCACCTGGTTGGGCATCATCTCATCCCACATATGAAACACATTCACACCCCAGAACTGCAGAATCAAAATCAGACTCACCAGGCTGCCGGACGCCAGGAAAATCCAGGCCATCCATATGCCCGGCCGCAGATATTTTCCCAGAATCACATATGCCGCAATACAGAGAGCAAACATAATAAGTCCCAAATGTCTTCCGTCCGTCCCATAAAAGGACTCGGAGGGGTTCACAGAACATACTGTGGCGATGACCAGCGTCACTGCCAGGCCGATGGCAAACCAGGAGTCTATGGGAACCTTCCTCAAAATTTCCTGCAGATTTGTCTTTGCATGTTCAGCAGTTTTCTGTCTTGCCTTGCTGGCCTTTCGCTCCTGTAAGTATCCGGTTCCGGCAAGGATTAGAGTCAGTACCGTAAGGCCGGCGCCGCAGAAGTAGAAAAACATCATTTTGGCTTCCGCAATGTTGAAGTAGCTGTCCTGGAAAAACAGGGGGAAGAATCCTAACATGAGGATGACGAAGAGGGCGGTTATGGCGGCTTCCATCTCATACATCACGTTCCTGCTTTGTTTTGTTTTTTGCTTCATTTCTATTTCCTCCTGAATATATAATAGCACCTGAACAGTCTCCTGCCCAGATGCTATTTTAAATTCATACTTCTTGAGCTTAATGCTCTATGTACTGGCTATTATTTTACTGTAACCGGAATAGTTGCCACTGCACCTTTCTTGGTTGTTACAACAATAGTAGCTTTACCTTTCTTCTTACCTGTTACAACACCTTTCTTGCTTACGGTTGCAATCTTCTTATTAGAAGAAACATAAGATTTTACTTTGTCTCCCTTCTTCAAGGTAACTTTAATTGTTTTCTTTGCTTTTACTTTTACAGTAATCTTCTTGGTTTTAGCTGTTAACTTAGTAACTTTCTTACCGTTTGCATTAGTTACAGTAACTACGCAGTCTGCTGACTTACCATCTGCAGTTGCTGTAATAACTACTACACCCTGTTTCTTAGCTACTACAATACCATCTTTTACAGTTGCAACTTTCTTGTCAGAAGTGTTCCATGTTACTTTACTTGTTGCGCCTTTGCTAAGAGTTGCAGATAATGCAAGTTTATTTCCTGCTTTAACAGTTGCTGTACTCTTAGATAACTTAACACTGCTGGTTTTCTTGGCTTTCTTTACTACATTTACAGTTATCTTTGCAGATTTAGTTCCTGCTTTAGCTGTAATAGTTGCTTTTCCAGTCTTCTTCTTTGCGCTAATTACACCACTGCCGTTTACAGTAGCGATGTTCTTCTTATTAGAAGTCCATGTTACTTTCTGATTTGTAGCATTTGCAGGAGCCACTACTGCTTTTGCATTGAATTTTGCGCCTGTTTTCAGATTGATAGTCTTAGCATTCAATGTAATTCCCGTAACTGCTACGTCTTTGACTGTAGGTGTAGTTGTTGGAGGTGTTGTTGTACTTCCGCCCGGGTTTGGATTCGGGTTCGGGTTTGGATTCGGGTTCGGGTTTGGATTCGGATTCGGGTTCGGGTTCGGGTTTGGATTCGGGTTCGGGTTCGGGTTTGGATTCGGGTTTGGATTCGGGTTCGGATCTTCTTTTTCCTCCACTACTACACCCAACTTTGTAGAACTTACATAAACTTTCCCAGCTTCAATCCTTACATATTTAACCTCAACAGTCTTGTCTCCGGCTGCTGTACTTTCTTTCGCAGCAACTTTGATATCCAAAACTTCTTTTCCTTCATCTGCCGTTGTAGCATTACCTGGTGTAGTGTCAATGGTAAGTCCATCCACTTCTGCTATATTCCAACCTTTTTTGTAAGTAACTTGAGCATTATCCTCTGTCACAATTGCTTCATCAGCTGAAACCATTGCTTTGTCAGGGGATACAATATCTCCATCACTTTTTGATGCATCAAATTTTGCCGTTACTGTTTTTGCCTCTCCTCCAGCTTCTACTGTAAGTTCAGCCTGTGAAAGCTCAATTGCTTTCTCATCTTCTTCTGCTGCCTGCGCAAATGCTCCATCTACAAAGACAGTGGTTGCACATACACAGAAAGCCAGAAACATTGCAAGGAACTTTTTCAAGCTTCCTTTTTTGGTTTTCACCTGTAATTCTGTCATTACAAATCCTCCTTTAAAATATTGTTTTTCAGACATCCTTCGTTTTCTGTCTTGTCTATTAACATACCACTTTTTTTCAAGTTTGTCAATTCTATAGAATAGATTATTCTACTCTATAGAGAGGTTTTTGCCATGGATATTTCTGGTATTCTCAGACTTTTCCGTATTTTGCAGAAAACAGTGCAAAATTTCATTGACAATTCTAAATTTTGGCTTTATAATTCTTTTATGTACAAAATCTGATGTTGTCTCTACATATTTGGTATTGACAGAATAATATTTCCAGAAAATACATTCTGAATGAACATCTTTCCACCTGTGCCGTTGGAAATCTTTTTTCAATACACAGACAATTCGCAGAACTCTTTCCTTAAATAAGCAAACATTCAAAGGCTTCCTGATACTACAGCAGACGATCTATGCTTCGCTGCACAGGAACTGCCAAATATAAAAAACTGTGAAGCATTTAAGGCCCTCATACGAAAAGCAAATCCATTTCATTCCACAAAGGAGGTTTTCCCCATCAAATCAAATTCCTACACCACATGGCAAATCTACGACACCATCTTCAAACGTGTCCTTACACTCTCCAGCCCCGCTGTCATCCGCTTCATCAACGGCCTTTTCTCTCGGAACTTCCCTTTAGACAGCTCCGTCTCCTATCCCAACAAAGAACTCATCCGACCAGATCTGAAACGCCGTTCCCTGGACATCCTCGTCACCATCGCCGAACAGGAAACTTTCCATCTCGAAGCCCAGATGACCAAAAGCCAGATGATCGTCCTCCGGGTCTTCGAATACGGTTTTCTCCACGCCATGGCCTCCCGGGATGATCCCTATACTCTTCGCTTCCCGGAAGCAGCCGTTATTTATTTAAACCGCAAAAACGACATCCGCAAAGAGAAACCCTTACATATTTCTTTCGGCAGTCAGGGCAGCTTTGACTATCAGGTGAAAAACTTCGTCTACTTGAAGCATACTGTGAATGAGCTGGATCAAATGGGCATGTCCATCTTGATTCCCTTCCAGGCCCTTCGGCTCCGCAGGCTTCTGGAACGGCAGTACCCAACCCCTACCGCAAAACGCCTTGCTGCTGTTTCCCCGGCCTTTTCTCCCGAAGAATTTTCCCGCTTGCAGGATGAAATCCGCCATGATATAATCGAAAGCATAGATAATAACTTTCGGGCAGGCAATCTCACAGAGGACGACGCCGGCCAGCTTTTGGACCTGACCTCACTCTTGTATGAACATATACAAAACCATTTTTATGATAAACAGGAAGGAGACGTGATTGATTTGAAGCCATTTTTTCCAGGTACCATTGAACTTCCCAATGACAAATATAGGTTGCAGATTGCGGAGTTAAAGAATGAGATTTCCAGATATGCAGATGAGAACGCTAGGTTTGCAGATGAGAACGCTAGATTTGCAGATGAGAACGCTAGATTTGCAGATGAGAACGCTAGATTTGCAGATGAAATTATACGTTACGCAACGGAAAATGCCAAGTTTGCGGATGAGAACGCTAGATTTGCGGATGAGAATGCTAGATTTGCAGATGAAAACGCACAATTGAAAGCCCGCATTGCCGAATTAGAATCCAAACAGAACTTTCATTAACCATCTCCTACTGGCTATCGTTTCCTCTTACGACACGCTTCCCGTTCGTTCCTTTTCCATGAAAGGTGCCGCTGAACCCAACTACTTTTTCCAGCAGGCGCTCCCACCTTTCAGCGCCATAGGCATCCTCGCTTGTACAGTTTTGAACTTTTTTCAATGCACAGGCAGCTCAAAATGCGCCTTTCCTTTCAGCAGACCAAAAGTTTTCCTGACACTGCAATGGGAATCTATGCTTCGCTTCCCGGAAGCAGCCGTTATTTATTTAAACCGCAAAAACGACATCCTTAAAGAGAAACCCTTACATATTTCTTTCGGCCGCCAAGGCAGCTTCGATTATCAGGTAAAGAATTTTGTCTACTTGAAGCACACTGTGAAAGAGCTGGATCAGATGGGCATGTCCATCCTAATTTCCTTCCAGGCCCTTCGACTCCGCAGGCTTCTGGAACGCCAGTACTCCAGCCCTTCCGCAAAACACCCTGCAATCGCCTCTCCAGCCTTTTCTCCCGAAGAATTTTCCCGCTTGCAGGATGAAATCCGCCATGATATAATCGAAAGCATAGATAATAACTTTCGGGCAGGCAATCTCACAGAGGACGACGCCGGCCAGCTTTTGGACCTGACCTCACTCTTGTATGAACATATACAAAACCATTTTTATGATAAACAGGAAGGAGACGTGATTGATTTGAAGCCATTTTTTCCAGGTACCATTGAACTTCCCAATGACAAATACAGGTTGCAGATTGCGGAATTAAAGGATGAGATTTCCAAATATGCAGATGAGAACGCTAGATTTGCCGATGAGAATGCGCAACTGAAAGCTCGTATCGCTGAATTAGAAGCCAAACCGAACAGACATTAACCTGTTTCATTTCCAGTAAGAACCCTTTTTGCGTACCTTTATCTCCCATGGGCTTTCTTTTCGTCCATGGGAGAACCGCTCAAATCCATACATCGTTTCTAACAGGCACATTCCGAACTGTTTTCCTTGTTATCTGGCAACCCTTTTATCTGTAAATTACATTATTTTGCGCCGTTCTTGGAACGTTCCTTTTCTTCATAATGCCACTTCAAACTTTCTATCACCCCTAACAGCAAAACAAATTCGGCGTAATAAAAACTGTTGGATTATTTAGCATCCCTTGCGCCAGATAGCTGCATATGCTAACTGTTCCAATTAACATAACCGGATACTTCCGAGACATCTTACCAGAAGTAACCGCTAAACTAATTAATAAGCCAAAATATCCTATTATTCCAGGCACCCCCATAATTGATAGAAAATGAAGACATTCATTATGAGCGTCTACAAAATACATGGGAATGTGTTCTAATTCCGCTGCCTGATATTGATAAATAAAATGATGAAAACAATTCACCCCATATCCAAGAAACTTTCTTCCCAGAGGAAGTTTTTTCCATGCATTTATCGTTTGTTTCCAGAGAATTCCACGGTAACTGCCTGACTCATCTTGCAATTTTAAATATGCCATCCATTGGAAAGCGCCCTCCCACTGTCTGTTTTCTGATACATTCGCAATCAAAAACAATATTACCAATGTACCTGCCATTACTGCCAAAATTATAAACAATATTTTTCTAGCTTTCAAATAGGCTATCTTCAGCTTTTTCTTCTCTGCATATTTGAACCATATAATACAAAGAACAAATAAAATACCTTCTATTATCAATACGGAGCCTTTCAGCATAAAATTCTGCAGCTTCAGTTTTTGAAATTCCATACCTAGAGCCGTGCCATATCCACCTGCTAAAAATGTAATTTTTAATAACAAACTGCTGCAAAAAAATAACAAACACAATTCAAAAAATCGTATCATATGACGATGATCTTTCATACAAAACCATAAAATCACCACAAATGATATTCCAATCCCAAGGAGCCAGCTATCACAAGTAGTAATATAAACACCATAAAACCCAAATAATAAAAATATGCCATAGATAATTTTTGATAAGCTATAATCCGATAAAAGATATAACACCATTCCTATTGGAACTACCATACAAAGATAATTGGAAGAAACATTGATATTTCCAAGGGTGCTCATAAAATATCCCCAATCAGACTCGACCAAATTATCATACATGCGTAAAGGATCAATCCCCCAAAAGTTCAGAATAGCTAATAGAATTACGAAAGTATTGGATATCAGAAAAATCCAGACTATCCATATCCCAGGACACAGGTATTTTCCCAAAATAAGATACATAGAAATACAAAGCAATAATAGAATCGTCCCTACTCTCCTTCCCCCTATCCCATAAAAGGATTCTGCCGGAGATATTGAAAAAATAGTGGAAAGCAATACAGACACAAAAAAAATAATCAAAAACCAAAATTCCATTCCCGTTGCAGATATAAAATTTTTCAAATTATCCTGTAGCTTGTACCCCCCCCAATCATTTTTGAGCTATTTTTTATCCAACCGCCTCCCGCAAACACTATGGTAAACACCAATAAGCCTCCTGCGCAAATATAAAAAAACGACAATTTTGCGTCTGTAATATCTATATAATTATTACGATAAAATAAAGGAAAAAATCCTACCATAGCTATTACAAAAAGATTTGTTACATTTTTTTGAAGTTCACCCATAACATTGTTTGTCTGCTTTAACCTCTGTTTCATTTTTACCTCCTCTTTCATGCTTTTTATTTAATCATTATTGTTAATTTACTATAATTTTCCTACAAATTCAAGGCATATGTTAAATATATAAAAACTCTTCCCCTACTTTTTCTTTCGAAATATTTTCTCACTTGTAGGATCAAATGTTCCATGGTATAATCAAAAGCATAAATAGCAACATACAGGCAGCATTACAGAAGATGACGCTGGCCGTCTTTTAGATTTAATTTCATTTTTATATCAATGAGATCATTACCAGATTCATATAGCACATCTTTTCAATAGAAAGTCAATTCAAAGTACACTTTCCTTTAAACAGACATTCTAATGTTTTTCTGGTATTACAAGGGCCAATCTATATTTCAATACACAAGAACTGTTAAAGATACATTTTTTGCCTTTCTCCAGTACTTTATTTCACAAAGGAGGTTTTCCCCATCAAATCAAATTCCTACACCGCATGGCAAATTTACGACACCATCTTCAAACGTGTCCTTACACTCTCAAGCCCCGCTGTCATCCGCTTCATCAACGGCCTTTTCTCTCGGAACTTCCCGTTAGACAGCCCCGTCTCCTATCCCAACAAAGAACTCATACGGCCCGATCTGAAACGCCGTTCCCTGGACATCCTCGTCACCATCGCCGAACAGGAAACTTTCCATCTCGAAGCCCAGATGACCAAAAGCCAGATGATCGTCCTCCGGGTCTTCGAATACGGTTTTCTCCACGCCATGGCCTCCCGGGATGATCCCTATACTCTTCGCTTCCCGGAAGCAGCCGTTATTTATTTAAACCGCAAAAACGACATCCGCAAAGAGAAACCCTTACATATTTCTTTCGGCAGTCAGGGCAGCTTTGACTATCAGGTGAAAAACTTCGTCTACTTAAAGCATAATGTAAAAGAGCTGGATCAGATGGGCATGTCCATCCTGATTCCCTTCCAGGCCCTTCGGCTCCGCAGGCTTCTGGAACGCCAGTACCCCAGCCCTTCCACAAAACGCCCAGCCATCGCCTCCCCGGCCTTCTCTTCCGAAGAATTTTCCCGCTTGCAGGATGAAATCCGCCATGATATAATCGAAAGCATAGATAATAACTTTCGGGCAGGCAATCTCACAGAGGACGACGCCGGCCAGCTTTTGGACCTGACCTCACTCTTGTATGAACATATACAAAACCATTTTTATGATAAACAGGAAGGAGACGTGATTGATTTGAAGCCATTTTTTCCAGGTACCATTGAACTTCCCAATGACAAATATAGGTTGCAGATTGCGGAGTTAAAGAATGAGATTTCCAGATATGCAGATGAGAACGCACGGTTTGCGGATGAGAACGCTAGATTTGCAGATGAAATTATACGTTACGCAACGGAAAATGCCAAGTTTGCGGATGAGAACGCTAGATTTGCGGATGAGAATGCTAGATTTGCAGATGAAAACGCACAATTGAAAGCCCGCATTGCCGAATTAGAATCCAAACAGAACTTTCATTAACCATCTCCTACTGGCTATCGTTTCCTCTTACGACACGCTTCCCGTTCGTTCCTTTTCCATGAAAGGTGCCGCTGAACCCAACTACTTTTTCCAGCAGGCGCTCCCACCTTTCAGCGCCATAGGCATCCTCGCTTGTACAGTTTTGAACTTTTTTCAATGCACAGGCAGCTCAAAATGCGCCTTTCCTTTCAGCAGACCAAAAGTTTTCCTGACACCGCAATGGGAATCTATGCTTCGACGCACAGGAACTGCCAAAAATAAAAAATCTATGAAGCATTTAAACCCGCACATACAAAAAGCAAATCCATTTCATTCCACAAAGGAGGTTTTCCCCATCAAATCAAATTCCTACACCGCATGGCAAATTTACGACACCATCTTCAAACGTGTCCTCACTCTTTCCAGCCCCGCTGTCATCCGCTTCATCAACGGCCTTTTCTCCCGGGATTTCCCATTAGACAGCCCCGTCTCCTATCCCAACAAAGAACTCATCCGACCCGATCTGAAACGTCGTTCCCTGGACATCCTCGTCACCATCGCCGAACAGGAAACTTTCCATCTCGAAGCCCAGATGACCAAAAGCCAGATGATCGTCCTCCGGGTCTTCGAATACGGTTTTCTCCACGCCATGGCCTCCCGGGATGATCCCTATACTCTTCGCTTCCCGGAAGCAGCCGTTATTTATTTAAACCGCAAAAACGACATCCGCAAAGAGAAACCCTTACATATTTCTTTCGGCAGTCAGGGCAGCTTTGACTATCAGGTGAAAAACTTCGTCTACTTGAAGCATACTGTGAATGAGTTGGATCAAATGGGCATGTCCATCCTGATTCCCTTCCAGGCCCTTCGGCTCCGCAGGCTCCTGGAGCACCAGTACCCCAGCCCTACCGCAAAACGCCCGGTCAACGCCTCCCCGGCCTTCTCTTCCGAAGAATTTTCCCGCTTGCAGGATGAAATCCGCCATGATATAATCGAAAGCATAGATAATAACTTTCGGGCAGGCAATCTCACAGAGGACGACGCCGGCCAGCTTTTGGACCTGACCTCACTCTTGTATGAACATATACAAAACCATTTTTATGATAAACAGGAAGGAGACGTGATTGATTTGAAGCCATTTTTTCCAGGTACCATTGAACTTCCCAATGACAAATACAGGTTGCAGATTGCGGAATTAAAAGAAGAGATTTCCAAATATGCAGATGAGAACGCTAGGTTTGCGGATGAGAATGCAAAGTTTGCAGATGAAATTATACGTTACGCAGCGGAAAACGCCAAGTTTGCGGACGAGAACGCAAGGTTTGCAGATGAGAACGCACAACTGAAAGCCCGCATTGCTGAATTAGAATCCAAACAGAACTTTCATTAACCATTCCCTACTAGCTATCGTTTCCTCTTTAGGCACGCTTCCCGTTCATTCCTTTTCCATGAAAGGCGCCGCTGAACCTAAATACGTTTTCCAGCAGGCGCTCCCCACCTTTCAGCGCATAGTCATCCCCACTTGTACAGTTTTGAACTTTTTTCTATACACAGGCAGTTCAATATACGCCTTTCCTTTCAGCAAACCAAAAGTTTTCCTGATATCGCAATAGGAATCTATGATTCGACGCACAGGAACTGCCAAAAATAAAAAATCTATGAAACATTTAAACCCACATACAAAAAGCAACTCTATTTCATCCCACAAAGGAGGTTTTCCCCATCAAATCAAATTCCTACACCGCATGGCAAATCTACGACACCATTTTCAAACGTGTCTTTACACTCTCAAGTCCCGCTGTTATCCGCTTCATCAACAGCCTTTTCTCCCGGGATTTCCCGTTAGACAGCTCCGTCTCCTATCCCAACAAAGAACTCATACGACCCGATCTGAAACGCCGTTCCCTGGACATCCTCGTCACCATCGCCGAACAGGAAACTTTCCATCTCGAAGCCCAGATGACCAAAAGCCAGATGATCGTCCTCCGGGTCTTCGAATACGGTTTTCTCCACGCCATGGCCTCCCGGGATGATCCCTATACTCTTCGCTTCCCGGAAGCAGCCGTTATTTATTTCAACCGCAAAAACGACATCCTTAAAGAGAAACCCTTACATATTTCTTTCGGCAGCCAAGGCAGCTTCGATTATCAGGTAAAGAATTTCGTCTACTTGAAGCATACTGTGAAAGAGCTGGAGCAGATGGGCATGTCCATCCTGATTCCCTTCCAGGCCCTCCGGCTCCGCAGGCTCCTGGAGCGCCAGTACCCCAGCCCTACCGCAAAACGCCCGGCCAACGCCTCCCCGGCCTTCTCTTCCGAAGAATTTTCCCGCTTGCAGGATGAAATCCGCCATGATATAATCGAAAGCATAGATAATAACTTTCGGGCAGGCAATCTCACAGAGGACGACGCCGGCCAGCTTTTGGACCTGACCTCACTCTTGTATGAACATATACAAAACCATTTTTATGATAAACAGGAAGGAGACGTGATTGATTTGAAGCCATTTTTTCCAGGTACCATTGAACTTCCCAATGACAAATACAGGTTGCAGATTGCGGAATTAAAGGAAGAGATTTCCAAATATGCAGATGAGAACTCTAGGTTTGCAGATGAAATTATACGTTACGCAGCGGAAAATGCCAAGGTTGCAGATGAGAACGCACAACTGAAAGCCCGAATTGCCGAATTAGAATCCAAACAGAACGCTCATTAACCATCCCCTACTGGCCATCATTTCCTTATTTAGGCACACTTCCCGTTCGTTCCTTTTCCATGAAAGGCGCCGCTGAACCCAAATACTTTTTCCAACAGGCGCTCCCCGCCTTTCAGCGCCATAGGCATCCCCCGCTTGTACAGTTTTGAACTTTTTTCTATACGCAGGCAGTTCAATATGCGCCTTTCCTTTCAGCAAATCAAAAGTTTTCCTGATAACGCAATGGGAATCTATGCTCCGATGCACAGGAACTGCCAAAAATAAAAAATCTATGAAGCATTTAAACCCGCATACAAAAAGCAAATCCATTTCATTCCACAAAGGAGGTTTTCCCTATCAGATCAAATTCCTACACCGCATGGCAAATCTATGACACCATCTTCAAACGTGTCCTTACACTCTCAAGCCCTGCTGTTATCCGCTTCATCAACAGCCTTTTCTCCCGGGACTTCCCGTTAGACAGCTCCGTCTCCTATCCCAACAAAGAACTCATCCGACCCGATCTGAAACGCCGTTCCCTGGACATCCTCGTCACCATCGCCGAACAGGAAACTTTCCATCTCGAAGCCCAGATGACCAAAAGCCAGATGATCGTCCTCCGGGTCTTCGAATACGGTTTTCTCCACGCCATGGCCTCCCGGGATGATCCCTATACTCTTCGCTTCCCGGAAGCAGCCGTTATTTATTTAAACCGCAAAAACGACATCCGCAAAGAGAAACCCTTACATATTTCTTTCGGCAGTCAGGGCAGCTTTGACTATCATGTGAAAAACTTCGTTTACTTGAAGCATAATGTAAAAGAGCTGGATCAGATGGGCATGTCCATCCTGATTCCCTTCCAGGCCCTTCGGCTCCGCAGGCTTCTGGAACGCCAGTACCCCAGCCCTTCCACAAAACGCCCAGCCATCGCCTCCCCGGCCTTCTCTTCCGAAGAATTTTCCCGCTTGCAGGATGAAATCCGCCATGATATAATCGAAAGCATAGATAATAACTTTCGGGCAGGCAATCTCACAGAGGACGACGCCGGCCAGCTTTTGGACCTGACCTCACTCTTGTATGAACATATACAAAACCATTTTTATGATAAACAGGAAGGAGACGTGATTGATTTGAAGCCATTTTTTCCAGGTACCATTGAACTTCCCAATGACAAATATAGGTTGCAGATTGCGGAGTTAAAGAATGAGATTTCCAGATATGCAGATGAGAACGCACGGTTTGCGGATGAGAACGCTAGATTTGCAGATGAAATTATACGTTACGCAACGGAAAATGCCAAGTTTGCGGATGAGAACGCTAGATTTGCGGATGAGAATGCTAGATTTGCAGATGAAAACGCACAATTGAAAGCCCGCATTGCCGAATTAGAATCCAAACAGAACTTTCATTAACCATCTCCTACTGGCTATCGTTTCCTCTTACGACACGCTTCCCGTTCGTTCCTTTTCCATGAAAGGTGCCGCTGAACCCAACTACTTTTTCCAGCAGGCGCTCCCACCTTTCAGCGCCATAGGCATCCTCGCTTGTACAGTTTTGAACTTTTTTCAATGCACAGGCAGCTCAAAATGCGCCTTTCCTTTCAGCAGACCAAAAGTTTTCCTGACACCGCAATGGGAATCTATGCTTCGACGCACAGGAACTGCCAAAAATAAAAAATCTATGAAGCATTTAAACCCGCACATACAAAAAGCAAATCCATTTCATTCCACAAAGGAGGTTTTCCCCATCAAATCAAATTCCTACACCGCATGGCAAATTTACGACACCATTTTCAAACGTGTCTTTACACTCTCAAGTCCCGCTGTCATCCGCTTCATCAACAGCCTCTTCTCCCGGGATTTCCCATTAGACAGCTCCGTCTCCTATCCCAACAAAGAACTCATCCGACCCGATCTGAAACGCCGTTCCCTGGACATCCTCGTCACCATCGCCGAACAGGAAACTTTCCATCTCGAAGCCCAGATGACCAAAAGCCAGATGATCGTCCTCCGGGTCTTCGAATACGGTTTTCTCCACGCCATGGCCTCCCGGAACGATCCCTATACTCTTCGTTTCCCGGAAGCAGCCGTTATTTATTTAAACCGCAAAAACGACATCCTTAAAGAGAAACCCTTACATATTTCTTTCGGCAGCCAAGGCAGCTTCGATTATCAGGTAAAGAATTTCGTCTACTTGAAGCATAATGTAAAAGAGCTGGATCAGATGGGCATGTCCATCCTGATTCCCTTCCAGGCCCTTCGGCTCCGCAGGCTTCTGGAACGCCAGTACCCCAGCCCTTCCACAAAACGCCCAGCCATCGCCTCCCCGGCCTTCTCTTCCGAAGAATTTTCCCGCTTGCAGGATGAAATCCGCCATGATATAATCGAAAGCATAGATAATAACTTTCGGGCAGGCAATCTCACAGAGGACGACGCCGGCCAGCTTTTGGACCTGACCTCACTCTTGTATGAACATATACAAAACCATTTTTATGATAAACAGGAAGGAGACGTGATTGATTTGAAGCCATTTTTTCCAGGTACCATTGAACTTCCCAATGACAAATACAGGTTGCAGATTGCGGAATTAAAGGAAGAGATTTCCAAATATGCAGATGAAAACTCTAGGTTTGCAGATGAAATTATACGTTACGCAGCGGAAAACGCCAAGTTTGCGGACGAGAACGCAAGGTTTGCAGATGAGAACGCAAGATTTGCAGATGAAATTATACGTTACGCAGCGGAAAATGCCAAGGTTGCAGATGAGAACGCACAACTGAAAGCCCGAATTGCCGAATTAGAATCCAAACAGAACGTTCATTAACCATCCCCTACCGGCTGTCGTTTCCTCTTTCGGCACACTTCCCGTTCGTCCCTCTTCCATGAAAGGCGCCCCTGAACCCAAATACTTTTTCCAGCAGGCGCTCCCCGTCTCCTATCCCAACAAAGAACTCATACGACCCGATCTGAAATGCCGTTCCCTGGACATCCTCGTCACCATCGCCCAATAGGAAACTTTCCATCTCGAAGCCCAGATGACCAAAAGCCAGATGATCGTCCTCCGGGTCTTCGAATACGGTTTTCTCCACGCCATGGCCTCCCGG
>CAJUBP010000020.1 GCA_910584585.1 uncultured Lachnospiraceae bacterium | reverse complement strand
TCCGCATTTGCCAGATGCCTGCACCCATTGCAGAATTTCCGCATTTGCCAGATGCATCTTCTCACAGCTTTATCTGGTTCCGGTTCCCGTGCAGAATCAAATCCTTATCTGAATTGCTGATTCCCACAATACTGCCTTTTCTGTCATACTGGGTGAGAAGCTCTGTATTTTTGGCCAGCTGCTTTTCGCCATGATTGGAAATAAAATCGGCAATCTCCTGCTGATCGCCCCGCTGAAAGATCCGCCGGATCTCCGCCTGGGAATAAATGGATTCCGCTATTTTATCCTCCAAGATCTCAGGAAATTCTTCCTGTTTCACTTCTTCCGGTTCCAGCACTTCCGGCTTGTCATTCCAAACTCTGTCCCAGACGGCTTTCAGAAAATCCACTGCCATCCTGGCGTATTTTTTTACTTCCTCCGCCAGAGAACCTCGTTGTTTTTCCCGGACGGACTTCTGAAATCCCCGGTCAGAAATTTCCAGCTTTACTCCCCGGGCACTCCTGGCACTGCCGTCTGTCTCTTCCTGTTCCAGGACAGATTCTTTTGGCTTTTCCGTTTTTTTCTGCTCACTCTGCTCATAGATCACACCCTCTTTCCCCAGATTCAGGCTGAATCCCGAAGCTTCGGTGCTCTCTCTTTTCTGTTGATTTACTTTGGCGTAATCATAATATTTCTGGTTGTTAATTTTATCTATCATTAAAAACCTCCATGATCGATACTAGCCAGGTTATTTCTGAACAGTTCCTCACTGCCGAATCTTTCATAACCGGCCGCCGGATTTCTGCAGGGTGATAATATAAACTGGATTCTGCCCCATCATCAGATGATGGCTTCCAAGCTGTCTGGCTTTCGCCACTGTGACCTGAACAATTTCCTGCTGTTCTATGTCATATTTTTTCAGCGCTTTCACTGCTTCCTGCAGGGTTTCCAGTGAAATCACGTTCAGAACAATCCGCACGCCGGGAGATTTCTGCCACAAGACTTCCAGAATCCGCTCTAATTTCCCGCTGCTTCCGCCGATAAACGCGTGCGTGGGGGCTTCCAGGCCCTCCAAAGCCTCCGGCGCCTCACCCGCAATGGTGTCAAGATTCCAGGCCCGGTGATAATGCTTATTCTTTTCAATCAGTTCCAGGGCCTTCGGATTCTTCTCAATGGCATATACTTTTCCTTCTGCTGCAATCCGGGCGCACTCCGCCGCAATGCTGCCGGTTCCCGCACCGATGTCATATACCACAGAATCCCGGCACAGCGCCAGCTTGGAAAGGGAAACGCTCCGCACCTCTTCTTTGGTCATAGGCACTTTGCCCCGGACAAACAGCTCGTCGGAAATTCCATGGGTTACAGGCGTTTCTTTTGCCTCTTTGTGGATCAGCAATACTGCCATAATGCCTTCTTTCTCATAATCCAGAAATTGCTCCGGCATCCCTGCCGCAATTTCCTCATCCGGATAGCTGAGCTGACAGCCCACATACATTTTCACGCTGCCAAGGCCGTAGCGGAGCAGCTCTCCGCTGAGCCTGCGCACCCCTTTGTCGCCGTCTGTGAGGGTAAATACTTTTTCATGAGTATGAAGCATGCCGACAATATTCTGCCGTCTGCCGTGATCGCTCATCAGCGTAATATCCTCCCAGGGAATCTGCAGCTTCGACGCAAAATACTGCACCGATGAGATTCCGCATAACAGACGGATCTGGTACCGGTGCCTTTGGCTGTTCTCTGCTTTCTGCGCCCCAATTTCTCCTGACAGAACGCTCCTTTCGCCGAAAACGCCTTCTTCCGGCCGTTCTTCCGCAAGCCCCGCTTCTTCCAACGCCTGGGCACCTTTTGGAGACTGTTCGAATAATGTCACATTCGGTTCTTCTGCAAGCCCCGCTTCTTTCAGCGCCTGCAGCAGCTTCTTTGCCCCGCTGTAGAATCCCACGTCTCCGGACAGCAGCACCGCAATCTTATGGTATTGGGGATGTTCCAGAATATATCTGGCAATCTCTGTTCCAAGATACAGCTTCGCCGACGGCTTCCCCAATTCACGGACGGTATCCAGCATCCGCCCGGCCCCGATGAGCAAATCGGCTTCCTGGCATGCCTGCTGTACTTCTCCTGTCATATTCAGGATATTTCCCATTCCGATTCCGGCAATGGCAATCTGATATTTACTTATATCGGCTGTTTCTTCTTCCGGCTTCAGGCTGATTCTCTGTATATTTTCTTCTGGCTCCAGGCTGATTTTCTGTATATTTTCTCCTTCCGGCTCCAGACCGATTTCCCGCAAAATTTCATTCAGCGGCAAGCCCTGCTCTTTGGGCCGGCGGATTACCACTGTTTCCGCTCCCGCCTGTCTGGCTGCCGCCAGTTTTTCCGGATATCCCCCTGCCGCTGCCGTTTCCTTAGTCACCAGAACCGACGCATTGATTTCTTCCATTGTGGCCGCATTCATTCTTTCACTGAAAGGACCCTGCATACAAATAATCTGCCTGCCCTTTAAACCAAGGCTGCGGCACTTCTCCACTTCCTGACCCAATGGCAGAATCCTTACATAAATCCGGCTGATATCCTGAATTTTTTCCACATATTCCGGCAGGGATTTGCTTCCGGTTGTCAGAAGAATATTTCCTGTAGTCTGGTTCAAATACAGGGCCGCTTCTTCCACAGAATCCACAAACAATATCTTCTGATCCTGTCCGATATCATCCGTTGGTTCCCGCAGCAGCCGCATAACTTCTCTGCCCTGATTTTCGCATGCCGCCGCAATATTCTGGGTCACTTCTTCCGCAAAAGGGTGTGTGGCGTCCACAATGGCCAGCCATTCCTTTTCCTTTACAAGACGTTCCATCTCTGAGACATCCATCCGCCCGGCCCGAAGAGTCAGCCGTTGATTGTCCGTTTGTTCCATCATCTCCTGCCCGTATTCTGTGGCTACACAGACAGTAACAGCAATCCCCTTTCGGAGCAGAATCTCCGCCAGATTTCTTCCCTCGCTTGTTCCTGAGAATATCAGTATTTCTTTTTCTTTCATTCCTTATCCTTCATTATCCACTGATACAAATATCGGCGGTTCTATTTCTTGTCAATCACATATCCTCTGGGCGTCACCATATTCCCATTTACAAGTTTCGTGGCAGAATTGCCTACAAACACAGTGGAAAACATATCCGTCCGCACCTGCGCAAGCTCATCCAGAGTATAGAACGTCCTGCCTTCCCCTTGGCGCCCGATATTGAACGCCACTCCGCAGACCGTATCCCCGCTCTTATATTTCCTGAGAATCTCACAGGCTTTCTTGAGATAATCTCCCCGCTTTTTGCTGGAGGGATTATAGATGCAGACGGAAAAATCCGCGCTGGCCGCCGCTTCCAGCCGCTTGGCAATCAACTCCCAGGGCGTCATCAAATCACTGAGGCTGATGACCGCAAAATCATGCATCAGCGGAGCCCCAAGCAGCGCCCCGCCGCTTAACGCAGCCGTAACTCCGGGAACAATCTCCACAGACACCTGGGGATATTCCGCGCCGATTTCCAAAATCACGCCGCTCATGCCGTAGACTCCGGCGTCTCCGCTGCAAATCATCCCGGTTTCTTTTCCCCCTGCTGCCTGCTCAAAGGCAAGGCGGCACCGCTCCACCTCCTGGCGCATGGGAGTGGTAAGAAATTCCTTATCTGGAAAATGCTCTTTCACCAGATCCACATACACAGTATATCCCACAATAACCTGGCACCGTTCCAGCGTGCGGATCGCCCGCAGCGTCATTTCCTCATAACTTCCCGGCCCAATGCCCACCACATATAATTTACTCAATTTCAACACTCCATTCTTCCTCTATATAATTCACCCGAATTCAATGCTCCATTCTTTCTCAGCCAATGCCAGAGTGATTCCGCATTCTGCAGTTTTCTCTAAGATCAGCCTGCCGGCTGTTCCTTTTCTTTCCTGTGTAAAGGGCAATTCCCGGGGCATTTCCAATGCCGCTAAAACAGCGGAACGTTCACACACATTTCCAATGCCCGTTACCTCTTTTACAAAATCCGATTCCTTAAATTCTCCCGGCGCCTGCCCCAATTGTTCTTTGGAAAAAGTCACAAAAGGTATTTGATATTTTCCGGCAAATTCCAGAATGCCCTTTTCGTCTTTTTTGAGATCAATGGACGCCAGGCAGGATATGCTTTCCATGGCAATCCGCTGTTTTTGCAGTATTTTCTGCACAAACGCTTCTATTTCTTCCCCGGTCTTGCCCTTCTTGCAGCCTATGCCTATAACCACTGCTTTGGGGTGCAGATGCAGCGTATTTATTCTATCTTTCTCATAATGAATTCCAATATAGATCCGGCTTCTTACTGCCCGGTTATGATCCAGGTTTTCTGTTTCCAAAACCAGTTCTTTCGGAAGGCTTCCTTCCACTTTTTTCTCACAGTAAATTCCCACCTGCGATCCGGCCAGAATCTCCGCTGAAATCTGCTTCGCCATTCTCCGATCTGTAAGCAGCAGATTCCGTTCGGCGGCAAACACATCCACCGCAAACTTCCCGTTTAAATCCGTCGCGGTGGTAATCACTCCAACCGCCGAAAGTTCTTCAGCCAGATACGCGGCCCACCGGTTTCCGCCGCCCACATGTCCGGACAAAACCGGAATCACATACCGGCCCTGTTCATCCAGAACCAGAACCGCAGGATCGGTGAATTTATCCTGCAGATAAGGGGCTATGGAACGGACTGCAATCCCCACCGCCCCCACAAAAATCAGAAGCTGTCTGGACTCAAATCCTTCCCGGCACCATTCCTTTAAGGACTGTCCGGGACTTCGCCCCATCTGAACCTGAATTCGGCCTTCTAATTTTTCCCTGACTCTGTACGCCAGCTTCTCTCCATTTTCCGTAAACCAGACAATGGAAGCCTGTGCAGATTCCATGATTCTTACCACCCCTTTCCTTAGGATGGCTTACGGAATTCCGTCTCAAAATCAGGATGATACAAATCGCTCCTCCGATAGTGATTATGGGTCACTGCGTCCCCCACAATCACAAGGGCTGTCTTGGAAATATTCTGGCTCTTTCCTGTTTCCGCCAGAGTTCCCACCGTACAAACGCAGGTTTTTTCATCGGGCCAGGTCGCCTTATACACAAGGGCTGCAGGCGTGCTTTCCTGGTATCCGCCGGCCAAAAGCCGGCTGGCCAGTTCTTCTAACATTCCTGCGCTTAAGAAAACTACCATTGTGGCCTGATGGGCCGCAAATTCCGCAATTTCCTCTTTTTCCGGCACAGGAGTCCTTCCTGCCATTCTGGTAATAATCACGCTCTGGGAAACATCCGGCAGCGTATATTCCAGATTCAAAGCCGCCGCCGCTCCGCAAAAAGAACTGACTCCCGGACAGCTCTCATAAAAAATTTCCTCCTGATCCAGGCAGTCCATCTGCTCCCGCACAGCTCCGTAAATGCTGGGATCGCCGGTGTGCAGACGCACGGTCATTTTCCCCTGCTGTTCCGCATCCTTCATCACCTGAATGACTTCCTCCAGCGTCATTTTCGCGCTGTTAAACACTTCGCAGTCCGGCTTCTTTTCCTCTAACAACATGGGATTCACCAAAGAACCTGCGTAAATAATCACATCCGCCTGCTGCAGCAGACGCTGCCCCCGGACGGTAATCAAATCCACTGCTCCGCTTCCTGCTCCTACAAAATAAATCATCTTTCCTGCTCCTTTACAATTAACAGAGAGTAATAACCTGTCTGCTCCGGGATTTCCCCGGCAGTACGATAAATACGCTCTTCTTCCATTCCGCACCGTTCTATCATTGACGCCTGGCTGTCCGGATATTCTGCTAATTTCTCCTTAATAGACTTCAATTTTTTTCCGGGCTTCATTAAGACTTTCGTGCCCGGCAAATCCATTCCCGCTTCCACTCCATAGGTGGAGGGCAGGATATGGAGCATCTGGGACTGCTCCACAAGCCCCTGATTCAGTTTTGCGGAAACGGCGCAGAAGGAAGGAATTCCATTGATAATTTCCGTCTCATAGCCTGCTTCCACTGCCAGCTTGTGCATGTAAATATAGGTGGAATAAATGCAGGGATCGCCCAGTGTGAGAAATCCGATCTGCTTCCCCTGATCCAGGGCCTCCCGAATCCTGCCGAATGCTTTTCGGTGGCTCTCGGCCAGTTTTTCTTTGTCTTTTGTCATAGGCATTTCCAATTCCAGAAATGCCTTCTCCACAATCTCCGGCGCCGCCTGAACTACAATCTTATAAGCTGCCGTCTCTTCTTTCCGGGTTCCCGGCACCGCAAGCACATCGCAAGCTCTGACGCATTTGAGGGCCTTTCCTGTTAAAAGTTCCGGATCGCCGGGGCCAACCCCGATCCCAAATAATTTTCCTGCCATAAATCTTCTGTTTCTCCTTTTCCTGCTGTATTTTCTGTTTTGCTTTTTGCAATAGCCTTTTTTCAAAACTCTATCTTTTCATCCTAGTACTCCATCCTGCGTCAAAATTTTTTCCAGAATCACTTCCGCGTTTTCTGTCCGCCCCAGCTCACCGCTGCCGTGATTTCTTTTCCCGTATTCGCTGGAAAATACAATGGCGCCGCAGTCTATTTTTCCATAGCTTCTCCGGTTCAGATGGTAAGCTAAGCGTTGCGTCACCTGTTCCATGGTCTTTCCCAGATATCCTGTTTCTTCCAACAAACGCAGGGCCTCTTCCGTGGTCAGCGCCTGCATCAGCTCTGTAAGCAGCGGCTGCCCGGCCCCTGCCAGTACTGCGTTTGCCGTTAAAATCTCCATTCTGGCATCTGCGTTCCGGGAATGGGTCTGAAAAATTCCTCCCGCTACTTTGATAAATTTCCCGATATGGGAGACAAACAGGATACGTTCCGCGCCAAGTTCCGCGGCCATATCAATGGTTTCCCCTATGAAATTACTGCATTTGACCGCCCTCTCCAGAGAAACCGGCAGATTCTGTTTCAAAAAATCCTGTCCGTAATTGCCCGGCGTCACCAGAAGGCTCTTTCTGCCGCTTTGGATCTGCTGGTTTAACTCCAGACGAATACTGGACACAAGGGCAGCTTCGCTCATAGGCTCCACAATCCCGGTGGTGCCTAAAATGGAAATTCCTCCTTCGATGCCCAGCCTGGGATTGAAGGTATGTACTGCCAGTTCTTCCCCCCTGGGGACGGATAATTCCACCTTCAGTCCTCCGGCATACTCCTGCTGCGCGCAAAGCTGCCGCAGTTCTTCTGCAATCATCTGCCTTGGCACTGAGTTGATGGCATAGCTGCCCGGCGGCTGTTCCAGGCCGGGCTTTGTGACAATGCCGATGCCTGTGCCTCCGGTTATTTGGATGCCCTTTTCTTTCTGCCTGGAGACTCTGGCGTAGATCCAGGTTCCGTTTGTGATGTCCGGATCATCGCCGGCGTCCTTCTCAACCGCGCAGGATACAGCCTCCGGTTCCTGTCTGATATCATGGATTTCCAGATGCAGCTGAATTCCTTTCGGCGTGATGAGATTGACACAGCCTGTCTCCTGGCCGGTCAGCAGCATGTAAGCGGCTGCCTTCGCTGCTGCGGCGGCACAGCTTCCGGTGGTGTAGCCGAATCTCATCTTCTTATTGTCTATGGTTTTGCTGTAATTCTCCAGACCGGTTTTCCATGGGGAAACTCCGGGGGATGGATTGTTTAATTCTGTCAATGATTTTGTTCCTCCGAGTAAACCATCAGGGCTCCTCCCAGCTTTCTACTTTGTGGATTCTGTATTGGTTTGGGCTGGGTCCCTACGGGTAAACCATCAGGGCTCCTCCCAGCTTTCTACTTTGTGGATTCTGTATTGGTTTGGGCTGGGTCCCTACGGGTAAACCATCAGGGCTCCTCCCAGCTTTCTACTTTGTGGATTCTGTATTGATTTGGGCTGGGTCCCTCCTCATGGTAATGATTATACCACTTTATGAAATTTTCACAAGTTTTTCTTGCAATTGGGAATTTGATATGCTAGAATACCGTTGTTGCTCAGAGGGCTGTGCGTTTGGCTGCATAAGCTGATGCTTCCCTTTGTGCCTGAATCAATTACATAAGACAGTTCGTGACCATCCTGTCTCTAAACAAAACTAGGGAATTGTCGGAACGGAACTATTCTGCGCGTATCTTAGCAGGAATATCCCGTTCTTTTCTTTGGGCACGTTCTGCGTGCTCATTTTTTATGAAAAATATTCCCTGACACACTTTCAGAAAGGAGCTGACTATGAAAGATTTTAATCCTAACCGCTATGCGGTGATTGATGAAAAAAATCCCCGGGAAATTGTAATGCTCCGGGGACGGGGCTGCGCCTGGCGGCGGTGCCGGTTCTGCGATTACCACCTGGATTCTGCCAAAGACGAGGCAGAAAACTTTGCCTTAAACCGGAAGCAGCTGGAAAAGGTCACCGGAATCCACGGCAGGCTGGAGGTGATTAATTCCGGCAGTTTTGTAGATCTGGACAAACAGACTGTGGCTCTGATCCAACAAGTCTGCTCCAAGCAGAAGATCGGGCAGGTTCATTTTGAGTGCCACTGGCGGCACAGAGCTGAAATTGCTGATTTCCGGAAACAGTTTGCCGCCCATGGAATTGAATTAAAAATAAAAACCGGCGTGGAAACTTTTGATTCTCTGTTTCGGGAAAGCTATCTGGATAAGGGAATTACGGCGGATTCTCCGGAAGAAATTGCCGAATATTTTGATGAGGTCTGTCTCCTGCAGGGCATTCCAGGACAGACGGCCGAGAGCATGGATTCTGATATCCAAACCGGCCTTAAATATTTTGAGCGGGTCTGCGTCAATATTATGCAGGAAAACGGCAAGCCCGTCAAGCCGGATCCAGAGGTGATCCGCATTTTTTCCCAGAAACTATATCCAAAATATATTGAAAACTGCCGGGTAGATATTTTAATGGAAAATACTGCTTTCGGCGTAGGAGGCGTTGTCACTCATGCAGAATGAAATTTTATTGCTTGTATCTTTAATTGTTACCTTTTCCGCAGTCCTGGTTTTGTTCTATCTCTTTCAGGAACAGGGCCTTTATTTGTGGACCATAGTCGCCACAATTGCAGCCAATATCGAGGTTCTGATTGTGGTTACCGCCTTCGGAATGGAAATGACATTGGGCAATATCCTGTTTGCCTCCACGTTTCTGATCACCGACATTTTAAGTGAGCTTTACGGGAAAAAATCTGCGCAAAAGGCCGTTTATCTGGGCATCGCGACCTCTGTCATTTTCGTTGTCATCAGCCAGTCCTGGATGCTGTACCGCCCCAATGAAAATGACTTTGCCTCCCCTGCCATCTGCACCGTATTCTCCAACACTCCCAGGCTTATGCTTGTGGGCATTGCAGTTTATGTGATTGTTCAGCTGTTTGACGTCTGGGCCTATCATAAGTGGTGGGCGTTCACTGAGAAAAAATTCGGCGACCGGAAAAAATTCCTGTGGCTGAGAAACAACGGTTCCACCATGATATCCCAGCTTCTGAATACGGTTTTATTTACCTTCGGCGCATTCCTGGGCACCCACAATACCGCAACGCTTCTGTCCATTGCTCTGTCCAGCTATGTAATTTTCCTGGTCACCAGCCTGGCGGATACGCCTTTTGTGTATTTTGCCCGCTATCTCCACGGCAGAATGGGAGAAAAGCCTTCCAAATAAATCATGAGCCCAATTCCAGCATCCGTTCCAGAGGTTTGTTGGCCCGAAGCCTCATTTCTTCTTCCATTTCAACGGTATTTGTCATCTGCTTCAATGCGTCTGCCACCTTTTCCAGTGTGATGAGCTTCATATCCGGGCAGCACTGGGCATCTCCGGCAGGATAAAACTTCTTGCCCGGATTCTTTGATTTCAGTTCATAGAGTACGCCCAACTCCGTACAGATAATAAATTCCTCCGCGCTGCTTTTTGTTGCGTAATCAATAATCCCGGAGGTGCTTCCCACATAATCTGCCTGAGCAGTCACTTCCATGGTGCATTCCGGATGCGCCAGCACTTCTGCGCCGGGGTGCGCCTTTTTGGTTCTGGCAACGCTTTCCGGGGTAATTTCTTTATGTACATGGCAGAAACCGTCATTGAATATAAAATGCTTGTCCGGCGCCTGGGACGCCACATACCGCCCCAGATGTTCATCCGGAATAAAGAAAATATGCTGATTGGGCAATGCTTTTACTATTTTAAGGGCATTGGACGAGGTAACGCACACATCGGAATAAGTCTTTAATTCCGCCGTGGAGTTGATATAACAAACCACAGCCACATCTTTATATTCTTCCCGCACCTGTTTGATTTTCCCGATATCCGCCATATGGGCCATGGGACAGTCCGCCGCCATGTCAGGCATGATCACTGTCTTCTCAGGATTGAGAATCTTGGCGCTCTCTCCCATAAAGGAGACGCCGCAAAATAAAATAGTCTTTGCCTCCACCGTTGCCGCAACCTTGCTGAGGTAAAAAGAATCCCCCACATAATCCGCAATTGCCTGCACTTCATCATTGACATAATAGTGAGCCAAAATCACTGCGTCACGCTCTTTTTTCAGTTGATTAATCGTATCTAAGATTGACATATCCGCTCCTGCTTTCTTTTCCTGAGTTTTCCTGCCCTCTGCGCTAATCCGGATTCCGCAACCGACGCACAGTCAGGTTTCCCTTCCTGTGCTCTAAGATTCTCCGCACCGTTTCGGATTCCGCAACCGACGCGCAGCCGGGCTTTCTCTCTTGCTTACTATCTCACAATATCTGCTTTCTGTCAATCCGCCAATTCACAAAATCTGTCCTTTAACGGGCATTTCAGAGGCACGCCCAGTTTCTTTAAGGTCTGTTCCAGGGCTTCCATGGTCTCTGTCATATCCGCCATATTGGCATTGCTCCCCATGTGGCCGATGCGGATCACCTGGCCGGCCAGGCTGTCAAAGGAACCTGCCAGCATAATGTTATGCTCTTCCCGCATCATATTCAGAATTTCTTGGGCTGTGGTTTCCTTGGGCACATCAAAAACAGTTACCGTATTGGAAAATCCCTGTTCCAAATGAAGCTTAATCCCAGCCTCCGTCAACGCCTGCCGGCAGGCGTTTCCGATCTTTGCGTGTCGCGCCAGCATTTCCTTATCCTGTTCAATATTGTCAAATGCCTGCCGCAGCCCGTAAATATCGCTGATGGGCATGGTATACGGGAACCATTTTGCCTCATAATAGCCCTCAAACATTTTCAGGTTGGCATAAAAGGAAGCAATGGGCGTTTTCCGCTCTGCCATGGCTTTCTTCGCTTTTTCGCTGACAGTCACAAAAGTCAGTCCCGGAGGCGCGGAAACTGCTTTCTGGGAACCGCCGCACAGCAGGTCAATGCCGGCCCGATCCACGTCCAATTCTTCTCCGAACATGGCGGAAACGGAATCCACAACTGTGAGAATTCCATACTTTCCCAGAATGGGGCAAAGGCTGTGGATGTCATTGAGCATGCCGCTGGGCGTATCGCAGTGCACCAGGGTAGCGTATTTATAGTCGTGGTTTTCTTTCAGAAATTCCTCCAATGCCCGGGGATCGATGGGGTTTTTGTCATCCACGGTATACATCACAGGTTCTCCGCCGTACATGGAGACAAAATCCGCAAACCCTTTTCCATAGATTCCATTATCTAACACCAGCACCCGATCTCCCGGCTCTGTCAGGGAGGCGCAGGCGGCTTCTAATCCCAGAATTCCCTCTCCGCCCAGAATCAGGGTTTCGTTTTCTGTGTGAAGCAGCCGGCTGATCTGCCGGCAGGTCTCCCTGTAAAACTCCACAAATGATTCATCCAGATCCGGATTGGTGCATTCTTGGGCTCTTGCAAGGCGGATATTCTCTCTGACCTGGGTCGGACCAGGCGTCATAATCTTGTACATAAGCTTCCTTCTTTCTATTAGACATATTATTTCATTTTGCTATCATAACCCTTGGGGAAAAAATTTAGTATATCCAGTTTTTTTATATTTCTTAATGCCAGAGACGAGGAAGCCTCAAAAAAGAAGAATCCCCAAACTGTACAGCAGTACGGTCCGGGGATTTGCTTCTTTTCTAAAAAATAGCTATTTCTTCTTTACGGTTACGCTGATTGCCACTTTCTTCTTGCCGGATTTCACGGTGATCTTTGCTTTCCCCGGCTTTTTCCCGGTGACTTTTCCTTTGCTGGTTACTGCGGCTATCTTTTTATTGGAAGATTTATAAGTAATTTTCTCCGTGCTGGTGACAGGGGTCCGTACGGCAGTCAGCGTTACGCTCTTTCCCTTTTTCAAAGTAAGCTTGTTCTTCTTTAAAGCTTTCCCCGTGACAGACAATTTCGTTGTAGTCACTGCCTTCTTCTGCACTTTCACAGTCACAGAAGCGGAAATACCGCTCTTTAAGGTTACGGTAATCTTGGCAGTTCCTGCTTTCTTTCCTGTTATTTTTCCCTTGGAAGTTACTGCTGCCACCTTCGGATTGCTGCTCTTCCAGGAGGCGATATCGTCTCCTTCTGTCATGGAAACAACTTTCACGGCTGTGGTTGATTTCTTTACCTGCAGGGGGATTTTCTTTACATTCAGTTTAATGGTCGCTTTCAGTTTCTCAGTTTTCCTGGTTTCCGCCGCATTGCAGGTTTTGCAGGTTCTGGTTTCTGTTCCCTGCTTAAGGGCGGTGGGCTTTTCTGTCTCTTTCCAGTCCCCGAAAGAATGTCCGGTTTTGGGAAGATCTTTTGTGTTCATCACCTTGCCGCATACAGTGCATTTCTGCTGCTGGGAGCCTGCTTCTGTACAGGTGGCTGCTTTTATAGTTGTAAAACTTCCCGGTTTATGGCCGGCTGCCGGGAGAGTTTCCGTCTTCGTGGCAGTATGGCATTTATCGCACTCTAACACCCTGGTTCCCGCTTCTGTGCAGGTGGCCGCTGTTAAGGATTTCTGGACAAAATTATGATTACATATGGTCAAGATAAAGCTTCCGGTTTCGCTGATCTGCTCTCCCTGCGCTTCTTGCTTTTCCGCTGTCAGCCAAACTTCTATTTTTTCTCCGTCAGGCGCGTTGGCGTCTATGGTAAATCCCGTTCCTGCCGGATTCACCTGAATCCATTCTGTCTCTTCTACCCGATAAGTCCCTGTTCCAGGCTCCAGGAGCCCGTCTCTGTGATCCAAATCAAACCGGTTCCACCGCCAGTGAACGGCGTCTATCTTCTCTCCGGGCGCCGCCGTCATATCCTGGGCAGATACCTGATAATAGCGTTCCGCGATAAAAACAGGAATCCATTCCCAACGTTCATAAGGATCTCCTCCTGTCTGAGGTACGGAAACCACTATATGGAATCCCGTATCGCCAAGCTGCTCCTTCGCCTTTACAATTCCACGATCCACGGACAGCATAGCCTCATCCGCATAGTCCAATTCATAGCGAGGCCTGCGGATTTCAATCCACATATCTCTGCGAGCCTGCTCTTCTCCTTCTCCTGCGCAGACAATTGCGCGAAGATTGAATCCCACATCACTGCCGTCATCTTCTGCCATATTCAGCCCGGCTCTTATCTCTTCCTTTAATTCTTTCCCCTTGATCGTAATTTGTTTCTTATCTTCTGAGGTGGTATAGACATTTTCAGAAGCAGTTTTCTCAAAATTGCCTTCCTCATCGCTGTTGCCGAAACCAATTTCCCATATAATATCATAACTGCCCTGAATCTTCCCCATATTTAAGGCAAAGGTTCTGGCTTCTTCTTCATCATTTTCACTTTCATCCTGATCTACATAAATCCAGCTGTAATATTCTTCTCTGCCGCCTTCCAGGGAAAGCTCCCCATCATAATCCTGTCTCTGAAACCACCATTCCCTGTCGCAGCAAGGCTCTTCCTCTCCATCCAGAAACGCCTCGATCCGCACCCTGTCATCAAAATTATTCCGCTTTTTAATTTGAAAGGTTCCGCCGGTTTGCTGCTCTCCATTTCCTACTGGGTTATTTTCTTTTTGAATCTCAAAATTCTCCTGGTTATAGTCAAACCTGTAGGAGACATTATTTACTTCTTTTTCTCCCTCGCCTTTTTTATGTAAATATACCTGAGGCGCGGCTTCTGTTGTCTGCCCGGCCCACAGTTCTGACGCTTCTTCCAGATTGCCGGGTTCCAGCACATAAAATTCCCCTGACGCGTACAGGTCATATCCCAAAGACGCCGCTGCTTTCCCATCTGCTTTGGCTGTGACATTCACATGGATTTCATAATCTTCCTCACTGTCCGGCGCTTCCAGATGATAACTGTTCCCTGTTTTCTCTGATTGGTCAACGCCTTCTCGATCAGATTCCGCCCGCCAGATAATTTCTGCATTTTGGACTTCTTCCTGATAATGGTACTGTTCTTCTTCATTCCAGCATTCCAAATAAAACTCCGCCCGCAAATCAATGCTTTCTCCTGGGTGCAGCTGATTGATTCCTGTCTCAGAACCAACGTCAAGATGATATGTTTTATCTGTGACATTTACTGTGACTTTCGTTGTTTCCTTTCGGACAGCTTCATCCGGTGATGCAGGAGTCTCTCCTGCTGCCATGCCTGTTACGGAAAGTTCCGTGCTTCCGTAAACGCGGTTCGCCCGCAGCAGCCATCCGTTTTCTGTTTCTTCCAGCGTAACAGAGCCGTCTTTGCTTACCTTCTTCTCAATGCCGTCCTCTGTTATAACAGTCCCTTCCTCCACAAAAGAAACGAACTGCACAATGCCTGCCATAGTTTCATGTTACACTTCTCTCTTTCATTATACCCCCCCCGAAAAATTTCAAGGATTTTTAAAAAATGGCAGCTTAAAAACTCTGGATATCGAAAAATTGCGGCAAAACTAAGGAACTGTTCAAAATAATTTCAAAAAATAACAGGCAGAGTATTCGTTTCCCCTGCCTGTTTCTTTTCTATTAAAATTTTTAAATTATGCCAATTCAGGCTCTTTTTTCTCAATGACAGCCTTGATATCCTCTATGCCCCTGCCTGTAGCAAGCGCAATCTGTTCTAACGTAAAATGATTCGTGTACATATTTATAATAACTTTTTTTTCATTTTCTGTTCTGCCCTCGGCTCTTCCCTCGGCTCTTCCCTCGGCTCTTCCTTTC
This sequence comes from uncultured Lachnospiraceae bacterium, assembly GCA_910584585.1. GTDB lineage: Bacteria > Bacillota > Clostridia > Lachnospirales > Lachnospiraceae > Petralouisia. Next base: position 52,912 of record CAJUBP010000020.1, on the reverse strand, counting down.
TCCCTGATTCCCTGGCTCAAATTACACATAGCGTTCACATCCTCTCTCATTTTATCATTTATCGGGATATTATACTCTCTTTCCATAATCCCCAGTTTTTCATCTGTGGATAATTCTATGGAAAGCAGGGCGCTCAGCAGACGGTGCAGCTCATATTCGCCATTATGCTCCGGAAGTTCACTGGCTATTCCTATCAGCACAATGTTCAGCAGATCAAGCCCTCCTTCCCACTGGCCAAAGCCCAGCACACTGTCATTTGTCAAATGCACATAGTCCATGCTGTTTTCTTCCATGTTCATACAAATCCAGATGCTGTATACAGGTTTTATGTCGTCATAATTTGTTTTTACAAAATCCCTCTCTTTCTGGGATGAAATCAGCCTGCTCACATAAAACACCGCCCTATTCCGTATATGGTACCCTGAAGGAATGTTCTTCTGCGCCTCCAGGTTCACGATAATCTGTGAAACTCCGTCTTTCACCCGTACATAAAAGACAATGTCAAACCTTACAAGCCCTTCATTGATTTCCGAATTTTCCGTGTTCAGCCCCACAATCCGCTGACCGGTTTTTCCTTTTAACGCATTGGTCTGTCCCGGCTCAACCGGCGCTGCGCTGATGAATGGTTCTCCTTCAATATATGGCGCAACATCCTCCGGATCCATTCCTCGGAACTCCTCCACTGTCTTTGCCAAAATATGCGCAAGAATGATTTTATTCCCCAGCAGACGCTTTGCCTTTTCATCATACTGTGCGTCCATATCTGCCGCGTTGATTGCTCTTTTTATCTCCGTGTCCATAACCGCCCTCCTTTCGCTTATTTGCGGGCAATATCATATTTAACGGTATTATACCTTGAAATTCCTCTATAATCAATTGGCATTTTTTATTTTTACACTGTTTCCTCAATTTCCCCTGTTTTCTTTCCCCGGCCTTTTTCCTTACCGCCTGCTCCATGAATGCATTCATCTTTTTCCTCAGGGATTCCTTTTGCACAGACTTGTCATGTGCCTGCTCCATGATAACAGGCGTTTCGCACGGCAGTTCATTTCCTATGTATCGAAAGACAGAAGGAACTCTCTTGTGGGCGCTTTGCCGCTATAGTTACAACAAAAAAGAAGAATCCCCAGACCGCACAGCAGTAGTATAGTCTGGGGATTTGCTTCTTTTCTAAAAATAACTATTTCTTCTTCACGGTTACGCTGATTGTCACTTTCTTCTTGCCGGATTTTACGGTAATTTTTGCTTTCCCCGGCTTTTTCCCGGTGACTTTTCCTTTGCTGGTTACTGCGGCTACCTTTTTATTAGAAGACTGATAGGTGATTTTTTCCGGGCTTGTGACCGGCGTTTTTACCGCAATCAATGTCACGCTTTTTCCTTTCTTCAAGGTAAGTTTATTCTTCTTTACAGAGTTTCCAGTCACTGATAATTTCGTTGTAGTCACGGCCTTTTTCTGCACTTTTACTGTCACTGAGGCTGAAATTCCGCTCTTTAATGTTACGGTGATTTTTGCGCTGCCCGCCTTCTTGCCTGTTATTTTTCCTTTGGAAGTTACAGTGGCTACCTTTAGATTACTGCTCTTCCAGGACTTAATTCCGTCGCCTTCTGTCATGGAAACAACCTTCACGGCTGTGGTGGATTTCTTTACCTGTAAGGGAATTTTCTTCACATTCAGTTTGATCGTCGCTTTCAGCTTATCGGTTTCCCTGGTTTCTGCCGCCTTACAGGTCTTGCAGGTTCTGGTTTCTGTGCCCTGCTTAAGAGCGGTGGGTTTCGCTGTTTCTTCCCAGTTTCCAAAGGAATGTCCTGTTTTGGAGAGATCTTTTGTGTGCATTACCTTACCGCATACGGTACATTTCTGTTGTTGTGAGCCCGCTTCTGTACAGGTGGCCTCTTTTACGGTTGTAAAACCTCCTGCTTTGTGGCCGGCTGCCGGAATGGTTTCTGTCTTTGTGGCAGCATGGCATATACTACATTCCAACGTCCTGATTCCTGGCTCCGTACAGGTGGCCGGTTTTAAGGATTTCTGGATGAAATTGTGGCTGCAGGGATTGCTGCCGATGATATTCACGGTGACTGTACCAAGCGCGTAATTCTTTTGTCCATACGAATTTTCTTTTTCCGCACGCATCCTAATTCGTATCTTACTTCCTTCTATTGCATCATCATTTACTGTAAAAGCAGTTTTTGCTTCATTAAAACTAACCCCTTTTTTCTTTTTCTCTAAAAATTGATAGGCAAAGTTGCCTTCCACCTCCATGCCGTTTTTATGTTCCAAATCGAAACTTTTCCAGCTTAACGTCAAATAATCAACGGTTTCTCCCGGAGCTGCAAAAATTTCTTCCGCAAATGCCTGTGCATAGCTGTCACTTACCTGAATTTCAACTTCATCCACATACTCATCATCTTCCTCTCCCTCTATTGGAATTGTACAGAAAACACCCAGACCTGAATATCCATTTTCACCAATTGCTTTCACCGTTCCGTCCGCTTCTACTGAAATAAGATTTTTATCATAGCCGGTATACTTAATCGTATATTTTCCGGGATCCAGTTTCTCCCATTCTTTTTTCCCAGCATTTTCATTATAAAATCCATGCCAGACTTCTGTTTCCATTTTCAATTCCGCGCCCGGCAGAAGATGGGTGGTGCCTGTGCTGCTGAATGCGCTGAATTCATATTTGTCTTTTACAACAGCTTTATCAATGGTAAATACCTTTTCTCTTCCGCCATAAGCAACCCTGTACTCTATGGTAGCCTCTCCATAATTTTCAGCAACCAGAAGAATATCTTCCCCATTCTTCTTTACCGTAAATACTTTTGTATTCTTAACTTCCGGAGTCTCTTCCAGGATTTTCACTTCTTTCAGTTCTAGCATAAGCTCCGTAGCAGTAGGATGATCCTTATTTTGTACAAAACATGCGATTTTTCCATCTTTATATGTAAGCGCTGTGCCTTTTAATGTCAGATATTCTCTTTCACTAATCCAACTGTCAGGTTTTGTAATAGCAATTGACAAGCTTCTCATCGCCTGTTCTGTTCCTTCTGCTTTTACAACCACAATAAGTTGACAAGAATAGCCGCCTTCAAATATATCATCTTCTCCAAGCTTCCTTTTCAAATCATCCCTCAAGGCTTTCGCGTCAATTGTGATACTCTCTCCCTTTTCCCCGCTTATCTTATATATGCCCGGATCTACAGATACTTCATCATTTTCTAGTTTCCATTCAATTTCATAATCTCCGCCAAGTTTTGACGTATCCAGAGTAAATTCTTTCTCTGTATCACTCTCTTCAGGATTATCATCATCGACAAACAAATTCACATAATACCCGCCTTCTATTGAAATATCATTATAATCTTTCCATTGGAATTGTAAAACTTCGCCTCCTTGCTGATTCCCATCCAAATATGCGAATATCTGAATAGGATCTATACGGTTCTTCAGCCTTTTTATGGTAAAATCACCTTTACTCTGAGGCACATCTGGCTCTACACGCACTCCATCTTTTTGTATCTCAATATTTTCCTCACTATAAGCGAATTGAAACATAGCCATTAGCTCCGCTTCCGGCTCTTTTCCTGTCTCATAGCGGTATAACACGGGAGTTATAGTTCTGGTTTCTCCCGGCCACATTTCTCCTATTTCTGTCGGCGCTTCTATCTCCATCTTATAGTATAAATTGTTTACAAAAATTGTGGAAAGCCAGAGATAAGAAACCGTCTCTTCTCCTCTCTTTACTTCCGCAGTCACTGTAATCCAATAGGAATCCCTGCCCTCTGGTATATCGGGTATATGAATCTGAAAATTGTTTCCTCTTTCAGATTGTTCCAAAATTCCCTCAACATCTGATTTAGCCGTCCAGACAACAACTGCGTCTGAGACATCCGCTTCCTGCCAGTTCATATCCCTGCCAGTAACTTTTGCTGTCAAATTGACTTCTGCTCCCGGCAGCGCGTTCTGAGTCATTCCCTCCACCACCAAACCATATGTTTTGTCGCTGACAATCACACGAATTTGTTTTTCCGGCGCTTCTGACGCATTATCCCCTGACACATCCTGTAAAGCTTTGCCTGTAACAGTAACTGTCGTTTCGCCAAATCCTTTCGCTCTCAGAATCCATCCGCCCAATTCTTCATTGTTTTCTACAGAGACAACCTCAGAATCCGCGCTTACGACTTCTGCAATTTCCATTGGTATGGTTGTGCCATTTTCCCCATTCCAATTGCCGCTTCCCACTTTGTAAATCGTTATTTCTTCACCAGGCAGCCATCTGAATTCATCTGACACATAAAAATTTGGTGTATAATTTCCCTGCTCTGTACCTGACGGCGGCAATGTTCCTCCAGGCTGTTGTTCTGCTCCTTCTCCCGACAAATTCCCCGATTCCTGTCCCATTTCTCCCATTGTCTCTGTCGGCTGCTGCTGCCCGGTTTCTTCTCCTGTTTCCGGCTGCGTCCCTTCCAGAACCTCCTGCCCAATTTCTCCAGAAACTTCCGACGCCTGGACCAACTGTCCAGTCCCCGCAATCTGGCCCAGTGATATCACTGCCGCCAGAATCAATGATAAATACTTTCTCCTCATAAATTCCCTCCTGTGTGTTCAGATCAGCTCTGCCGCTGTCTGTTGGCAATCGTTTTTGGCTGCACTTCTCTTTTTATTATACCCCCCCCCCCGAAAAATTGCAAGAATTTTCCAAATAAAATAACAGGCCAACGCGACATGTTACAATTCACACGGAATAAATTTGACAATGTTTCAACCAATTAAAAACGCCCTGGAAATAACATGCACATGCTGTTTCCAGGGCGTTTTTATCACACTAAATTATTCTTTCGCAAATACTTCTTTTCCCATTCCGCACAGGGGACATACCCAATCCTCCGGCAAATCCTCAAACGCGGTTCCGGGAGCGATTCCGTTATCCGGATCGCCGACTTCCGGATCATATACATATCCGCAGGGTTCGCAAACATACTTGTCCATTTTTCCGCCTCCTTTCCAAAAAAATGATATTACTTCTATATATTACCATATAAACGAAAAATATACACTGCCAAAATACAGATTTTTTTCGCATTCTCTTAACAGCACTTTTCTGCCAGAATCTCTGTCAGCGCGCTGCCGCTGCTGGTATGGCACCGTACAATGTCCGCCTGTACCTTCTGGGCCTTTGCTACGGCACAGCGGACCATCTTATGAGACACCGTATTGGTAAACAGCACTACCAGATCGGGACTGCCGATTTTTTCTTCCAGATTGCCGGACATCTGGGTAAAAACCTTCGCTTTGCATTGATATTTTTTACATATTTCTTTATACTGACAGGCCATCCGATCGTGGCCTCCGATAATTACGATGCTCATTTTCTTTCCTCCTACTCCGTTTTTTAATTAGAATAGACTTTCTCAAGTTAGTATTTGCTAACTATAGATAGTATATACGAAACAGGAAAATTTTTCAAGCAGTTTTCGCATTATTTTTCAATTTCTGAACGCATTACGATAAGCGGACCCCGATCCGTGAACCGTAGCGTTCCATTCTCTGATTACTCCACAATATAATACCCCAGTTTCATCTCCTTCACCGCCGTCTCCCTGTCTGCCAGCACATCCAGCAGCATCCGGGCCGCCAGTTCCCCGCTTTTTTCATAGGAATAATGCACGGTCAGCAGCGGCGGATCCGTAATCCTTGCCATTTCAGAATCCCCGTGTCCCGCCACAAGAATCTCCTCCGGAACCCGAATCTGATGTTCCCGCAAATACTGCATGGCGCCTGCGGCCATTGTATCAGTGGCACACAAAATTCCATCCAGCTTTCCGCTCTTTTTCAGCAATTCTCCTGCCTTTTCGTATCCGGAAGCAACCGTAAAGGAAGCGATGACAAAATTTTCCGCAAGGCTCTCAAGCCCCGCTTCCTCCACCGCGTCCCGAAAGCCCCGGTACCTCTCTGCCCCTACCGCCTTGTCCTTCTGAACAGCTCCGATATAGCCAAGTTTCTTTCTTCCTTTTTCCAAAATCAATCTGGTCAGATCATAGGCCGCGTGATAATCATCATGGAACACGCAGTAATGCCCGCCAAGCTGCTGCCCCACAATCACAACTGGAACAGGGAACTCTTTCAGCAGCCGTTTATGCTCCGGACTGAATATCGTTGCCGCCAGAATTACCCCGTCCACCTGCTTATCATTAAAAGCCGACAAGTACTCCAGTTCTTTCTTCGGATCATTCTGGGTCACTGCCAAGAGGGTCTGGTATCCGGTTTCATTCAGCACCGACAAAATCCCTTCCACAATCCTTCCAATGGAAGCGGAAGCAATCTTGGGCACAATCACGCCCACCATTCTGGTTTTCTTTGTCCGCAGCGTCTGGGCCTGCAGGGAGGGCCGGTATCCGGTTTCTTCCACAACTTTTCGGATCGCCTCCCGTTTCTCTTCTGAAATATATCCATTGTTAAAATACCTGGAAACGGCTGCGCTGGACACTCCTGCCAATTTCGCGATTTCTGCTATATTCATCTCTGACTGCTCCTTGCTTTTCCCTTAGTACGGCAGCATCCGGGACGAAATAACTTCCCCTGATTTCTGCACAATCCATTATAACACGAAATCTTTCCTCTTTCCAGACGCGCCGGCAATCTCAAAAACAGCCGTTTCTGATCATGACTGCCAAACTATTCTACTGTAAACAGCTTTTCCATCTGTTCCGTTTTCCCTGTCTTTAAAATCTTAAAGTTCGGATAATCTTCACTGTTGGTCAAAAGCACCGCCGTTGTGGGGCTGTATCCGGCCGCCTTGATTTTGTCAATATCAAAAACAATCAGCTTCTGGCCGGCCTTCACTTGTTCTCCTTCCGATACAAATACCTGGAAGCCGTCGCCGTTCATATTTACAGTGTCAATTCCCACATGAATCAGCAGCTCCATACCGGCTGGGCCCGTAATTCCCACCGCGTGAAAGGTATCTGTCACCGACGCGATCACTCCGTCAAAAGGCGCCACAACCTCCGCTGTCTCCGGCTCAATTCCCACGCCGTCTCCTAAAACCCCAGAGGCAAAGGTGGCGTCCGGAATTTCTTCTCTGGAAATCACATTGCCTTTTACCGGCGCAAAGAGCGCCGTCTCTAATGTAACCGCCTGGGTTTCTGTGCCTGTTTGCTCTGGAGTCTCCTGGCTTTTTGCGCCTTTTTGCCCTGGCGTTTCCTGGCTTTTTGCGCCCTTCTGTCCTGTCAGCTCTTGCGGGCTTTCCGCGTCCTGCTGTCCCTGTTTCGCGTTTCCCGTCTCAGTCTCTGCCGCGTCTTCTTTCCAGGTAACCCAGGTCAGCGCAAAAGAGATTCCGAAAGACACTGCCAGCACAATCACGTAGGGAACCGTGTGATCCAACGTAATCAAGAATCCCGGAAGCCCCGTCACCCCGTAAGAGGTGGCCCCGATCTGGAACAGAGAACCCAGCAAAGCTCCTGCCGCCCCGCCGATGGAACCGCAGATCAGCGGTTTTAAAAACCGAAGATTTACGCCGAAAATCGCCGGTTCCGTGATGCCCAGAGCCGCTGACAGGGAAGAGGGAATCGCCACGGATTTTGTTTTCATGCTTCTTGCCTTCAATCCCACTGCCAGGCACGCAGCCCCCTGGGCAAAATTCGCCGCAGAGGCAATGGGCATCCAGATATTCACTCCGCCTTCTGCCGCAAGCATGCCCGCTTCAATTACATTGTACATATGGTGGATGCCGCAGACTACCGTAAAGGGATACAAGGCCCCCATAATCATAGCGCCTATGCCGTGCCCAAAGGTAATCATCCACCCCGCGAAATCCAGCACATAATTCTCTGCCATGGAAAATACCGGTCCGATCACCCCAAGGGTAATAAATGACGTCACCAGCACCGTACAGAGCGGAGTCACAAATAAATCAATCATCTCCGGCACATGTTTATGTAACCATTGTTCAATCTTACACATCAGCCAAACCGCGATGACAACGGGAATGACATGCCCCTGATATCCCACCTGGCGGATGGTAAATCCAAAGAGATTCCAAACGGGAATTTCTGCCGCGTCCATGGAACCCACCGACCATGCATTGATTAAACTGGGATGGATCATAACCATGCCCACCACAGCTCCCAGAAAAACATTTCCCCCGAATACCCGGGAAGACGAGATGGCAATCAGAATCGGCAGAAACGTAAATGCCGTATTAGCCAGCAAGTCCAAAATCCCGTACCAGTCGCTGCCTGCAAAAGCCGGTATTGCTTTTCCCAGCGCTTCCACCAGGCCCATCATTAATCCTGAGGCCACAATCGCAGGGAGAATCGGGACAAACACATCTCCCAGGGCTTTGATCATCCGCTTAAACAAAGGCTGCTTCGCGGCGGCGGCAGCTTTTACTTCTTCTTTTGTCGCCGCTGTCATTCCGCTGACCTTTAAAAATTCCTCATATACTTTATTGACGGTTCCCGTGCCGATAATCAACTGAAGCTGTCCGTTGTTGCTGAACACGCCTTTGACTCCGTCAATATTTTCCAATTTTTTCATGTCTATTTTGCTGTTATCCACCGTGACCAGACGAAGCCTGGTGGCACAGTGGGCGGCGCTTACCAGATTGCTTTTGCCGCCCAGCGTTTCATAGATCTCTCTTGCGCATTTCCCATAATCCACAGCCATGTCTTTTCCCTTCCTTTTCTGAAATCGATATTATAAAACGCAGCACTCCATCCTATCCCAGCAAACCGCGCTTTCGGAACCTGGAGGAATTTGAGTATGAGGCCAAAATTCAAACTCCATCTTTTTCGAGCAAACCGTGCTTTCGGAACGCCTCCCACAGTCCGTCTTTTCCCACCGGGGGACAGACATCATCCGCCAGCCGTTTCATCTCGTCGCTTCCGTTTTCCATGCAAATGCCAAGCCCAGCCGTTTCCAGCATTTCTCTGTCATTCATACTGTCTCCCACCGCCACGGAACGGCCGATGGGAATCTGAAGATACCGGCAGACCTGCTCCATGCCTCTTCCCTTATCAAACTTCCGGTTAACCACTTCGCCGTTGACAAATCCCTGAGCATTTTCTTCCTGAATGCAGAACGCGAACTCAGGCTCCAGTATCTTCCTGGGCTCTGAAAGCCGCTCCATAGAGGGGCTCATCATCACAATCTTATATACCGGCTGACCTCCATATTCCTTCATGGGGCGGATATTCAGGGATTTCTCCACCTGTTCCCGCCATCGGAGCAGCTCGCTGTTTCCCGCTTCGTCGGCATGTTCCCGCAGGAATTCCTTAAACCCTTCATCCGTATAGGAGCCATCCCTGCATTCCGCTGTCCGAAAAATACCGTTTTCCCGCAAAACGCCCATGGCGGATTCCTGCTGTTTCTCGGTCATGGGGCAGTCATAAATCACCTTCCCCCCGCATTCGATATAGCCTCCGGAGCATGCCACAAACCCGTCAAATTCATAGTTCAAAAGCGGCTTTAGCATTCCGTAATTCCTGCCGGTACACAGGAAAACAAAATGTCCCGCTTCCCTGGCCTGACGAATGGCCAAAAGTGCTGATTTGGGCGGTTCATTGCTGCCCGGCTCTGTCAGCGTGCCGTCAATGTCCAGAAAAATCACTTTTTTCTCCATCTGAATCTTCCTTTCCTGCTTTTATATGAAATCGTTTTCAATTATAATATTATAATAAACCAGATTTATTGTTTTGTATATTGACATTTTTCATAATATCCGCTTTTTATTTTTGTGCAAAATAGTGAAATCAATTTCATATTGATTCAGAAAATGAGGCTGCCAAGAAATGATCTTTTCTACAATATATAGTTTGAAGTTCCAGGATTCATATCTATATATTGTAGCAATTTGCCATTTCCCGACAACCCCATTGTAAATGCCGGCTGAACTAGAGCGTGTCTTAAACTTCATTCCCGCCATCTGCACTAAGGAATCCACCAGGCTTCGCACCTGATACCCCCTTAGTGCCAAGCATCCCCCACTTAGCGCGATATTTGCGCTATCAGATTGAACATTAGTAGTTCAATCTGCATGAATTCAGGTTACATAGCCCGCTAGGGTCTGCCCCAGCAAAGCGAGGGCATGCGCCCTTCATTTGGCACAAATCCCCACAGGGCGCCTTCGGTGTCCCACTAAGTGGAGAATACACCTGTCAGAAAGCAATTTTAAGACACGCTCTAAAGGACTGTTCAAAAATAACTTGTGAATAGTTCCTTCGCGCATATCTAATCTTCCATTTTTCTTATCTTGCCCCTGCTAACCCCTTCATTTTCAGGCTGCTTCCTTCCCGGTATGGGCGAAACAGCAGATAGAGAAATCCTGCCGCCAGAACCAGCGCCGCCACTGTTCCAAGCCCAAAAGTTCCAAGAGTGATCCAGGTTCCGATCTGGTAAATACAAAGCGCCGCCACATAAGCCAGAAGACACTGATACCCGATGGCAAACCAGAACCATTTGATATTGTTCATTTCACGCTTGATGGCTCCCATTGCCGCAAAGCAAGGCGCGCACAGCAGGTTAAATACCATAAAGGAATATGCCGCTACCGCCGTCATGGAAGAAGCCAGCAGCCCCCAGATCTCTGTTCCGTCCTCTGCCACCTCGGCGTATCCAAAAATAATGCCGAAAGTTCCCACTACATTTTCTTTGGCAACCAGCCCTGTAATCGCTGCAACTGCTGATTTCCAGTCTCCCCAGCCAAGAGGAACAAACAGCCACGCAAACGCGTTTCCGATGGCAGCCATAATACTGTTGTCAAGCTCCATCTGATCCAGCATCCGGAATTGTCCGTCCACCCAGCCGAAATAAGTGGTAAACCATACAAAGATCGTGGATAACAGGATAATCGTTCCCGCCTTTTTGATAAAGGACCAGCCGCGCTCCCACATACTCCGCAAAACATTTCCAACCGTAGGCATGTGGTATGCCGGCAGCTCCATAACAAAGGGCGCCGGTTCCCCTGCGAACATCCTTGTTTTCTTTAAAATAATTCCGGAGCAGATCACTGCCGCAATTCCTACAAAAAACGCGCTGAAGGAAACCCACCAGGCGTTTCCGAAAAATGCCCCCGCAATCAACGCGATAATCGGCAGCTTCGCCCCGCAGGGAATGAAAGTGGTAGTCATAATCGTCATTTTCCGGTCTCTGTCATTTTCAATGGTACGGCTTGCCATAATCCCCGGCACGCCGCAGCCCGTTCCGATCAGCATCGGGATAAAAGATTTTCCGGAAAGGCCGAATTTACGGAAAATACGATCCATGATAAAGGCCACTCTCGCCATATATCCGCAAGCTTCCAGAAATGCCAGGAACAAAAACAGCACCAGCATCTGCGGAACGAATCCCAACACTGCCCCAACGCCGGCGACAATGCCGTCTACCACCAATCCCTGCAGCCAGGACGCGCATCCAATGGCTTCCAGTCCGCTTGTAAACAGTTCCGGTATGGCAGGCACATGGATGCTTTCTATGCCAAACAGATTCCATCCCTCTCCAAAGACCCCGTCGTTGACCCAGTCAGTAGCCCAGGATCCCACCGTCGTCACAGACACATAATACACAAGGGCCATCACTGCCGCGAAAATCGGAAGGGCCAGAATGCGGTTGGTTACAATCCGATCAATTTTATCGGAAACTGTAACTTTTTCATTTTTTCCTTTTGAGCAGCAGTCTTTGATAATAGACGAAATGTAAACATATCTCTCATTGGTGATGATGCTCTCCGCGTCGTCATCCATTTCTTTTTCCAGCGCTTCTATCTCAGCTGTCACATCCGGCACATGCTTCATCCGCTCAGCGATTTTCTCATCCCGCTCCAACAGCTTTACCGCGAAAAATCTTCTCTGCTCCTGGGGAATCTCTTTTCCCAGCCTCTCTTCAATTGCAGTTAACGCTCCTTCTGTTTCCGGCGAAAATTCATGTACGGCTTTGATTGTCTCTTTTCCTTTGGCAAGCTCCAGGGCCTTCTCCGCCGCTTCCATCACGCCGTCCCCTTTCAGGGCGGAAATCTCTGTCACCGGGCAGCCCAGCTTCTTCCCAAGTTCCCGGATATGTATCTTCGTTCCGCTCTTGGCAACTACATCCATCATATTGACAGCCATAACTACCGGAATCCCAAGTTCCATCAGCTGTGTGGAAAGGTACAGATTCCGCTCCAGATTCGTTCCGTCCACAATATTCAAAATCACATTGGGCCGTTCCTCTATCAGATAATTTCTGGCCACCACTTCCTCCAGTGTGTAGGGTGACAGGGAATAAATTCCCGGCAAATCTGTAATGACAACATCTTTATGACCCTTTAACTTCCCTTCTTTTTTCTCAACCGTAACTCCGGGCCAGTTTCCCACAAACTGGTTGGAACCGGTTAATCCGTTGAACAATGTTGTTTTTCCGCAGTTGGGATTACCTGCTAACGCAATTTTTACTGACATTTCACAACTCCTATCCGCCTTTTGGCAAGTTTCTTGTTACTCACTTTAATTAGTAAAAGCTAACCTATGCGCAAAAAATTACAGTACCTCTATCATTTCCGCGTCTGCTTTCCGCAGAGACAATTCATAGCCCCGCACCGTTACTTCCACCGGATCCCCAAGCGGCGCTACCTTCCGCACAAATACATCAATGCCCTTTGTGATGCCCATATCCATAATCCTCCGCTTCACCGGCCCCTCCCCGTGCAGCTTCGCTACCTTTACCGTTTCCCCGCAGGGAATCTGCTTTAATGTTTTCATGCCCTTTCCTCCCTAAATCATAATTTTACTGGCCATATCCCGATTGATGGCAACTCTTGACTCTTTCACATTTACAATCATGCTGCCACTGATCTCGGACACCACAGTGACCTGCCCTCCGGTTACAAACCCCAGATTCTCCAAAAATCTCCTGGTCTCTCCCTTTCCGCCAACTTTTTTAATCACATTGACTTCTCCTGTTCTCGCCATGGTCAACGGCATCATAATCATCCTTTCTTTTCTGAAATCTCGTTAATGATAATGGTTCTCATTCACTTTTCATTAGTTAGTATACGCTTACTACTGTATGTTGTCAATAACTTTTTGGGATTTTTTTAACTGGATGAGAAAAATATTTGCTATTTTCCCGTTCTTTCAGTATACTTATATTCAGAAGCGCATGTATTTGCCAAACAGTTTTTACTGCTTTTTATGCCAAAGCGAAAGGAAGAGGTGAGCGCTGTGAAAAACAACGAATCTGCCGAGAATTATTTAGAAACCATATTGATATTAAGTAAGAAATTGCCCGTGGTCCGCTCCATCGACATATCTGTAGAACTGGGCTTTAAAAAACCAAGCGTCAGCGTGGCCATGAAGAATCTGCGGGAAAAAGGCCACATCACTGTCTCAAACGCAGGATATATTACACTGACTGAATCCGGACGTGAAATTGCGGAGATGATTTATGAGCGCCATAAATTTCTATCCGGCTGGCTGATTAGTTTAGGCGTAGATGAAAAGATTGCGGCGGAAGACGCCTGCCGCATGGAACATGTTATCAGCCGCGAAAGTTTTGCGGCTATTAAAAAAGCTGTGGAGCAGGATTTTGAACTATAACTGTTCTTCTGCGCACCCTGCCCTTTGGCGGGACGCGCAGTTATCCTGCTCCACAGCGAATTACGGAAATCATTTTATTTTTTCGTTTTCACAGATTTCACTTTCGACCATTTTGAGTACATCCTGACTGTTCTTCCCTCGATTTTCACTGGCTGATAAGCGCGGATTCTAACATAATATTTCTTTCCCGGCTTTTGCTTTGCTATCGTCTTCGAGGTGGTTTTCCTGTTCTTCACAGTAATTGTCCGGGTTGTCTTTTTTGAAAAGCGGCTGCTGGCGGAGTACTGAATCTCATACCCTGCTGTCTGAGCAGCCTGTTTCTTCCATCTAACTGTGAATCCTTTGGATCTGGCCTTCAGCCCCGTCAAACTGGTCCGCTCCGGTTCAATGAAAAATTTCTTTTCCAGGCTGCCGCTGTAATTGTCCCTGAAACGAATGATTGCCTTTCCCTGTCCTACATTGACATTATTCTGATAAGAAACCTGATACTGGCTTCTGTCTATCACTTTGCCTGTCCTGTCAATGACTTTCAGTTCCGGTTTCCGGCTCCTTCCGCTGTAAACCATCCGCTCCGTTAACAGTTTCACATCCTGAATTCGGTAAATGCTTTGCTGCTCTGAGATTTTGCCGCAGCTGCACCGTTTCATTCTGGCGCCGTCTTTTTCCGTAGTGGCCTTCTCAAATACCGGAATGTATCTGTGAACATGAGCCGCCGGCGTTACTGACGGTTTCCCATTTCCCGGCAGTGTCTCTTCTTCTGGCGGCAGTGCCGGCGGTGTTTCTTCCGGTTTCTCTTCCTCTGGCGGCACTGCCGGCGGCGTTATTTCCGGTTTCTCTTCCCCTGGCGGCGTCACCGGCGGTGTTATTTCCGGCTTCTCTTCCTCTGGCGGTGTCACTGGCGGCGTTATTTCCGGCTTCTCTTCCTCTGGCGGCATCACTGGCGGCGTTATTTCCGGCTTCTCTTCCTCTGGCGGCGTCACTGGCGGTTTTTCCTCTTCCGACGGTTCTTCATAATCTTCCTCCCAACAAGGAATCCAGGCTCCTTCCCGGTAATTCAGACGATAGCCGTTTTCAAGATTCTTTTCTGGCAGAACAAAATTTCCCCGCGCTGCCTTGGCCGGATCGGCTATAATGTATTGTCTGCCCGGAAGCAATGTGCCCGGAAACAGGCGATGATACGTCTGAAACTTTGTAATTCCGGTAACTGTTCCCTGAATCCGCAATGCCTCGCTCAGATTTTGATTGAGAACCAGAAGCCCCTGATTCTCCAACGAATCGCTAACGCCTGTAAAATTACCGGCAATCACCGGATTCGGCGCTTTGGTGAGATCCAGGCAGCCGCCATTTTTCAATATGACATTTTGCAAAGTTCCTGTTGTTGTGCCCAGACAGCTGCCATTCTCTATCACAAGATTCCCTATATCTTCCACAGACGCCTCTTCCATGATGCCCTGGCGCAGCGTCAGCGTTGTATTCTCATTTCCATGGTATTTGATTGCTTTTGTGCCGTACTGGCCGCCGATCACTTCAACAGAAGCCCAGCTGTTCTCACTGGAGTCAATCGGCTCACGAACGATTGCTTTCCCGTCTAATTTCACCTGCGCGTTCCCCTTATAGGGAGATTTTCTGTCACTGCCTGCCCCGTGCCCCATAAAAATTCCCTGAAACATGGTCTCTTCATTGGAATTCTGCAGGGTGAAAGAAGCATTCTCCCCGTTCACTGTTCCGGTATATCCCCCTGCATATACTATCGGCAGCAGTTCTTTTTCCGTCCCGCCGAATCCACCGATTGCATCGGCTCCCCCTTCCAGATATGTCCGCACATTATCCATCGTCAGACTGTGGCCCGCCAGAAAAATTTCCCGATGTGGAACACTGCCCAGAGCGTTCGAGGATTCAAAGGTCAATTTTATATTCCTGAAAACAACATTGTCCCCTTCCAATTGAACCGGCGACCTGCAGTTTAAATTGCTTCCGGCAGTTCCTTCGATAGTTGTTCCGGCCGGAATCTTTACCGGGAGCATCCGCTGATCCGTATCGGTTTCTTTTCCAATGGTAATAAGCCCCTGTACCATAATATGGCTGCCCGGCTGTTTCAAAGCTTCCATAAACTCTTCACGGGTCGTAACCGTTATGCCTGCATCTGCGCCCAGAACAGGCACCGGAACCCACAGCCCCGCTGTAACTACTGCTGCCGCCGCTAACAAACATATCTTTCTTCTGATTCCTTTTCTCATTCACTTTCTCCTTATACGGATACAAAAACCATCCTGATACTCTGTGTCAAGATGGTTCTTCATTCCACTATCCGCTTCGCCCCTTATGGGAATTTATTCTTTTTCCCAATGTAACATAGCGGGCGGTCTTTTTCAAGTGTATCGCTGAAAATTTTCTTCCATTATTTTCCTCAATTCCGCCCTCAGCACTGCCAACGACGCCAGCAGGCATCCCCCGCCTTTCAAGACACATTCCCAATATTTTAAAACCGCTGTATCATCCCAGAAACGAATCATACAGGAAATTTGCTCTCCCGTCTCTTTTGCAAATTCTCCCCATCCTTCAAAATCCGACCAGCTTCCAGGCAGTGACCACACCGGAAATTCCGGCAGTCCTTCAAGAATACAGCATTTTATGCAGAATACCCAAACCAGAACTGTTACTCCATACACCCATTTTGCGCAGCCCTGCTTCTCATAACAGCAGAACACCGACAGCAGCAGCCCCAGAAAACAGGCGCAGGCTGCAGACGCGGACAGCCATTTCAGCAGGTTTACGTCAATTTTTTCATCGCTGTCAGAAAAGATAGTTTCCACCCTCTGAGCATCCAGAGCTTCCATGCCGTAAACCAGCACTGCCTGGAATTTTTCCTGTTTCATTCCCGGCTCTTCCATTTCTCTGCCCGTCTCCGGAATCTTACACAATACCCGCTGCCTGCGGCACTCTTCTTCTATCGCTTCCGCTGAAATCGGCTCCTGATAAAGAAAGGCGAAATTTTCCGGCATCATTTTTAACTGCTTAAAATACCGAAAAAAACTGGTAAGGCTGCATACAAGGAACATTCCCGCCAGAATCCTTATCATTTTTCCCCACATTTTTCCCTGATCTATTCTTTCACAATCCGTATCCTTTCCCCCTCCCTTATGCTTCTGTCAGAATCGGCAGCGATTCTGTCTTCTTTGGAAAGTCCCCCTTCCACAGCTGCGTACTCCGCATTTTTTTCCAAAACCGTTACCGGCACATACTCCGCGGCATATCCTATGCCAAGAATCGTTTCTTTCTCCTGTATCCGGATGACATAATTTTCCTTTTCCCCCTGATGCAGCGCAGACAGCGGAACCGTTGTCTCATACCACTGGCTTTCCTTTGCGACGCTTAAGAAAGCGTCTTTGCTTCCGTCTGGCCAAACAGAATCCAAAAGCGCAGTCACGCGGCAGTTCCCTTCTTCTGTCACTGCGGATGAGATCCGCACTCCTTTTATTTCTGTTCTGCCCTTATCCATCGTCAGAACGCCTTCCATTCCTTCCGTTATACACAGATCCGCCGCCTCTTCCACATTTCCTTCAAACCGGAAAGGCTGGCTGAAATCTTCCAGAATCATGATCGGCTCACTTCCGGTAACGCTTCCTGCAGAAATAGTTAAAGTCTTCACCTGTCCATCTGTCTCAGCGTAAATTTTTCCTTCTTCCCGGCTCAGCTCTCTGTAATTCTCCAGGGAATCTTCCAGTTTCTGTTTTTCTATTTTCAGCAAATCGATGGAATGATCCTGAACTTTCTTTTCTCCTGCGTCTTCCAGCTGCCTTTCGGCTGTCCGAACCGCTTCCTCCCCAGCGGCTGAAAACTCTTCATATGCTTTCTTTTTCTCCTGATACTGCCGGGAAAGTTCCTCCTGTTTCTGGTTCCATGTCTCCAAAGGATCTTCCTGCTGTTGATTCCATTCTTCCGAGGACTCTTCCTGCTTCTGATTCCATTCTGCCCAAAGCTCTTCTTCCCACCGCTGATTCCATTTTTCCGGCTGCTCTTTCTGTGCCGTCTGATATTTTTCTGTCTCCGCAGGATTCTCTTCTGTCTGGTCAGATGTCTTTTCCCTTTCTTTTCTCTGCCCGCTTTCCTCCGGTTTTGCGTTCTCATGGGCAAGGAGGGCTTCCTTGGCCTGCTCCAATTCCAACTTTGCCTGATTCACCTGGCTCTGGGTCCTTGTCACGGCGGCATGATAATCCTCTTTGGCCCTCTGATATTCCCGGTTCTGCTGTTCTTCCTGCTGCTCATACGCCAGTTTCTGATCTTCTATCTGCAGGTTCAGTTTCCTGATCTCCTCTTCCAACTCCTGTATCTGCAGGTTCAGGCTGTCCAAATCCACCGCGAACAGCAGATCCCCTTTTTGCACCAAATCCCCCTCCCGGACCGGAACATAAGCCGCCCGAAGATTTTCCCTGCAATAGACGGCCTGTTCCTTCTCTGCCTCTACCTGTCCCGGAATTTCCGCGTGATATTCCAGTTTTCTCTCTTCCGGGAAAACCACCGACACCCGTGGAATGAAGAAATGATCCGCCGCCCGGGACGCCATCGTCATAAGAGCCATTCCTGCCAGAAATAATGATAAGGCTCGAACATTCTTATATTTTCCCTCCATCAGAATATTTCACTCCTTTACTGCCGCCATCCTTCCAATCCCTCTGCTGATCTCTTCCCCGCTCTGAGCAGCCACGAGTGCCATGGGAATCAGAGCCGTCAGCGAAAACGCAAAAATATAGGGAAGATTCTCATCTCCGATTTCTGGAAGATAGATGGAAAAAGGCCAGAGAGACGGCGTTTTCAAAAAAATCAAAGGCTGTTCCACCATATTCCAGCATTCTATCATACTAAGAAGCGCCGCTGATTTTATTCCAGGCATCGCAAGCGGTACGCCGATATGGTAAAATGCCTGAAACTGATTCCCACCGTCCAGGGAAAAGGCCTCGTAGACTTCCTCCGGTACTGCGAGAAAACTGCGGTACATCAAAAACACCGGAAACGTCGCAAAAACTGCCGGAAATATCACGGCCTCATGGGTATCCATAATTCCCAGCCGGTCAATGACGAGATAACTTGGCAGCATTGTAACCTGAAAGGGCAGCAGCATTAATACCGTATAAATATAAAACAGCAGGCTGCTGATTTTTCCGCGCCACCTGGAAAAGGCCCAGGCCGCCGGCGCTGCCGCCGCAAGCTGCCCTGCCAGAATTGCGGCTGTGATTTTTACCGAATTCCAGAACACCACATAGAATTCCGGCGTATCAAGCAATAGCTCCACCACTCCCCGGAGTGTGGGGAACATGGGAAACAGCGCAAATACAGTCCTCCCCTGCCCCGTCAGACCCCCCTGCAGATTCGCCGAAAGCTCCTGTTCCCCGGTAAAGGCCATCACCGCCAGAAAAAACACTGGAAGGCAGGAGAGTGCCGCCGCCAAAAATAACAGAACCACTCCGATTATTTTAATCATGCAGTCTGCCGCCCGCCGCCCCTGAATCAGAAGTTTCCCGGCTTCGGCTTTCTTTCTAAAATTGCCAAGTATCAGGATTTCCACCGCCTTTCTTCCGAAACGGATATGCCAGCGCAGTAAAAATACACACCAGAATCACTGCGCCTGCCGCCATTTTCTCCAGGGACATATCCCGAAACCAGTTGTGAAACAGATGCTGGATCATATAAATGCTTGCGTCCGGATATTCCCCTGCCAGCAGCCATGCCTCCCGGTAAGATTTCAAGGCTCCTGTCAGCGCCAGAATAAAAGCTGCCGCAGCCATCGGCTTTAGCCCCGGCAAAGTCACGTACCAAAATCTCGCCAATGGCCCCGCTCCGTCCAGCGACGCCGCTTCGTAGAGGCTGTTTGGAATCTGTCCAAGACCGGTCAGCCAAAGCGCCGCGTAATACCCCGTATTTTTCCACAGAAAACTAGCTGTCAGCACTCCAAATGCCCGGGGCGAATTCAGCCAGTCCGCCGATGTGCCCAGCCAGCTGTTCAGCAAGCCGTATCTGTGAAATATCATTTTCCAGACAAAGGCCAGGCAGGCCGCCGGAATTGCCATGGGCAAAAGGCTTACTTTCTGATATGCCCGGGCTCCCAACGCTCTCCCTTTCCGAAATAGCTTGGGTTTGTCCGGCAAATGCCTGGGCTCATACAATTTTGCTTTTCTTCCTCCGAAATACGCCAGATTTGCCAGCAGCAGTGACAGAGCCAGCAGCAGCGGCACGCATACTGCCAGAAATTTCCCGGTATTCCCCAGGGCCAGGCGAAAGGCCTGATTAGAACACACCGCCTGATAATTTTTAAACCCGCAAAATCTCTCTTTGGATACATCCACAAAGGAGCGGCGGATGACATCGAGAAAGGGAATCAGTGTAAAAACTGAGACTCCCAGCAGGCTTGGCCCCAGAAAAAGAAGATATACCCATGAGCCAGAGGGTCTGCCGGCAGCCCCGGCCCCTTTTGACAAAAACCGCAAATGCTTCGGCCATCCGGCAGGCTTGCGCCTGTCATTTCCATTCTTCAAATCTTGTCTCCTTATATTTGAAACTATGCAAAGACGCCCGTCACTGCTTTCCTTTTTCCGCAAAATACAGTTCCAGAACCCGCGCCATTTCATTCACCGCCCCGTCCAGCTCTTTTTCACCGGACAGATACTTCATGCCATGTTCCGTCACCGTTCTTATCACCACAGAATCCTCCATGGCCGGCACTGACAGCGCCTCAATCGTTTCTTCCAGCCTGTCAAACTCTTCCTTGTCCGGCCAGGTGAAGCTTACCTGAAACATCCGCTCTAACATCTCATACCGGTTCCCATACAGTTCTTCGATTTCTTCAGAAGAAGGCTTCTGGATCATCTTTGCGTAAGCCTTGCGGTTCACTGGAAATTCCTGAATCAGAAAATTTTTTCCGGCAAATATCCCCTGTTCCTCTTCGCTTAAGGCAAACTTCAGGAATTCCTTCGCTGTATCCAAACGCTCCGATCTGCTGTTGATTCCCGCCAAAAGAGACCGGAACACAGGCCCGGATATGGCATGGCCGGCCAATTCCATATTGTGCATATCTACAAAATCAGGAAAATAGCCCAAATACCCCAGCGCCATGGCCGTATTTCCATATTTGATATCCTGGATACTGCTCATTCCTATATCCCCGGCAAAGACATCTGCGGAAGGATTCTCCGCTTCATCCGAAATAAATTCAAGCATAGTCTTCTCCCCCTTTTCCTGTATGGCTCTGTTGATTTTTTCCGTCTCTTCCAGCAGACGCTTCAATTCTTCTTTGGAGATCACCCCTTCCTGCTCAATCCTCTGCCAGTAGATACTTGCCAGATACCGCAAAAGACTTTTTGCGGGCCGATACAGCGGCGGCGTCCCTTCGGTATCCTGAATGGCTTCGGACAATTCTTCCAGGGACTCTGCCTTGGGAACTTTGCCGTCTCCCACCAGCATCGGGATCTGAAAAGAAACCGGCGCGGCATACTGTTTTCCCTCTTTCTGAAAGGGCAAAAACAGATTCTCAAAGAACTCTCCCTGTTCCATCTCCTGAGCCAGTTCTTCAGTAAACTCTTCTAAGATTCCCTGTTCGGCGTAAGACTCCCAGGGAAGATTATTCAGAATCAGGACATCCGGCCCCTTTCCCGCCATAATTTCCGTATTTAAAAGATTGATGGCGTCAGATTCCGTTTTGCCGGTTCCCTCTTCCATCCCCACCTGATAATTGACCGATACCTGAGGATGGCTGGACTGAAAATCCGAAATCAGTTTTTTTGCCGTATCATTGCTTTTTAAAGAATAAACGTACAATTCCTGTTCCGGCTCCGTATCCAGACTGCCGTCATATTCATACCGAAACAGTTCCTTTTTCAGCGCTGTATTTTCCACAAACACCAAAAATACATGTTCGCTGACACAGTAAAGTTCCTGAACTGCGTAATCGATCTCACTGCCGAATTGACTCCGTTTTCCGTCCACCAGAAGTTCCCGGAATCCCAGCCCGAAATCTGTCCCGTAAATCCCTGTTTTGTCACAGTAAAATATCCTGTCCTGCCCATCCTTGAAATCGGCCTGTTCCAGACGAACCTCCAGAGGAATCTCGATATCCTCCAGCTCTTTTCCTGATTCCGCGTCCAATGCCCGGACGCCTCCGTCAAATCCTCCCAGATAGACTCTTCCTCCGGACAGAGCAATCGTTCCCGCTCTGACTTCCCGGCGCCACAGGGCTTCTCCCCCTTCCGGCGAAAAACAGCACGCCTGGGAGGACATCATTGTCCCTTCCCCGTCTAACCTTTCCCCCGGCTGTTTTACTTTCAGAAGCCCGAAGATTTTTCCTTCTTTGGACGCGCAAAGCTCTGACAAGCCATATCCCGTGTCCGAATAATCTCCCTCCGGTTCAGGCAGCGCCAGAGACAGGCTTTCAGCCCTGAACTCCTTCCCAATACCGCTGATTCTAAAGTAAACGTAAGCTCCCACGGCATGCTGCATATCCGTAACATCCTCCGACATTTTTCCGGCAGAGACAATCACATCTCCCTCCGGCGCAAAACATGCCGAAACCACACGGTAACGCTCTGGCAGCCAGTCCATGGGAAAATCTGTTTTCTGCCAGTTCGCGCCGGAATCTTTACTTTCACAGCAGCAGAAGCTGCCCGGCTCATTTTCACCCAGCAGCCGCACCGTTTTCCCCTCTCTGGACACATCAAAGATCGTCTCCAAAACCACCGGAAGAGAAACCGCCTCTTCCCGGTATCTGCCTTTTGCAATCTCCTGCCCGGCCTGGGAAGACGCTTCCCCTTCCTGTTGTTTTTGATTTTCTAAATTTCGCCCTGGGTCCTTTTTCCGGGCGCATGCTGCGCAAAACAGCGGCAGCATTGCCAACAGCAGAACCGTCAAGGCATATGCTGTTTTTTTCTTCATGGGTTTTTGCCTCCTGTCTGATTTTGCGTAATCATAACACAGGCATATGGGAAAAGTACTCTAGCAATTCTCTAAATATTTTTGTGAATCTATTTGCTTTCATCTCAAGAAGAACTTCATACTTACGACCCACCACAGCAGTGAAACATTAAGGAACTAAAAAATACCGAAAAATGAAATTCACCCGCAACAGATATTGCTTTCTCAAAAGAACTTCAATATCCATTGTGGAAAATTCTCCATTTTCCGGCATTTCCTTTATCCTTTCGCATTCCAGAGGCGCCTATATAAATTGTTTCCCATATTGCTCTAAATAAGCGGTGGCTGTTTCTAAAGACACCCCTATCTTTTCCTGCAGTTTTTTCAAAATAGCCGTTTCATCCAATCCAAACTCCTGACCCATCTCAATAATCTCTTCTGCTTTTCCTTCTGCTATTCCTTTTCGAATTAATTTTTCAGATTCTGTCTCAATTACTGTTCCGCCCATAATATTTACCAGCCTTTCCTCATTTTCAATCTTAATTACAAAATCAGAAATCTGCTCTTTGATATCTTTGCTCCCATCTATGGTCTCATTTTCGGTCAAATACCCTTCTGACGGCAGAATTTCTATCTTAGTATCCATGGCGTAATTTTTCTCAAATACATCATTAATCACAGAAATAAACAGCCTTTTATGTTTACTTTTCATCGTCTTAAACACATTATCATAATCCGGTATCCTTTTGGGCATATATTCTGCATCCTTTCTCAAATTAATACATACGGTATCTTATTTTTATTATATCGCTAATTTCCTGCTATGACAACCAAAATGGAAAAATCTAGCTGCACCGAAATTTAGAGGATCTTTAGAGAAGTTTTATGTTATTATCATATTCAGAAACCATCACTTTCGGAGGACCCCATGAGAATCTTAATTATCGAAGACGACGCCAGCTTAACAGAGCTTCTCACCTATGGCCTGGAGGCAGAGAATTTCACAGTGGATATCTGCCATGACGGACAGGAAGGCCTGATTCTGGCTTTGCAGAACATGCACGATATGATTTTGCTGGATCGGATGCTGCCGGGCATGCCCGGTGAAAAAATCCTCCAGCGCATTCGGAAAAACAATATCACAATGCCTGTGATATTCATTACAGCCCTGGGTGAGCCCCTGGAAAAAATCGCAGGCCTGGATCTCGGGGCAGACGACTATCTGGTGAAGCCCTTTGATATCGGAGAACTGTCTGCCCGTATCCGCAGCGTGGCCCGCCGGACTTTTGAGCGGGGAATTTCCCCCATGCTGGAATTCGGAGATATCCGTTTTTCAGAAAAAGAATGGAAGCTGATCCACCGGGATGATACGCTCTTTCTGTCCCAAAGAGAGGGAGAACTTCTGGCTTATTTGCTCAGAAATCCCAACCAGGTTCTCACAAGGCAGCAGATCATTGGAAATGTCTGGGGGCCGGACGCGGAAATTGAAGACGGAAACCTGGACAATTATATCTATTTTTTGAGGAAAAAACTTAGAAAACTGCATGCTAATGTGGGGATTCAAACCATTTACCGAAAAGGCTACTGCCTGGAACACCTTTGAAAAATCATTCCTGCAGATGATAGCAGTCTGCGGACCAAACGATGAAAACATAACAAACGATGAAAACATAACAAACGATGAAAACATAGCAATAGAAAGGATTCCATTTATGTATCGGAAACTTCGGTTCAAACTCTCCCTCTTATGCTGCTTTTCCACTGCAGTGATCGTACTGGCAGTTCTTTGCTGCTGCCTGAATATCTCGGAAAAAAATATGTACGGGCAGGAAGAAGCTCTTTTTCTCCTGAAAGTCAATACGATTTCTTATCATTTAAAAACTGCGGAATCCATTAGCCTTACATGGTACCGAAGGACTGCCCGCGAACCGGACGGCCTTCTCTATCTGGAAGTAAATCAGGTCCCTTCCGCTCTTTCTTCCGTCACACTGTCTGGCAAGGAACTGGCTCTTATCCAAAGTTTTAAGAAAGGCAGCAAAAAGCGGCCCGTTCAAGGCAAAAACGGACAAACTTATCTGCAGTTTACTGTCAACGGACAGAAGTTTCTTGCGGCAGAAGAAACCTTTTCAGAAAAAGAAACAGAGATCCATTCCTTCTACTTCTACAGCCTGGAACATTTTTACTCTGCCCGAAACCTGCTGCGTCTGCGGTTTTTCGCCCTCTGGCTGGTTTCTTTGCTGATCCTGTACGGATTTTCCCAGGCATTTACCGCCCATGTCTTAAAGCCTGTCATTGAAAATGAGGAAAATCAAAAGCATTTTATTGCGGTGGCCTCCCATGAACTCCGCTCTCCCCTGTCTGTCTTTAAGACAGGTTTATCTGTGCTGAAAAACAAACCGGATTCCGAAAAGTCAGAACGGATCTTTACCCTGATGGACAATGAAATGTCCCGGATGGAACGGCTGATTCAGGATCTATTGTCCCTAACGAAAGCCGGACAGCCCTCCCGGAAGGATCCGTTTCAGTCTGTCCGGCCCGGCGATTTACTGGACGAAATCTATCAAAACTATAAAGAAACAGCCAGAAACAGGCAGATTGCCCTGACTCTTTCCAAAGAAGAGGACTGCTGCTGTTCAGGCGACCCCCAGCGCATCCGCCAGCTTATCATTATCCTTCTGGACAACGCCCTGTCCTATACGCCTGCAGGAGGACAAGTTTCTCTGCGCCTGTTTTGCTCCCGCAGCCAATGCTGCATCCAGGTGGCGGATACCGGAACAGGCATTCCGGACGCCGAAAAAGATAAGATTTTTGACCGTTTCTATCAGGTGAACGCCTCCAGAAGCAGCAAAGAACATTTCGGCCTGGGGCTTTCCATCGCCAGGGAAATCTGCCATGCCCACGGAGGCGGTATTTCTGTCTCCGATACCAAAGAAGGGGGCAGCGCCTTTACGGTGCGGCTGCCCCTTTCTTAGCGCGTGTTTGAAAATTCATTCCACTTTGATTCCTCCAAAGCCTCCTCCAGTTCGCTTCGGATTTCTTCATTTGGAATAAAGGCTGTACGTTTATCCTGATTGTAAGCAAAATACCCCAGCAGTTTACAACATCACCTGCTCCAACGCCTGGAACAAGGCTTCCACATCTATAGGTTTCGCCAGGTGCCCGTTCATTCCGGCCTGCAAGGCCTCTCTCTTATCTTCTTCAAACGCATTGGCCGTCATGGCCAAAATGGGGATTTTTGCCAGTTCCTGATTCTCCAGCTGACGGATCGCCCTGGTGGCTTCATATCCGTTCATCACCGGCATGCGGACATCCATCAGTACCGCCTGGTAATAGCCGGGTTCCGAGCATTTGAGCATATCTACCGCAATCTGTCCGTTTCCGGCAACATCTATGGTAAATCCCGCGTCTCCCAGAATTACCTGGGCGATTTCCTGATTCAGCTCATTGTCTTCTGCTAACAGAATGCGTCCGGTATAACGTTTGTCCGTCCCATCCCTTCCCTGCTGCCCGCCGTTTTCCTCCGTATCCACAATGGAATGCAGACAATTCCGCAGTTCAGACAGAAACAGCGGCTTGCTGCAAAACGCCGTAATTCCCGCTTCTTTGGCCTCATCCTCAATTTCCAGCCAGTCATAAGCCGTCAGAAGAATAATCGGCACATGTTCTCCCATTTCCTTGCGGATTCTTCTGGTAACCTCAATGCCGTTCATGTCCGGCAGCATCCAGTCAATCATATAGACGGTGTACATATCATCCCGCGTCACCGCCTGATGGGTGCGCAGCAGCGCTTCTTTGCCTGACAGCGTCCACTCCGCCCGCATTCCAATCTGGCTCAGCATATAGGTTACGCTGTCGCAGGTGTTAAAATCATCATCTACCACAAGGGCTCTGCAGTTTTTCAATTCCGGAATATCCTCAGGTTCCTTCCCGTCCTCATGGAGACGGAACGTAAAGCAGAGAATTACTTCCGTACCTGTGCCCTGCTCACTCTTCACCTCAATGGATCCGTTCATCATATCCACGATATTCTTGGTAATGGCCATTCCAAGGCCGGTGCCCTGAATTCCGCTGGTGGTGCTGCACTGCTCCCGCTCAAAGGGTTCAAAAATATGGGATACAAATTCCCGGCTCATGCCGATTCCCGTATCCTTGATATTGAACTCATAATTGGCGTATCCCTGGGGCGCTCCGGGCTTCTCTGTCACCCGCATGCTGACAACGCCGCCTGATCCGGTGTATTTGACCGCGTTGCTCAAAAGATTCAAAAGCACCTGATTCAACCGCAGTTTGTCGCAGTAAACTTCTTCGTCCAGCACGTCCACAGCGTCAATATACAATTCCAACTGTTTTGCGTGAATATCAGCCAGCAGAATATTTCTCAGCCCGTGAAGAATGTCCGGCAGGCTGCAGGGATTTTCATCCAGATGCATCTTGCCGCTCTCAATCCGGCTCATGTCCAGCACATCATTAATCAGGCTCAGCAGATGATTCCCGGAAGTCTTGATCTTTTTCAGATATTCCTCCACCTGCTCCCCGTCGCCCAAATGGGCAAGGGCAAGGGTTGTAAAGCCCACAATCGCGTTCATAGGCGTGCGGATATCATGTGACATATTGGACAGAAACGTGCTCTTGGCCTTATTCGCCCGGTTGGCCTGCGTCAGCGCGTCTTCCAGCAGGCTCTTCTTCTCCATTTCTCTGCGGGTTTCTTCATCCACGCTGCGGAACCCAAGCACCAGACCCCGCTGCCCGCTCCACTCTCCGATACGGACCACCTTCAGTTGAAAATAACGGATGGCGCCTTCTTTTAATGCCCGGTAATTCCTATGGCTCACAATCCTGTCCGCCATCTCTTTTTTCAGGCTCTCACTTGCCGCGAACTGCCGAAGCGCCTCTCTGTCTTCTTCATACACAGACTCCTGTATGTAACGTTCCATACCCTCCCGGAACGAAATCGTTCCGTCCGCGCCGGGCACAAACGCGCTGCCCTCTTCTCCGTTATTGCGCAAAAGGATCACAGTCTCCGTATCCAGATCCAGAAAGCAGACGATACTGTAATCAATGCCCAATGCCTGAATCAATTCTGTATGGCGCTTTTCATTTTCTTTTTCTTCCAGTTTCTGAGCCGTACAGTCTAACAGGAACCGCTGATAAAACCTCTCCCCTTTCTCTTCTAACAGCTTGACTGTCCCCATTACGTGCAGCATTTTCCCGTCCTCATGCCGCACCCGGTACTCTGTGCTGACGCTGTCTCCCACTTTTTCCAGAGAACGGATGCAATTGCGGAGCTTCGCTTTGTCTTCTTCCAGAACAGATCCGGCAACCATGTCAAATCCATCCGCCAGAAACGCTTCCTCCGACTGATATCCCAGAATCTCAAGAGCCGCCCGATTAATGCTGAAAACCTGCGTGCCGTCTATGGAATGGCGTATCACGCCGCAGTCTATGGTGGTAAAGATTTTTTCCAAAGTTTCATTTTTCTGAATAATCTCCCGCTCATAGGCCCGCTCCTGGGTGATGTCAATAGCTACTCCCACCGTTCCCATCACGCTGCCGTCCACATTATAGAGAGGGGATTTATAAGTGGTCAGAATCCGGGCACCTGCTCCCGTCTGAATCACTTCTTCTGAAACGCAGGTCTGCTTCTTTCGCATAACCTCCGCTTCTGATTCAATGCAGGCGGGATCGTCATGCTCCACATCCCAGATGTAAGCATGTCCGCGGCCTTCCACCTGCTGTCTGCTCTTATTCACGGCTTTGCAGAAGCTGTCATTCACTTTCTCATGAATTCCGTTTTTATCCTTAAACCAGATAAGGTTCGGCACGCCATTGATGACAGTTTCAAAATAATGGCTGGTCTGCCAGAAATCTTTGTCTCTTTGATAGGACTGCTGCCATCTGAGAAAACGGAATTTTGTTTCTTCCTCCGACATGGGGCAAATCCAGATATCTTTCACCGCCGCCAGTTCCCCCTTCAGGCGATCCGCCTGCCCCTTTTCGGCCAGCAGAATTAACTGGGCCTCGGATCGTTTCACCGAAATCAGCAGCCGGATCGTTTCTGCCTCCAACGTCCCCAAATCTGCCAGAATCACATCCGCTTTCACCGCCAGCGGCTCTTCCAGGCTCTCGCTCTCTGCATATTCATGGGTAAAATGCTCCAGCGGCGGCATTTCTTTTATCTTATCAAATACGCTGCATGCCCGGCCCAGGAAATAAAATTGTACATGACAATGATACATACTGTTTCTCCTCGTTATCCTTATTTACGCATGAGGAATATCTGTATTCTCCGAAATTTCTCTGCTGATCGTGCACAAATCTTCCACCGTTAATTCATGGATATCCTCATGTCCGGTAATCCGGGCAAAGGTCCGCAGTTCCTCTGCCGAACAGTTCAGATAATTTGCCACTCTTTGGGCAGAAGCGTCCTCCTGAAACCGTTTTCTCAATTCCGGGTCCTGGGTCGCCATCCCCACCGGACACATGCCAGTTCCGCAGATCCGGTACTGCTGGCACGCCGCCGCCACCATCGCCGCGGAAGCCACCGCCACTGCGTCCGCTCCCATGGCAATCGCTTTCGCAAAATCGGAAGAAACTCTAAGACCTCCGGTAATCACCAGAGCAATCTCCGCATGGACCGAATCTAAGTATTTCCTTGCCCGGGAAAGGGCAAAAACCGTAGGCACGCTGGCAGAATCCCGGATAATGGCCGGAGACGCTCCTGTAGCCCCTCCTCTTCCATCTATCGTAATAAAATCAGGCTCCGCAAACACACAGTATTCCAGATCCTTCTCAATCCGTCCCGCGGCAATTTTAATTCCGATGGGGCGCCCTTCGCTGCGGGCGCGGAGCTCTGTCACCAGATTTTTTAAATCTTCCTTTGTGTCAATTCCCGGGAATTTCGAGGGACTTATCACATCTTCCCCCAGAGGCTTCTCACGGATCGCCGCAATTTCCGGCGTCACCTTGCTTCCGGGCAGATGCCCTCCCATGCCGGGCTTGGTTCCCTGGCCGATTTTAATTTCGATGGCGTCGGATGATTTCAGATTTTCATCTGTGACACTGTACTGGTTCGGCACATATTCGAATATGTATTTATAAGCAGCCGCCTTTTCCTCCGGGAGAATTCCTCCTTCTCCGCTGCACATCGCGGTCTTTGCCATGGCGCTTCCTTTCGAGAGGGCGATTTTGCTTTCTCTGGACAGAGCGCCGAAAGACATATGGGAAATATAGACCGGCATTTCCAATACCATAGGCTTCTTTGCGTGTTTTCCAATCACGGTCTTAAGAGACACCTCCGCATGCTCTTCTAAGGGCGGCGGATTTAACTGAGCCCCCAGCACTAAGATATCATCCCAGTCCGGCATCTTCTTTAAGGTTCCCATGGCCTCAATTGCCGATTTCCCGGTCACTGCCATCTCGTGAATCTCTTTCATATAGCGGTAACTATTGTCTGTCCTTCTCGTGTCTTTGGGATAACTCAAATCCGTCTCTTTCGCGGGTTCCTTCCTCTCAGGCTCTTCCTGGTATATCAATTCAAATTTCTCCGCCGGCTGTTTGCAAAGGGGACACTCCTTTAACTCCGAAAAAGATCTGCCCTGTACCTTCTCATCAAAAATATAACCGCAGACACTGCATTTGTATACCATTTTTCTTCCTCCTTGTGATTTTTTCCTATATTTTAAACACGGATAAAAAATTAAAAATCCGCAGCGCAATCCTATAAAAAATTGTATTTTATTTCCCTGCTTTTGTCAATTGAAAATGCCATATCCTTTCTTTTGATTTATGCAAAAATTTACTTGAAAGCATGGAAAAAAGATGATATGATCAAAGAAAAATTTATTGAAAAGGCAACAAAGGAAACAAACATATCATGCAAAGAACAACCATTAAAGACATCGCTGCGGCGGCAGGCGTCTCGCACACCACCGTTTCTTATGTATTGAATAAGAACCCCAACCAGAAAATTTCAGATAAGACCAGAAGGAAAGTCATCGAAACCGCAAGGAACCTGAATTACATCCCAAACGAGAACGCCCGTTCCCTGCGCAGCGACAGTACACACTGCATTACCGTGGCCCTTGAGAAATCCATTACCCACACCCGGTTCAGCGGAATTCTTCAGGGAATCCGGGAAGAACTGGGAACGGAAGGATACGGCCTTCTGCTCACCGGATTTCAGACCAGGGACAATATGAAGAACCCTTATTACCTTGACAGCGTACTGCAGCGGCGGGCAGACGGCATTATCTATATTTCCTCTGACGGCCTCTCCCCAGCCTGCTGCAAGAATATTGAATCATACAACCTTCCCTTTGTGGCCTGTGACTGCTGCCCCGACGAAGAAAGCCTGGCCAGCGTCAGCTTCGACTATGAAAAGGGAGCTTTCGAGGTGGCGTGCCGCCTGTTCGGGGAAGGCGCCAAAAGAATTCTGTACTGGCAGCCGGACGTGCCTACTTTTCAGGAGGCTTACCGCGTCACCGGCCTGGAAAAAGCCAGGGAACTGTATCCCAGAACTCTGATCGAAGTCTGTAAAATGCCGTGTATTCCGGATAATGCCTCTCCCAATGACCGTTATCCGCTCATTGATGATGTGTGCCGGCAATCTCTGGTGCAGAACGTGATGCCTCACCTGACTTCCTTTGAAGAAGGCGACGCCGTGGTATGCAGCTGGGGCGTCATGGTCAAGCATCTCTGTATCGCCCTTTACCAGAGAAATGACAAAAGGTTCAAAATTGCCCTGCTCTCAGACGCGGATATTCCTGTAATTCCTAATATTCGGGTGCTTACCAGCCGTCCGGGCTTCATCCGGGGCGGGAGGGAAAGCGCCAGGCTTCTGCTGAGCCAGCTGCGGGGGGAAGATGTGAACCTGCGGGTGGTTCTGGATCCGGATCCGCCTACTTATGTGGAATTGTAGCGTATATAACAAAGCATCATATTGGGGCACGGACGGAAAGGCAGGATGGCCCTTTGCCACACAAACTGGGCAACGTTCCGGCGAACTAACTGCTAACGTAGACTAAGAAAGTCAGGAAAGCCTTCCTTCCTAAGTCTTCGTAAGCAGTGGATTTCGCTTTTACTAAAGACGCCCATGAATCGTTTGCTTAGGCAAAGTGCCATCCTGCCTTTCCTGTGTATCGAAGTATAAGTTCCTTAGATAATTGAACCTACCGGCTAAAGCCGGTAGGTTTATCTTGTTGCTGAAGCAGCCTAAAGTTGCACATTTTCTAGGCTATCTCTTCCCATTCTTCTCTTATCCTATTTCGAAATTGTCTGATTTGCTGTTCTCCTGTAAGTCCTGATTCTGGATGTACTCTTTGATGACTTCATCCGTTACATTCCCACTGCTTGCCACAAAATATCCCCTTGCCCACAAATGCTGCCCCCAGAATTGTTTATTCAATTCTTTATACTCCATCTGCAATTTTCTGGAAGTGTTCCCTTTGATATACTGAACTAATTTACTCGCCGACAAGTATGGTGGGACAGACAACAACATATGGATATGGTCGGCGCCTACATGCCCTGCCAGAATCTCCACTTCATTACTCTGGCAGGCGAGTCTTATCAATTCCCTTGTCCGAACTGCTATTTGTCCTGTAATTACAGGTTTCCTATATTTCGTAATCCATACTAAATGATACTTGATGTCATACGTACAATGTGACGTTTTTCTGTAATAATCCATATTCTTCACCTCAAGTTTAGTATTTGTGTTTTTACCTTATTCTAAACTTGAAGATACGGGGTTGACCTAAAAGTTTCGCCTGAAAGCGAGGGTTTTAACCTCATTATACAGACAATAAAAAAGCGTCGCTGCACCCAACCTTGGCCAGGAAACAGCCGGGTGGTACAGCGACGCTTTTTTATTTATTCCTCCTGTACAGTCGGAATATCATTCAACGCTATTTTTAATTTTCTCCTTTACGCACCGATACGTAGAATTCTCCGCTTTCTTTCAGGCAGTGAACCGCCTCTTCCATCATACGGCCGTAATGCATAAACGCATGGAGTACGCCGGGCACAGTCTCCAGCTTTGTATGTACTCCCCGGCTCTTTAAGATGGCATGGAGGGCCTGAGAATCGCCCAGCAGAGGATCTAATTCCCCGCAGCAGAGATAAGTTGCGGGAACCCCGTGGGTCAGGTCATTGTTCAGGGTGGAGAAATAGGGATTTTCCATATCCGCCATCCCCTCTTCCAGATAATAGCTGACATAGGCCAGCATATCCGCCTTAGTCATACCGTCCAAAGCCGTTCCGTTCAGTCTCCAGGAATATCCGTCAAACATGCCGTAGCTTCCATAATAGAGCAGAAGCGCACTGATATAATCGTTGCCGCCGAAGGCGTCTCTCAGATACAGGTTGGCCGCCAGGGCAAGATTGGCGCCGCCGGAATCACCGGCAATTGCCATTTTATCCGGAGAAATGTTGTACTGCCGGGCATTTTCATGGAAATGACGGATCACTGCCGCAGATTCATACAGCGGAATGGGGAATTTGGCTTCCGGCGCCAGATGATAGTCCACGCCAATCACCACACAATCGCCGGATTCCATAATGCAACGCATCATCCGGTCGTGGGTGTCGTTACTTCCAACTGTAAATCCGCCTCCATGGATAAACACCAGCGCGTTTCTGTCCGGCTTCTCATCCGGGTAGTACACCCGCACCGGAACCGGCCCGATGGGGCCTTCCACTTCCGTATTGACAACTTTGAAAGGCTCCGGCCCGCCTTCGTTCCAGAATTTACGCTCTTCAATATATTTTTCCCGAAGCTCCGTCCAACTGCAGTTGGTGTCAAAAGCATCTTTGGAATGTTCCGCCTGATAGTCAATGACCCGTTTCATTCCTTCCGACAGCAGGGGATAGGGATCCGGCTTATTGATTTCCATATTCACTTGGCATTCCGGCATTTTAAATTCGTACATATTAACCCTCCTTCAAGGTTGCCTGGTATTCCGGCGTCTTTCTGTATTTCAGCACCAGACGGTCGCTGATCACTGCGCACACCAGTCCAAGGGCCATAGCAGCCATACAGGTAATAAACACAAAACGATATCCGCCCACCGGATCCGCTTCAATCTGGGCGCCGCACACAGAAGTATAGAACGTGTCCGGCAAAAATCCGATCAGGGAAGCGATACCGATAACGCTGCCCACCTGGTTCTTGGATGTTCCGATCTCATCAATTACCGCATAATACAGGGCACGGAACACCGGATAACATAAGGTAGAAAAGATCATAATGATCATAATCGGATACATCGTTGCCGCAGAACCCGGAACCAGGATCAATGCAAGATAACTTACGATAGAACCGATTCCCGCGTAAATCATAAACTTGCTGGAACGTCCCATTTTCTTTGCCGCAATCGCGGAAACGCCGGCGCCGATTAATGTGCAGACTGTCCGGTTGTAATTTGCGAAAATAACCGTCATGTTCTGATCCATGCCGCAGACATTGGCCAGATAAGGCGCAAGATAAGAAATTCCCGCCTGTGCCACGCAGGCACCGCAGATCATCCCTGCCAGAAGATATGTAATGGGCAGCTTGAAGGCAAACAGCATAGCCTTGATACTGTCCACAAGCCCTTCATTGGTGGAACCGTCGCTGCTGGTCTTCGGCATCAGGAAAATCATTGCAACGCCAACCAGAATCATAACGATACTGCAGGAAGCCACCACATAACTCATAGCCTTTGCGCTGTCTGCGGAAAACTTTGTAAAAATAGCCACGAAGAAAGATGTCAGGACAATTCCTACAATCCCGCGCCCTGCCTCCAGGGTTCCGAACATACTGCCCTGCTCATCAGAACCTGCAATCAGGTTGATACATTTGATGGATGCGGACCAGTAGGTAAGCACTGTGGTAAACGCCCACGCCACATGAATCACCATCAGCATGGTATAGCTTGGCCAGGTTGCTTCCCACAGTCCCAAAGCGCCTGTGCCGATCATAGAGATAATCAAAAGTTTCTTCGCGTCAAATTTATCCGCAATCCACCCGCCGGGCAGATATAAAATCACATTCGCGATTCCATACACATTCAGCAGTTTTCCGTAAGCCGCGTCCTGCCCTACCAGACGCATTGCTTCCTGCAGAGGCGTATAATAAGTGTACATCAGATAAGGCAGCACATAGATGGTGTTCAAAGACAGCATCATCAGAATAAGCGTAATAATTTTTGCACTGTTTTTTGTCTTAGCCATAGTCTTCCTCCTAGTTTTATCTCGGCAGCGTTCCGAATCTCCCGTTTCCCGGGCCCCAAAACCGCTCCCAATCAAGTTATTTTACTTCCGCTGAAATGCCCTCCGATAAGCTCGTTCGCCGGAACCACCACCACAAAAGCGCTGGGGTCTAATTCCTTCAAAAGCGTTTTCACCTGAAACACTTCCCGGGGACGCACCGCCACCATCAAAACATTTCTTTCTTCACCGGTATACATGCCATTGCTGTCCCAGCGGGTCACTGCCCGCCCCAGCTTCTCCATCAGAGGATACGCAATTTCTTTCGCGTCTTTCCCGCTGACCACAAGGCAGATGCTTCCCCGTCCAATGCCCAGAAGCACCCGGTCAGCCACCGTGGAACAAACAAAAATTGTCACAATGGCATACAGCCCCACTTCCACATTTCCAAATACCAGCATCGCCAGAACCACAATGCCCCCGTCGATAAACAGGCTCAGTCTGGCAACGCTTAAAGACGGTATCTTTTCATTCAGCAGACGGCACAAAAGATCCGTGCCTCCCACCGACACATTACCGACGGTAAGCAGCGTCATGCCGATTCCGTAGAGCACCCCGCCGAAAATAGCTGCCACCAGCGGTTCATCCGTCAGCGTCGGCATCATCCGGTCAAGAATCTCCACCGTAAATGAATACAAAAACGCCGCGACAATGGTGCCTATGGTATACCGCCATCCTTTAATTACAACCGCGCTGGCCAGAATGGGAATATTCATAACCAAAGTCAGCATTCCCACTCCCAGCGGCAGGAAACTGCAGAGCACCACTGCAATTCCCGCAAGGCCTCCCGCCGCAATATTATTTCCAGTCAGAAACAGCGCCAAAGCCAGCGCGTACAGCAGATTGCCTCCCATCAGGAAGCCCCAGCTCTTCAATGAACCCAACTCTTTTTTCATCACAGTATCCCATTATCGGGCAATGCCCATCCAAACAGCAGGAAACATATCACACTTTACAGCAAACCGTTATAGGGCAGCGCCCATCCAAACAGCAGGAAACAAGTAGTCCCGATTCCCACTGCTATCAGTAAATATCCATACATCCGGTCACGCTTGTACTCTGCCGCCGACTTTTCCGATTCCGGCAGCACTAAGAGCTCTTTGCGGTACTCCGCCTCTTCCTTTCCCACCGGATGAAGCTTGCTTCCGATTACCGCAAATATCAGACTGAGATACAGACCGATAAAAAATGGATCCAGGAAATTCACAAACAGTGACGCAAAGGGCTGTATCCCAAAGCCCGCCAGACATTTGGTAACCATAAATCCCAAAAATCCAGCAATCATGGAATACCGCGCGCCTGTGGCAGAAAGCTTTTTGCTCAAAATGCTTCCTACCCCGGGAACCACCCAGCTTGCAGCAATAATTGTGGAGGCAAACCATGAAATCACCCGGATTCCGCCCAGTCCCATATAAGCCAGTACCAATGCAAGCACCCCAACTACAAGCATTACGATACGGCTGAACCGAAGCTGCGCCGCCTCATCTTTAAAATCTTTCTTAATAATGTCAGAAGTCACGGAGAATCCGATGACGGATAAAAAGGTGGAAGCGCTGGATAATCCAGCCGCCATAATCCCTGCCAGCAGCAGCGTTCCCAGCAATTTGGGAAGCACCTCAAAGGACGCCCAGATCAGAACTCTCTGGGGATCTTCCAATGCTCCGTTTAAGTTCAGCACAGCCACAGACTGCAGGTTTAAGTACATCAGAAAAATCACAGTGCAGATGGCGGCAACCACTCCAGAACGGAAGGTCACATGCTCGCTTTTGGCCATCAGGTTCCGGCCCGCCTGCCAGGGAGACACTGCCACGGTAATAAACCAGATAATCCCCATGGTAATGGCATACATCATTGCCCCAAATACATCCTGGGCTCCGGTTCCAGCAATATTTCCATGAAAATCCAAAAGACCTTCCGGCAGCGCCGGATTATTCATCAGATTTGCAAGAAGCTCCGAAAGCCCTCCCTGGGCTCTGAAAATCACAGGACCTGAGAGAATTGCCGCAAACAGAAATACCAGAAACATAATGGTATCAGTGAGAACCACTCCTTTTGACCCGGAATAAAAGGTAAACGCAGTAAAGCATCCCCAGGCCAGCAGCAGGCAGACCTCATAGGAAAAACCGGTCAGCTCCTGCATTAAGATGCCTACCCCTGTAATACACGCCAACAGATAAGCTGTCAGCGACACAATCGTAATAACGGCAGCCACGCGGCGGATTTTCGGGTCTTTGTAGCGGGTGCCGAAATATTCCGGCATGGTGGTGCACTCCGATCGTCTCAAATACCGTCCAAATACCAGAGGGCCGAAGACATATCCGCAGGCACAGAGAGAATTTAAAAATACCAGAGACGTAATATTTCCAGTATAACACCAGCCCTGATCACCCATAAACCCATTGACTGACAGCATGGAAGCAAACAGCGTTCCCGATATCAGAAGCGTCGGCGCATTCCGGCCGCTGACATAGTAATCATTCACATCCTTCACCTGCCGGCCGGCATACAGCCCCACCACCAGATATACGATAATGCTGACAATTACTCCAATTAAAAATATGTTCACATCCTCACCTCCGCTTGGGGTCCTTCCTGCCGCCGGGCACAGACGACTGACAATCATCTGCGCCTGACAGCGATAAGTTTCAGGAAGCCACGTTAATTAATATTATTTTTCTTTTCTTCATTCTTAAGAATCAGGTTCATGGCAATTCCTGACACTACCAGAAAGCCCCCAATACAGATAGAAAAAATAATTTCACCCATAGCTTTCCTCCTTCGGTTGTTTATCTGATTCCCATATCCGCAGCGATTACCATTCTCTGCACCTCGCTGGTGCCTTCATAAATCTCTGTAATCTTAGCGTCGCGCATCATACGCTCTACCGGATATTCCCTGGTATAGCCGTATCCGCCGAAGAGCTGAACTGCCTTGCAGGTAACGTCTCTTGCCGTTTCGGAAGCAAACAGCTTTGCCATAGCAGCCTCTGCGGAATATTTTCCGCCTTCATCTTTCTTGGCAGCCGCACGGTAAACCAGGAGACGGGCTGCCTCCACCCGAGTTCTCATATCCGCAAGGGTGAACTGTGTATTCTGGAACGCGGAGATGGGACGGCCGAACTGAATACGCTCTTTCACATAGGCTGACGCAGCGTCCAGGGCGCCCTGGGCAATTCCGAGAGCCTGAGCGGCAATTCCGATTCTTCCGCCGTCTAAGGTTGCCATTGCAATCTTAAATCCTTTTCCCACTTCTCCCAGCAGATTTTCTTTCGGCACCTTCACATTGTCAAATACCAGTTCATAGGTAGCGGAGCCGCGGATACCCATTTTGCGCTCTTTGCTTCCAAATGTGAATCCTTCCATGCCTTTCTCCAGAATAAACGCGCTGATTCCTTTATTGCCTGCGCTCTTATCTGTCATTGCGAAAACTACATAAACATCAGCGTAAGAACCGTTGGTAATGAAGATTTTGCTTCCGTTGAGCAGGTAGTGATCTCCCTTATCCTCAGCTGTGGAAGCCTGCATTGCCGCGTCTGTGCCGGCGTTGGGCTCTGTCAGGCCGAACGCGCCCAATTTCTGTCCCGTTGCCAGATCCGGCAGATATTTCTGTTTCTGCTCTTCAGTTCCGAATGCCAGAATCGGCCAGCAGCACAGGGAAGTATGGGCGGAAACAGTAACGCCGGTGCTGGCGCAGGCTTTCGAAATCTCTTCCACTGCCAGTACATAATCTAAGTTGCCCATTCCAACTCCGCCGTATTCCTCGGGAATCGGAATTCCCATTACGCCGATATCTGCCAGCATGGGGATCAATTCTTCCGGAAAACGTTCCTGCTCATCCAGCTCTGCCGCAATGGGCGCAATTTCATTTTCTGTAAATTCGCGGATTGTGTCCCGCAGCAACTCCTGCTCATCATTTAATTTAAATTCCATAATAGCTTCCATCCTTTCGTTTCAGTTCTTTGCAGGCACAGGCAGAAAATTGGAGAATTCTTTTCTGCCCTGCCTGTATCATATCCGGTTTCTTTTTACTTATATTTTCTAAGAATCTGTTTGCTTGCGATAACGGTCTGAATTTCACCGGTGCCGCCGGAAATACGCGTGATTCTCAGGTCACGGTAAATACGGCTGACACGGCTTCCGCAGAATCCGATTCCTGCCATTACCTGCATTGCATGGTCAACAACCTCATTTGCAGCCTCAGAGCAGTACTGTTTTGCAATGGAAGCCTCTTCGCGCTTTAACATATTGTTGTCTTTGTTCCACGCAAAGTGCAGAAGCATATCCCGCATGGAGTAAATACGCATAGCCATTTCCATAATGTGATTCTGGATCAACTGCAGTTTTCCGATTTCTTTTCCGAACGCCACTCTCTGGTTAGCGTAACGGCACGCGTCCTCAAATGCGCAGAGTGCCTGGCCGTAAGCGTTGAACGCGTCAATGAGGCGCTCATAGTCAAAGCCTTTGGATGTAGCAAGCAGCCCGTTTCCTTCGGTGCTGAACATATCTTTTTCTTCAATTTCCACATTGTCGAACCAGATGTCGTTTACATTTTCCATATGAAGGCCCATGGTCTCCATTGGCTCTTTCTTGCATTCCGGCACATTGGTGGGCACAAACCAGAGGGTAAGCTGCTCCGGATTCTCGCTGTTTTTCGCCAAAGTCAGGCAGTAATCGCTTCCCTGGGCGCCGGAAATAAAGTGTTTATGTCCGTTGATGTACACTTTGCCGTTTTTCCTGGTATATGTGGTCAAAATCGTGTCACTGGATAAATCCGTACCTGCAGTGGGCTCGGAAAATCCCTGGGAGTAAGCCGGATGTCCTTCAAAGAACAGAGGCATAAATTTGTCAATCTGCTCTTTAGTTCCGTTCTCCAAAAGGGCGTCTGCTTTTACATGATCCCAGAACAGGTATACCGGAGCGCCGCATCTTCCCAGAGCTTCCATTACCAAAAACATGGTGACAGCCCCTTCTCCGTCTCCGCCTGCTTCTTCCGGCAGGAACATGCTAAAGCAGCCTAATTCTTTCAAAATATCCCAGAATTTCTCCGGGTGTTCATGATTCTTGTCGCAGTCCTGGAAATAACTCTCCAAATTCTCCCGTGTCAAAGCTTCCTCAATTGCCTGTACCATCAATTCCTGTTCCTCTGTGATTCTGAAATCCATAAAAATTCCTCCTTATCATTTATTATTTGCTTGAACGTGTTGCTTTTGTCTGTTTTTATCTCTCTTCTATCTCTGATTTCCAGCCGGTCTGGCGGAACGTAACATTATTTTCCCTGCCAGTTGGGCTGACGTTTCTCTAAGAATGCTCTGGGGCCTTCGGTAGCGTCTTCTGTTTTCTCAATATAATCCCAGCAGCGGTTGCAGAAACGCTGCGCGTCTTCCTGGGATACCTGAGGCGCAATGTGGAATATCTCTTTGGTGAGACGCAGGGAAATCGGCGCGTTTTTGGCGATAGTCTGAGCCAGTTCCATGGCTTTTTCCATTACCTGATCAGCGGGAACTACGTAATTTACCAATCCCACCTCATAAGCCCGCTGCGCGGAGATTAGCTTGCCGGTTAAGCACATTTCAGCAGCGATTTTCTGGGGAATCAGTTTGGGAAGACGGATTAAGCCGCCGCTGGTTGCCAAAAGCCCTACCTTCACCTCGGAAAGTCCGAACCGGGCATGGTCTGCCGCTACAATCAAGTCACAGGATACCGCGATTTCCAATCCTCCTGCCACTGCAGTGCCGTTTGCTGCGCAGATAATGGGTTTTGCGCTGACACGTTCGGTAATTCCTGCAAAGCCGTGCTCCATAATGGTCTGGCATCCGCCGTTCTCATCATAAGCGCTTAAATCTTCCCCTGCGCAGAAGCTCTTCTCGCCTGCTCCGGTGATGATAATGCAGCCTACATCCGGATCTTTTTCCGCATTGTTCAATACTTCTTCCATCATAGCGGAAGTTTCCGGGTCAATGGCGTTTCTGCGCTCGTTGCGGTTGATTGTTACAATCAGTACGCCTTCTTTTAACTCTGTTAATACTTTTTTGTTTTCCATTTTTAACCTCCTGTATTTCCTGTGTATCGAAATTTATAAATATGCCAGATACGGATTTGTCTTTCTCTCCTTATCCAGTTTTGTGAGTCCTTCGTGGCCTGGATAGACCAGATAATCTCCTGGAATGGCTGCCAAACGTCTAAGGGACTCTTTCATCTGCTTCATGTTCCCGCCTGCAAAATCAGTCCGGCCGATGCTGCCGCAGAATAAAGTGTCTCCGGTAAAGAGAATGTTTTCTGCCTGAAAGGTTACCGATCCTGGGGTATGGCCTGGCGTGTGGAGCACATGAAATGTCAGTCCGGCCAGATTTAATTCCTGCCCTTCTTCCAGACTTCTGACATTCGCGAAAGCTGTTACCGTTGGAAATACCATCCCCATATCGTGTTCTTCCAATTCCTTGGGGCAGTCCAGCGGATGGCAGTACACCGGAAGACTGGGCCAGCGTTTCTGCAGGCCCGGCACTGCCAGAAAATGGTCGTAATGGCCATGGGTCAGAAGCACGGCCTTTGGCACAAGACGCTTCTGCTCCATATAGGAAATCAGTTTTCCTGCGTCATCTGCCGGGTCTATGAGAATGCACGCTCCCGGTTCCTTTCCCGTCACAAGATAGCAATTTGTCTCAAACATCCCCAATACAAACTGTTCTGTCTGCATAACCGCCCTCCTCATTGCGTCCCATCCCGAACCTGCCGGAATTGGGAATTCTATTTCTGCCTGCTTACGCTGAGGCTTTTTGGCCTGTGCAATCGGAGAAATAGACAAGTCAATATGTGTCACTTATTTTCTACAGTTCCTTATGCCAGGCGTCTTAAAACATATGCTCTCCTGCCACTTCATCGTCAATCAGCTTCTGAATCTCCGCTTCGGTGTAGCCCACAGACGCCAGAATATCTCTGGTATCCTGTCCAAGCAGAGGAGAACCTCTGTGAATGGGACAAACTTCGTCATTAAAGCGGATAGGATTATTGTAAAACCTGATCGTTCCAATTTTATCCTGCCACGCAAAGGAGGTCGCCTCTGTCTGGTTGGCATGATCCGAAGTATAAGCTTCGATAAAGGGAAGCATTTCTGACGCAGGAACATCTGCCGCCAGCAGCTTTTCTTCGATTTCTCTGCGGAACATGGTAACAGTCACGGCTTCTATCTGCTCTATCAATGCTTCTTTATTGGCAATCCTGCCCGCGTTGTCCGCAAACCTGGGATCTTCCGCAAGCCCCAATACCTTCTGCATGCTCTTCCACCGTTCCTCGGTATCCGCAATAATGGATACCCAGCCGTCCCTTGCTTCAAAGATGCCGTAAGGAGCCGTAAATCTGTCGTGGTTGCCGAATCTGGACTGGGCCTCTCCATATTTGCCGTAATCCATTAAGGTTTCTGCGCAGGATACCATCACAACGTCCGACATGCCCACGTCAATTCTGCATCCTTTTCCAGTTCTGCGGGCTTCAATCAACGCCATCAGCACGGCGTTAAAGCCGTAAATTCCGGTGAGGGTGTCGCAGTTGGCGTTCCCCGCTTTCATGGGCGCGCCCTCCGGCTCTCCGTTGCTGGCCGCAAATCCGCCCCTTGCCGCCGCAATAGCGTCATAACAGGGATATTTCATCAGAGGGCCGCTTGCCCCGAATCCGCTTAAGGACATAAATACAATCTTGGGATTGATTTCTTTCAGCTTATCATATCCAAGTCCCAGACGATCAATGGAGCCGCTCTTGAAATTCTCAAGAACCACATCCGCTTCCTTCACCATCCGGTATATCACGTCCTTTCCTTCCTGGGAGGACAGATCCAGTTCAATGCTCTGTTTATTCTTGTTATACGCACAGTACAAAGTGCTCATCCCGTTCACAAAGGGGTCCCAGGTTCTGGCCTGGTCGCCGGCATTGTAACGCTCCACTTTCCAGACTTCCGCGCCCAAATCCGCAAACTGCCAGGCCGTATACACGCCTGCTAAGGCAATGGTAAAGTCCAGCACTTTCATGCCTTTAAATACGCCTTTTGATTCCCATTTGGCCATTTTTCTATCTCCTTTCCATTCAAATAATTCCCTCTGCACGCATATGCTCCATTTTTTCTCCGGTGATTCCAAGCTCTTTCAGATAATTCTCTGTGTCTGCGCCTAATACAGGAGCCGGGGCAATGGCGTCGTCCCCATCCTCGGATCCGCCGATAAACTTGGCTGCCCGGCCAATCTGCAGGGTATCTCCAACTTTCGGGTCCTGAACGTGAACCAGCATCTTCCGGTCCGCCACCTGGGCGTCTGCTGCCAGTTCCTTAAAAGTATTGCAGGGGCCTCCCGGCACCATTGCTTCCCGGCAGATCATATCCGCTTCTTCAATGGTGATGGTTGCGAAATAATCCCGCAGCTGCTGATCCAAATCACCGAAATAATTCTCCATAGACCTTGCCGGGTCATGGGCGTAACGGGGATCTTCCGCCCACACGTCATTTCCCGCGCATTTGGCAAAATTAATCCACTGTACATCGCTTCCGATACTCAGGGAGAACCAGCCGTCCTTGCACCGGAACGTATCTGTGGGGTTGGTGGTGGGGAACCCGTTTCCAATCCGCTTGGGCAGCGTATTCATCCCCAGCAGCCCTTCCACAAAGGTATCGTCCAAAGACACCATGGTATGCCATACGCTGACAGACACTTTCATTCCTTCCCCGGTTTCCTGGGATTTCAGATAGGCCGCAAGCATGCCTGCGCTTAAATGCCAGCTGCTGTAGATGTAAGCCAGCGGAAATCCGAACTTGGTGGGACGCTCCGGAAAACCTGTCTTTTCCTGCAGTCCGGATCTGGAATTAATCAGCAAATCATAATCCGGCATATCTTTCCAAGGGCCCGATTCTCCGTAAGGCGTCAGCACGCCGTAGATCAATTTGGAATTCACTGCCTTCAAATCCTCGTATCCCAGCCCCAGCTTCTTCATCTCATCTTCCGGCTTGTTGACCACCAGCATGTCAAAATGAGGAACCAGGCGTTTGAGCACTTCGCCTCCGGCGCTTTTTGAGATATCAAGAGTCATGCTCTTCTTTCCCCTGTTATAAAAGGCCTGATAGATTCCCTCTTCCCCGTCTTTGGCTCCGCGCCGGCGGATGGAATCGCCGCCGTGAGGATTCTCAATCTTAAGCACATCAGCGCCGTAATCCGCAAACATGCTGCCGGTATAGGGATTGCCGTCTGTAAGATCCAGTACTTTCAGTGAACAAAGTGGCTTCATAGTTTCGTCTCCCTTCTTTTACTTTTACGTGAAAATTGACAGTCAAAAAAAATATAACTTACACTGTCCTGTTGCTAGGAAGTATAACACGTACCTGTTTCCTAAGTCAAATCACAATATCAGACAATTTTTCAGTGGAAATTTTGTTAATATTGCACAATGTTAATTTTTCTACTAATAATAGCCCTTGAAAAAT
This sequence comes from uncultured Lachnospiraceae bacterium, assembly GCA_910584585.1. Lineage (GTDB taxonomy): Bacteria > Bacillota > Clostridia > Lachnospirales > Lachnospiraceae > Petralouisia. Next base: position 8,743 of record CAJUBP010000020.1, on the reverse strand, counting down.
GACGTTTTTTTCATGACAGTCTGAAAAAAATTTGGAATTTTTGAAATTCAGCCATTGACAAAAGCAAATCCTTTGATTATGATAAACACATCAAAAGTACTTTTTCGTGAAAGTTTCCAGAAAATGTACAGAAAAAAAGATCAAACAGGAAAGGAAGAACAGGTATATGAAAATCATTGCATGTTGTAAAATCGTTCCAAACGAAGAAGAAATTACAGTTCTGCCAGACCGGACTCTTGCAATGGCAGACGCGTCACTGAAAATCAGCCAGTATGACTTAAACGCATTAGAGAGCGGCAAGAAACTGGCAGCAGAAAGCAGCGGAACAATGACTGCTCTCTCCATCGGTTCCAGCGCTTATCTGGAAAATTCCAAAATCCGTAAAGATATTTTATCCAGAGGCGCCGATGAATTGAACCTCGTAATGGACGACAGCCACGACTTCTCCGATTCCTTACAGACGGCAAAAGCCATTGCAGGCGCAGTAAAAGCCATGGATTCCTATGATGTGGTGCTCTGCGGCGCAGGCTCCAGCGACCTGTACCTTCAGGAAGTGGGTATTCAGGCGGGAACTCTCTTAGGCGTACCCGTTGTCAACAATGTCACCGGCATTAAAATCGCCTCCGACAGCAGCCTGGAAGTGGAACGTACCCTGGAAGAAGAAGTGGAAGTGCTGGAAGTTCCTCTTCCCGCCGTACTCTCCGTTTCCTCTGAAATCAACGTGCCGGCCGTTCCCAGCATGCGTGAAATTATGAAAGCAGGCAAGAAACCTGTGAACGTACTTACCATTGACGCGGAAATCACGCCTTCTGCCAGCACAGCAGAACAGCTTGCGCCCCAGCAGCAGGAACGCCGTCAGGAAATCGTGGAAGGCGACAACGAAGAAGCCGTAGACGCACTTGTTTCATTCCTGAAAAAAGAAGGATTTTAAGTAGAGGAGGATATTCATTATGGCAATTCAGTCTGTTTTTATTGTAAGTGACAACTATGCTGTCCTGCCTGAATTCTGTGCAGGAGCAAAAAATCTGGCAGATTCCGTAACTGCCGTCGTATTCGGCGATGAAGCTGCCGCAAAAGAATATGTATCCTGCGGCGCAGATAAAATCGTATATTGTCCGGTTTCCGAAGAAGGAGCTCCGGAAGATTACTCAGAAACGATTGCGAAGCTGGTAAAAGAACAGCCCAAAGCAATCGTTATGGTCAACAACAGCATCCGGGGACGCTGCCTGGCAGGAAAACTTTCCGTTTATTTAGATACCGCTGTTTTGGGAAGCGTAAACGAATTATCGGTAGAAAACGACGTTCTTTGCTGCCGCAGAGTAGTTTACGGCGGAACCGCCCAGCGCAAAGAGAGCTTCACCGGAGACTATGGCGTAATCACCATCTCTTCCGGTATTTTTGAAGCCCCCGCGGAAACCTCCGGCAGCGCTGAAATCCTTCCGATTGCAGGGGAGCCGGCCGCTTCCATCCGCAGAATTTCCCGCAATGAGAAAAAGGAAGGCGCAGTAAATCTGGTTGCCGCAAAGCGCATTGTGGACGTAGGCCGGGGCCTCGCTGCCGAAGAAGACCTTGAAATGTGCAGGAACCTTGCAAAAGTTCTGGACGCTGAAGTGGGATGCTCCCGTCCGGTTGCTGAGAATAATAAATGGATGCCCAAGGCATGCTATATGGGAATCACCGGCGTACAGGTAAAACCGGAACTGATTGTTGTGCTGGGCGTATCCGGCCAGGTGCAGCACATCGGCGGCATCAACAAATCCAAAGTCATCGTCGCCATCAACAAAGACAAATCCGCGCCTATTTTCAAGAACGCAGACTTCGGGCTGGTAGGGGATATGTACAAAATTGTGCCGGCATTAATTGAGAAACTTTCTTAAAAGCCAGATGGCTGCAAACCATACTTTGTACTGACAGCCAACGCCGTTTTCCGGCAAGCTCTGGCAGGAAAAACATTAATCCAGGGAATACATAAGGAGCATTGTTATGATAGCAGATATGGCAGGAACCCGCACGTTAAAAAGCCAATGGGATGAAACCGTAAGACTTTACGGACAGAACCTTTTTTTGAAATATATTTCCGTTCAGGATGAAATCAGCGCTTTTACCTATATAGAATTTGACCGTTACGTGAAGCAGATCGCCAACCTGCTTACAGACCTGGGAATTCAAAAAGGCGATTTCGTGGCACTCCACCTGCACAACCGGCCGGAATATCTGGCCTGCTGGCTGGCAATTGCCCAAATCGGCGCCGTCTCCGTTCCAATCAATGAACATTTCCAGGCTGGGGAATGCAGCTACATCCTGAACAAGTGCAGGATCTCCCATCTGATCGCAGAACCCTGCTCCATTGATATCTATCTGGAGCTCTATGAGCAGTTCCGGCCCAAGAACCTGCTGTTAGCCGGCGGTGAATCAGAAGATCCGAGGGTGATCTCCTTAGAATCCGCCAGCAGGCAGCAGCCGGACACTTTAAAAAAACAGGTTGAGGTATGCTCCGAAGATACCGCCGTCATCCTGTTTACTTCCGGCACCACCCGCCATCCCAAAGGGGTGATCTACACCCACTGCAACGTGGTTTACGGCGGGCTGCTCCATGCAGAGCAAATCTGCATGCGCACCGGGGACCGCTTTTTCACCTCCATGCCCTGTTACCATATGGATTTTCAGGAAATGGCTGCGGCTCCCGTGATTTGCACCGGAAGCGCTTTGATTATGTCAGAACATTACAGCGCAAGGCGGTTCTGGCGCCAGGTTTACGAACACAAGGCGGACTTTACAGACACCATGTCTTTAATGAACCGCACCATGCTGATGCAGCCGGTTCAGCCCTGGGAAAAGGAACACAATCTGAAACAGATTTACTTTTCCATGGGACTCAGCGATGAGGAAAAAGAAGCTTTCGAAGAGCGTTTTCATGTGAGGCTTTTAAACTCCTACGGTATGACGGAAACAGTTTCCGCCGTCACCTGTGTGCCTCCCTGGGGCGATCAGCACTGGCCTTCCGTGGGCCGTCCCGCCCTCTCCTACGAAATAAAGATTGTAGATGAACATGGAAACACTCTTCCGCCGGGAACCGAAGGGGAAATCTGCGTCCACGGCGTGCCTGGCCGCACTCTGGTAAAGGGCTATTACCAGGACGAGGAAGCTACCAGGCGGCTGCTGGATCCAGAAGGCTGGCTTCACTCCGGCGACTGGGGCTATCTGGACGAAGAAGGCTGGCTCTTTTTCCTGGGCCGCTGCGGCCATATCATCAAGCGTTCCGGCGAAAACATCAGCTGCACCGAAGTGGAATGCGTCCTCACCTCCCATAAACTGATTGCCGACGCCGCCGTCATCGGCGTGCCGGATTCCATCCGGGGCCAGGCAGTCAAGGCTTTTATCCAGTTAAAAGAGGGAGAAGCTTTAAGCAAAGAGGACATTACAAATTACTGCGAACAGCATCTTGCCAAATTTAAAGTACCTACCCAGATTGCCTTTGTCACGGAGTTTCCCCGGACTGCAACTGGGAAAATCAAAAAAAATCTTCTCAACCAGGAGGAATCAGAATGAACATACTTGTATGCGTCAAACAAGTGCCGGACACCACCGAAATCAAAATTGATCCGGTAAAAAACACACTGATCCGCGAAGGCGTTCCCTCCATCGTCAATCCTTTTGACGGATATGCCTTAGAGGCCGCCGCTCGCATCAAAGACAAGAACCCTGATACGAAAATCGTCGTGCTTTCCATGGGCCCGGCACAGGCCAAAAACGCCTTAAAAGAATGCCTGGCCATCGCCGCTGACAAAGCATACCTTCTCACTGACCGGGCTTTCGGCGGTTCTGACACGCTGGCAACCAGCTATATCCTCTCCCAGGCCATCCGCCATGTGGAGACTTTAGAGGGCCATTTTGATCTGATTTTCTGCGGAAAACAGGCCATCGACGGCGATACCGCGCAGGTCGGCCCTGAAATTGCGGAGCACTTGGGCCTTCCTCAGATTACATACGGACTGGAAGCTTCTGTGGAAGAAGGCAAAGTCGTTGTGAAGAAAGAAGTGGAAGAAGGCGTTCAGGTAATTACCGCCTCCATGCCCTGCCTGGTAACCTACACCAAACCTTCCTGGGATCCCAGATATCCCACCCTGAAACGGAAAATGGCTGCCAACCGCGCAGAAATCCCTGACATTACCGCCGCAGACCTGACAGAAATCAATCTGGAACAGGCCGGCTTAAAAGGCTCCCCCACAAAAGTAAAGGCAACTTTCGTACCGCCAAGGAAAAGCGGCGGCGTAGTCATCCAGGAGGAGACTCCCGCAGAGAGCGCTATGAAGCTGTTTGCGCTGATGAATGACGGCGGCTTAGTATAAGGAGGAATCGGATCATGGAAGTCAAAACCAAAGACCTTTGGGTATTTATTGAAACAAAAGAAGACGGATCGCCGAAAAAAGTCGGCCTGGAGCTTTTAAATCCCGGCAAAGATATGGCGAAAAAGCAGGGCGGCAAATTGACAGCCGTTGTCATCGGCCACAACGTGGACGCTTCTGTGGAAGCTGCTTCCCGTTACGGCGCTGACGCTGTCATTGCAGTGGACGGAGAAGAATTCAAAGAATACTCCACCGACGCGTACGCCATTGCTATCACGAAATTAGTAGAAAAATACGGGCCCACCAGCATGTTAATCGGCGCAACCAACAACGGCCGGGACTTAGGCCCCAGAATCGCCTGCCGCCTTCACACCGGACTGACCGCAGACTGCACCGCCCTTGACATTGACGAGGAAACCGGCAATGTGGCATGGACCCGTCCCGCTTTCGGCGGAAATCTCATGGCAACCATTATGTGCCCGGAGCACCGTCCTCAGATGGGCACCGTACGCCCCGGCGTATTTAAGATGACAGAACCCTCTGACAATAAGGCGGAGGTAATCAAAGAAGACATCTCTGTTCCTGCAGAAGATATCCGCACTCAGGTAGTGGAATTAATCCGGGAGCTGGACGCAGAATCTGTAGACCTGGAAGGGGCGCAGATTATTGTATCCGGCGGCCGCGGCGTGAAAGGTCCTGAAGGCTTCGAGCCAATCCGCGCTCTGGCAGAAGCTTTAGGCGGCACCGTAGGCGCTTCCCGGGCTGCTGTGGATTCCGGCTGGATTCCCCATGCGCACCAGGTTGGCCAGACCGGTAAAACCGTCGGCCCCAAACTCTACATTGCCTGCGGAATCTCCGGCGCCATCCAGCATCTGGCCGGCATGAGCAGTTCTGACCGCATTATCGCCATCAATAAAGATCCGGATGCGCCTATTTTCGGCGTTGCGGATTACGGCGTTGTGGGAGACTTGTTCGAGGTGCTGCCTGTGCTGACGGAGGCTATTAAGAAGGCGAAAGCTTAGGCTTTCGCGGACTTTTATCTGCCGGACGCGGACAGAACTAGCGGATTGCCCAGTTTGTATGCCAAAGGGCAGTCCGCTAGCACTACAATGAACGTTTCATATTGGGATACGGACGGAAAGGCAGAATAAACTTTGCCACACAAACTGGGCAACGTTCCGGCAAACTAACTGCTAACTTCGGCTAAGGAAGTCAGGAAAGCCTTCCTTCCTAAGTCTCCATAAGCAGTGGATTTCGCCTTCACTAGGAACGCCCACGAATCGTTTGCTTAGCCAAAGGGCCATCCTGCCTTTCCTGTGTATCGAAATTTTACCCCTTATACTACTGCCTCAATCAACACTTTATCTCCAAACCTCATACGTTTCATCCCAACCTTTTTCTTCTGATTAAAATTAAAGCTGAGCATATATCCCTTTTTCAGATGATAATGTTCCAGATACCCCAAAAGCTGATCCTCCCCTCTCTCATGGTATGCATTTCCCCGCCAAATTTTCAATTCAACCACCATCTGCTCTCCACGGTAATCCACAATTACATCCGTCCGCTCCATATTCCTGGTTCTGGACTCCACGTAATAATTTCCAGTTCCATTGATAATGGGCCGCAAATAAAGGAGAAAAAATCTCCTTCCATCCTCCTCTTTAAATCTATCTGAACATTCCCCATATAAATCCCCAAAATGCATTACAAATTTCTCTAAAATCAACTCCATATTCAAATGCCCGGCAGAAACAAATTGATTTTTATCTTGAATGGCGGCTTTATAGATATCTGTATTCTGATTTTCAGAAGATGTTAAAAAGAAGTTATAAAATACCGTTTCAAACATCCTGTTCGCAATCAACGCTGTTCCATTCTCATTTTTAATAAATCCGAACATTTCGGCCATTCCGATAGCCTGATCCAATGCATTATAAGAATGCTCTTTTCCTGTAAACAGCATTGAATAAATCATATGTTTCAGCTCTGGAAAATCATACAGTTTATTTACCATAGATTCAAACAGCGGATTTTTTTCCTCCAATAAAATCCGCTGAGCTTTCAAAAAACCGGCATAGGTCCAAGCCATGTGTTTGTCTGAAAAATCTTCACTGCCGCATACCTCTTCATCCATAATTCTGCAAAGTTTTGATACCAGAAAGGGATAACCGGCAGTATAGTCATAAATCAATTCCGCAATTTCCGCAACATTCATTCCTGTCTTATGATCTTCCTCATATTCGTCCAGCATACCTGCAATCTCCGCCGCCGAAAAACTCATATCTCCTTTAAACTCCACCGCAATATTCCAGGGACTGTTTTTCCCATGCTGTTCTTTGTGGAGAAACCTGCTTTTTAAATATCTGATATCATATACCCCTGCCAAAATCACTGACTGAAAGGTCGGAGACTGCTCTCTGTCAATATAATATCCTCTTAACTGGGATAAAAAATCCAAAAATACCCGATGATTGGAAGCGCTGTCTGCTTCATCTATCATAAGAACGATGGGCCTGTCAGCGCTTTTACAGATATCGCTGATATACTGAAATAATTCCACCAGTTCTATTTCTTCTCTGTTCTCCCGCGCTGCCGCGCTCAAACGCTGGATCGCGTATTCTGTCTCATCTGTGAATTCCGCGGCAGAATTCCTCAAAACGCGCGCAAAAGCCTTCGCGAAGGCTACCGAGAAAGTATTTTCACTGCGGAACTTCGCATGGCTCATCTGCATCTGAAAATCCATGCTGACCACATAATACTCGTCCTTTAAATATTCTTTCAAGGCCCGGAGCGTTGTGGTTTTTCCATATTGGCGAGCACGGTTCAAGGTAAAATATTCTCCTCTGGCAATCAGCTTTCTCATTTCCGCCAGACGGGGACTGATGTCTGTCATATAGTGCAGATCCGGCTGACAGGCTCCAGTGATATTAAAAATTTTTCCCACAATCATCACCCCATTCCTTTCATTTTATACAACTGCCTCAATTAATTTTTTATCCCCCAAAATGACTTCCATGAATAAATTGATTCTTACTTTGCAATGCCGCAGAGTAAGTGCTGCTTTCCACCATATCTTTTGCCAGATAATAATTATACAGCCTTGACTCAAAAATTCTGTTGGAAACCGCAACCTGTCCATTTTCACATTTTATGATTCCAAAACGGACTCCAATATTCATTTCCAGCTGATCCGGACTATACGCAATGTTTTTTCCGATAAATAAAACTGCGTAGAGCATCTTAGACAATTCGGGATATTCATCCAGCTTCTTCCACAAATCGTCAAACAACGTATTCGATTCATACAAGATCTTCTTGACCGCCTCCTGATAGCCCTCTTTTGTCCAGGCTGAGGTTCTGTCCGGATACTCCCGGGTTCCGGCTACCTGTTCGTCTAATATCTGACACAGCCGCGATACAAGATACGGATATCCCGCGGTATAGTCAAACACTTGCCGGCTGATGAACGCAAGATCCATTCCCGTATGATAATCCTGTTCATATTCCCGCAGCATTCCTGCAATTGCCTCTGCGCTCAAACTCATATCCACCTGAAAATCTGCCGCAATATTCCAGGGACTGTTAAATTTTGTTTCCCCCGGCGTATGGAGTTTTAGTTTTAAATTCTTAATGTCATACACTCCCGCCAGAATTACAGAGTGAAACGAAACATCCCGTCCGCTTTTCTGTTTTAAATATTTCTCCCTTAACAGCCCCAAAAAGGAGAGGAAAATCTGATTATCCGCATTCTTATCCACTTCATCTATCATCAGAACCACTCCCTTGGAGCTGTTTTTGCAAAGAGATGTAATTTTTCTTCCAAAATCGCGCATTGGAAATTCTTCGGAAACCGGCGCTTTCCAAATTTTACGCAACTCATCTGAAACTCCCTGCATATCCAATGCCTCTGAAATGTCCATTGCCAATCCTCTGGCAAGAGTTCCCAAAGACTGGAAATATTCATCTGCAGATTCAAAACTTATGGAAATCACAAGATAGTCTTCTTTCAGTTCACGATAAAGAAACTCTAAGGTTGTGGTCTTTCCAAACTGACGGGCGCGGTTCATAGTAAAATATTCCCCCGGTTCAATATAGTCTGTGATAATCCGACGCACCATCTTAGAAGTGTCTGCCATATAGTGCAGAGAAGGAACGCAGAGGCCTGTCGTATTAAATCGCTTACGCGCGTCACACATTGAATCACCTACCTTGGTCAAATAATCTGAAAACTTCGGGCCGCTCTTTCATTATTAAGAAAGTATATCACATCGTGAGCGCAACGTCTATGGAATCAATGTGTTTTTCAAATGAGCCGTAAAATTAAAAAGTCAGACATGATTTAAAATTCATTCGCAGTTTAAAATGGAATTCAGATAATCTTTCATACCTGAGATATG
>CAJUBP010000019.1 GCA_910584585.1 uncultured Lachnospiraceae bacterium | reverse complement strand
GAATATCAGCAGCCGTATATCCTTTATTTGCAAGGGCAAGCGTTTCGTCATCGCCGCTTTCCACGCCGATGCTCAATCCGTTAATGCCCATTGCCCTTAATTTACTTAGCTGCCACACCTCTTTATTTTTAATATCACGGATGCTCACAAACATAGCCATTGTCTGGCATTTAATCAGATAATCCCTTACGGTCAAAGCTCTAAGTTTCAGATTCTCGTAACTCATGGCAAAAGGATTTGCCCCTGTCCAGAATATTCTCCTTGCATATGGCTGGTAGCTCTTTATCTCTGCCAAATCTTCCTCAAATTCTTCCATAGGCGACATTCGGAAGCACTCGTTTTTATACAGACTACAAAACTTGCATTTATTATAGGTGCAGCCAGAGGCAGCCTGTATGATGACCGAGTGAGCTTCATACGGTGGTCGCCAAGTTCTGCCTGTAAAGTGCATGAAAATCAACTCCTTTTATTTCATATTGCGTATTAAGCCTTTGAGTTCATCCATGTCGATTTCATATATTCCTTGATATGTTTTTTCGATATAAGTTCCACTATCTTTTACATAATAGTAAATACTCTCAATGACTTCTTCGCCATTTAAAATGATAAATTCCCCATCTCTTTTTTCTCATAATGTTCCCCCTCGCTTACAAATGATAGACGCTTTTTCTATACCGTTGTAATTCTTCTTCGCTGACATTTCCTATGATTTCATCAAGAAATACCAACAGCTTTTTCTTATCTTTCGGCAGTTGCCCATGAAACTGGTACGCATTGGAAGCTCCCATTGCCGCAAAAATGGTAAGTATCTGCAAATTTTCAATGAGCGTCCGTACCTCTTTGTATTTTTCAAGTTCGCCTTCCTCTTGCCAGTTCCCACGCTGTATTTCAGCATAAAGTTCAGAATCGGGATAAATCGTAAGCATATTTGCCCCGATAAGCGTAGGGTGTATCTGATTGCATATATCAGCCGTCAATTTTGCTCCAATCTCTCCACGACCTGCCCCAGAAATGCTCACCAAATAAAAGAAACTGTAATGAATGCCTGCTGCATCTAATCTCTGGCATTGCTCTATAATGTCCGCCGATGTATATCCCTTATTCATAAACCGCAGGGCTTCATCATCGCCTGTTTCTATTCCTATCGTCAGACCGTCATATCCCATATCCCGCAGTTTGGCAAGCTCCTTATCGGTTTTCGGAGTAACATCTGTAATTCTCGCAAACGAGCCGATAGATTTCACTGACGGAAGATATTTGCGGATTAGCTCTGCAATCGCAGTTAATTTGTCATAAGACAAAACAAAGGGGTTAGCTCCCGTCAAAAATACTCGGTTAATACGCCCGCTGTTCCAACCTTTCGCTGCTCTTTTCACCTCCCGTAAATCACTCTCAATATCCTCCAGAGGGGACATTCTGAATTTGAACGGCAAATCATGATACAAGGTACAAAACTTACATTTATGATGCGTACAGCCTGCCGTTACCTCTAACAAAAGTGATGCCGCTTCATACGGCGGTCGCCAAATTGTTCCTGTGTAGTGCATAAACACATCTCCTTTCCTTATTGTTGGCGTATTTTTCGCCATAAAGGGATACCCGCAGGGTGTTTCCTTATTCCTGCGCTTCTTTTTGTGCATACAGGGATACCCGCAAGGTGTTTTCTGTAGTCTATACTAATTATACTTTTGTACAATAATTTTACAAGTACTGTACTTTTTTGTAGTACCTATATCAAAGCGGTACATTGATTTTTAAGAAAAGGCGTGTTATATTATTTCGGAAAGGAGTGGCAGGAATGAAAAAAAGTACATTGGCTGTTGAACGCTGCAAAACCGTTTCTACCATACAAAAAATTTTAGGCGGTAAATGGAAAATCGAAATTATTTATTATATCGCCTTTCGGGATATACACCGTTTCGGGGAGCTTCGCAGGCATATCGGGGATATTACGGAATCAAGCCTGACAAAGCAGCTTCGGGAACTGGAAGCAGATGGATTTATTTCCCGCCATGATTATAAAGAAGTCCCTCCCCATGTGGAATATAACCTTACTGACTTAGGCAAAAGTTTCATTCCCGTTTTTGAGCATATGAAACAATGGGGAGATGAAAACCTCAGCGAGTAAATAAAGCACAATATCTGGCAAGTACATAAATAGTTAGGAAGTAATACTTATGGCAGCAAACAGCATACGCTACATATACAATTCAAATATGGGCATGGAATTGAAAAGCAGGTAGGCTTACCTCCGCTGACTTACAAATTATCTTCCCAAACAATTAAAACTAGGGAGTTGAATTAGCACAATGCAGGCATAAATTTTGCGAACAGGTAAAGACCATTTTCTCCTGCAATGACTTCGTGCGGCACTCCGATAGGGAAAATGAAAATTATGCCTGCTTCATAAGGCAGCTTTGCTCCATTGTTCACACAAATACCTGCACCAGAAATAACCTCATGTGTTTCTAATTGCTTTTCGTGGATATGATTGCCAATCTTCTTATTGGGGGCTATCCTCACGAGATAGAAGCTGAACTGTCCATCTGTCTTTTCGGATGTGATAATATGTTTTAATTCCACACCATCAAAAGTAGGATGTTTCGACCACGGAATAGTGTCAAAGACTACCGTAGCATTTGGTAAAAGTAGTTTTCCTCCCTCATTGAATTTTTCAAACAGATTTTTATAATCCATTCTCAGCACTTCCTTTCAAATTTTATTGACAGTGTTCCTGCCTGCTAATATCATATCAATAAGCACAAAATTTGAATTGTAAAAAATTGCGGAATAAAAGCTATGTAATCAGTCCAAGACTATCCAACAATTTTTCTATATTCTCACCTAACGCCATTTTTGCGGTTGTCTGGTTAGGGCTTACAAATTCTATGAGCTGTCTATACAGATATGGTTCTCCATAAGGAGCGTCCGAGCTATACAGACATCTTTCTGGCAGCTCAACTAATGCCATTTTTGTAGCAATAGAAGCAAAAGCGGCTGAAAGGTCTAAATAGACATTCTCATGTCCTTTTGCAAATTTAATCACATCCATCCAATTTGAGCCGCCTAAATGTCCGAAGATAACAGGTATTTCTGAATACTTCTCACATAATGCATGCCCCTCACGGGGCGGGCGGGCTATCGCCCGATAAGGTATGAAAGGATGGCGATATTCATGGCAAAAACACAAGCAGTTCACAACCAATGCCCTATTGAAGTCGGTCTGAATATATTGAGCGGAAAATGGAAACTAAAAATATTATGGCATTTATCTTAGGGATAACCCTTAACCCTATCTTGTCGCAGCTATGTGATTGGGGAAAGACATACCATACTTACATGGAAACATAAAATGAAATGAGCCGATAATATGTGGAACAATCCCACAAGTTTATCGGCTCTGTTCCTATCCATCATCTTTTCGGGGCGTTGCCACGCTTACCCATTTGTTTCAAATACTCATACTTATTGAACTACTAATGTTCAATAAGGTTTAACTTTTCGTAATGAACTAATTCATCCAACGGAATACGCTGCGACGCATGGCGTTCTGGGTCAGCAGGGCTTCCGCCTGCATATCCTATTGCTAAAATATTGATTGGCTCAAGGGTGTCTGGAAGCCTAAATTCCTGTTTGATAACATCGGGCTTAAAATAGCATATCCATACAGAACCTAACCCCAACTCAGTCGCTTCCATCATCATGTGGTCTGTAAGTATTGACGCATCTACATCAACGGTCTTTTTGTTATCAAACGGGCGTGTCCATGCTTTCGTATGTTCGGAGCAAACGATAATTGCCAAAGGCGCTCCATAAAGATTTGCCGCTTTTCCTACTTTGTTCAATCCCTCGTCCTCCTGCACAACAATAAGACGGACAGGCTGTAAATTTGCAGCCGTAGGTGCGACATGGGCAGCGAATAAAATTTTTTCCAGCTTTTCTGGCTCTACCTTTCTGCTTTTGTAATCACGGACAGAATAACGTGATTTCGCAATTTCTAAAAATTCCATAAGTATTCCTCCTGTTAAACTTGTATTTTAGGTTTCCCTATACTATAATTATATCGCAAACAAATTAGGAAGCAAGAATGTACTTTTTGGGTATATACTATCCAAAAAGTAAGTTAGGAGATTTTCTATGAGTGTAAATTGCAAAAGCAGTTATAACTGTCCCGTAGAAGCAACGATTGACTTAATTGGCGGGAAATATAAATCGGTCATTCTGTGGCATCTCATGGGCAAAACCCTGCGGTATAGTGAGCTGCATAAATTAGTACCCAAAGCTACTGACAAAATGTTGGCGCAGCAGCTAAGAGAACTTGAAAACGACGGACTGATAAACAGAAAAGTCTATCCTGTCGTTCCTCCCAAAACGGAATATTCTTTAACTGACTTCGGCAATACGCTTGCCCCAATCTTAGACGCTATGTGCGATTGGGGAACTATATATTTAGATGAAGTAAATATCCCGCCAGCTTGCTGCAAATCCCAAAAGTAAGAACCAATCTCTACAAATCAGAAATCACATCTCTTAGCTTTGATTTTCTGGAATTGGGGCAGGCAATTCAAGATGCCCGTGAGAAACAACGGATTACAAGAGAGGAATTAGCCGAGGAACTTGGTATTTCGGCAAGACACTTGCAGTCAATAGAAAAAGAGGGACAAAATCCAAGTTTTCCACTGTTCATTCAACTTGTAACGATGTTCCATCTATCCGTAGACCAGTACATACACCCAGACACCCCGACAGAAAAAACAACCTTGCGGCGGCGGTTGGATATGCTTCTCAATACTTTTGATAATGCGGAACTGACTATCATAGCAGGGACGGCGCAAGGAATATGTAAAGCAAAAGCGCAAACAGAGTAATAAGCCCCTCTGTTTTTCCTTTTTACCACACCAAAGGCTATTTCAATCTACTACATTTTCTGGTTATGGCATGAACTGCCTGCATATTGAAATTGCGGCTCATACAAATGAAATGAAAAGGTTTCCCTGTCCACAAAGCCCACCGTTTTATCGCTGTCGTACAATTCAAGCAGAAATGCAGCCATCTGTGTACTTGTATGATAAGTGCCAAATAATCTGTCATAGTCATATTCCGTAACATCATTCGCAATTTTCCCAAATTCCGTTTTTGTTGCGGCAGGGGCTAATACCTTTGCCTGCATTTTTGCATGGGCAGCTTTCAACTCCCACGCCAAGCCCTCCGTAAAAGCACTGACATAAAACTTTGCAGCACAATAGGTTACCGCATTAGGCACAATCGTATAGCCGCCGCAGGAAGAAATATTGATAAGCTGTGTCCCCTCTTTATCTTTAAAGTCACGGACGAACAGGGAAGAAAAAACAGTGAGGGCTTCCACATTTAAGTGCAGCATCCGACTGATTTTCTCCAAATCCTGATTCCCGACGCTGCCATAATTTCCAAATCCCGCATTGTTCACCCATGTCCTCAGCGGATATGATTTTATGCTCTCGTATAACTGGAAAACATTTTGAGGAACAGCTAAATCCGCAGCTTTAACCACAATATCAAGCATCGGATGTAAAGCTAAAATTTCCTGCCTTAAAGTTTCCAGTCTGTCTTTTCTGCGGGCAACAAGGATTAGGCTGCTCCCACGCTCCGCAAAAGCTTTTGCCGTTTCATACCCTATCCCCGAACTTGCCCCCGTAATTACCGTGTACTTTTCTTTGTTTTGAACCATTTACAAAACCTCCTCTTTGCTGATATAATAGGTATTGCGCTGATGCGCAAGCAGGTCATCAATTTCTTGGCGGAAATTGGTGACAAACTATAATACGAGCATACAATGTAGAGTAAACTCTATGTCAAGAGATAAGAGGTGATTTTTTGGAATATTCCATAGGCGAATTTTCAAGGCTGACAAATTTAGGGATACATACCCTGCGTTACTACGAGCATGAAAATCTGATTACGCCGAAACGCAATTCCAGTAACCGCCGCTGTTATTCGGACAAAGACCTCGCATGGACCTACTTTATCAAGCGTCTGAAAGACACGGGTATGCCGATTAAAGAAATACAGCGTTATGCCGAACTACGGGCAAAAGGCGACCTTACCCTTAATGAGAGAATGGAAATGCTGACCGTACATCGTGAGTCCCTTAATGAGCAGATAAAAGCATTGCAGGAACATATGGCAAAGCTAGACGATAAGATTGATTTTTACCGCCAAGAAATAGAACGCACATCTCTAAAATAGTTGGAACACATATCGAAAGTTCTTCACATCGGAAAGGCATACTCCCCGTCAGCTTGTTAATCTGCTTTTTATTTCCGCAGACAGCGATTCCAATATAATTTAATCTGCTTTCTGAGGTATTCGCCATTTTGCGGATGAGCTCATTGTAAGTCTTACACCCTTGTGCTAAATCAGAAAAATCAACAACTGACAATTCAGATAATTGCGGCTCAAACAAGCTTGTTCTTAGTTTTTTCAGTATCTCGGTATTTCCTTTTAATATCGGTACGGGAAACTGTATAATCCCCATGTGGGGATTGCCCTCTAAATCAAGCACATCATTCCCATGATAAACTTCCATCTTGCTCAGCTTGGCGGTTGGCAGGCCGCATGGCCATCCTTATTATGGAAGCTTTAGCTTTCATGATAATGCCAAGAATAGCGGCGGTATTTGCAATAATCCCAAGAGGTAAATTTTCATCGACAATAATCACACATTTTTCATTCTCTACATTCATTTTCACTTTCCTCTTTTCCTAAATTTTAATTTACTTTCCGATAGAAACAAGCCGATTAAGGTAAGCCCTATTCCTATCGCAGCAATCCATGTAATTTCTTCCTTTAACACAATAACGGATGTGACAACGGTAATAACAGGGACTATATAAATATACACGCTTGTCTTAACAGCCCCAAGCACCTTGACAGCATAATTCCAAGTAACAAAGCAAAGGGCTGACGCACCAAGACCTAAATAGATAAAGTTTAGAACATACTCTGGTTTTACAAACTTCTGCACATCCAATCTGAAATCAAAAACAAAAAGCAACGGGAACATGAAAAGTATTCCGTATGTAAATATCCTCCTTGTCGTTTGGATGGTATGATATCCATAGATGCTGATTTTTCGTGTAAGCAAGGAATAAACTGCCCATACGAATGCCGCAACAATCGCCAGAATATCACCAATGGGATTCAGCTCCAATTCCTTACCGTTAAAACTGATAAAACATATCCCTATCATAGCAACTACAAAACCAACAAAAAATTGTACTTTCAGTTTTTCTTCTGTCTTTAGAAATACATAAGATAAAACAGCAGTAAAAAACGGGGCGACAGAAATAATAACGCCGACATTAGAAGCCATCGTATAAGTCAATGCTATGTTCTCAAGCAAATAGTATAAACATATCCCACATAACCCCGCTGCAGCGAATGTAAGCTCCTGTTTTTTAGCCTTTATTTTTAAGCGTTTCGGATAAATGATAATCAATACAAGCAGACCAAGCAAAAATCTAAAAAACAGGATTTCTATCGGTGTAAAATCTGCAAGAAGTATTTTGGTGGATATGAAAGTCGTTCCCCATATCATAATCGTAACCAGAGCTGTGATATGCCCTGTGGTAGTTTTTTTATCCACGATTCCTGCCTCCCTCCTTAAAAATACGTCTGTATGCGGCAGGCGACAATCCGATAAACATATGAAAAAAATTTGAAAAGTGGCTCTGGTCTGAAAAGCCTGTCTGTATAGCTGCATCAACCGAAGTCACGCCTTGCTCCAACAGTTCCTTTGCTTTGCCTATGCGAACCGTCTGAAGATACCTGTATGGTGTAACTCCTTTTGATTTGGTAAACGCACGAAGCAATGTTGATTTACTAAGACCACTGCATTTACAGAGGTCATCGAGTGTAATATGCTCTGCAAAATGCTCTGCCATAAATATGCAAGAATTTTCTATCTCTTCACTACACTCTGGAATACACTTCTCAAAGGGTTGCCCGTATTGCTCGACAAGCAACGAAATAAGGAGCAGGAGCATTTCTTCCTTTTCAAATTCTTCCCCACCGTCCATAATCATCTGATGCAAAGAATGGAGATAAAGATTCAGCTCATCATTTTGAATAACATTTTCCGAAAAGCCAAGCAATACACTTTGTCCTGTTATTTCTTCTGCTAATGACAGCATCGTTTCTTTTGGGATATTCAAACCTCTGTAATCTAGCGTTCCGCCGTCGCATTGCACACAACTGTGGTTATCGTTTGGATGAAACAAAAGGATATTTCCCTGACTTACCGTATATTCTTTATTTTTGCAGGATAAACAACGTGTCCCTGCTTCTATAAAGCCAATCACATAGTAGTCATGAAAATGATTCGGAAACGGCTGGACGATTCCCTCAAAATGATATGCTTCAAGATGACAATCGTCATCATAGCAGACTGTCCGTATTTCTTTTTGCATTGATAACACCTCCTCACACTCTATATTATACTCAAAATGTCTGCTGATTTCTTGTAAGATATCTTCATTTTCCAAAAACACATCTATAACAAAAAGGGGCTGTCGGAAAATGATAGATTATCCACAATATATACTGCCTGCTTATTTGCCACTCCCAGAAATATCTCCTGGGCCTCCTTAAAGAAAGGCTCCCAGCTCTACAGCACATCAATCACAATACAAGCATCTATCAATGCTCTCATATTTTATTCCGCCTTTCTCCCTGAGCTTCTTCAAGCGTCATTTCAGCAGGTACGCTGCAAAATAATGACTGTGCCATGCTGGCCCGGTCCTGGAATGGATTCGTCAGTTTTAGACATTGTGAATCCCTCCTTCATTTCATATTACTTTTATTACATCCTATCCGAACGATTCCAACAATAAAATCGTTCAGAATTATCACTTTTTACTCTTCAATTAATTCAAAATCTATATATAATTTCATTGATTATCACTATATATTGTTTTATAGTAAATGTGGATAACAGTGCGTCTCTACGGAGCGTACTTGAGAGAATTGGATGCGTCCGGTTTTCTTTTTGAATGAAAAAAGTATACCCATGTCTTTTAAATAAATTTCTATATGATAATCTATAACTTCGTCCCAGCTTGTGGCGAAGTTATGGTCTTGAACTAGAGCATGTCTTAAAATTCATTCCCGCAATCTGCCGCCCCACTTCACATCAGATTTTATGCTGAATTTAGTCAATGTAGCCCACTACGCCTCCTAAATTCAGCATAAAAAAAGAACTTCTTATTTCTCCATTTCCAGTTCCAACCTTTGCAGGATGTCTTTGATGATACCTGCATCTTGAATTAGATTGATTCCAAAACACTTTTTTCCTGCATCTTTCAAAGACGCTCCTATATGATAGGCTGTCACTCGATCAAGAATCAAAAACCTGTCATGGAATACTTTGATATATTTTACTTTCAATGTCGGGTATTGTGCATTGAAAGTATTAACATCGGCTTTTGTCAGCTTCGTCTGTTTCTGTGTATAAATAGTTACTGCAACATCAGACTTTTTCTTTGAAAGCAAGTTCAATGTCCCAACATTCACATATCCGTCTATCAGAGTGATTTCTTTCTCTGCTTTTTGAATTAAACTTACTATCAGACTGAACGCATCGTAAATCTGTCCGTCAAAAAATACCTTTTGACTGGATTCCTCATGCTCGGATATGTACTCAAAAACTCTTTCAAAACGCTCATCTGTTTCCGCTTGGTAATTTATCTGGCGAACCTCCATTGCATTTAACCGCTCATACAGCAAAGAGGTATTTGCCATATACTTCCGCATCTCCACAAAAGTGTCCATAATCCTAATGCTTACTCGGATAGCAACATCACTACGCAAAACAGCAGAAAGCATTGCAATTCCTTGTTCTGTGAATACAAATGGCAATTTCCTACGCCCGCCATATCTATTATCTTCCTCCAATCTTGAAGTCGCAAATTGCGACTTCAAGATTTCATATTCCTTTTTCGTCAGTTGGAATCGGAATCTTTCTGGAAATCTTGAGATATTACGTTTTGCCGCTTCATTTAATCGCTTTGTTTCTACTTGATACAGCATCGCTAAATCACTGTCTATCATAAACTGTATCAGCCATCTTTATCGCCCTTTCTATTTTGAAATGCCAGATTGGCATCTCAAAACTATGAATAACTTGAAATCACAATTTGTGACATCAAGTTCTGCTTCTTTGTATATCCTTAAACTTGAAATTCAAAATCGGAACACCAAGTTTTATGTACGCTTATTGTTTGCTTTTACAGTATATCACATATTTTTCTACGGGGATAGCAATAATCTCGCCATCTCCGCAAAAAAGGAGGACAAATCAATTCATTAATTCAATATGAGTAATTTATGAAACCATACAGCATCATAAATTATATCGGAGTTATCCATGAACCAGTCAGACCAACAAGATGGAACTTTTTCTATTTTTCTATTATCCCTTTCAAACATCAAAAATTTAATTACTGTTGATTTAACGGAGTACATTATTTCTTCAATATCACCTTCATAAATTTCGCTAAAATCCCACCATTTTGAATGAGCTGGATATGCAGAAAAACCACAACGAAGTTGGTAAAGATTTTCAAGCTGTTCTACTGTTCCAGATGGCAAGTTAATTTCATTCTGAACAATATCATACATATCGATTCTTGCTTTAATAGGAATTTGTTTTCGTTGTTTAATAGCTTGAAAAATAGCATCAACAATGCTATCAGCTTCGGTTATTGCTTCCTCATCGTATCCGTCTGTAAGCAAAGAAAGAGAACGGATATAACAAATAATACAACACCCTATTTACAAAAGAATCAAAAGAATTGATTAAATTAATAAGTATGAAAATAACTGACTTTTTCTATTATGAATAGCAGGGATGTCTTTAGGGAATAAAAAGTACTCAGAATTTAAAAAAGGTAACGTATACTCGAATTAGGACAAGTGACTCTTGAATTGTATCCCCTGTCTGAACTGCTGATATTAAGGCTTTTAGATGCTCCTTTTAGCAGGCGATTAACAAGAGAATTGAATTTAAGGAAATGTTACGCTGTAAAGCCTTTCCCGATTAATATCTGCATTTCACAACTAATCCCAGAATAGTTTAAGCTGTTTGTAGTTTTGTTTGAGGTCACAAATATACTTAATACAATGCTAATGAGGGAGGTGCATAAATATGTCAGACTCACGTCCAAAAAGTACAGATGGTTTAATGCGCTATTTGCGTGATAAAAAAGGAATATCTATTTCTGGTTCATCACAAAAACGCAAACTTATGAATATAGGGTACTATCATGGATACAAAGAATATTGTTACATAAATACACCTTCAAACCATGTTCCATATACGAAATTTGAAGAATTGGTTGCTGTCTACGACTTTGACGCACAATTATAAAATTTTGTAAAATCATAAAAATCCTTACATTTTTTATCCCTATCTTGTATACTATAAATGTGAATAGCGATGCGTCTCTTCGGAGCATACCTGAGAGAATCGGATGCGTCCGGTTCTCTTTTTAATGAAAAAAGTTGCCATATTTTTTTAATAAATTCCTATATGATAATCTATAACTTCGTCCCAACTTGTGACAAAGTTGTAGTCTTGAACTAAAAACTCCCGCCTTTTCAATTAGCAAGATTTTAAGCAAAATTTTTCAGACAATTAGCAGAATCACTATTTTGATTAGCAATCTCAGATATATTAAAACACCGGGAACTCTGGAACCCCAGTATTCCCGGCAAATCTTAAGACGTCGCTAAGAGGATTCGAACCTCCGGCCTACCGCTTAGGAGGCGGTCGCTCTATCCTGCTGAGCTATAGCGACATTCAAAAAATCTCTTATATTATAAACATTTCTTAATACTTTGTCAATCCCCTTTTTTATCACATCTGATAATTAATCTGCCCCTGCATCCAGATTGTTCCTTTAAATCTGCGGCCCACAGCCGGCTCTCCCAGCAAATCCGCCTGATTGATACATACATCAAAAACAAGGTGATTACTATTCAGCGTCAGAATATAAGATTTTTCCCTGGTACTTTTATTCTCAATGGTATAAAAATCCAAAATCTCACCCATAATGCTGTATTGATCGCTTTCAATTCCATAGGGCATAAAATAAGTATCTACAATCGAAAGAATATCCTCCGTCATGATTCTTCTGGAAATCATGGAATATGTATCGATATCCTCCAGAGTCAGACTCTCCATAGCATCCTCGTCACCGTCCCGGGCTGCCGCCATTAAATGATTCCTGTTATTTGTATATTTCTCGCCGCTTTTAATCTGATGCTCATTTTTATAAACAGGGAGAATGATTTTGCCGCTGGCGGACAAAGCGGAAATGGTAGTATTAATAGGCATCCGTCTGCCACTTTTTGTTCTCTGTTCCCGAAGATACTCCACTGCATTCTGAAGATAAAAGATCAGGGTAACGCCTATCCTCATTTCATCGCAGACCCCGGCATACGCTTCTCTGTCAGATCGTTTCTGAATTTCCACCCGTTCTTCTGTGGAAACGCCGCTTCCTGTAAAATAAGGATAATAATATTCTACGTGAAATTCATCATCCATATAAAACCCACGTACTGCAATTCCTGTAAATTCGCTGAATTCCCTAGTTAATTCTGCAAATACATTTCCTTCTTCATCCTCTGTAAGAATTTTTTTATCGGGATGCTCAACAATATCCTGAATCAATAACTCAATCTCATTCCTCTTTTTTAAATCTTTGAATCCAATACTGCGCAGATAGCCGTGCAATTTTGCCCCTCCCTTCACAAAACCAATATTACCTGTTTATTATATAATATTCAATTCTGTTTTTCAATTTTTTTATCGGTTTTCTTTTACATAATATTTATAATTTTCGGCGCTTTTTCTCTGTTAAGATTTTCTGTTACGAAATGATTTTCCTGCATACCGCCGGTATATAGAATGACAGGAGCCTGGGCATTCTCTGTTTGAGAAATGACTACTGCCCTTTTCCCCTCCTCTGTTTTTACAACAGTTCCTGCAGGATATATTCCAATCTTTTTTTCTAATATTTTTTCCATGCGGTTTTCAAATTTTTCCTGATTAGAAATCAAATCAAATGCCTGGAAAATTGTCTTTTTCGACGATTCCATTCCTGAAATCGCACAGTCAAAGGCATCACAAATCTGTATCATACGGCATTCCTTTTCTTTATTCTTCTGTTTTAAAGGATATCCGCTGCCGTCCAGCCGCTCATGATGTGACAATACCATCAGCTTTGAAATCTCAGGAATCCAACCTTCTTTTTCCAAAGCAGTATATCCCAAAATTGTATGCTTTTTCAACTCACACAATTCAGAAGTCTTCAATTGCCTGCAGGAACAGTCCCGATAATCAACATCTATGTATCGGTAACCCAGATCATGAAGAAGACATCCCAACACGGCATCTTCCATTCTTTTTCTGGAAAATCCATATTCCCTTCCCAATAGCATCACCAGTATGGTAATATAAATGGTATGCTCATACATATCAGAAGTGCGGTTTTTAATATCCAGCACTCTGTCTTCTTCTGTCCGTTCAAACACAGTTACCAGTTCTTTCACAAGACTTTCCAGTTTTCTCAAACCGCTGTCTTTTCTGTAAATATGCTGAGACAATATCGCTTTTAATTCATTCTCGAATTTCAGGAATACTTCCGGCTTAAAATAGAAGTTCACTTTCTCGTATTTTTCAAAGGGATCTTCTACATAAATTTTCTGGATATTTAAGGAAGTTAGAGATTCCTTATAACTTACTTTTAACGCAGTTCCTATTTCCAGAATCACACTTCCGTTTTCCATACAAACGGATTTCGCCAAAACTTCATTTCCTGTCAATTCTGATACTCGATATTCTCTCATATTGTACTCCTAAATTACTTCCGCCCTGCTATTTTCTCATAGCCAAGAGCAACGGCTCGGATTTCAGCTTGATATTCTTAATCTTCTACCGGTACAGTTGATTTCTTTGTCCCCATTGCAATATCTAATGCTTCTTTTTCCTCATCCGCAAGTACAATTATGGAATTTCCACTTACTATCTCTTTGATATAAGTATAACATCCTTCTCTGGTATGCATGGCATTGATGATAAATCCATCATTTTTCTGATCCAGCAATGCCAGAGAAAAACTTAATTTTCCACCCATCTCGTGAAAAGCATCGTATTTCACCATTCCAACTTTCTGGAATGTATAATTTAAACTATTTGAAATTTTTTGTATATTCTCTCTGTTCTCACTTTCAAATTCTAACAGTTCATCTACCTGCTGAATTCGTTTAATTAAAGTGTCCTCCAGAGATTCTGCATTTTTTCCCATCATAAATGCATCGTACTTTTTTCGCAGCCTTCCTGATTTTACGATATTCACAATTAGTAAAATAAACAGCAGCAGCATTACCGCAGCCATAATCGCAAAAGTCAGTAAAAAATCATCCACTGTAAAATACAGCCCTATAAAGTCTGACTTCATAGTTTCCTCCATTCTGTTTTTATTTTTAGAACGTATGATTAGCTAAACTTCTGTCTGATGAATGGATTGAAACAAGTCTATAATCCGTTCCAGTTCATCGTTGGAATAATATTCAATCTCTATCTTCCCCTTGTCTTTATTCTTATAATGAATTGCAACCTTCGTTCCCATGATAGATTTAAGCTTTTGCTCCATATCTTCATAAAATATTGACATCTTGTCGTCTTCCTGCTTCTTTGGCAGCTCCGGTTTCTGATTCTGCAATTTTTTTATAAGTTTTTCTGTTTCTCTCACACTTAATTTTTCATCAAAAATTTGTTGTGCAAGACTGTACTGTTTCTCATTATCTGTAATTGCCAAAAGTGCTCTAGCATGTCCGGTAGAAAGCAAATCATCTATCACCATTTGCTGAACCCTTTCATCCAACTTCAAAAGTCTCATAGAATTGGTGACTGCTGTTCTGGACTTTGACACCCGTTCTGCTACTTCGTCCTGTTTCAAATGAAATTCATTTAACAGTCTTTTGAATGCCATAGCCTCTTCAATTGGATTCAGGTTTTCTCTTTGAATATTTTCAATCAGAGAAATTTCTACCATTTCTTGTTCCGTAAGTTGTTTAATAATAACAGGAATTTCCTTCAAGCCCGCTATTTTTGCGGCTCTCCATCTTCTTTCTCCCGCAATAATTTCAAAATAATCTTTCTTATCCTGCACCAGCAATGGCTGTAACACACCGTATTGTTTTAATGATTCTGATAATTCTAATAAGGAATCTTCATCAAAATTTTTTCTAGGTTGTTCTCTGTTTGGCTCTACTTTTGTAATTTTTACAAAGGTTACTTCTTTATCTGGCTCCGGCATTCTCATCGCTTCCGCTGTTCCTGCCGTTCCCACCTTATTTGCAATAAGGCTGTCCAGACCCTTTCCCAATCCGCCTTTTTTTGCTGCCGCCATTTAACCTTCCTCTCTTTCTATCACTTCTTTCGCCAATAAACGATAACTTTCTGCTCCGGCAGATTTAGAATCATATAAATTTATCGGCAATCCATGACTGGGAGCCTCTGCCAACCGAATATTTCTTGGAATAATCGTCTTATAAATGGTAGTATTCAGATTACTTTTAACATTTTCAACAACCTGCAAAGATAAATTTGTTCTGGCATCATACATGGTAAACACCACGCCTTCCATTTCCAGGCTGGGATTTAATCTTGTCTGCACCAGATTGATCGTATGTATTAACTGGCTCAATCCCTCCAGAGCGTAATATTCACATTGTATTGGAACCAGTATTGTATTTGCAGTGGTCATTGCATTGATAGTAAGCATATTCAGTGAAGGTGGACAATCAATAATTATAAAATCAAAATCATCCTGAATATAATCTACTTCATTTTTTAAAATATATTCTCTTTCTTCAATACCTAACAGTTCTATTTCTGCTCCAGCGAGATTCACATTGGAGGGTATTAAAAACAAATTTTCTATCTCTGTCTGCACCATACTCTTCCGTATCGTACATTCGCCAAGCATAAGTTCATATACCGTATGCTCCAAATCTGTTTTTTCTATGCCTAGTCCGCTAGTGGTATTACCTTGGGGATCCATATCAATTGTCAATACCTTTTTACCCTCTTCTACAAGACAGGCAGATAAATTAATTGCTGTAGTTGTTTTGCCGACTCCGCCTTTCTGGTTGGCTATTGCAATAATTCTTCCCATACTTTTTTCCTTTCCTCTTATGTTAATAATTATTATAGCACCTTTTATAATTTATTACTATAGGAAATTCGTTCAAAAATGTTTCACGTGAAACATTTTTTTGTGAACTTTTATTTGTCATGCTAATGTTCCATCCAGCCGGAGATCACAGTTGTGTTTTGCCTGCTCCGCACTATTGAGGCATTAAAAATTGCACTATCAAAAATATACTGTTACTTCCAGAAAAATAATTTCATAACAAAAAGGAAGAAAAATGTTTCACGTGAAACATTTTTCTTCCCAACTGCCTTTAAAAAACATTAATTAAATTATTTCTAATTGCAAAGACCGCAGCCTGGGTCCGATCTGTCACTTCAATTTTTTTAAATATACTGGAAATATGATTCTTTACAGTGCGTTCACTGATATCTAATTTTTTTCCAATTTCTTTGTTATAAAGTCCTACCGACAATAATTTTAAAACTTCTAACTCCCGTCTGGTTAGCAAGTCAATTTTTACTTTTTCATGATTTCTTTCTACCATTTTAGAATTTAACAATGGTATCATACTTGGCTGTATATAAGTCTCTCCCTGTATTACATGGGAAATTGCTTTCTTCAATTCTGAAGAATCAGACTCCTTCAACAAATAGCCATTAATTCCTATATCTACTGCTTTTAACAAAAATTCAATTTCATCATGTACTGTCAATATTATAATTTTTACATCCACATTATCTTCTTTTAACCGTTCTAACACCTCCAACCCATTCATATTTGGCATGTTGATATCCAATAACAACACTTGCGGAACTGTCGTCTCTAATAATTTCAGACATTCAATTCCATCTGCAGCTTCTCCAATTACTTTTACATCACCCTCCAATTCCAGCAATTGTTTCAAACCTTCCCGAACCATAGAATGATCATCTACAATCACAACTTTCGCCGACATTACGCATCCTCCTTGTCAATTGGTGCTTCTACTAAAATTTTGGTTCCTTTCCCCGGTTCAGAATTCAATTCCAATTTTCCAGCGAAAAGAAAGACACGTTCTTTCATCATGGATATACCTAATCCTGAACCATCTTCTTTCTTTAAATTTTGAATATCATTTATAATGAATCCAACTCCATCATCCTCTATTCTGACAATAATTTTTTCTTTTTCGTATTCTACTTGCACCAATACATTTTCTGCTTTTGCATGCTTCAATATATTATTGCATGCTTCTTGGACAATTCGTAAAATACTCAAGGATATCATAGGAGAAAGTTCTAAGGATTCACCTAATGTTTCATAAGAAACATTCAAAATTTCACTTTTACGTATTTTAGAGATTTCATGTTCTAACATCTTATCCAACTTGATATCATCCAGGGAAGTTGGACGCAAATCATATACAATATTCCTCATCTCCTGTATGATATCGCGGATAGTCTTAGATATTACATGCAATTCTAATCGGCATCGTACAGTGTCCACATCCATAATCTTAGTACAAATTTCTATCTTATGTATGGTATTGGTAAGATTCTGTATAATGGAATCATGCAGTTCTCTGGCTATACGCTGCCGCTCCATTTCCTGTATCTCTAAAATCTTTCGTTGGTATTTTCCTCGTTTTTCCTTCAATTCTTTTTTATTTACAAGGAATTTTTCATTTTCTCTTGCAACCTTTGTTACACTTTCCAACTCTGCAAGATGCTCATTTATTTTTGAAATTTCTATGCCTAAATCCTGTAATTCCGATTCGATTATTCTTTGTTCATCCATCAAAGAAGCAATCTTTGAATGATTCTCCTGATTTACATTTCTGGGCGTAAAAGATTCAAAATTTTCATCCAAAGAATTTTCTAATGCCTGTATAAATTTAATATTGTCTTTTAAAAGTATTTCTTTCTTTTGAAATTCTCTTTCTAAATTCAATTTCTGTTTATACATCTCATGATGCATTTTTTTCAAATAATCTACGACCATAACTCTTTCCTCTATAGAACATACGTTTGTTATTAAACATTTACTATCTTCGTAACTGTTAGAACTTAAAAGTTATTTCTGAACAGTTCATTACTTTAATGAAGTACTATGAAATAACATTAACGCTGATTACTTTTATTTTATCTCAAAATGCATGATAAGAAAAGACATATTTTTATTTTTTTATTTTTAAATATATTTTATTTGTATATCCTGAATGTTTCGTCTATAATAGTAGTAGAAATACAACTGCCAGAGCGTATTGAAGAACTTTATGGTAAATTATGAAAGGAGGATGATGAAATGAAAAAACAAATCCGCAATTTCCTGCTCTTAAGCACTCTGACAACCATCAGCATTTACGGCATCAACAAAGCCATCAATATTTCATCTTCTTTAAAAAACCTGCTGAAAACTGACAAAGGTAAATTTTTTAACTGGAGATACGGGAATATTTTTTATACCAAACAGGGATCCGGCCGGCCGCTTTTGCTGATCCATGACTTGAATCCCGCTTCCTCTTCTTATGAATGGGACAAAGTTGCAAAGCATCTGGCAAAGCATCACACAGTTTACTGCCTCGATTTGCTGGGATGCGGAAGAAGCGACAAACCAAACATGACCTACAGTAATTATCTCTATGTTCAATTAATTACTGATTTTATTAAAACTGTAATTGGAGCAAAACCAGATATCGCCGCTACCGGCAATTCTGCTTCCTTTGCCCTTATGGCCTGCAATATGGAACCGGAACATTTTAATAAAATAATTATCATCAATCCCGCTTCTTTAGAATCACTGGCAAAAACACCAAATAAACATAAGAATGCCTTAAAGTTTATGATCGAGTTTCCTGTTTTCGGAACTATAATCTACAATTTGGCATTTTCAAGAAAAGCCATTGAAAAATATTTTCTTGAAGAATATTTTTACATGAAGCGCATGATTCCCAGCAGGATCATTGACACTTATTATGAGGCAGCTCATATGGAAAACAGCCGGGGCAAATACCTTCTGTCCAGCATAAAGGCAGATTATACTAATATTAATATCGTTCATGCCTTGAGAAAAATTAATAACAGCATTTACTTAATCGGAAGCAAAGGGAATGCAGAAAGTGAATCCATTATCAACTCTTACATTTCCCGCAATCCATCTATCGAAACTTCCTGGATTGCTGAATCAAAATATCTGCCTCAGTTGGAAGTTCCGGAAAAATTGCTGGATATATTGAATCTTTATCTGGATCCTGTGAAATAAATTATCCCACTGCAGGAGATAAGGAACTGTGGAGAAATCCTCCGTACACAGTTCTTTATCTCCTGCAATACTATTTTTAACAGATAGGATTCTTCGCAGGCGTCCCGGATTTTCTTGGATAGCCTTTAGGCGTTTTTCTCTGTTTTTCAATTTGAACAAGTGATCTGGAAACTTTTGTGCCCGGCAAAGTAAATTTCTGCACTTTCACAATTTTTCCGCCCAAAACATTAATCGCCTTTTTTGCCTGATAAACTTCCTCTTCCACTTCTCCTGATTTATAAGAGACAAAATTTCCGCCCACTTTGACAAATGGAATACAATACTCACTTAAAGAAGCAAGATTCGCCACTGCCCTGGAGACACACAAATCAAATTTCTCCCGATAATCTGATTTTACTGCCATTTCTTCTGCTCTTCCATGAACTGCAGTGATATCGGACAGCCCTAATTCTTCTAATACCTCTTTTAAAAATAAGATTCGTTTATTCAAAGAATCCATCAGTACAATCTCCAGTTCCGGAAATGCAATTTTAAGAGGAATTCCTGGAAATCCTGCTCCGGTTCCCAGATCAAGAACTTTTAATTTCTGATTCAGATCCCTGTTCTCCGTCAAACTCAAAGAATCCAGAAAATGCTTCTCTATCACATCCTGAAATTCTGTAATGGCAGTCAGATTCATCACTTTATTTTTTTCGATCAGCATCTCATAAAATGTAAGAAATTGATGAATTTGTTTCTCAGAACATGCAATGCCTAATGCCTCCAAACCTTTATAAAATTGATCCAGTTGATATTCTTTCTCTTTAATTATAATTAAAACCTCCCTATCGCTCTATTTTCGAACTATCAGCTTTTCAAACTATGAATTCTTTCGTTTCATTTGCTCTAAGTAAACCAGCAATACAGAAATATCCGCAGGGGACACGCCGGAAATTCTGGAAGCCTGCCCTACGTTAACCGGCTGATAGAGATTCAGCTTCTGTTTAGCCTCAATTCTAAGGCTTTTCACCTGATCGTAATCAAAATTTTCCGGAAGTTTCTTTTTCTCTAACCTCTTAAACTCCTTTACTTGCTTTAACTGCCTTCGGATATATCCGTCATACTTGATATTGATGTTCACCTGTTCTCTAACATCCGCCGGAAGTTCCGGCCTTCCCTCATCAATCCTCCCAAGGGCGTCATAAGAAAGTTCCGGCCTTCGGATCAGTTCTGCAAGAGTAATCCCTGTTTTCAATGGGGTACTCTCATATTCCGCCAAAACTTTCTGAACCAGAGCGTTTGCGCCGATATTCACATGCTGAACTCTCTCTGTCTCCTGTTCAATCAGACGTTCCTTTTCCATTACGCCTTCATATCGCTCCTGATCAATCAGGCCAACCTCATACCCCATCTTCGTAAGGCGCAAATCCGCATTGTCCTGCCGCAGCAGCAGACGGTATTCCGCTCTTGAAGTCATCATCCGGTAAGGTTCATGATTCTCCTTTGTCACAAGATCATCGATGAGAACTCCGATATAAGAGGTGGATCGATCCAAAATCAAAGGTTCTTTTCCCTTCAAAAGCATGGCCGCATTAATGCCTGCCACCAGTCCCTGGGCTGCCGCCTCTTCATATCCGGAACTTCCGTTAAACTGCCCTCCGGAAAAAAGACCTTTGATCTTCTTAAATTCCAAAGACGGATACAACTGCCTTGGATCGATGCAGTCATATTCAATGGCATAGGCGTTCCTGACAATCTTAACATCTTCCAGTCCTGCCACACTGCGGTACATTTGATACTGCACATCTTCCGGCAGAGAACTGGACATTCCTCCCACATACATTTCATTGGTATATAACCCTTCCGGTTCAATAAAAACCTGATGCCTCTCTTTTTCCGCAAATTTAACCACCTTATCTTCTATAGAAGGACAATATCTGGGCCCGGTTCCCTCGATCATACCGGAATAAAGGGGGGAGCGATCCAGATTCTTCCGGATTATCTCATGAGTTTCCGGATTCGTATAGGTCAGCCAGCAGGAAACCTGATCGATCTGTACCTCTTCAGGATCCGTGGTAAAAGAAAAGGGAATTACTGTCTCATCTCCTTTTTGTTCCTGCATTTTACTGAAATCAATGGAACGCCTGTCGATTCTGGCAGGAGTCCCCGTTTTAAACCGAAACAATTCTATCCCATGCTGCCTTAGAGATTCCGATAGATAATCAGCAGACTGCAGGCCATTGGGTCCGGTATGATACACGGTATCTCCGTAAAGGCATCTGGACTTTAAATAAGTGCCGGTACAGAGCACTGCTGCTTTGCAAAAATACATGGCGCCGGAAAAAGTTTTGACCCCCTGTATCCTGCCGTCTTCCACCATCAATTCAGTCACTTCCGCCTGGCGAATAGTCAGCCTGTCTGTATTTTCCAGAGTCATCCGCATTCTTCGGCTGTACTCCGCCTTATCTGCCTGGGCCCGTAAGGAATGCACAGCCGGACCTTTGGAACTATTCAGCATCTTTGACTGAATAAAGGTTTTATCAATATTGATCCCCATCTGCCCTCCCAGGGCGTCAATTTCTCTTACCAGATGCCCCTTGGATGTTCCGCCGATATTCGGGTTGCAGGGCATCATCGCAATGCTCTCCACACTGACCGTAAATATGATGGTTTGAAATCCCAGTCTGGCACAGGCAAGGGCTGCTTCACATCCTGCATGTCCTGCGCCAACCACGCAGATATCATATTCTTCTCTTACACAAGGCATAAAAAATTCTCCTTTCCAACATTGCGGATCATAATTTTATACGTAAAATATGTCTCTAATATAATATTTTATTTTCCCATGCAGAATTTTGAAAATATTTCATTTACCAGATCTTCTCCCGCCGATTCCCCGGTAATCTTTCCCAAAGCGTCGCAGGCATTTACCAGATCAATGGAGTAAAAATCCTCCGGCATCTGATCCTGCACACTCTGCCTCACCATATCCAGGCTTTCTAAGGCCTGCTCTAATGCAGATTTCTGTCTGACATTCGTGATCAGAATTTCATTATTATAAGAAATCTCACCCTGAAAAAACATCTTCCGGATTACTTGTTCCAGTTCTTTTATCCCGTCTCCCTCTTTGGCGGAAACCGAGAGAACGGGATAATTATTTTCCCCCGTCAAAGAACATATTTCTTCTTCGGAAAGCGCTTGCTGCAAATCAGATTTATTTAAGAGCACAATTACTTTTTTCTCTTTTAAGAAATCAAAAATCCTCTTATCATCCTGATCCAGCGGAGCCGAAACATCCGCCACATAAATCACCAGATCCGCGCGATTCAAAGAAGCTCTTGCCTTTTCCACGCCGATTTTTTCCACAGTATCTTCCGTATCATGAATTCCTGCAGTATCTGTTACATTTAAGGTAATCCCATTCAGATTAATCTGTTCTTCTAAAAGATCTCGGGTAGTCCCTGCTACTTCTGTCACAATCGCCCGATCCTTACCGGTAAGAGCGTTCATCAAAGAAGATTTTCCCACATTCGGCTTTCCCACAATTACAGTGTTGATTCCCTCTTTCAATAGCTCCCCGTTTTCTGAAGACAAAAGAAGCTCACGGATCTGAGAAGAAAGTAATTCCAATTGTCTCATCAGCCGTTCCCCATATCCGTCTATGGATATATGTTCCGGATCATCCAATGCGGATTCAATAAAAGCAATTTCATGAAGAATTGCTCCCCGGATCTGCCTGATCTTTTCCTTTACTGTCCCTTGAAGCTGATGGATGGAAGACTCCAGCGCAAAATCATTTTGAGCATTAATGACATCAATCACTGATTCCGCCTGGGAAAGATCAATTCTCCCATTTAAAAACGCACGTTTCGTAAATTCTCCCGGCTCCGCCGGCCTGGCACCGTATTTCAGCACTGTTTCCAGCACTCGTTTTAACACCAGGGCGCCTCCGTGGCAGTCAATCTCCACCGTATCTTCCGTCGTATAGGTGTTGGGAGATTTCAGGATCAGAACCATAACCTCATCTATCACTTTCTCTCCGTCGCAGATATATCCATAATGAACGGTATGGCTTGCCGATTCTGATATTTTCTTTGTCCCGTTTTTGGAACGGTAAATCCGATCAATGATGGGAAAAGATTCTTCTCCGCTGATCCGTACAATTCCTATTCCGGAATTGGTCATTCCAGTGGCAATAGCCGCAATAGTTTCTGTACTCATAAAAATTTCCTTTCCTACACAGAAGAAAAAGCTCCCTCAAATTCAACCTGTGTTATCATTGAGAAAGCCTTTTCTATGACTTAGTTATTATTATGATTGCTGTTATTATTATTCCGCTTCAATGTAACCACCACATGTCTGTAAGGCTCTTCTCCTTCGCTGTGGGTATTTACATAACGATCATTCTGCAATGCCGAATGAATCACACGGCGTTCAAAGGGATTCATTGGCTCTAAAGAAACAGAACGCTTAGTTCTTTTCACCTTGTAGGCAATATTCTTGGCGAGATTTTCCAGCGTGTCTCTTCTTCTCTTCCGGTAATCTTCTGTATCAATCTTTACTTTCACATATTCATTCACCTGTTTCCCCACTGCAAGATTCGTCAGATACTGCAGGGAATCCAGAGTTTGTCCGCGTTTTCCGATCAAAACGCCCATTTCTTCCCCTTTTAATTCCACATCTACATTTTTGCCGTCTTCGCTTTTATTGATAATGATCTCAACATCCAGGCTCATTGCAAGAAATACATTGTGAAGAAACTCATAGACGTAATCCTCCACATCTGATTTCTTACGAACCTTAATCACTGCCGGCCTGCTTCCGATTCCCAGGAAACCGGAACTTCCCTTTTCGATTACTTCATATTCAATTTTATCACTGGTGGTGCCAAGTTTTACAAGACTTTCTGTGATAGCGTCATCTACGGTTTTTGCTGATACTTCAATAAACTCCATTCAAAAATTCCCCCTGTTTCCGTCACTTGTTGTTACGTTCGTTAAACTCTTTGACCATATTAGCCTTCTCCAAAAGACTGCCTTTCCTTGCTGTTCTGGAATACTCTTCTCTTTCACGGATCTTAGCCTCTTTTTCAGCCGTGCTGACAGGCTCTGCAATTTTTCTGGTATTCAGTCTGGCAGCGTTTGCTATCTGGCTCTCGTAAACACCCTGTTTTTCCTTCTTTTTCTTCGCTTTTTCCTTATTTTTCTCAATAATAACTTCAAGATCAAGATTCTTCATGTAACGGTTCAGAATTAACTGCTGAATACAGCGGATCACGGAACCGGAAATCCAGTAAATTCCAAGACCTACCGGAACGGAAAATACCATAAACAATGAAAACAACGGCATGATGGTATTCATCGTCTTCATCTGTCTTGCCATTGCGTCATTATCGCCTCCGGAAGCGCCGGCGTTAGGCATCAGCTTTATATTCAATACCTGTGAACCATAAGAAATCAGAGGGATCAAAATCGCTCCGAAAATCAATAGAAAATCTTTATTCCCCCATCCTGTGCCAATCAGATTCATTGGTGAGTTAGCGATATTGATACCGAAAAAGTTATTCATATGAACCACGGCTGCTTCTGTAGAATTGATAATTTCCGTCAATCCTGCAAAGCTGTCCTTCAATAACTCCCATCCCTGCCCCGGCAATGCGTACAGTACGTCGATAATGGAATTGGCTGTGGCAGTGCTGTTTTCAAAATTCAGACTTGCGATACTTACGCCGGATTCTTTCAAAAATTCCGTCATGGTATCCTGAAATCCGCTTACTCCCATAATCTTCTCTACCAAAGGAGTATAGATCTCTTTGACACTGCTTACATAAGCAGGAATATTGCGGATTACCTGATACATGGCAAGCAATATCGGAAAGTTAATCAGAAGCTGAACACAGCTTCCCATGGTAGACACGCCGTATTTCTCGTATACCATCTGAGTTTCTTCATTCATCTTCTGCATGGATACCTGATCTTTTTTATTCTTATATTTTTCCCGAATTGCATTGATTTCCGGCGACATCTCCTGAGAGAGCCTGGAAAATTTCTGCTGCTTATAAGTCAGCGGAAACATTAGTAAATAGATAATTACTGTAAATAAAATAATACACAGAGCAATGTTCTGAATGCCGAAAGCGCTGTCTAAAAAACTATAAAGGGCATTCATAATATAACCGATCAGCTTCGCCACCGGCCCTATGAATCTGCCAGGGTACTGGGTCAAAATTATTTCCGTCAATTAACAAACCTCCTAAAATCATGGAACTGGATCGTATCCGCCTTTTGAAAAAGGATTACATCTTAATATTCTCCATCCGGCCAACAAAGACCCTTTCAATGCGCCGTGCTTCTGAATCGCTTCCAGTCCATAAGCAGAACAGGTAGGATAATAAGGGCATTTCGTAGTTTTCAAGGGTGACAAATATTTCTGATAGAAATTTATCAAAGCAATTAATAGGCGTTTCAAAATATTTCATCTTCTTTTCTTATTAAAATGTGATGAAGTCCTCCAAGATGCAGTAATGCTTTCTCAGTTTCATGATAAGTGATATTCCTTGCTGCTGCTCTTGCAATGACTACAATATCCAGACCATTTCCAAACATTTCTTCCTGTAAACGATAAGCTTCCCGTACTAACCTTGTGATATGATGTCTTATAACACTATTTCCTACTTTTTTACTGACTGATATTCCTAATCTGTTGGTTTCGGTTTTATTTTCCAGAACATACATGACAAAAAAACGGTTTGCGTAAGATTTTCCATATTTATATACATTCTGGAAATCACTGTTCTTTTTCAATGATTCTGAAAATTTCATAACTGCTGCTCCCTGTAGCTGCTGTATACGTTTCCGCGCGCATACGAAATACAAAATGAAATTTAAGAAGAAAGACCACAATAGATGTGGCCTAAGCTGACAATCTCTTTCTTCCCTTTAATCTTCTTGCGGCTAAAACTCTTCTTCCGCCTTTCGTGCTCATTCTCTTCCGGAATCCATGAACTTTCTTCCTGGATCTCTTTTTTGGCTGAAATGTCATTTTCACGGGTCATCCACCTCCTCTGTGCTAAAAAACATCATGTTTCATTATATCAAAAAATAAGGGTAAGTCAAGCTATTTTGGGATATTTGTTGCGTTTCCTGCAAAAATTTTGTATGTTGATATTTTTTTGACAAATATTTTCAGAAAAATCTGCTTTCCACGATATTCACATCTATTCACATGGGACATATAATAAGGAAGAAACAAATTTTATCCACAAGTTATCCACATTTTCCACATTTTGAAAAGTTATCAAGGTTTTGTGGATAACTTGTGGAAAACTTTTTGAAAGTTTGTGCATATTTTCGATTTTTATCCTGGATCACCTGTAAAACAGGCAAATTTTCGATGTAGATATGTTTATATCCCGTTTAAAATTTTCATTGATTCTTCGGACAATTTGGGTTATTATAGAGTATGGAAGACTATGAACTATACTCAAGTTTAGGAAAAGATTTGCTGTTTTTCCTGAAAACTAAAATTTGCCGGCAAATCATTAGACTCACGGGTATAATAAAAAGGAATCATTGGAGAAGACTATGGAACTTATATTGGAAAAATGGGAAGAAATTCTCAGAACCGTAAAGGAAGAGCATGAACTTACAGACATATCCTTTACCTATTGGCTGAAACCGCTAAGTGTATGCAACATTGAAGGCTCAAAACTCTATATTCTGGTTCCATCTGAAGATGTGGGAATCAATTATATTACAAAAAAATATAAACTTCCTATCAAAGTAGCCATTGCAGAGATTACCGGCATTGATTATGAGCTTGAATTTATTTCACCGGAACAGGCCGACAAGTTCAAGTCCCGGAAAAACAAGAACTCATCATTTTCTCAAGGCACGGAAAAAAGCAATCTCAACCCCAACTATACCTTTGAATCTTTTGTCGTCGGCAACAATAATAAATTTGCCCATGCCGCAAGTCTTGCGGTAGCAGAATCTCCCGGAGAAGTCTACAATCCCCTTTATATATACGGAGGACCCGGACTGGGCAAAACCCATCTGATGCAGTCCATCGGGCATTTTATTTTACAGCAGCAGCCGGAAAAGAAAGTTATTTACGTTACTTCAGAACAATTTACCAATGAAGTAATTGATTCGATCAGAAACGGTAACGCTTCAGCCATGACGAAGCTTCGGGACAAATACCGGACTGTGGATGTCCTCATGATTGACGACGTACAGTTTATTATCGGAAAAGAAAGCACCCAGGAAGAATTTTTCCATACTTTTAATGTGCTTCATTCTGCCAGAAAACAGATTATCCTGTCCTCCGATAAACCGCCCAAAGACATGGAAACGCTGGAAGAGCGTATCCGTTCCCGTTTCGAATGGGGGCTGTTAGCGGACATCGGATATCCTGACTATGAGACAAGAATGGCAATTTTGAGAAGAAAAGAAGAAATAGACGGATTTCATCTGGATGATGAAGTTCTTGATTATATTGCAATTAACATCAAATCCAACATCCGGGAACTGGAAGGCGCTTTAAACAAACTGATCGCCTTTTCCAACCTGGAAGATACGGTAATTACCATGGATGTAGCTGTCCGGGAACTGCAGAATATCATTTCCCCGGACAAACCCAAGGAGATTACGCCCCAGCTGGTGATCGAGATTGTGGCGGAGCATTTTAACATTTCCACCGCTCAGATGATCTCCAAGAACCGGAGCAGCGAAATTGCAAAGCCCCGGCAGATTGCCATGTATTTATGCAAAAATATGACTTCAGCCCAGCTTGAAACCATCGGCGCCCTGTTAGGGGGAAGGGATCATTCCACGATCATTCATGGAATCAAAAAGATAACGGAAGAATATCAGAATGATGAGAATTTCCATCACCTGATCGAGACAATTAAGAAGAAAATCAACCCCAATTGATTAAAAAAATCTATCTTTCAAGATCAACTGGAAAGATATCAAGATTTTGTGGATAACAGGATCGAAAATGTGTGGAAAGGGATGGACAACCCTTATGTTTGTGCACAAAAGCATTTTTTTGAAAAAAAGATCGATTTTTTGCCTTTTACTTTATGCACAGCTTGTCCCGGTTCCTTCAAGGTGAAATTCACAGGGTTATACAGTTGATTTTTTAGCTGAAACACCCTGAAGTTCAGGCTTTACGTAATTATGAACTTATGAACAGGCCCTATGATTACTAAGACGAATCCTTATCATAAATTGATCTTTAAGCTCAGGAAGGAGTTATACACAGCATGAAAATTATATGTTCCAAATCTAATCTCCTGCATGGAGTTAATATTGTATCAAAAGCGGTGCCCTCCAGAACCACCATGCCGATTCTGGAATGCATCCTGATCGACGCTTCTGCCGGTGAAATAAAATTAACAGCCAACGACATGGAAATGGGAATCGAGACCAGAATAGAGGGAGAGATCGCTGAGCGGGGAATTATTGCTTTAGACGCTAAAATATTCTCTGAAATTGTACGGAAACTTCCGGATAATGAAGTTACGATCAAAACAGATGAAAATTTTAAAACAATCATTACCTGTGAGAAGGCGAAATTTAATATTATAGGGAAATCCGGAGATGATTTTTCCTATCTGCCTTATATAGAAAGAAATCAACCGGTGCTGTTATCCCAGTTTACATTAAAGGAAGTGATCCGGCAGACCATTTTTTCTATTTCAGACAGTGACAATAATAAGCTGATGACCGGTGAGTTATTTGAGATCAGAGAGAATCAATTAAAAGTGGTCTCTCTGGACGGACACCGGATTTCCATCCGCAATATTGATCTGAAAGAAGCTTACGATTATTATAAAGTCATTGTACCCGGCAAAACTCTCCAGGAAGTAAGCAAAATATTGCCTGGCGATCTCAATGAATATGTCAGTATATTTTTTACAGAGAATCATATTGTATTTGAATTCGGCAATACCACTGTGGTGTCCCGCTTGATCGAGGGAGAGTACTTCAAGATCGATCAGATGCTCTCTTCTGATTATGAGACAAAGATCAAGATCAATAAAAGGGAATTGCTGGATTGTATTGATCGGGCCACGCTTCTGGTTAAGGAAGGCGACAAGAAACCGATTATCATGAATGTAGGCGATGAAACGATGGAATTGAAGATCAATTCTTACATCGGTTCCATGAATGAGGACATTGACATACAAAAAGAGGGAAAAGATATTTTGATCGGATTTAATCCCAAGTTTTTTATAGATGCGCTGCGTGTCATTGATGAGGAAGAGGTCACCTTGTATATGGTAAATCCAAAGGCCCCCTGCTTTATCAAAGACGATCAGGAAACCTTTATTTATCTGATCCTTCCGGTAAACTTCAATGCGGCGGCAAATTAAATCATATGGGAAGAGATTTGAAAGGACATGAATTGGCAATGGAAATTAAATTAAGGGATGAATATATTAAACTGGGACAGGCGTTAAAGGCCGCAAATCTGGTTGATTCCGGCGTAATGGCCAAGCTGGTGATCCAGGACGGCATGGTCAGGGTCAATGGAGAGGTAGAATATCAGAGAGGAAAAAAATTAGTGGACGGAGATATTGTTTCCCTGGAAGGGGAGATAATCAAAATTGTAAAATGATCTTAAAATCCGTTGCTCTGAATCATTTCCGCAATTACAGCGATTTGTATCTGGAATTTGACAAGGGAACAAATATTCTCTATGGGGATAATGCCCAGGGCAAAACAAATGTTCTGGAGTCTGTTTATGTCAGCGGCACCACAAGATCCCATAAGGGGAGCAAGGACCGGGAGCTGATACAGTTTGGGGAAGAGGAAGCGCATATCCGCACCGTAGTTGAAAAAAAGGAAAAAAGTTATCAGATCGATATGCATATTAAGAAAAACCGTTCTAAGGGAATTGCCATTAATAAAATTCCCATTAAAAAGGCAGCGGAGCTGTTCGGTATCTTAAATATTGTGTTTTTTTCTCCGGAAGATTTGAATATTATAAAGAATGGCCCTTCGGAGCGCAGAAGGTTTCTGGATGTGGAATTGTGCCAGCTGGATAAGATTTATCTCTATCATCTAACCAATTACAACAAGATATTAAATCAGAGGAATAAACTTTTGAAAGATATTAATTTCAGGCCGGAATTGAAGGATACGCTGCCGGTCTGGGATATGCAATTAATTGACTATGGAAGAAAGATTATCGCTTCACGCAGGAATTTTGTGAAACGGCTGAATGAAATTATATATGGGATACATAAGAGAATCTCCGGTGAACGGGAAGAGTTGATCCTGCGCTATGAGCCGGATACGGAGGAGGAAAAACTAGAAGAGGAATTGATGAAAAATCAGGAAAGGGATTTGAAGCTGGGCATGACTTCTGTGGGTCCCCACAGGGACGACATGTGCTTTTTGATCCGTGACATT
This sequence comes from uncultured Lachnospiraceae bacterium, assembly GCA_910584585.1. Classification (GTDB taxonomy): domain Bacteria; phylum Bacillota; class Clostridia; order Lachnospirales; family Lachnospiraceae; genus Petralouisia. Next base: position 38,707 of record CAJUBP010000019.1, on the reverse strand, counting down.
GACATCCGCAGGTTTGGTTCCCAGGGACAGCAGCGGAGCTGCGCGCTTTCTTTAAAACTTTCGGAAATAGAACTGGTGAAGGAATCCATTGGGGAGACGCCGGTTCTGGTTCTGGACGACGTGCTGTCAGAATTAGACAGCAGCCGGCAGAATTTTCTGTTAAACAGCATTCATGATATACAGACAATTATTACATGCACGGGGCTAGATGAGTTTGTGAAAAACAGATTTGAGATCAACAAAGTTTTTAAAGTGGTAAATGGAACTGTAACGGCTGAGAACGGTTTTTAGGAATTGGAGGAATTAGATGAGTACAAATACGAATACAAATGCGGAATACGGAGCAGATCAGATTCAGATCCTGGAAGGATTAGAGGCAGTTCGCAAAAGACCGGGAATGTATATCGGAAGCACATCGCTGCGGGGGCTTCATCATCTTGTCTATGAAATCGTAGACAATTCTGTGGATGAAGCTCTGGCAGGATATTGCAATACCATAGATGTCCGTATTATGAAGGATAATTGTGTTCAGGTGACAGACAACGGCAGGGGGATTCCTGTGGGAATTAACCATAAGGCAGGGCTTCCGGCCGTTGAGGTTGTATTTACTGTGCTTCATGCAGGAGGAAAATTCGGTGGCGGAGGTTACAAGGTATCCGGCGGTCTTCACGGGGTAGGCGCTTCTGTGGTAAACGCCCTTTCCAACTGGCTGGAGGTTGAGATTTTCCATGAGGGAAAGATTTACAAGCAGCGGTATGAGAGAGGAAAGAGCATGTATCCTCTGAAAACCGTTGGGGACTGTGATCCGGAAAAAACCGGAACCCAGGTGACGTTTTCTCCCGACGGAAGTATTTTTGAAGATACGGTATTTGATTATGATACCTTAAAGCAGCGGCTCCGGGAGATGGCGTTTCTGACAAAGGGAATTAAAATACGTCTTATCGACGAACGGGAAGGCATGGAACAGGAAAAGGAATTCCATTACGAAGGCGGGATCAAGGAGTTTGTCACCTACTTGAATCACAGCAAAGAAGCCCTTTATGACAGTGTGATTTACTGTGAGGGGGAAAGAGACGGCGTTTATGTGGAGGTTGCCATGCAGCACAATGATTCCTATAACGACGCCACCTACAGCTTTGTCAATAATATCACCACGCCGGAGGGAGGAACTCATCTGGCGGGATTTCGGAACGCGCTGACAAAGACATTTAATTCTTATGCAAAAAATAATAAGATTTTAAAAGAAAATGAAGCGGCCCTTTCCGGCGACGATATCAGAGAGGGAATGACGGCGATTATCAGTGTGAAAATACAGGAACCCCAGTTTGAAGGACAGACCAAGCAGAAGCTTGGAAACAGTGAGGCAAGAGGGGCTGTGGACAGCGTCGTCAGCGAGCAGCTCACTTATTTCCTGGAGCAGAATCCGGCGGTGGCGAAGGCGATCTGCGAGAAATCCCTGCTGGCTCAGCGGGCCAGGGAAGCAGCCAGAAAAGCCAGGGATTTGACCAGGCGCAAAACGGCTCTGGAGAACACTTCCTTGCCGGGAAAACTGGCAGACTGCTCGGATAAAGATCCCAGAAACTGCGAGATTTTTATTGTGGAGGGAGATTCTGCAGGGGGGTCCGCCAAGACAGCCAGAAGCCGGGCGACCCAGGCAATTCTTCCCCTTCGGGGCAAGATTCTGAATGTGGAAAAGGCAAGGCTGGATAAAATTTACGGAAACGCGGAGATCAAGGCGATGATCACTGCATTCGGAACGGGAATTCATGATGATTTCGATATTTCCAAGTTAAGATATCACAAGATTATTATTATGACAGATGCGGACGTGGACGGCGCTCACATCAGTACTCTGATGCTGACCTTTATGTACCGATTTATGCCGGAATTAATCAAACAGGGATATGTCTATCTGGCAAAACCGCCGCTGTTTAAGGTGGAGAAGAATAAGAAAATCTGGTATGCTTATGATGATGTGGAGTTGGATCAGATTCTGCAGGAAATCGGCAGGGACGGAAATAATAAGATTCAGCGGTATAAAGGTCTGGGTGAGATGGATGCGGAGCAGCTCTGGGAAACTACCATGGATCCGGAGACCAGAATTCTGGAGCGGGTTATGATCAACGATGAAACGGCCTCTGAGATTGACTTGACCTTTACCACGCTTATGGGGGATAAGGTGGAGCCCAGACGTGAATTTATTGAGGCCAATGCCAAGTATGTCCAGAATCTGGATGTATAATTATGATAAATGGCAGATATGCGCAGAATCTGGGTATATAATCATGATAAATGGCAGATATGTGCGGAATATGAACGTATATCAAAGATATGGAAACAGTGCAGAATCGGCAGGCATGCCGGAAGAATGCAGATAAAGGATGCATAGTGGAGGAAAATAGATGGATGATAAAATATTTGACCGGATTGATGAGATTGACTTGAAGAAAACCATGGAAAAATCTTATATCGATTATGCCATGAGCGTTATTGCATCCCGTGCGCTTCCGGATGTAAGGGACGGATTAAAGCCCGTGCAGCGGCGGATTCTTTATTCTATGATTGAGCTGAACAACGGGCCGGATAAGCCCCACCGCAAATGCGCCCGTATTGTAGGGGATACCATGGGTAAATACCATCCTCATGGAGACAGTTCTATTTACGGCGCGCTGGTGAATATGGCCCAGGAATGGTCCACCCGCTATATGCTTGTGGACGGCCATGGAAACTTTGGTTCTGTAGACGGCGACGGGGCTGCGGCCATGCGTTACACGGAAGCCCGCTTAAGTAAGATTTCCATGGAAATGCTGGCGGACATCAATAAAGATACCGTTGATTTCGGGCCGAACTTTGATGAGACAGAGAAAGAACCGCTGGTTCTGCCCTCCCGTTATCCCAATCTGTTAGTCAACGGAACTACTGGAATTGCGGTGGGAATGGCTACAAACATTCCGCCTCACAACCTTCGGGAAGTCATCGGCGCAGTGGTAAAGATTATTGACAATCGGATCGAGGAAGATCGGGAGACAGAGATTGAAGAGATTTTAAAGATTGTAAAGGGTCCTGATTTTCCCACCGGCGGCATGATTCTGGGAACTTCCGGCATCGATCAGGCATACCGGACCGGCCGGGGAAAAGTGAAGGTGCGAGCGGTTTCCGATATTGAGCCGATGCAAAACGGCAAGAACCGCATTGTGGTGACAGAGCTGCCCTATATGGTAAATAAAGCCAGGCTGATCGAAAAGATTGCGGATCTGGTGCGGGATAAAAAGGTAGACGGAATTACAGATCTGCGGGATGAGTCCAACCGGGAAGGAATGCGGATCTGTATTGAGCTGCGCCGTGACGTGAATCCAAATGTGGTCTTGAATCAGCTTTATAAGCATACCCAGCTTCAGGATACCTTTGGGGTGATTATGCTTGCTCTGGTAGACAATCAGCCTAAAGTCCTTAACTTAAGTGAAATGCTTGGGTACTACCTGAAACATCAGGAAGAGGTTGTCACAAGAAGGACAAAATACGAGCTGAATAAAGCTGAAGAGCGGGCTCATATTTTACAGGGATTACTGATTGCCCTTGACAATATTGACGAGGTTATCAGTATTATCCGCAGCAGTGAGAATGTACAGCTTGCCAAGTCGAGGCTGATGGAGCGGTTTGCGCTGTCAGACGCCCAGGCTCAGGCTATTGTGGATATGCGTCTTCGGGCTTTAACCGGTTTGGAACGGGAGAAGCTGGAAGCGGAATATAATCAGCTGATGGAATTGATTAAGGAATTAAAGGCGATTCTTGCAGATGAGAAGAAGCTTCTGGGCGTGATCCGGGAGGAAATCATGGTGATTTCCAATAAATTCGGCGACGACAGAAGGACGTCCATTGGTTTTGATGAATATGATATTTCCATGGAAGATTTGATCCCGGTTTCCAATACGGTAATTACCATGACAAAATTAGGATATATCAAGCGGATGAGCGTAGATAATTTCCGCAGCCAGAACCGGGGCGGCAAGGGAATCAAGGGAATGGAAACCATTGAGGATGATTATATCGAAGAACTTTTGATGACCACCACCCACCACTATCTGATGTTCTTTACTAATACTGGAAAAGTCTACCGCATGAAAGCCTATGAGATTCCGGAAGCGGGAAGGACGGCCAGAGGAACGGCGATTATAAATCTTCTGATGCTTCAGCCGGGGGAAAAGATTACGGCTGTAATCCCCATCCGGGAATTTAAGGATGACCACTATCTCTTTATGGCTACGAAAAACGGAATCGTAAAGAAAACGCCGGTTGCGGATTACGCCAATGTGCGCAAAAAAGGTCTTGCGGCCATCACTCTTCGGGAAGAGGATGAATTGATCGAAGTGAAGATGACGGATAATACCAAGGATATCATCCTTGTTACCCGTTACGGCCAGTGTATCCGGTTCCATGAAACAGATGTGAGAAGCACCGGAAGAGTTTCCATCGGCGTGATCGGCATGAATCTGTCGGATCGGGACGAAGTAGTGGGAATGCAGACAAATACCCAGGGAGAATACTTGCTGATCGCTTCTGAAAAAGGTCTTGGAAAGTTAACCAGAATGGATGAATTCACTCCCCAGAACCGGGGCGGCAAAGGCGTGAAATGCTATAAGATCACGGAGAAAACCGGCAATATTGTAGGCGTCAAAGCGGTGAATCAGGAAAATGAGATTATGATGATTACCACGGAAGGCATTATTATACGAATGAAAGTGGAAGGAATCTCTGTGCTGAGCCGCGTGACTTCCGGAGTGAAGCTGATGAATTTGGATGAGGACATTACTGTCGCAAGTATTGCAAAGGTCAGGGAAGATAAGTCTCTGATGGAGAATTCTGACGCGGAAGAATTGCTGACTGAGGAAGAGGAAAAGCAGAGTATGAAGGACGCAGAAGAAGCGGCAAAGAAAATGGCTGCTCCAGCGGAAAGTACGGAGACAAATGAGGAATTGATGAAGGAATTGTTAGAGCGGGCAAAGGAAGATCAGGAGGATCAAGAGGATCAGGAAGAAGAGTAATGATTAGATAGATGAGATAAAAAAGGCAACCGGGAAATGATATGTTTTCCGGCTGCCTTTTCTTTTTTAGGTGGAAAGTATGATGAAACTATATTAATTCTGATATTTTTATTGTAAAACCGGGAAATGTACAGACAGGAATTTCATCTGTAAAAGAGTACAGGCAGGAATTTTCTTCTTCTCCAAAAGAATAGGTCTGTACAATTTTTTTCATTGGATTCACAATCCAGTATTCACGGACTCCGGCAGTGCGGTATTTGAAGAGTTTGATAATATAATCTGTGCGGGAACTGCCGGGGGAGGCTATTTCAATGATCCAGTCAGGAGCGCCTTTGCAGCCGCGTTTTGATAACTTGTTTTTGTCGCATATGACAGAAAGATCTGGTTCTACCCAGGTGCTGTCGTCTGCGTTTAAATTTACGGCGAAGGGGGCGGGAATTACTTCACAGGAGCCATTTTTTGTTTTAATGTGATGAAAAATGGCATAGTGGAGTACGCTGACTAATTTTTGATGAATATAGTCAGGGGGAGACATATCGTAGAATTGTCCGTCAATCAATTCTGCCCGCTGTCCTTCTGGAAGGTTCCAGTAGTCTTCGGAGGTATAGGGTTGTTTGTGAGGGAATGACATTGGTTCACCTTCTTTTCTTAAAACACTTGGTTTAGGAATCTATAAGCAGTTTATCATAGAATGAATGCAGGATCTATGAAAATGTGTGGAAAAGTGTGACAAAAATGTGAATTTTTGTGGAAAGTGACGGTTTTATAAGATATAATTAAGTTAGTGTTTTATACTGTGGGCCAGATTTTATCGGCCGTGAGTATCAGATAGGGAGTATTCTATGCATTATTTTTGTCACAAGGAATGTGAGTAACAGTGTGTTTTTTAACATGCTTCAGAACAAGGAGAGTGAATTTTTCATGGATGAGAAGAGAAGGATTTCAAAAGAAGTATTTCAGCCCGGGAGACATCCTGTGCGGCAGAAATTTTTGGCAGGGCTGCTTTGCGTCTGCTTGATGATTGTGTCATTGCCAGTGGAATTTTGGGGAGCTGAGGTTCTGGCAGAGGAAGCGGAGAGGAAAGTTGTTTCTTTTACCCTATTGCCGGAGGAAGTGCGGAAGCAGGTGGCAGCGGCAGGAACGCCTTTGGAAGAATTGAATCTTCCGGATACATTGGAGGCAGTTTGTGTGAAGGCGGAACAAGCAGATATTACAGATGATGGGAAGTTTGAAGTATTGGAATTTTCTGAAACGAAGGGAAGCGATGCGGGGGAAGCGGCATTAGAGGAACCTCAGGAAAATTCTGGTGGGAATACAGTGGAAGAGCCTCAGAATGACTCCGGAGGGGACGAAACGGAGGAAAAAGATGATAATTTTGAGAAGCCGGAGAATTCTTCTTTAGAGGAAAGTCAAGGCAATTCGGAGGGAGAAGAAAATCAGGGAAATCTGGAAGGGGAAGAAGATTCTTCTTTAGAAGAAGATCAGGAGGTTTTGGATCGTTCAGAGAATACGGATGAAAAACCGGCAGAAAATGGTTCGGAGGGAACGGGAGAGGTTCCGGAAGAATCGGGAGTTTCTGAAAATACTCCGGAGCTTTCAATGCCTGATACAGAGACTGGTTCCTCGGAAGAACCGGAATCTGTGCCGGAGCAAAGTGCTGAATCAATAGAGGAAACTGCAGTAATTGAAAATATTACATGGAAAAGCGCGCCTGAATATGACAGTGAAAAGGCAGGAATCTATGTTTTTACTCCTGTTCTTTCTGAGTACTATGTTCTGGGAGAGGGAGTGGTTCTGCCTGAGATTTATGTGACAGTGGAAAGTGATGGAACATCTGAGACGTTTGATCGGAGGAAAAAGCAGGGGACGGAAGAAGAGGGAAAAAAGTCAGGAAAGAGAAATAAGGCGGAGGAGTTTGTTGACGGGGCGGAGAGAATAGAATATTTTGAAACGGCTGCTCAGCCTGGCTGCGGGGTTATTAGTAAGGATACGGTTTGGAGTCAAGGTGGAACATTGGAAAACGGGGAACTTGTTGTTAATCCTGGCATTACTTTGACAGTTAATGGAACGTTAACAATAAGAGGAAATGTCACAATCCGAGGCGGCGGGACTATTGTGAGAGGAAATGAAAATACAAAAATTGTAGTGAATAATGATAATTGTTTAACTATACAAAGTATTTCTATGGAAGGAAATTCAATATTAGCAAGATATTCTATGATAGAAGTTGTAAGCGGAGGAAAAATAGTTTTAGAAAATGGATGTGAATTCAGGAATTTTTCTTTAAAATCCTGTAAGGCGCATGTAAATGGCACGAATGGCCAAGGTGGGGGAGGATTTATAATTATTGATCATGGAACAGGAATTTTTAATGATATTATAATTAAAAATTGTTCTGCTCCCAGTTATGGAGGAGCAGTTTTCATAAGAGATAGTAGTTTAACGATTAATAGCGGCATTTATCAAAATAATCAAACTACAGCAACAGAAGAAAATAAAGATAAAGGAGGAGGATTTCTTTATAATGCTCAGTCAAAATTGTTTATTAATGGTGGATATTTTATAGATAATAGATCATTAGGTAAAGGAGGATGTATTTATACTATTTCTTATAAAGGAACGGAAATGTATATGAAAGGAGGACATTTTCAGGGAAATATTTGTAATTATTCTGGATATAAGGGAAGTGGAGCGATATTTTATGATGCTTATGGTCATTTAGAAAATCCTTCAAGGGATACAGTTATGGATTTTTCTGGAAACATAGAATTTTGTGGAAATGGAACTGAAGGTTCTGGAGTAGATGGAGTTTATTTAGATTTAAATACAAAAGAGAGTATTGCTCGAAAAATACAAATAAGCAATACTATAGGATATCCAGTAACTTTTTACCTTAAAGCATCTCAAGATTATGTTATTGCAGAAGGGGTGAATGATTATATTATACTGCACGAACGGGATATGAAAAAGATAAATTTTGTGGATATAGGAGGTTCTGGCAAAAAATGGTATGCCGTTTTAGACAGAGAGCATAATCAGGTAAAAATATCTGAAATAGATCCGGGATATAAATATTTTGTTTATTATATCAGCAACGGCGCAATGGGAACGGTGGTAGATGACAATGAATATGATATCGGAGCAATGGCAACTGTACAATCTGCAGATCCTTTAGAAAAAGAAGATGCCGTTTTCCTGGAATGGAATACAGAACCGGATGGAACCGGAACTGGATATCAGCCCGGAGAAGAATTTAAGATTGAAGGAGATACTGATTTATACGCTATTTTTCCGGAAAATAAGAAAAAGTCAATGAAGGCCAATTTTTATTCTGGTACTGCATGTAGAAAGAAAACTCAATCAATTATAGTAAATGAAGATGCTGAAACCGGAACTATAACTGCATTAGATCTGCAGGATTTGGAAGGCTATGAACCCATAGGCTGGGAAAAAGAAAACATCTCCGGATATGCCGGAGAAATAAAGCCCCAGGAAGAAATTACGCTGTCAAAGCCGGAAACAGATTACTACGGCGTCTATCAAAAAGATGTCACCTTATCCTATCAGGCAGAGGGCACGGAAAACATTCCGGAAAGTGAACAAAAGCCCTGCCGTGCTAACGTACATAGTGAAATTACCTATCAAGAAGCGGAATTTACCGTTGGATCCGGCCCTTCTAAATCAGGTTACCATTTTGTAGGCTGGAATACCCAGGAAGATGAACAGGGAACAATGTATCAGCCGGGGGATACTCTGAAATTGACAGAAAACATGACGCTGTATGCCATGTTTTTAGAGAATGACAAGAAAAATTTTACTGCCGATTTCTTTTCCGGAGGGGCAGGAAATAAGGAAACCGTGATAGAAACCGTGGAAGTAACAGTTCCGGAAGTAACCGTCAAATCCTTAAAACTGCGGGAACTGGAGGGATTCACTCCGGTGGGATGGGACACGGACCCATCCTCCTACAATGGGAAAGTGCTGCAGGATCAGGATGTGACTTTAACAAAAGAATATACATCTTACTATGGGATTTATCAAAAAGATGTCACTCTGACCTACGATAGTAATGATGGAAGCGGAAGCCTGGAACAAGACACAAGGCCCTGCCGGGCCAATGTGCATGAAGAGATCACGTATGATGTGCCGGAATTTACCATTGCCTCCGCGCCATCCCGCCAAGCTTATCTCTTTCAGGGATGGAATGCACAGCCGGACGGAAGCGGAGAGTATGTACAGCCGGAAGATGTAATAAAATCAGATTGTGACAGGACATTTTACGCAATCTGGGAACTGGAAGAAAATGCTGTGCCTTATCAGGTGGAACATTATAAACAGGATCTGGAAGGAGACGGCTATACCATAGCAGAGACGGACACAGAATCTTTGATGGGCTTAAAAGGAACCGAAGTGGAAGCCGCGCCAAAGCAGTATGTAGGATTTCATCTTAATGATTCCCATTCCCAGGGAAAGCCGAAAGGAGTTGTGGAAGAGGACGGAAGCCTGGCATTAAAGCTATACTATGACAGGAATGTCTATGAAGTGGACTTCAATCTGAACGGGGCCCTGGGTAAATCCCCGGATACTCAGAAAATACGCTACGGCGGACTGCTGAAAACTGTGGAAGATCCGGTAAGGAGAGGCTATAATTTTAAAGGCTGGCATCTGGACGACAACGGCCTTGACGGCGGCTCCTGGGATTTTGAGCGTCCGGTAGAAAATAATACAGACAAACTGCAGACCACTCTTTACGCAATTTGGGCGGATGAGCAGGCTCCGGAAATGGAACGGGCTTCATTCAGTTCCGGTTACAGGGATTTCAGGAATTGGTTGATTAAGAAAAAGAATATTGTCGTTACTGTTCCGGTGACGGAGGAAGGCAGCGGCCTTGCAAAAGCGGAATATTTGTTAGAGTCAGAAGACGGCACAGAAAAAGACGGGCAGGCGCGGATTACAGAAAAGCATGAGCTTTCCAACGGCATGCTGTCTTACGGAAGCGGCGCGAGCCTGATTCGGGCGGCCCAGGCAGAGGCGGAACAGGGAGCCTATGAAGTCAGCTTTGCCGTTGACGAGGAATTTAAAGGAAAGGCGTTTCTGACTTGTACGGATCATGCGGGAAATGTGTCCGCCAGAAAGCTGCTGACAGCGGCCGGGGGCGGAATCATTCTGGAAGAGAACGCGCCGGAAATCAGCTTTTCCAACACGAAGGAGACGACCGGAAAACAGCCGATTCATGTTAAGATAAGAGTGGAGGATAAAGAAGAGGGAAACGTCTCCGGCGGCCTCGCGGGAATCAGCTATCAGTTGGATAAGAAGAAAAAAGTGAAATTGCCGGCGGAGGATTTTAACCAGGAGCTTGTGGAATCTTATGAATTTAAAGTGAAAGTCACTGGAGAGGGGACGCACACACTCCGGGTAAAGGCCAAGGACAACGCCGGAAATGAAAACTCTGATCAGGTGAAGCTCACCATCCGGAAAGAAAAGAAAACAGAGATTCCCGTAAAGCCAGAGACGCCGGACAGCCCTAAATTGCCGGGCGGGCCGGAGCCGAGGACAGGAAACGGATCTCATGTAAAAATTTACGCCACTGTTGCCATGATCGCAGGATTTGGATATCTGCTGTTATATTTTGAAGGGGAGCATGGAATTACGGAACGAGAGAAAGATGAGATTGTATACCGTCTGATTGTGTGGGCAAAAAAAGGAGGAAGGTTCCGAAGATGGATGGGACTTGCGATAATTTCGCTGTTTCTGGTTTATTATCATAGTATTGGAAAGAGCGTGGATGTAGAATTAAAGGAAGTGTATACAAGCAGTAATTGATGTTTCTGGTTAATTATCATAGTATCGGAAAGAGTGTGGGTGTGGAATTAAAGGAAGCATATACAAGCAGTAATTGATATTCTTGAAAATTATTTTGGGGCTGTCAGAATGAAATTTGTACACAATATATGGTTATGAAGTTCAGGAATTCATAACCATATATTGTGTGGCAGCCCCTTGATTTTCTTATATTGAAATCTATCTTAAAATTCAAAATTTTGTTATTTTTTCAGAAGTTCGGAAATACCGGAAAAGTCAATGTACAAATCATCATAGATGCCTGCTTTTACAGAATCAGAAAATGTATAGTCTCCGGTTTTTTCTGTTTCAAAGTTATAGACAAGGATGCGATCTTTTTCCGGATCAACAATCCAATATTCCTTAACGCCGGCGGCACGGTATTTAAACAGCTTTGTATAGTAGTCCATCTGTCTGCTGCCAGGCGATATGATTTCGATAATCCAGTCAGGGGCTCCGATACACCCTTTGTCATGTAATTTACCGGAATCACATATCACGCTGATGTCCGGTTCCACATAATTTTTATCATTTCTGTTCAGAAATACAGCAAAGGGCGCAATGTAGGGCCTGCATGAACCATCTTTTGATTTGATGTATTCGCGGATTATTCCGAATAGTTCACCTGCAATATCCTGATGTTTCCGGCTAGGCGGGGCCATGTAATAGATTTGGCCGTCGATCAGTTCGGCGCGTGTTCCATCTGGCAGATCATAGATATCGTCTATGGTATAGAATTTGTTTTGCGCAGTAGCTGATGACATGGAAACCCTCCTTTTCAGACATGTGGTTTATTCATCCTTTTTTAACGACATAATCGTATCTGTAACAGTGCTGAGCGCCTGCTTAATCTGTACGCTTGTAACTCCCATCCCCTGCGCAAGTTTCTGGACTTCATCTGCGACCACAGAGAATCCCCTGCCGGCTTCCCCTGCTCTGGCTGCTTCTATGCTGGCGTTTAAGGCAAGGATTTTCTGACGTTTACTGAAGCCTTCAATTTGCTTGGTATCTTCGTTGGCCAATACAAGCTGTTCTGCAGCTTTGCTGATTCCATCCCTTAATTCAGAAACAAGCTGATGATTCTGCATAGTTGCATAGCTTGCTCGCACAAACATATTGATAACGTCGCCCAATAAATTTGCAGAGGCTTCGATTTCTGTCTGAGTTTTGACATTTACCTGATGAAGGGCTTCTATGTATTCATCTTCATCAATATTCAGTTCTCTGGCTGTCTGCCTGAACTTTTCCTCATCGGGATCTTCTGGAAGCACCTGGCCGCCGATAATGCTTCCAAGGACAGTTCCGTTATCTAAAGTAATGGGAATGCCGAAGTCCACCAGCCCCGCATGGCAGGGATAGACGCCTACGCCTTCCCGATCGTTTTTCTCACATCTCTTGCACCCTTCTGCGCTGCCTCTGGTCAATTTAATGCAGAAATCTGTAAAATTATAACATTCACTGATATATTCTCCGTCATCGCCTACGGCTACTGTTGCGAGGCCGGTGCTGTGCGCCCAGTTGCTCATAATTTCTTCAAATTTTTCCATATCACAAAAGTCCTGTAATTTCATATCGACGCCCCCTGTTCTTTTAAATTTATTATAGGTAAAATTACGAATGATGTCAATAAAATATATAAAGAGACCCTGGAAATCAGTAATTCTATCGTTTATAATACAAGAAAAGGGCAGTTTTGCCAGAGAGGAATTGTAATGGGAATTTATTTAAATCCGGGAAATGATGGATTTTGGGAGTCTGTTCGTTCTCCCATCTATGTAGATAAAACAGGGCTGATTACCTGTACAAATGCGCTTATCAGCACAAAAGAGAAATATATTTGTATCAGCAGGCCGCGGCGTTTTGGGAAATCTATGGCTCTTGAGACGCTTGCAGCTTATTACAGCTGCGGGTGCGATTCCAGAAAGCTGTTTGAGGGGCTTGAAATAGAAAAAGATAACAGTTATCAGGAACATTTAAATCAATATGATGTAATTTTTCTGAATATGCAGCAGTTTCTGATTGGGGCGAAAAACCAGAGTCTGACAGAATACTTAGAACAGGAGGTTCTGGAAGAACTTTTAGAAGAATATGGTGAATATCTCACAGGGAATAAGAAAGGGCTGGCTGATACATTAAAGAAAATTTACGCAAAAACAGGGAAAAAATTCATTTTTCTGATCGATGAATGGGATTGTGTCATTCGAGAGAGACAAAAAGAAGAAAAAATGCAGAAGCAGTATCTTGATTTCCTGCGGGGGCTTCTGAAAGATCAGGTTTACGTTGCGTTAACCTATATGACTGGGATTCTGCCTGTCAAAAAATACGGAGAACATTCAGCATTAAATATGTTCTGGGAGTATTCTATGACAGATCAGAATGTTTTTGAAGAATATACAGGTTTTACAGAAGCAGAGGTAAAGGAGCTTTGTGAGAGATTTGAGATGGATTTTTCTAAAACCAGCGAATGGTATGACGGCTATAGATTCCGACGGTTCCAACATATTTACAATCCGAGATCAGTAGTTGCAGCTATGAAATTCCGTCATTTTTCTAACTATTGGACTTCCACGGAAACATATGAGGCGCTTAAGATTTATATAGATATGAATTTTGACGGCCTTCGGGCGGATATTGTAAGAATGCTGAGCGGTGAACATGTGAAAGTGAATACTTTGAGCTTTCAAAATGATATGCGGACCTTTAAGACGAAGGATGATGTGCTCACGCTGCTGATTCATTTGGGATATCTGGGGTATGAGGGAAATGAAAGGAAAGCATTTATTCCAAATAAAGAAATCATGGGGGAATTTGAAAATGCAATGAGTGTGGGCGGCTGGACAGAAGTTATGCGTGTTCTGGATGCTTCTGAAAAGCTGATGGAAGCAACGCTTCTTTGTGATGAAGCAAGTGTTGCAAAAGGGCTAGATCAGGCTCATACGGAAGTGTCTTCTGTTCTGACTTACAATGATGAGAATTCTCTTGCCTGTGCCGTAGGCCTTGCCTATTACAGTGCAAGGAAAGATTATCAGATGATCAGGGAATTGCCCTCAGGTCGGGGATTTGCGGATATTGTCTTTATGCCGCTGCCGCATGCGGCAGGAAAGCCTGCCATTGTCATAGAATTAAAATACGATAAGTCCGCCATTACAGCACTGCAGCAAATCAAAGACAGAAATTATGTCCAGGCACTGGAGCGTTTTAACGGTGACATATTGCTTGTGGGAGTCAATTATAACAAAGACAGCGGGGATAAAATCCATAGCTGTATCATAGAGAAATATGCAAAAAAAGAAGACAATTAAAATAATAAGAAGAATATTGCTGTTGATTATGATCATATGCTTGATTCCAATCTGCCAATCCTGTTATTTATCCATAAGCCACGGAAGACAGCAGGAAGAAATAAGAAACCTTCTCAAAAAAGAAGATAAAGAGCAGACAGCAGAAAATAAGAAGCAAACAGCAGAAAATTTTCCAGAAAGCAAAACGGAAAATAATAAAATCCTGAATAAATTTCAAAATCTTTATCAGAAAAATTCAGATTTGGCAGGATGGCTCACAATAGTAAGCACAGAAATAGATCATCCTGTCATGCAGTGCGAGGACGATGAATATTATCTGAATCATAATTTTTACCGGGAAAAAGATAAGTATGGCTGCCTGTATGTGAGAAAGTCTGCAGATCTTGATACGCCTGGAACAAATTTTATTATCTATGGACACAATATGCGGGATGGTTCTATGTTCGGCAGCCTGGATGAATACAGGAATCAGAAATTTTATCAGGAGCATAAGATAATTGAGTTTGATACGCTTTATGAAGAGCGGACTTATGAAGTTATGGCTGTTTTTGTGTCAGCGATTGATGAATCAGAAGACTTTAAATATTATCAGTTTTATCAGGCTGACACAGAGGAAGAATTTTTGGATTTCTATGAGAATGTGAAAGAGAAATCTCTCTATGATACTGGAGTGACAGCCGTTTTCGGCGATACATTTCTGACGCTGTCCACCTGCTACGGCAATTCAGACAGAGAAAGGTTTGTTGTTGTGGCAAAAAGATTAACCGGCAGTTAATCGGGAACTGGAATAGTTGAAGGATGTTCCATTGTGTATTTAGAAAAAGCGTTTTATAATGAAGTATAAGCTATTGACCGGATCGTACCTTAAAATTACTTGCTGCAACTCCAGTTTGCGTCAAATTTTATGTCAAATTTAAGGTATGCTTTCAGATCAGACAGGAGAATCCGTATGGAAATCGGAAAGAAAATTGCTTTTTTAAGAAAACAGCAGAATTTTACCCAGGAACAGCTTGCCAAAGAGGTAGGCGTTTCAGTGCCGGCTGTCAGTAAATGGGAAACCGGGGCTGCTATGCCTGACATTTCGCTGTTAATGCCCATTGCCAGAGCGCTTCATACAGATATAAATGATTTATTTTCCTTTCGGAAAAATATTTCGAGACAGGAAGTGGATGATTTTATGGCAAAATTGCATGAAATTTGTGTGAAACAGGGATATCAGGCCGGAATGGAACAGGCATTTGAACTGCAGAAAGAGTATCCAAATGACAATTACCTGAAATTAAAAACAGCAAATTCGGTCATAATGTATGCGTTTACTGTGAAAATTCAAGAATCCGGATGTGAACAGCAAAATTCTTCGGAGGGCAGAAGTAACAAAAAAGAAAATACGTTGGAGAAAAATAAGAAAGCAGAAGGTATGACCAAAGAGAATGAAGCGTCAGAAGATACTGGCAAAGAGGAGGAAGATGAGGAAAAGATATTCCAGAATTATCTGGAACAATCCACCCGTCTTTTGGAAGAAGTGTACCAGGATGAAAAATTGTATGACAATTTCGGATATCGGCAGGCCGCCGCTATTTCCTTAAGCGCAAGATATATTCAAGAAGAAAAATTACAGGAAGCGGAACAGATCTTAAAAGATCTCCCTCCGGAGGGGGCAAATACTTCCCATTTATTGGCCCGGATTTATCTGAAACAGGGAAAAACGGAAGATACAAGGTTGTGCCTCAATCAGGCAAAGGTAAGAGATTTGATAAATCTTTTGGCAGATATCCGTATTTTATTTGATGCCAGTATAAGAGAAGGCAATCTGACAGAGGCGCTGTCCCTTGCAAAGGAATATTATCAGGTTCGAAAAGCAATGCCTATTTTGAGCTTCGTGCATCCTTCAGAACTGCTGACAGAAGTATATCTTCACATGGATGATATGGAACAGGCGGCAGAACATTATGTTCACTTGATGGATGAAATGATTGAGACGATAGAAGCATCCTGGGAAAAGCCTGGAGTTCTTCCCAGCGGTTTCAGCCTGTATCAAGTCACAGCAGAAAATCCTCTGTATCACCCATTGCTGGAACATCCGGTATGTAAGAAGAAATTAGAGGAATTAAAGAGAAAAGAGAGAAAAAAGAGTGAAAGAATTTGACAAAACTTTTACAATTTATTTGTGCCTTGGAAAGGGATGGAAAAATATATGAGAAAATATGAAAAAGTATTTCCTGTCATTTTAACAATATGGCCTTACCTGTTTTTTCTGTTTCTGATTGTGCCGGATCAAACAGGTAAGAACCATGTGATGTTTCTTGTTATTTATACGATTGTAACGATTATTATATATGGATTTAATATCTGGAACGCATTTTCTTTTCAGGGAACAGAAGAAAAATTATCATTTTGCGGCATGATGGTCAAGCTGCTTCATATTCCGTTCTATCTGGCAGGATTTGCGGCAGGAATTCTGTGTCTGTTTGTGATGGTTGTGCCTGCTTTTCTGCTTATTTCCCCTATTCTTATTTTGATTTTGACGGCAGCGGAATTCTTGCTGATGATTGTTTCTTCCTCATATGGAATTTGCGCAGTCTTGCGGATGAGAAAGAAACAGAAGTTATCGACAGCATCTGCAGCGGTGTATCTTATCACTCACTGTATTTTTGCTGCAGATGTTATAAGTTCCGTCTGCCTGTACAGAAAAATTAAAAATGTTTCTTAGGAACTGTTCAGAAATAACTTTTAAATTCTGCGCGCTATTTAAAAGTTATTTCTGAACAGTTCCTAATCTTATTACAGTTTCAAAGAGCGATACCGGTTAAAACACGCGAATATCTCCTGTTTTCTCGGCACAGCAAACCCGCTGGGCACATAGCTTCCCTCGCAGACTGCTGACAATCCTTTCACCTCCAGCATACGGCAAAGTTCCTCCACTGCCTCTGACAGTGTCTTTTTCCCATCAAAAATATGGAGCTGCGCATATTTCACAAGAATTCCAAGGGAGGATAACTGTTCCGAATCGGCCAATTGTTCCACGTACCGCAGATCGATTGTTTCCTTATTGATTAACACAGAGTCACGTCCTTGAGTTTTCAGCTTAATCCTGTCGTTCTTCTTAAAGTTAATGTCTGATTTAATAATTCTTCTAAAAGATGGAGCTGCGCTGGGCTTTGCCGGATCATTTGGAATCGGAAAGGCTGCCGCTTCCTTTTTGGCAAAGTTTGTGATGTCTTTCGGCAGGTAATGATCCATTTGAAGGATGCAGTCCGCTTTGTGAAAGTAAGAACCGGAGCTTCCCGCCACCAGAATGGTGGAAATATGGTATTGGGTGAAAAGTTCCTGTACCCGATCGATAAATGGAGTGATAGGTTCCGAATCCCGGTTTACGACAAGCTGCATCAATTCATCCCGAATCATAAAATTAGTTGCGCTGGTATCTTCATCTATCAGCATCAGGTTTGTTCCGGCTTCCATGGCTTCTATTACATTGGCAGCCTGGGAAGTGCTTCCGCTGGCGTCCTGGGTGCAGAAACGCACGGTATCTTTTCCATTGGGAAGATTATTGATAAACATGGAAATATCTGATTGTTTGATGCTTCTTCCATCTTCCGCCCTAATTTTGACAGCGGTGTCGTCGGTAATCACAAATTCTCTGCCGTCGCCGGAAATGTGGTTGTAGACGCCAAGTTCCAGTGCCTTTAACAATGTGGATTTACCATGATATCCGCCTCCTACAATCAGAGTGATGCCCTGTTTGATCCCCATGCCGGTAATTGTGCCGTGGTTCGGAAGTTCCAGAGTGATTTCCATAGATTTGGGAGACTGGAAAGCAACCGCCTGTTTCATGGGGCGGTTGGAAACGCCGGATTCTCTGGGAAGGATGGAACCATTGGCCACAAAAGCGGCAAGATCCAGTTTAGGCAGCTGCTGCCTGATATAGTGCTGATCTTCTGCAAGTTCAGCATTTTTCTGAACATCCTGTTTGTTCAGGGAGGCGTAAAATAAGGATTTTTTCACACAGCCCGGAAGAAATTCAAAAAGAATTTTGATTAATTCTCTGCTGTTGATGGTCCGCCCATTGGCGGGAAAACCAACTTCCATCCGCACAATGACAGTTCCGTTTTTTTCAATTTCGCAGGCGGTGCGCTCCAAAATTTCCTGTCCGCAGCGGCTGACAGACATCAGGCCGCTTTTTCCGGATCCCTTTGCCTTGAAGCTAAAGGCGTCTGTCTCTTTGGCGAATTTCCGGAGCAGATAATCCTGGAGCGCGATCCGTTTATGTTTTTCCTGGTATAAATCAGAAAGAAAACCGGCAATCTTTCCGGGAACATGAACGCTTATTTTAGATGGAGCGGCGAAAGGGTCTCCCTGTACGTGATCGATGGAGAGGACATAGCCTTCGAACTGGTAACTTCCTCTGGTATCTTTATAAGCCGGATAGCCTTTATGGTCAATCCTTGTCAGTAATTCTCTTAAATCGTTGGATGTTTTCATATTATTTATTCCTCGCTTTCGGACATATTTTAACATTTCAGCTGAAAGAACACAATAGGAACACAAGAAAGTGTCCAACTGCAATGTAATAAAAGTGTTGATTTTAAAGGAAGGTTAGTCCATAATATGAGTGTAGATGATTTCAAAAGAAGAGATTTGGAGGCATGCATGAATAACGAATGGGAAAAATTCGGGAAAGATATTAAGGATATTGTAGATGACGCCATCAATTCCCAGGATTTTAATCAGTTGAATAAGGCCATTACAAATACAGTGAATGAGGCGGTGTCCGCCCTTCAGAAAGGGTTAAAGACTGCGGGAGACGCAGTAAATCGGGCTTCTTTTTTGTCCTTTGGGGAATATGAGAAGCAAAAAGAGAGAGAAAGAAATTATCAGAATAATCAAGACAGACAGAATTCTTTCAAGGTGCAGAAATCAGATATAAGAACGGATTTGTTCAGAAAAAATACTTCTCTGAAAGCAGGCGGATGGGCGCTGGCTGTGTGCGGCTATACCTTCAGCATAGGAATCGGAATTGCAATCATGATTTTATTTCTTGTAAGTTTCTTTCTGGGCAGCTTTCCGATAGGAATTAAAATTGCAATTGCTATTCTGATTCCCTTGCTTGCCGGCAGCGGAATCATGGCCTGGAAGGGGAGCGGCATTCTGTCCGGATTAAAGAGGTATCAGAACTATATTGCTCAGCTGCAGGGAAGAACTTACTGTAACATTAAAGAACTTGCAGACAGAAGCGGGAAATCTTTTCGGTTTGTAGTGAAAGATTTAAAGAAAATGATTGATAAGGGCTGGTTTCGGCAGGGGCATTTAGATCAGGAGAACACCTGCCTGATGGTTAGCCATGATACTTATCAGGAATATCAGAATATCCAGAAACAGCGGTTAGAACAAAAACAGACAGAACAAAAAGAGACAGAACAAAGACAGAGGGAATTAGAAGGACAGGGACGCTCTCAAGATTCGGACAGCAGTTTAAACCCAGAGGTTCAGAAAGTAATTTCAGAGGGAAAAGAATATATCAGAAAAATCCGCCAGTGCAATCAGAAGATTCCGGAAGAGAAGATTTCCCGGAAGATTTCCCATATGGAGCTGCTGATTCAGAAGATATTTGATCGGGTGAGAGAAGATCCGGATTCTCTTGATGATATTCAAAAACTGATGGAGTATTACCTGCCTACTACCGTGAAGCTTCTGGAAGCATATCAGCAGTTGGACAGCCAGCCCATACAGGGAGAAAATATTATTTCTTCCAAAAAAGAGATTGAACAGACTTTGGACACGCTGAATCTTGCCTTTGAAAAGCTTCTGGACAGTCTTTTTGAGGAAGTGGCCTGGGACTTGTCTTCTGATATTTCTGTGCTGCACACGATGCTGGCACAGGAGGGACTGACGGGAAATGACTTTAAATAAATATAAATTATATTTAATGTTTTATAGTTATTTAAAGAAGAATCCGAAAAGAAAAAATTGAATGATGATATAATTTTATTGAAAAATGGAGGAAAAGCATGAGTGAAGGATTAGAATTTGCGGATGCACCGGTATTGACATTAGATCCGTTTCCGGAAAAGGAAGCGATGGCAGAAGAAAAAAGGGAGCCGGCGGAACCTGCCTGGGACGATAATATTCTGACAGAGGAAGAGCGGCGGATGGTAGATCAGTTTACCAGCCAGATTGATTTGCACAATTCGAATATTGTGCTGCAGTATGGCGCCGGAACTCAGAAGAAAATGGCGGATTTTTCTGAAAAAGCGCTGGAAAATGTCCAGACGAAGGATTTGGGGGAAATCGGCGATTTGCTGACTGGGGTAGTGACGGAGCTGAAAGGATTTGATGCAGAAGAGGAAAAAGGTTTTCTGGCAAGATTTAAGAAATCTTCCAATAAATTAACGGCATTAAAAGCGAAATATGACAAGGCCGAGACCAATGTCAATAAAATCTGCAAGGTTCTGGAAGGGCATCAGGTTCAATTGATGAAAGACGCTGCAATTCTGGATAAAATGTATCAGCAGAATAAAGTTTACTTTAAAGAACTATCCATGTATATTCTGGCAGGAAAGAAGAAATTGGAGCAGGTAAGGAAGACGGAGCTTGCAGAGTTAATCGAGAAGGCAAACCGTTCCGGACTGCCGGAGGACGCCCAGGAAGCCAAAGATCTGGAATCTCTCTGCACCCGGTTTGAGAAGAAAATCCATGATCTGGAGCTGACGAGAATGATTTCCATACAGACAGCCCCCCAGATCCGCCTGGTGCAGAATAATGATACTGTTATGGTGGAGAAGATTCAGTCTACCATTGTAAATACCATTCCCTTGTGGAAAAGTCAGATGGTTCTTGCCATGGGGGTGGAGCATTCCGCTCAGGCGGCTCAGGCGCAGCGGGAAGTGACCGATCTGACCAATGAACTGTTGATGAAGAATGCAGAGCGGCTGAAGATGGCTACAGTGGAAACAGCCAGAGAATCTGAGCGGGGAATCATTGATATGGAGACGCTGCGTAAGACCAATGAATCCTTGATCTCCACTTTAGATGAAGTGATGCGTATTCAGAAAGAGGGAAAAGAAAAACGCAGGGAAGCCGAGAAAGAGATGAACCGCCTGGAAGGTGAATTGAAAGAAAAACTTCTTCAGATTCAGGGATAACAAGAAATTAAATTAAAAATTAAAGGAGTATTTTATTTTATGCCAGTATCATTATATGAGACAGCCTGGATATTTTTGATTTACGCGTTTCTGGGCTGGTGCACAGAAGTGGCCTATGCGGCGTTGGAAGTAAAGCAGTTTGTCAACAGAGGATTTTTAAACGGGCCTGTCTGTCCCATTTATGGCTGCGGCGTTTTGGTAGTAATTGCCTTTTTGACTCCTTTGAAGAAAAATTTTGTTTTGCTTTTTATCGGATCAGTAATACTCACTTCCGTGATTGAATTTGTGACGGGATTTTTGCTGGAAAAATTATTCCATAACCAATGGTGGGATTATTCTGATGAAAACTTTAATATTTGCGGGTATGTTTGTCTGAAATTTTCTCTTTTGTGGGGAATTGGCTGTACTTTGGTGATGGATGTGATACATCCTGGAATTTATAAATTTGTGAAAAGTATTCCGAATGCTCTCGGTACAGTATTCCTTGTTCTGCTTATCGTTCTTTTTGTATTAGATTTAGCAATTACTGTCAGCACAATACTTAAGTTTAATAAGCGGCTGAAACTTATGGATGAAGCGGCCTTAAGAATACGGGAGGTTTCAGATGAAATCGGAGAGAATATTTATGAGGGCGTTACTGCCGCTGTAGAAAAGAGAGAGGAACTGAAAGAGACCATTGAGCTGAAAGCTGCAGAAATAACGGAAGGGTGCGAAGAGCTTGCGGAGAAGAGAAAACGGCTTCAGCAGGAACTGGAGGCTCTTATGGAACATGAAAGCGCAGGAATGAAGCGTCTCATGCGGGCATTTCCGGGCATGAAGTCCAGGGCTTATCCGGAGACGTTGAAAAAATGGAAGATTCATCTAAACAGGAAAAGAAAATAATTTGAGGATAAATAATGCAGTAAAGGGAAACATGTTTTATTCTGCCAGTTATTTTACCGGGTCCTTTTGGACTTAAAAATATAATAAAGATTATATTAAATTAATATCCAGCAGAAATTCGATTGTTTGTAGAAAATTTAATTTCTGCTGGATTTTGAATTGGTTTATTAAAATACTGAGTATCTTTTATTTGGATTTTGGAAGATGTTCATTCAACTCCCTTACGCTGCGTTTAAGAATGGTAAACTCTACAATCCATATCACTACAAAAATCAGAAAGAAAATCCCAAAGTAACGGAAGAATCCAAAGATACTGTGCTCCATCCAGTAGCTGAAATATGCCACAGGCATCATGATAAATGATACAATCAGAAAATAAATTCCTGTCTGTTTGACAATGCTCCAGTCTTCCAGTTCCCAGATAACAGAACTGCCCCCGAAGCCGATTCCCAATATTCCGCACAGTAACGCCTGCAGGAGAACGGCATTAATTTCATTGCCCATCATGTCAGCAAGTTCCGGAACACAGGGAGAATAATATCCTTTTCCAAAGGCAAGGGACAAGATAATAGTGATAAAGTAACCGATAGTAATTCCGATGGGAAAACCCATGGCACAGCGTGAAACGATTTTTTTCTTCATATGATTTACCTCATAATCCTAATATTTTTTTGATTTTGTTGACATAACGTCTGGAAACATAAGTTATATCATTATTTAATAACTTAACACAAATAGTTCCGGTAAAGCTCAAATCGAAATTGTTTACCTTTTTTAAATTAATGATTTCTGAATTGGAGATACGGACAAACTGATTGGGGTTCAGCCGTTCCTCCGCTTCATACAGTCTTAACCGCAGGGTATAAGTTCCCTTGCTTGTTACAGCAAATACTTTTTTATCGCTTGTGTAAATTCGGATTAAATCTTCCTGTTCCAAAACTTCTATTTTTCCGTCTTTACTGCCGGAAATAATCTGAGGAATGTTGTCTGATAACTTTTTTATGATATCGCTGACCTCTTCTGTCATAGCGGCAGTAAAGATCATGACTTTCGGTTCTGTGCAGGAATTGTCGATTTTAATTTCCACCTGCATGGCATCACCTCCTTGTTGTGATGTCATTATAGGAGAAATAAATTTTATTTTCAACAAATTACGGACGGTCGGTTGATTGAAAAATATAAGTGGTAAGGATATAATAGAAATAAAGGATTTTCCAATCTCTCTTTTTTGTGCAGAGAAAGAGAGGACAGGTAGTTAAAATATTGTTAAAATTTATCAGAACACATTTGAAAATATATTTGTTAGAGAATATTTTTGAATATGCTCAAGGAAAAGGAGTGAATGAAACATGGAATGGATCGAAAGATTGAATCAAGCCATCAATTACATGGAGGAACATCTCACAGAGCAGGTGGATTACGAAGAGCTGGGGCGGATTGCCGGATGTTCTTCTTATCATTTTCAGAGAATGTTTTCCTATATGGCAGGTATGCCTTTGTCTGAGTATATCCGCAAGAGAAAGATGTCACTGGCAGCCGTGGATCTGCAGGGCGGAAGGATTAAAATTATTGACGCTGCGGAGAAATATGGATACAGTTCCCCCACTGCATTTAACAGGGCGTTTCAGTCTGTTCATGGAATTGCCCCTTCTGCCATCAGGACAGAAGGAGTATCTGTCAAATCATTTCCTCCGATTACATTTAAACTTACCGTGAAAGGAGTCGAAGAGATGAAATATCGGATTGAGACAAAGGAAGCATTCCGCATTGTGGGAGTATCTGTGCCACTGGAAAAGGAGATTGAGAAGAATTTTGCAGTGATTCCTTCCAAATGGCAGGAGATTGCCGTAAATGGAACGCTGGAACGGTTGACATCTATGATGAATGCAGCGCCTATGGGAGTATTGGGGGTCAGCACATGCAATGAAGAGGAACCCTGGCGGTATTATATTGCCGTCTCCAGTTCAAAAGACGGGGAAGGATTGGAGGAATATACTGTGCCGGCGGCAATATGGGCAATTTTTTCCGGTTCCGGAACCAATCAGTCCATTCAGGAACTGGAAAAGCGGATTGTCACAGAATGGCTTCCTACATCCGGATATGAATATGGAAGCGCGCCGGATATTGAGGTGTACTTGAATCCTGATCCGGAAAATGCCCAGTATGAGGTGTGGATTCCTGTGGTAAAGAAACAGGGATAATGCCGTTTCAGCATTGGCAAAAGTCTTTGAAAATGCCGGTAAGGAACTGTGCATAAGTTATTTCTGCACAGTTCCTTACTCCGATGAGCCCTAGGGCGTGTCTTAAAATTGCGGGAATGAATTTTAAAGCACGCTCTAATCCACATTTTCAAAGATTTCCGCCAATGTCATTGTAATATTGGGAAATTCCCTTAAGGATATCACCGTTTGGGCATTGTAATCTTCCTCTTCTTCATCATCCTGCAGAATATAACTTTCGGTCAGTTTATAGCTTCCCTGTTCCAGATAATAAATTTCCACAGAACCCTGCTGGGATACAATCCAGTATTCCGGCACGCCTGCCTGTTCATAGGCGTCTTTTTTTTCCGTTTTGTCCCTCATGGCAGTGGAAGGGCTTAAAATTTCCGCAATGAATTTGGGCACGCCGCTGTAGCTGCCGCCTTTCAGATGCTTCCGGTCACAGATGATCATAAGATCCGGACGCATATAATCGTCATTTTCTTTTGGATGATAATTAAAGTCCAGATTTTCTATAAAAGCCATGCACAGGCTGTTTTTCAATCCGTTTTTAATCTTGTTATAAATGTTTCCGTTGATGATTCCATGCCGGTAATTGGGGGCCGGCGACATATCATAGATAATACCGTTGATCTTTTCTTGTTTTCTGGGTTCCGTTTCTTTGAACAGAGACATACTTTCACATCCTTTTTTGTCTGCAGAACAATATGGTTTAATAATAAATCGGACAGTAAAATCATTTCAGCTTTTTCGATATTAGAATAAATTGGACAGTAAAATCATTTCAGCTTTTTCTGTATTATAATAAATTCCGCAGTAAAAGTACAGAGATTATAAAATTTTGTAACAGTGAAGCTGGAAGGTTTTACTGTTACAAAATTTTTGCAATACGAAGCAAAGTTTCCTGCTTTTCTTTGTCCATTTCTTTAAAAACATTGACAAGTTCCTGTTCAATAACAGAATCATTGGAGCGGTACTCATGTTCCAGGATATAATCTATGGTGGTATCCAGTACATTGCAAATCTGCACCAGAAGGGTAAGGCTTACCTTCACTTTGTTGGTTTCAATATTGCTGATATGGGAAACATTGACGTCTACCGCATTGGCGATGTATTCCTGGGTAAGCATTTTCTCATTCCGAAGTTCCCGGATTCTCTGCCCGATGAAGGCAAAATCTAAATCTTTCATAGTAATCACCCATTTCTTTCGCTCTGTTCAGGCACAAATAGCATTGAAAAAATATTATTTTCACAGTTTCTTACTTTAAAAACAATTTTATGTAATAGTATCTCCGAATTATAAAAAATCATATCTTAACTTTAATCTTTTTATAGTTATAGTATAATAAATTATAACTATAAAATATATTCTAATAAGTAGAAAAGGAGTGTTTTTATGAAAGGGAAAAAGAGATTCATTGGGTTTATCGTTCTGGTGATGTGCTTTATTTCATTTGGGGCGACTGCGTTTGCAGGGGAAACGGAGCTGAAGAATAAGAAATGGGCGTCCGGGCAGGGTGGTGTTTATGAAACAGAGGAAGACGGGACAATTGTTTATAATTCTTACGATACCGCCTACTATAAAATTAAGATTCCGAAAAAAGGATATATCATAGTTGATGTGAAAACATCTCCCCTTCCGGGAGAAGACGATTACAATGCTCAGTTTGATGAATATGAAGTAGATTCCGGGTATACAAGTGTAGATTTGCTGAACTCTTCTAAAAAAGAATTATCAGTAAATAGTAATATTTTGACTGAAAAAAAGAATTATTCTTTTTCCTGGGCAGTAAAAAAGGGGACTTATTATCTTGCGGTCAGCGGCAATCAGAAATATAATATTCGTTACGCATTTACTGCGGTTACTAAAGTGAGCAAATCAGGATCGAGCGCAAAAAATGCTGTTTCTCTAAAGAAGGGAAAATTGGTAAAAGATTTGCTGTTTCCATTGAAATATCATTATTTTAAAATAAATCTGCCTGAAAAATCAAAGGTTACACTTGTTTTTGATTCTAAGCTCAAGGATTCCTCTGAGATGGAATTGACTATGCGGCTGGCAGTAAAAAAGGGAAAAACCTACAGAAATGTAGATGAAAAAGGAAAATTAGTTGCAAAAAATGACGCTGTCTGGTGGGAGATTAAAGGAAAAGATAAAGTTACGCTGAATCTTCCGAAGGGAACTTATTATATTCGGATGGACGGTGGATTAACGTCCGGTTATTACACTATGAAATGGAAATAGGAGAAAATAGAAATTTTTTGTTGATGGCAGTATTAAGGAAGAAGGGTATTTATGATACAAAAAGGAAACTGGAGAAAAAAGATAATAAGATTACCAATAATGGTGATAATTTTATTGTATATGCTGATAAATCTAAGAGTACAAGCTGCTGATTACAGTACAGCGGGATGTGTGGATTGGGTAAAAGCAAGAGCGTCTCAAATAGGAGTATCACTTCCTTCTACAGGAACAAATGAATATGGTTTATATGGAGCTTCAGCATACTGGACAAATTTACCAACCCAATATAAAAGAGGAAGTGAACCAAAAGCTAACGCGCTTGCGATATGGAAATTTTCGAGTAATGCGGCATATAAAAATTATGGACATGTAGCATTTGTAGAAAGTGTTAATGGTGATACTGTTACCTTGACGGAAGGAGGCTTGCCGTCGTCATATACATATGCAGGCAACACTGGCGTGCGTTCAATTAGCCTATCAAAAAGTCAAATCAGTTCATCAGGAGGCTGCTCAGGCTTTTTAGGATATGTATATTTATTGGATGACAGTAATCCAACTGGGTGTTTTGACGCGGCAGAAGGAAGAAAAAACGCAGTTTTTGTAAGCGGGTGGGCTTTTGACTCAGATTCTGTGTCACAAGCAGTAGAAATTCATGTATATATCGGAGGGGCAGCCGATTCAGGAGAAGGTCATGTAATTTCCGCTAATCAATATCGGGATGACGTAAACAGTGTTTATGGGGTTGGAAATTATCACGGGTTCCAAGCGGAAATTCCAACTTCTTTATCAGGAATTCAGGAAGTTTATGTATATGCGATAAATATTGGAAATGGTGAAAATCAGTTAATAGGAAGGAAAACAGTTAATATCGCCCAATCGTATAGCCCGCAAGGAAGTGTAGAATGGATAAGAGGCGGCAGTGGTTTAGTTAGCGTAAGCGGCTGGGTTTTTGACTTAGATGATATGCTGAAACCTGTAGAACTTCACATTTATATTGGAGGGCCGGCAGGCGTAGGAGAAAGTTATGTGATTACAGCGGATCAATATAGGGATGATATAAATAGTTCTTATGAAATTGGAAATTATCATGGATTTCAAGCAGAAATACCAACTTTACTGTTGGGAAATCAAGAAGTTTATGTGTATGCAATTGATATAGGAGGCGGAGAAAATCCATTATTAGCTTCAGAAACGGTGACAATAACCTGTAATCATTCATATGAAAATTGTACTGCAAATAATGATGGCACACATTCCTGGAGCTGCAGTAAATGCGGTAAAATTGAAACTTCTAATTGTTCTTATAATGAAATGCTTATAAAACCTACTTGTAATCAAATTGGTTATACCAGCTATATCTGCAAGGATTGCAGTTATAGCTTTAAAGGGAATTTTACAGATTGTGTGGAGCATTTATTTACAAAGTATGTATCGGATAACAATGCCGCAATTGGACGAGATGGAACAAAAACAGCATACTGTGATTACGGCTGCGGCGCGTCAGATACTATTACAGATGAAGGTTCAGCATTAGGTACAGGTCAGTTGGAGACGGAAGATCCTGATAAAAAGAAAGATCCTGTCAATCAGGAAATTAAAGATGAACCAGAAGATTCTGATGATTCAACAGATACCGAAAGTTCTGCTCAAAATACATGTACAATTACCTTTGACGGAAACGGCGGAACAAATCTCACCCGTCGGACAATCACAGTACGGAGGAACCAGATGATTGGAAGCATGCCTTCCATTCAGCGCAGGGGATATCTTTTTAAAGGATGGTATACAGAGAGAACCGGCGGCATTAAAATGTCCTATTACACAAGAATCACCAAATCACAGACATTATACGCCAGATGGGAAACAGTTGCCAAGCCGAAAAAAGCAGTGATTTCCTCCCTGAAAAAAGGGGAAAAGGAAAATTCCTGGTAAAATACCGGAAAGTCAGCGGTTCTGACGGATATGAAATCTGTTATTCCACGAATAAAAAGTTCAGGTCTTCCGTCAAAAAAGCAGATACTTCTGCTCTGTCAAAGACAGTAAAAGGATTAAAGAAGAAGAAAAATTATTATGTGCGTGTCAGGGCATATAAAACAGATTCCACTGGAAGTAAAGTATATGGAAGTTACAGTAAGACAAAGAAAGTGAAAGTGTAAATACAAAGAAATTGTCAAAGGATAAATGCTCCTTCTAGAGCGTGTCTTAAAATTGTTTTCCGCAAAATGTCGTCCCAATTTACATCAGATTTTATGCTGAATTTAGGAGGTGTAGTGGGCTACATTGACTAAATTCAGCATGAAATCTGGTGTGAAGTGGGGCGGCAGATTGCGGGAATGAATTTTAAGACACGCTCTAAGGGGCTGATGGAAAAATTTTTCCGGCAGCCCCTTAGAAGATTAACATATATAATCGAGAACACGCATTAGAAAAATGATTTGTTATTCCCCGTAAAAGAAGTTCTAGTATAAATATAGACGCCAAATTCTTTTATTCTACAAAAGAGTTATTAATAGCTTTTATTACATATTGATTTAGAGTAATTTTTTGATTTGCTGCCGCTAAAGCAGCCTTTTTATGAAGCTCGGGAGGTATTCTTACATTAAAAGAACCTCGAAATTCTTTGTCAGGATTTTTTTGAATTTTATTGCATAGTTCCAGATAATTGTCAATGCATTGGGAAAAAGTAATTTTTAATTCATCAATAGAATTTCCATGAACAAAACCTATTCCAGAACCTCTGCCTCCTGTTTATCGTTTTTCACATTTTTTCTATATACCCAGGGAGATTATTTTACAAAAAGATTCTTCATTGACAGCATTTATTTCTGATGTTGAAAAATCCTTTAAATTTTGAGTAATAATGTAATCTAAATCAGCTTCTTTTGCACATTGCATTTGCAATCCGTCTTCTATATCATTCCATTCTTTATGATGCAATGTGCGGAGGATAGTTTCGCAGTTTTCGGGAATTATCTGTAACTCCTGACATAGTAATTTTAACAATTGTTTTCTTTTTTCAACAGAAAAATCTTTCCTTAGTATATAAAAAATGTCGGTAATAGTATGAGAGGTTAGGTATCCTTGGATATTCCCAAAAAGACATTGTTCCATAATACTTTTTGCAAGTTTTGCATTTGGTTCCCTTACCATAATCCAATCTAATACTACATTTGTATCAATCAGTACTTTCATATTTTTCCTCCAAAGCTTCTGATTTTTCCGTTTTAATATCCAAAATCCTGTTAACACTTCCTGAGAATTCTTCGAAAAGCTCTCTTTTTTCTTTTAAAGAGAGCTTTTTTGAGGTTTCCTGGGGCTTATTATCTGGGAATATTACAATTACTTCTGTTATAGTATTTTGAATTGGCATTTCTTCTTCAAGTGTAACTTTTCCATTATTATATATACCTTTTATTGCTAACATGAAGTCACCTCTTCTATTTTTCAATGTAATATTGGGCACGTTGTCAGTCTGCTTATCTTTTTCCTATTTTATCCATACAATATCTTCCTGATTTTTGCTTTACTTATCTACTTTCCAAGACTAATCATATGATATGTAACTAAATTTTAGTTGATTTATTATAACATAAGAAAAAATGATTGAAAACACTTTTACAAAACATTTACAAATCCCTCTCGCTTTCTTGTCAAATCTCCGCTATAATAGACTTGGTGATCCTATGAAAAAGATATTGGTAATTGAAGACGAAATCCCCATCAACGATTTAATCTGCATGAACCTGGAGATTGCAGGCTACCAGCCTGTCCCCTTTTTCGACGGCAATGAATTCAGCAGCCATTTAAAGGAACAGGACGATTATTCTCTTGCCCTTTTGGACATTATGCTTCCGGGAAAAGACGGATTCCAGTTGTTGGAAGAACTGAAAGAACATAAAATTCCCGTTATTTATCTGACCGCCAAGGGGGATCTGCCCAGCAAGGTAAAAGGATTGCGGAGCGGGGCGGAGGATTATATCGTAAAGCCTTTTGAGATGTTAGAGCTTCTGGTTCGTATGGACAACATACTGAAACGCTGCGGCAAAGAGGAGACAGAAGAAATACACATCCGTGATGTGGTAATTAATGAGAAAAAGAGGACCGTGCACAAAAACGGCAGAGAAATCCCCATGCAGCCCATGGAATTTGACTGTCTGCTGGTGTTCTGGAAATACCGGAACCGGGTGATTACCAGAGATCAGATTTTGAATATTCTCTGGGGCGTGGACTTTCAGGGAGAGAGCCGGACGGTGGATGTGCATGTGGGAAATATCCGTAAAAAACTGGATTTTTCTGACGTGATTATTACAGTGCCGAGGGTTGGATACCGGATGGAAGTGCCCTAGAGCGTGTCTTAAAATTCATTCCCGCAATCTGCCGCCCCACTTCATACCAGATTTCATGCTGAATTTAGTCAATGTAGCCCAAGCAATTCCTAAACGAGTATCAGAAAATCCCAGGAGGATTGTAACTATGGATATGATTAAGAAAATTGCAATCACTGCGGCAACCATGCTTTTTGTGTTGGCGCAGGTTTTTTCATTTTACGTGATTTTTACCAGCCGGCAGGAAAAAATTGATTTGCTGAAAGAAAAAGAACGTAAGATTTATGAAAATGCCGTAGGGGATTTTAACAGGAAATTGTCTAATGCAGGGTTAAAGTCTGAGCTGTCAGAACATGTAATTATTTACTGCTTCCGGGAAAATATGCCGGAAAATTCTGCATTATACAAAGATGGAACGGAATTGTATAACAGCAGTCCTTATGAGTTTGATGTCAGTCATATTAATTTAAATCAAATAGAGGATCCTGGTGATTGTGTTTTAGAAAAAAGCAATGACAAATATATCCTTGTATTTTTTCAGAGAGACGCAGTCAGATATTACCAAATGAATACCGCAGACTATACGTTATTTTATGCGGTAGACGTCACTTACATTTATGAAAAAAGCAGAAACCTGGTGATCCAGGAACTTCTGATTTCCTGCCTGGCGTCTCTTGGAATGGCACTGCTGCTGGTGTTTCTGATTAAGAAAATTACGAAGCCCCTGCAGGATATCAATGAAACCCAGAGACAATTAATTGGCAGCATGTCCCATGAATTAAAGACTCCGCTGACAGCTATTAAGGGGTATTCAGAAACGCTTCTGAGCGTAAAATTATCGCCGGAGCAGGAAGAAAAATCCCTGCGCTACATCCACCAGGAAAGCGGCAGGCTGTCCCGCCTGACAGAAAAAATGATGGAATTAACCAGGCTGTATGAACCGGAATGCAAAGCTGCGCTGCGGGAAGTATCATTAGAACATATTTTTGAAACAGTGGAGAATAATGTAAAATATAAGCTGCAGGAAACAGGAATCAGGCTGCTGCGAGAAGGGGAATATCAGGGCCGGACGAAACAAATGGATGATGATTTGATGATAAGTTTCCTGATTAATCTGATCAATAACAGTATTATGGCCTCAAAATCCGGCAGCCGGATTTATCTGGGAGCAGATGAGAGTTCTCTCTGGGTGCGGGACGAAGGATGTGGAATTCCTCCGGAGGAAGTGGATAAAGTCCGGAAAGCATTTTACCGGGTGGATAAGTCCCGTTCCAGGAAAAGCGGAAACATGGGGCTTGGTCTGGCGCTGTGCGATCAGATTGCGGCCGCGCATCATGGAAGGATGAAAATTGAGAGCACCCTGGGAGAGGGGACTAAGATTTCCATTGTGCTGGAATCTGTTGGCAAATCATTTGGTTTGCGGATATAATTTTCCGTTTTTCAAACAATACACCCGATCCATCCCCTCTAAATGCTCCTGATTATGAGTGATTACAATCAGCGTCTTCCCTTCTGTCTGATGGATCAGAAAATCATGCAGATGGGCGTCGGATTCCCCGTCATATCCGGCTGTGGCTTCATCCAAAACAATAATGGGCGCTTCCCTTACCATCGCCCGGGCCACCGCAACCTTCTTCCGTTCACCGCCCGAGAGCATGGAACCGTTCTGGCCGATGACGTTTTCC
The DNA here is from genome assembly GCA_910584585.1 of uncultured Lachnospiraceae bacterium. Classification (GTDB taxonomy): domain Bacteria; phylum Bacillota; class Clostridia; order Lachnospirales; family Lachnospiraceae; genus Petralouisia. The sequence continues at coordinate 6,027 of CAJUBP010000019.1, read as the reverse complement.
TCTTTCTTAGGCAGCTTAGCAATGAATTTATGAGACAAAAGGATCTCTATTCTTCTTCTCTAACTCCCAATAGCTGAATTGGATTCACCTTTAAGTTTCGCCCGATCAAAAACAGAGACATTGCAAAAATGCCCAGCACTTCTGCGCTTACCGCAAATACAATGCTGTTCTTTACAATATTCTGATTAGCGGCTATAGACATTTCCTCGTCTTTATTCACTGCAATTCCTTTGGAATACATGGAACTGAAATAATCTTCCTCTAGCGATGCTGCGTTCAGCATCTTTTCAGTGGCGATTCCTCCAATGGTTCCCCCGGCGCAGGCGGCAGCAATCGTTAAAAGCATAATTCCCGTCAGCAGGGACACCCTGCATTCCCTCCGGGACATTCCCAATGCCCGTTCAATAGCTGTGCGTCTTCTCTGCCTGATAATGGCTGAGTATAGTAAAAATGCGCTGCTAGCAATTACCGACACAAAACCCACTAGGAATATGATGATGGCTATGGTCTGCATGTTGTTCATCTGGGAAGCGAAACGCTCATATCCTTTGTCATCAAAAGTTATTTCCAGAAGGGAAGCTTCAGGAAGTTTGGAGAACTCCTTGTAAAAGTCGTTGATTCCTCCATTTTCTATCTGGAAAGACGCATTGTAGCCGCGCATGGGGCCTTCCGCAATGATGTTCCTGACTTTTTCTTCTGGAACGGATGCGCTTGGAATGATAATTTCATCTGACGCAAATTCATACAGGCTCTCGCCTCCAGTGGACTGAACAGAATAAATTCCTTTCACGATATAATCCGCTTCATAAAACACATCATATTTTCCGCCTTTTGGAGTTAAAATGTCTGACCGGAACATCCCAGTCACCATACCGCCTGTCGATATAACATTCTCAACTGTTGGAGTTTCATAATCTGAAAAATACATTTGCAGCCTGATTTTCTGCCCTACTTGGAGATGGTTTAAGTTAGCGAAGGTCTGGGAAACCAGGCAAACCTTGGCGCCGCCGTCATATTCTTCTGCGCTGATATCTTCTCCTTTAGCAACAGCCGCCCGGCCTTCATGGAAAGGGATTAAAAGCTCTGTGCTTCCTGTTGGCGTTACAGGCACCGCTTTATATGACAATTTCTCTATTTCATCAATGAAATTTCTCCACATTTCTCCTGTGTCTGTATTCCAGAAATCCGCATTCATTTCTCCCCATTCAAGCGTCCGATCTTTGCCCAATGATATTGGTATCGGAGCATATTCAATGATGCCCGCTTCTTTTGAATGCTTATCCACGATATTCCATCCGGAAAAGGCAATATATCTTTTTCCAGCTTTTAAAGGCTCTGGATTTTCGTTATAATGATCGCAAAAGGAAATTGTTTTTCCCACCAGAGAGGGATTATCATCTCCCCAATAAACTTTTTTTACTTCCACTTCCACCGGACCATTGGGCACACAGTCTTCCAATGGCGAAAATTCCATCAGTAAAGCCGTGCCTGAAACATTTTCTCCATCTGTAACATTTGCTCTGTATGGCGTAATAAAATCAGGGGAAACAGTGCCGTAAAAAGGCCGTTTCTCCAATTTATGTATATAAGCAACATCAAGATGGTTTAGGATGTCCTCACTCAATATCTGTGTGTAGTTTGATCTTTCTGTCGTCTTGTACTTCCGAAGCGCCGCATCCCATCTCTTCTCTATTGTTATGCTGTCCGGCTTCTGCGTCACAGTTCCTATGGTAGTGAAGCTGTCCTTCATCCGGTTTATGGAATCCTGGACACTCATCCACAGACTGCATCCCAATGTGAAGAAAACAGTGCCAAGCATAATAATACAGAAAAATAAAATGCTCATCCACTTTTTACGGAATAATTGTTTTATGCTATTTTTCATTAAATCATTATTTTTCATTTGCAGTTATTTAATTTTTATCATTCTAATAAAGTCCTAATCTTAATATTATAGTTGTATCATTCACCGCCGATAAATTGTTTGTTTCTTGGAAATGATCTTATTTATGAATTCCTTGTAACTCTATATTAATTTACAGAAAATCGTAAATTAATATAGAGTTTAAATTGTTTCTATTCTTCTTTAACTCCCAATAGCTGAATTGGATTTATCTTTAAGTTTCTCCCGATCAAAAACAGAGACATTGCAAAAATGCCCAGCACTTCTGCACTTACCGCAAATACAATGCTGTTCTTTACAATATTCTGATTAGCGGTTATAGACATTTCCTCATCTTTATTCACTGCAATTCCTTTGGAATACATGGAACTGAAATAATCTTCTTCTAGCGATGCTGCGTTCAGCATCTTTTCAGTGGCGATTCCTCCAATGGTTCCTCCGGCGCAGGCGGCAGCAATCGTTAAAAGCATAATTCCCGTCAGCAGGGACACCCTGCATTCCCTCCGGGACATTCCTAATGCCCGTTCAATAGCGGTCCGCTTTCTCTGCCTGATAATGGCGGAATAAAGTAAAAATGCGCTGCTTGCAATTACCGACACGAAACCTACCAGGAATATAAGAATGGCTATGGTCTGCATGTTGTTCATCTGGGAAGAGAAACGCTCATACCCTTTGTCATTAAAAGTTATTTCCAGAAGGGAAGATTCCGGAAGTTTGGAGAATTCCTTGTAAAAGTCGTTGATTCCTCCATTTTCTATCTGGAAAGATGCATTATAGCCCTGCATGGGGCCTTCCGCAATGACGTTCCTGACCTTCTCTTCTGGAACGGATGCGCTTGGAATAATAATCTCATCTGGCACCAATTCATACAGATTCCATCCTGGTGAATGATATAAATATATCCCTTTAATGACATAATCCGATTCAAAAAACACATCATATTTTTGCCCTTCCGGAGTTAAAATATCCAACCGTGACATTCCTCCCCCTCCAGACGACATTGATACTTTAGAATATTCATAATCTGTAAAAAACATCTGTAATTTAATTTTATCCCCGACTTTGAGATTATTTAATTTAGCAAATGTCTGGGAAACCAGACATACTTTTGAACCATCTTCATACTCATCACCGCTGATGGCTTCTCCTTCCACGATTGAGGCCTGGCCGTCATGAAAAGGGCTTAAAAGTTCAATATTTTCTGTCGGCGTAACTGGCACTGTTTCAAATGTCAATTTGTTTAATTCATCAATAAGATTCTGCCATAACGCTCCATCTTCCGTATTCCAAAAACCTGCGCTTACTTCCTGCCAGTGCATTGATGGTTTCTTGTCTGTAAAAGCTGCCACTGGAACATATTCCAAAGGGTATTCTTCCTCTATGCGGGTATCGGCATAAATATTCATTTCGAGAAACGCAATATATGTCTTACCTGCTTCTAACGGCTCCGTCTTCTCCCTGTAATAGTCACAAAACCAAATTTCCTTTCCAACCATGGAAGGCTCCCCATCTCCCCAATAAACCTTTTTTATCTCTACCTTCACCGGAAAGTTTGGGAGACTATTTTCAAGAGGTGAAAATTCCACTAATGATGAAGTGGAACCGACGCCATCCCTTGCTAATGTGCCTGTGATAAAATCAGGGGAAACCGCACCGTAAAATGGCCTGTGTTCCACTTTGTTTATATATGTAACGTCAAGGCTGTTTAATAATTCTTCATTTAGAATCTGCGTATAGCCTGCTCTTTCTGTTATTTTATATTTTTGCAGTTCCGCATTCCATGTTCTTTCCGTTACCATGTTGTCTGGCTTCTGCGTCACAGTCCCTATGGTAGTGAAGCTATCCTTCATTCGGTTTATGGAATCCTGGACACTCATCCACAGACTGCATCCCAACGCGAAAAACACTGTGCCAAACATAATGATACAAAAGAATAAAATGCTCATCCACTTTTTACGGAATAATTGTTTTACACTATTTTTCATACAACCATTTTTACTTATCATAATTATGTTTCTTTTTATTCCTTTACAGTTTCTTTGCCGTCTTGTACAAAAAGGTTTTGCTTCTCCACAATCCGCCCGTCACTCATCCGGTACAGCACGTCCGCCTGCCGGGCAATGTCCGGATCATGGGTGACCAGAATGACGCACCGCCCATCTTCATGGGACAGCTTTTTCAGATTTTCCACAATCCGCCCGCTGTTGGCTGTGTCCAGATTCCCGGTTGGCTCATCCGCCAGGATAATCGGCGCTTCCGACGCTATGGTTCGGGCAATTGCCACCCGCTGCTGCTCCCCGCCGCTCAGCATTCCGGGAAACTTTTTTTGCATGGTTTCATTTAATCCCACGCTTTCTAAGATTTCATTGATCCGTTGTTTCCAGTTTCCTTTTTTTCTGCCTGTGAGTCCAAGGGGATAGGCAATGTTTTCCTGTACGGTCAGCATGGGAAACAAATTGTAATTCTGAAAAATAATGGATAGTTGATTTCTTCTGAGTTTATCCCGATCCAGTTCCCGGTAGCTTTTCTCATCCAGATAAATGGTTCCTTCCGAGGGCAGGTCGAGGCCCGCCAGAAGGGAAAGCATCGTGGTTTTTCCGCTCCCGGACTTTCCCTCAATGACGCAGAATTGCCCCGACTGGAATTGGGCGTTCACTTCCCGAAGAGCGTACGTGGTTTGATAGTGATTGCTGTAACGGTAACTTACATTTTCTATTCTTAACTTATTCATATTCGTTCTTCTCCTAATATGTCTTCCCGATATACAGCACGTTTTTCCGGCATACAAGGATGGCGGAAAATGCTGAGCCCAAGAACTGCACTGCCATAAAAACAAGAAAGACTCTAAGCCAGGTTTGCGCCGGAAATCCATAGCCGGCACAGAGCAATACAGCCATTGCCGCACCGCTTCCGATAACGGCCAGGGCGCTTCCTTCCAGCAGCAGCTGCAGGATAATCTCAAATCTTTTCATCCCCAGGCAGCGCATCAGGAAAATATCCCTTTTCTGGTTATGAATGGACAGAAAGAAAATCAGCGCCTCCAAAAGGATAAGCAGAACAAAAACAGGTATCACGAATATCTGGAGAATCTCTATGTTCTTCTTGATTTTAGAAGCTGTCTGGATATAGTTTCTGTCGTCCACTGACAGGGCTATCTGCGCAATGTCCTCCGGCTTTTGGGTGTCCATGGGGAAGAAGGAAAGCTTTCTTGCTGTTTCCTTCCATGTATTCAATTCCATGGGATTTCCAATCACCCCTCTTGCCGAAGAATAATAAAAAGGCATTCCTGCCGCTGCGTACTGGCCTCTAAGCCACTCCGCCGAACAGATAACATTGGGCTCTTCCGCCATTATGCTGTCATATACGCGTCCCTGGAAGAACCCGCCTATTTCTATCTGAGTGGAAGTGACTTTTTCAAATCCGTCCACCTGACCGATTTCATCATATTTTCCGCTGTACAGGTTCAATTCCAGAGTGTCTCCCGGCTGGCAGTTCAGTCCTCGTTCTTTTGCGTATTCTTTGCTTAGGAGACAGACTCCGGCGTCTTCTGACAGCATTGTCTCAAATTCCTCCATGCTGACGGTAAGGCTTTCCGGCTCAAGCAGGAATGCCGAGGCGTCATTGGCAGCGGTGAGGAACACGCTTATTTTCTCTTTGTCCTGGCCGCCGCGGCTGACATTGCCGTAACTTTCTGCGGTCAGCACTTTCTCTTTCACATCTAATTGCTCTAAATGATCCGCCGTTTTTTCCTGAATTCTAAGCCCCTGCTGCCGTATCCCGCTTACATCCGTCAAGCATATGGAAACGGGAATCTGATCTCCTAAATTTTCCAGGGCTCGGTAGTTCCCGTCAATACTGTCAAGATAAATAAAGATAAAGCTGATGAAGATAAAGGAGATTAGAATTAACAAAAGACTTCTGCTTTTATTTCTCACTGCGTATTTTACTCTGTACATTGTTACCTCACTAATCTCAGCGCCAGAGTTTCCAGACACTGCTTTAAAAACAATTTATACCAGACAATGCTGTTTACCGCTGTTTCATCACACACCTCCTGGATGTTTTTTACATTATACCATAGCGCAGCTTATAGCTGCAATCAAACATTTTAAGTCAATTCTAAA